>NZ_CP095864.1:3200552-3840663 GCF_023100845.1 Gordonia sp. PP30 | reverse complement strand
TCGTGGGACAAGCCGTCCGGTGAAGGCATCACCGATGTCGCGCCGAAGATGGTCGACGCCACCGAGCAGGTCGCCAAGCGCGACGACAACGGGCAGATCGTCTATCAGCAGAAGGTCCGGTACTACAAGAAGCCGGTGATGATCCAGCAGGTCGACGCCGACAACAAGCCGGTCTACCGTGATCCCACCGCCGCGGACGCGGCGAGCGATGTGGTGTGGCTCGATGCCGACGGCAACAAGATCACCGTCGCCGACGGCGAGGAGGCGCCGGAGGGGGCGGTGAAGAAGGTCCCGGTCATGGTCCAGAAGACGGAGCAGGCCCGCGACGATCAGGGCCGGTTGATCTGGGACCCGGTGGTCAAGAGCACGACCACCGCGTACTGGCTGACCAGCGACTACGGCCTGCGCGAGCCGCTGGTGATCGAGTGGCTGGGCCATCAGATCGTGCTCTTCCCGAGCGTCGACCTGAACGACGGAACCACCCGTCCAAACCTGATCGGGGCCCCGCAGATCACCCGGATCATCGACGACGCGAACGTCGGCCTGCTGCCGAAGATCAACCTGGTGCACTGGGACAACCCGCTCGGTCTCGGCACCTGGACCTTCGACCGGCCGTGGGACCCCTTCCACACGATCGGCGACTTCAAGTCCTCGATCACGCTCGACGACGACCTGAAGATGCTCGACAAACTGCTCGGACCCATGCTCTTCCCCGGCTCCGAGCGTCTCTCGTGGGGACTGCTGGAACAGCTCGGCCTGGACCCGGTGAAGCTCGGCCTCAAGAAGAACCCGGCTCCGGTCGAGCCGACCTGCGTCCCGGCGGACGCGACCGAGACGAGTGCGGCCGTCGTCTGCCCGGACGACGAGCAGACGGACACTCCGCCGCCCGCGGCGGCACGTCTCTCCCTGCCCGTCGGCGATGACGACGGTAGCGGCGGTTCGAAGGCCGGTGCTACCGAGCCCGGGCTCGCCGCCGCCGAACCCGATGCCGGCGAGACCGAGCCCGCTGTCACCGTCACCGAACCGGAGAGCCCGCAGATCGATACCACGCCGAGCGGATCGACCGGCGACGACACGTCCGCGGTCACTCCGCCGGCCGGCGATGCCGGGACCGCAGATCCGGCACCGGAGCCGGAGACTCCGGCTCAGACGGAGCCGTCCACCGAGTCGGACTCTTCCGGCGATCTGGTCGGAGCCGGCCTGGGCGAGTGAGCTGATCTGCTTCCCGGCGACGTGCCGGCCGTCCCTCCGGGGCGGCCGGCACGTCGTCATCTGGCCGGGCCCGCGGGCTCGAGCCATGCCGATCGAGCCCCCGTGCCGGTCGGGGTCACCATGGTGGTCGGACGAAGTCGAACCTCGCCGGGCGCGATGGTGGCGGTGAATCGGTCGCCCGTGGCGTCGCTGTCCGCGGCGGCACGCTCGACACTGTTGTTCGGGGTGTGGTCCAGCGGCTGGTCGCGCCGTCACGGTGCCGTGAGCGGGGACGGCGAAGACGGCAGCGGTCCTGTGAATAGCCGTTAGGCGGCGGACTATCGCGGGGCTCGCGGCATGGCAGAGCGGAAGAAGCCCGGGTGGTGAGACCGTGGCGATACGAGTGGATCGGCCTTCCGGGGTCCCCCGGGTCAGTCCGCGTTCCGCGGAACGCGGAGGGCGGTCATCCGGGCGGCGGGGTCGACGTCGAGCCCGAGCCGGGACCACGGCACGCCGATGGTGAGCACCGCGTACGCCGAAGTGGGGAAACGTTCGATCTCGGCGGCGTCGTCGAGGGTGAGAGCGGTACCGGGAAGTCCGGGGAAGTGGCCGACGACGAGCAGGGTGCCGGCATCCTCGGGGGCGTAGGTGCGGATCGCCTCGAGGATGTTGTCCGGGGTGTTCTCGTAGATGTCTTCGGTGTAGACGACGGGTGCGTCGATCCCCGTGCGCTCGAGAGTCTGGCGGGTGCGCTCGGCCGTCGAGCAGATGACGGCGTCGATCTCGAGGCCGTCGGCCGCCATCCATTCGCCGGCGAGGGCGCCCTCGCGCCGTCCGCGATCGGCGAGCGGTCGGTCGTGATCCCAGACGCCGGCGGGGTAGCCGGATTTGCCGTGCCGCATCAGCACGAGGGTGCGCGGAGCGTCGGTCATGCCGAGCGGGTCTGTCCGGTGACGGCCTCCGGGCCGGCGGCGATCTCCCGCAGCACTCGCGCGGTGTCACGCCAGGCGGATGCCTCCTGCATGTAGAAGTCGAAGCGCTCGGTGCCGCGGGCTTCCTCGGCGAGTTCGCGGAGTTCGAGGTACTCGTCGTAGCAGAGGGTCACGAGCGCGTTGATCCGCTGGCCGGCGCAGGCCTGGGCGATCTGCTCCGCGGTGAGCGTCATGAGGCTTTCCAACTGTGTCCGGTACTCCATGTTCCAAAGGTAGAGCGTGGGTACGACAATCCGGTGGAGGCACGTCGGGAGTGCGGGGTGCGTGCGGGGAGTCGATGGCGGGCCGATCGACCCCGGGCGCGCCCCGGCCCTCCGGTGGTCCGGTCATTCCGATTCGAATACGAGGATGTATTCAGTGCATTAGTGTTTTGCGAGTGCGTATACGTTGAGAGTCGCGGCCACGCATTCAGTGACGCCGATGCCGCTGACATTTTGAACCGCCACCTCGGTGCGAGAATTTCACCGTTATTACTGGTACGAGCGGTTTCCGGGGGATTCCGCCGATCGGGTCATCTACCACAGGACGACAATGGCGGCTGCTCCGCTCGCGAATTTTCGTCTGTTTGAGGGATTTATCGCTTCTCCGGCCTGACTCGTGCCACTTTAGTGCCCTGCTGACTCTCGGAGCTTGGCGACGATGTCGGCGGCGTCGCCCTCGAGCGGTGTTTCGGCCATGACGTGCTGGCCGCGGATCCGGATCATGACATCCCGGACTGGGCGTAGCGCGGTGATGATGCGTTTGATCGAGTAGCCGGAAGTCTCGGTCAGGTGTCGGGTGACTGCGAGTGCGGCGAACACGATTGTCAGGTGTGCCTCGATCGAGTCACGCTCGTGATGGAACATCGGCCGCGCTTTCAGGTCGGTCTTGGCCATCCGAAACGACGCCTCGACCTTGAACAGATCATGATAGGCGGCCATGACCTTGTCACCAGCGAGTTTCTCAGTGGAGATGCTGGTGACGTAGCCCTTCAGCCCGAGGTACTCGCGGGCCTTCTCCACGGCATCCCAGTTCACGCCGGGTCGGGTGCCGAGGGAGACGAACCGGTCCTTCTTCGGCGGCCGTCGTCCTTCGGCGATGTCTTGCGCGCGCTCGATCTGCTTGTTGAGGGTGATGTTGTCGCGGCGTTCGCGGGCCCGCGAGTAGTGCCACACGACGCGCCGAGTCCGCTTCGCCTGGCCGGTTCCCATCTCCCGGGTGGTCTCGACGGTGGCGCCATCGGCGAAGAAGTTCCCGACCCGGTCGTAGTGGTCGGCCAGATCCCTTGGGGCTGAACCGGTTCGGGATCCGACGATGAAGTCGAACCCGGCTTCCTCGAGCGCGTTGAGGTTCGCTGCCGAAAGCATGCCGGCGTCAGCGACAACGACCACGTCGGCTCGTCCGTGCCGTTCGCGGAACCCGTTCAACACAGGAAGCAGGGTCGTCGTCTCACCGCGGTTGCCGGCGAAGGCGTGTACTTCCAGCGGGAACCCGGTCGGGTCGACCAACAACCCGATGAGGATCTGCGGATCGACTCGCCGTTCCTTGCTCATCCCGACCTTGCGGAGCCGGTCTTCGTTCTCGGCCTCGAAGTACAAGGTGGTCACGTCGTACATCACGATCGACAGCGCGCCGTCGGCGGTGACGTGCGCGAACGCTGCCGCGGCGAGCTGGCTGCGCCAGTCCTCGGCGATGCTGCGATTGAGCGTGCGCCAGATCGTCCGCAGCGACGGCGACCGAACGCCGAGATCGGCCAGGACGCGGATCGTGTCGGCTTTGCTGGTCGGCTCGACGATCCGCGCCAACACCAACTGCTTGAACGTCTCGGTACCGACCTGGTCGAACCCGAGATCACGGTAGGCGTTGTCGAGGACTTCCCACAGGACACGCGACTGCGAACCGGCGACCTCCGGAATGGAAGAAACCTTAGCCGGCGACAGCGAGTTCAGATCGAATGCGAGCTGACCTGCGTGGATCTTCGTATCGGCGACCTCGAGTAGGGCAGCGAGCTCGTCGTCGGTGTGCGCCGAGCCGATGTGCTCGACGATCCGGCGCACGCCGCGTTCCTTCGACACGATCTGCACCGCAGTCGCACCCGACGCGGTACGTACCTTCCGGACGAACAGGCCCACACCGACGATCGTAGACACCTGATTTAGTGACCCAAAATGACACTAAATCAGAACGAAACCCCAGGTAGCGAGAGCCCGCCGATCCAACTCACCCGAAAGTGGCACGAGTCAGGTCCGGTAACCCGCGCCACTCCCGCCGTGGATATTCTGTGTGAAGGTCGCACAATTCGGAGGGGATTTCAGATGGCCCAGAGGTACATGAATCGCGCCGCACGACGCCGGGCGCACAAGGATCGACGACGGACCGGGCGGGCGACACGCACTGCGGTGACGCTGGGTGCGACGACCGCGCTGGGGCTCGGCCTCCTCGGCGGCGTCGGCGCCGCGCGCGCCGAGAGCCCACTCGACGCGCTGGGCGATCTCGGCGGGATCACCGCCCTGCTCGACAACGACATGATCAAGGACTTCATCGAGGTCTGCCAGAATCCCGACGGCTCGACGCCGGTCCCCGGCGTCGAGCACCCGCCGGTGGCGGTCGCCGATTGCAGCCAGTCGACGGGCGGGACCGGCGTCGCTGTGGTGCTGCCGGACAGCGTGGAGATCGCGCCGCTGCTGGAGAACTACAAGGTTCCGGACGGCACTGTGCTCGTCGGCGGCAAGAACATGATCGAGATGATCAGCGGTCTGGCGATCGGTGGCAACAATGTTGTGGCGGTAGGGCTGGCACTCGGCGAATTCAAGACGTTCGATGAGGTCCTTGACGCGGCCACCCGGGCGCCGGAGATGGTCACCGTCGATACGTGTAACTACTTGGGCGTTGTAACGGATGGCAAGTGCGCGAAGGTCTTTGGGGTGACACTCGGTACGCCGGGTACGCGAACGTACGACAAGAACGCGGACCGGCGCGACAAGGCGGTCAAAGTCGCCGAATACCTGACTAACGGCAAGTTCGATCCGGCCGCGCTCGGACAGGGGGCGCCCAGCGGTACCGCGACCGTCAAGGGCGATGGTATGAAGGTCGCCCTCGCCATGCGCGGCGGCCACGCGACCGCCGTGGCGGACACCCTCTTCGGTCTCCCCGGCGTCGCCCTCGCGGGAGCGGATCACGGCCAGACGTCGACCGCGACGTCCCAGCTCGGTTTCGCGACCGCGCTCAACATGGACACCGACCAGATCAAACTGACCTACTTCGGCCAGGAACTGGACTTCACCAAGCTGAAGAGCAACGACCTGGTCAGCGGCCTCGCGGGTGACCAGCTGGGTGAGCTCGACGAGATCGAGAAGCTGCAGAAGTCGATCCCTGCTCTCAAGGAGGTCAGCTGCTACGGCGTCAACACCACGGCGACCGCCGAGGGGCTCGGAACGTGCAGCAACTACCTGGGCACATTCGACTACTACCAGGATCTGCGCGCCGCGAAGGCGGGCGAGAGCAGGCAGACGCAGTACGGACTGACCGATGTCAGTTCGCTGGTCTTCGGCAACGACGCGCTCCTGAAGCAGTTCGGGCTGCTCGGCGGTTCCGAGAGCACCGCGTTCATGGACAGCCTTCTTCCCGCGCTCACCTCGGAGGATCAGCGGTTGAAGTTCGCCAAGGACTTCGTCAGATTCACCCAGGACGTCCGCACCGAGAACGTCATGGAGCAGGCGGCCGACGCCGACGGCAATCTGCTCTGGGTCGACGCGGACGGCCGGCCGGTGGCGAAGGACGCGACCGGCGCCCTGCCGAAGATGCAGGTCAAGCAGCGTCCGGTCATGATCCCGGTGATGGTGCAGGCCAAGAACGACGACGGTTCCGGCAAGGTCGACGAGAACGGGAAGCCGGTCATGGTCCAAGACAAGAACGCGGACGGATCGCTCAAGTTCGAGGAGAAGAAGGACTCCACCGGCACGACGGTGATGGAGAACGTCACCGAGACGGTCACCGCCGCCTGGCTGACCAGCGACTACGGTCTGCGTGAGCCGATCACCATCGAGTGGATGGGCCAGAAGATCGTGCTGTTCCCGGCCGTCGAGGTGAACGGCACGACCCGCCCCAACCTCATCGGCGCGCCGGAGATCACCAAGATCGTGAACGACTCCGGCAAGGGCCTGCTCCCGAAGGTGAGCCTGGTCCAGATCGACAACGCGTTCGGCCTCGGCACCCTCTCGCTGGACAACCCGTTCGACCCGATCACCACCATCAAGAGCTACCTGAAGACCGTCACTCTCGACGACGACCTGAAGGAGATCAACAAGCTGGTCCAGCCGGTGATCGAGGATGCCGCGTCGGGGCTGGTCGACGACGCCAAGAGCGGACTGAAGGATATCCCGAACACGGTCACCGACAGCCTGTCCGGCCTGGGCGGCACGACGCCGCCGTCGGGCGCCGGTGATCAGGAGCAGCGTCCGACCGCCCTCACGTCGGGTGTCCTGGGCAACCGGGGCTCGCTGAACGGCCAGAGCGGTCAAGACAGTCAGGATGATCAGGACGGCCAGGCCGGTACCCGGGGACTGGAGGATTCCGCCGGAGACCAGTCCGGAGCGCCGACCGAACCGCTCGGCACGCCGAGCGATTCGGGCAGCCAGGACGAGAACAAGACCGAGTCGGCGCAGACCGGAACGTCCGAGTAGCACGCCGACACCGGGGTCGTGGCCGTCGCACCAGCGGCGGCCGCGACGTCGTCGTTCGGGACGGGCGGCCGCGGGTCTAAAGTCCCTGCCTGGCGCCAGATTCATCCGAACGAGTGATGGCCGAAACCTCACGGTCTCGTCACGGTTCTGAAACAGTCGAAGCGACATATCTGGCTCGGCCCGGGAGGCTCCATGTCCAAATCGTCCATTCGCAAGATCGGGCTGACCCGCCGCGTCGTCGCCTCGTCGGGTATCGCCGCCGCGATGTTCGCGGCGGGCCCGGTCGCCATCGCGGCCGCGACACCGGACGACACCGGGGTCACCCAAGATGCGGAACCCTCCGGAACCGAGCAACAGGAGCCGGAACCGTCGGGGGCCGCGGACACCGGGCCGACGGACTCGGACACGGCCGGCTCGGACGCGACCGGCTCGGGTACGGCCGGCTCGGGTGCGGCCGACGGGAGTGCGGATCAGACTCCGTCCGCCGGCTCCACGCCCGATACCGGCGCGTCGAGTTCGACGGCGCCGAAGACCGACGACGACACGGACCCCGCGCCGACGACGAACACGGCACCCACGACGGAGCGTGGCCCGTCTGACGCGAAGCTCCCGGGCTTCTCGTTCCCTGCGGACCGGTCGAGCGGGGCGACCGGCGACCTGACTACTCCGGGCAGGCACAGCCAGGAGCGTTTCGACCGGTCGCGGGACCTGGGGGCGATCATCTCCAACGAGAAGATCCGCGCGATGTCCCTCGACAACGCCGCACCGGACCAGGGTGATTCGGTTCAGCCGCTCGCGGTGTCGACCGGCGCCGCCAAGCCCGTCTCGCTCTCGGCGCCCGAGCCGGCGGGAATCACCGGCCTCCTCCAATCGCTGGTCCGCGGACCGAGCGGCGAGAGCCTGGTGCTGTTCAACCAGTCGGCGGTGTTGCTCGCCGTCCTGGATCCGCGGCGTCGTGCCGGGGGGCAAGCTGTTCGGTCAGCCCGAAGACCTCCGGACCGCGGCGACACCGGCGGTCGCGACGGCCTCGCTGCTCGGCGGCGACGGAGCCCAGACCGTGGCCCCTGCTGCCGTTCCGGCGATCGTGACCGCGTTCGTTGCCGACGATCAGACGCAGGTTCTGACGCGCACGCTCTTGGCGCCGACGCAGACGGCGGACGGCACCACGCAGCTGCTGCCGTACCTGGTCCAGCAGTTCGTCTACGACCCGATTCACGACCTCGGTCAGGCCTGGGTCGTCTACGCCGCGCCGATCAACACCGTGATCAACTATCCGTTCCAGCTGCTTGTCGGGCGCGATCTGATCGGCAACGGAAAGGATGGCTACACCGGCGGCCACGCCTCCTTGATCGGCGGCCTGCTGCCAGAACTGTTTGGTGACGCCGGTGACGGCGGCTTCCTGTTCGGTGACGGCGGCACCGGCGCGGCCGGGCAGGCCGGCGGCATGGCGGGCATGTTCGGTAACGGTGGTGCGGGCGGTGCCGGCGCCGACGGCGGCCAGGGCGGCTGGCTCGCGGGCGTCGGCGGCCAGGGCGGCTCGGCGGTCACCGGTACCGGCGGCGACGGCGGCGCCGCGATCGGCGTGCTGTTCGGCATCGGTGGCACCGGTGGCGACGGCGGCGTCGGGGGGAACGGCGGCGACGGCGGCGCTGCGGGCGGCTGGTTCGGTATCGGCAGCCTGATCGGCGCCGGTGGCAACGGTGGGGCGGGTGGTGCCGGTCTGGACGGTGCCGACGGTGTCCCGGTCCTGGTGGGCGATGGCAGCGCCGGAACTGGCGGTGGCGCGGGCGGCCACGGCGGCGCCGGGGGCAGCGGCGGATTCCTCTTCGGTACCGGCGGCAACGGGGGATCCGGCGGACAGGGCGGCCACGGCGGTGACGGCAGCGACGGCGCCGACGCGACCATCCCGGGCGGTGCCGGTGGCGTCGGCGGCGCGGGCGGCCACGGCGGCGACTCCGGTGTCGCGGGTCGTGCGGGGACCGGAAGCCTGTTCGGCCCGAACGGCAGCGCCGGTTTCGGCGGCAGCGCGGGCCAGGGTGGCGACGGCGGACACGGAGGCGACGGCCTGGCCGGTGCCGACGGCACGACCCCCGGCGCCGACGGGCTCGCGGGCGGCGCGGGTGGCGCAGGCGGCGCCGCGGGCGCGGGCGGCCGGAACGCCGACGGTACCCTCAGCGACCTCGGCGGTGCCGCGGGTAGCGGTGGTGACGGCGGTGCCGGCGGCCGGGGTGCGGACGGCGCGAATGGTACGACGCCGGGCGCCGACGGACAGCAGGGTGGCGACGGCGGCCGGGGCGGCGATGCGGGTGGTGCCGGTACGACGGCCCCGGGCGGCGCGGCCGGTACGGGCGGCGCGGCTGGATCCGGTGGCGCCGCCGGTCGTGGCGGCGACGGCGGAACCGGTGGCGCGGGGGTTCACGGCGCCGACGGCGCCGATGGCGTCGTGGGTGCGCCGAACGGTGGCAACGGCACCTCTGGCGGCAACGGTGGCGCCGGTGGCAACGCCGGCCGCGGCGGTGGCCATGACGGGGTGGACGGCAGCTCTGGGTCCGGTGGCGCCGGCGGAGACGGCGGCAACGGCGGAACCGGTGCGGACGGAACCCTCGGTGCGCCGAACGGCGGCAACGGCGGCAACGCGGGCAATGGCGGTGCCGGTGGGCTCGCCGGTATCGGTTCGGGCGGTACGCGGGGCGCCGACGGGCTGGGCGGCGATGGTGGCGACGGTGGTGCGGGCCAGGGCGGCGTCGACGGCGCCGACGGCAGCGTGCCCGGCGGTGACGGCGGCGATGGCACGAACGGCGGCAACGGGGGCAACGGCGGTAACGCCGGACTCGGCGGCGGCCACAGCACCCAGATCGGTACCGCCGGATCCGGCGGTGCGGGCGGCAGCGGCGGCAACGGCGGTGCCGGTGCCGACGGGGGCGTCGGACATGCGGACGGCGGTGACGGCGGCAACGCGGGCAGCGGCGGTGCCGGTGGCCGGGCCGGTGCCGGACTCGGCGGATCGAACGGCGCCGACGGTCTGGGTGGCGACGGCGGTGACGGCGGTGCGGGCCGGACCGGATCCGACGGTGCCGTCGCGTCGGAACCCGGCGCGGACGGCGGCTCCGGAACGAGCGGCGGAAACGGGGGCAACGGCGGCAACGCCGGACTCGGCGGCGGCCACAGCACGCAGGTCGGGACGGCCGGAGCCGGTGGCGACGGCGGCAACGGTGGCAACGGCGCGGACGGCGCCGACGGCTGGGACTACGGCCAGGCCGGCGGGCGCGGCGGCGACGGTGGGAACGGCGGCGCGGGCGGCAGCGCGGGCGCGGGGCTCGACCAGGTCGCCGGGACCGACGGCCGCGGCGGCAACGGTGGGAACGGCGGTGCGGGGCAGGTCGGTGCGGACGGTACCGCCGCGACCGGGCCGGGTCTCGACGGTGGCGACGGCCAGGACGGCGGCGCCGGTGGTGCGGGTGGTAACGCGGGCTTCGGCGGCGGGCATACCGGGACGGCGGGTTCGGCCGGATCCGGTGGCGCGGGCGGTGCCGGTGGCAGCGGCGCGGACGGTGCGAACGGCTGGGACTGGGGCCAGAGCGGCGGTGCCGGTGGCGACGGCGGTGCCGGTGGTGCCGGCGGCACCGGCGGCCTGCAGACGGGCGGCGGCCGCGCGGCGTCGGGCGCCGACGGCGACGGCGGGAACGGCGGAAACGGTGGTATCGGACAAGACGGTGAGGACGGCGCTCCCGGCTATCCGGCCGGTGTGGCCGGCGGTGACGGGCAGCGCGGCGGCGACGGCGGAGCGGGCGGTAACGCCGGTGCCGCGGGCGGCGCCGGCGCCCAGGCCGGGCTGGGCGGCGCCGGTGGTGCCGCCGGAAACGGTGGTGCGGGCGGAGCCGGTGCGGACGGCTGGGAGTACGGCGAGGCCGGCGGTGACGGCGGCACCGGTGGAGCCGGTGGCACGGGCGGCGCCGGCGGCCTGAACGGCGACGGCAGCGCCGCGCAGTCCGGTGCCGGGGGCGACGGCGGCGCGGGCGGCTCCGGTGGTGACGGCGCCTCCGGCTCGTGGACGAACATCGAAGGCATCGACGGCGGTACCGGTGGTGCGGGCGGTAACGGTGGCGGCGGCGGAGCCGCGGGCGCTGCCGGAGGAGCCGACGCGAGCAACGGACTCGGCGGTGCGGGCGGATCGGCCGGTGACGGTGGTGTGGGCGGCGCCGGTGCGGACGGCTGGAGTGCCGGAACCGCGGGTGCGGCGGGCGGCACCGGCGGCGCCGGAGGCACGGGCGGTACCGGTGGATCGAATCTCGACGGGTCGTACGCGGCGGCCGGCGACGGCGGAAGCGGCGGCGCCGGTGGGACCGGTGGTCAGGGTGCGGCCGGATGGGACACCATCGTCGACGGCGCCGCGGGCGGAACCGGCGGCACCGGCGGTGCGGCCGGGGCGGGCGGCTCGAACGCCGACGGCGGCCACGGTGCGAACGGCGCGGGCGGTGACGGCGGAACAGGCGGAACCGGTGGCACCGGCGTCAGCGGCGGCGACGGTGCCGCCGCGGGCAACGGCGGAGCCGGCGGCCAGGGCGGCGTGGGCGGAGCGGGTATCGGTGGCACCGGCGGCGGTTCGGGTGGTGCCGGTGGCGCGGGTGGTGCCGGCGGTGCCGGTGACGGATGGGCCGTGCGGGGCGGTAGCGCCGAGCCGCAAGCGGGTGGCACCGGCGGTACCGGTGGCGCGGGCGGTGCCGGAACCGACGGCGGATCTTACGGAGACGGCGGTGCGGGTGGCGCCGGCGGCACGGGGGCGAGTGTGCTCGACGGCGACCCGGCCGCCGGAGCCACCGCGACCGCTGGACAGGGCGGCGCGGGCGGTGCCGGTAGCGCGGGCACGACGACCGCGGCCGGACTCGGTGGCGGTGGCGGCGGTGGCGGTGGCGGCGCCGCGGTCGTCGGCATGTCCGGCGGCACGGCCGGTGGTTCGGCGATCGGCGGCGCGGGCGGCCAGGGCGGCGATGCGTCGTCGACCCTGACCGGCGGCCACGGCGGAACCGGCGGCAGCGGTGTGATCGAAGCGAACGGCGCGGGCAGTGAAGCGACCGGGACCGCGACCGGCGGTGCCGGTGGCAATGCGATCGGCGCGGGTACCGGCGGAAACGCCGGAGAGGGCGACATCCTGGCACTTGATCCGGGCGACAATGCCTCCGGCGCGGCCACCGGCGGCGCCGGCGGCACGGGTGACGGATCGGGCAGGGTCGGCGGCCACGGCGGTGACGCCTGGATCCAGGCCCAATACGGGAACAGCGAGGCGACCGGCACCGCGACCGGCGGCGCCGGCGGCGACGCGTCGAACGGCGGCACCGGCGGTGACGGCGACTACGGGCTGGTCCTCTCCCGCTGGGGCGGCTCGGCGTCCGGCACGTCGACCGGCGGTGCCGGTGGCGACGCGGTCGTCGCGGGCGCGAAGGGCGGAAACGGCGGCAGCGCCCAGGTGACCGACCTCCAAGGCGGCACGACGACCGGTACCGCGGTCGGTGGCGCCGGCGGTGTCGGACGCGGCGGTGACGGCGGCAACGGCGCGCAGGGCTGGGTCGACACCCCCGACTACACCGCGCCGCACGGCAGCACCGTGAACAACGGCACGGCGATCGGTGGCGCAGGCGGCGACGGCGGCCTCAACGCCGCCGACGGCACGCGCGGCGGCACCGGCGGTGCGGGTGGCCAGGCCGAGGTCGGCGCCAACGGCGGCGGCACCGCCTCCGGCACGGCGACCGGCGGCGACGGCGCTACCGGCGGCGACGGTTCGGCGCTCGGTGTCGGCGGCACCGGTGGCGCAGGCGGCGACGCGCAGATCTTCGCGTCCGGCTCCGACGTCGCGGGGACGACGGCCGGCGGTGTTGCGACGGGCGGGGCGGGCGGCACCGCGACTGCCACCGGCACCGGCGGCGCCGGTGGCAAGGGCATCGTCTTCGCGCAGAGCGGTGGCTCGGCGACCGGTACGGACACCGGTGCGGTCGGCGGTGTCGGCGGCGCGGGTGTCGACGGCGGCAAGGGCGGTGTGGGCGAGGTCGACGCCTCCGGGGTCGGCAGTACCGCGACCGGTTCGGCGACCGGCGGCCAGGGCGGCGACGGCACCGATGTCACCGGTCACGGCAGTGTCGGCGGCGCAGGCGGGCTCGGTGAGGTGCATGCGACCGCGGCCGGGGCGACGGCGACCGGTTCGGCACGTGGCGGCGCGGGCGGTGCCGCGACCGACGGTGGCCACGGCGGTGCCGGCGGCTTCGCCGAGGTGTACGCCAGCGGCGTGAACAGCACCGCGACCAGCGGAACCGACGTCCACGGTGCGACGCAGACCTCGATCGGCGGCGCCGGCGGTACGGCCGGCGATCCGGTGAGTCAGGGCGGGACCGGCGGCGCCGGACGCGTCTGGGCGAGCAACACCGCCGCCTCGGCGACCGGCGTGGGCTACGGCGAGGCCGGCGGCAACGCCCGACTCGGCGGCACCGGTGGCAACGGAGCCAACGGCGGGTCGTTCGCCTTCGTCGCTGGCAGCACCTCGAACGGCACCGCGACCGGCGGCAGCGGCGGCAACGCCAGCGGGCCGAACAGCCGGGGCGGCGACGGCGGCGGGGGATCGGTCCAGGTCGGTTACGTGAACAACACCGGCACGGGCGCCGACTCCGGAGGACAGGCGTCGGGATCGGCCACGGGCGGCAACGGCGGTGACGCGTACGACGGCAACAGCACCGGTGGGAGCGGCGGACAGGGATCGATCCTGGTCGGTTCGAGCTACCCGGGCGTGTCCGTCGTCAACGGGTTCGCGGCCGGCACTGCGACCGGCGGGCGGGGCGGTGACGCCCACGGCGGCGGTATCGGTGGTGGCGGCTCCACCGGACAGGTCTACAGCGGGGTCAGCGGCGGCACCGCGCTGGGAACCGGGACCGGCGGAAACGGCGGCACGGGCACCGGCGCCGGGGTCAAGGGCGGCAACGGCGCGTCGGGTGTGGTGTCGGTGAACCGGGTCGGCAGCGCCGACGTCGGCGGCCTGAACGCTTCGGCGCAGGGGTCGGCGACCGGCGGCAGCGGCGGCGACAGCGTCGGCAGTACCAACGGCGGCAACGGTGGGGCCGCGACGGTCAGCGCACGCGGGGCCGGCGATCAGATCGTGAACTCGACCGCTGTCGGTGGGAACGCGGTCGGCACGATGGCCGGCCAGTCCGCCCAGATCCTGACGAGTACGGCCGCGACGAACGGCAACCACGTGCAGGACAGCACTGCGACGGCGGGCACCGGCAACGCGACCGCTCGGGGCGGCGCCGCCGCGATCAACGTCACCGGGGACGGCACGCTCGTCAACAGCAGCGCGACCGGCGGCAACGCGGGCTCGGCGCCCGCCGGAAGCAAGGGCGGAGCCGGCGGCTCCGGGACCATCACCGTCACCGGCGGCTCGGTCGGGAGCAGTTCGATCACCGGCGGATCGGGCGGTCAGGGCGTGAACGGCGGCACCGGTGGCGCGGGTGGCAACGCCACCCTGAACGCGTCGCATCCGGTGTCCGGAACCGTCGCGGCCGGTGCGAACGGCGGCACCGGAAACGGTGCCGGGAACACCGGCACCGCGGGCTCGAACACGACGATCACCGTCTAGGAGACATCGCCCAGGCGCGTCCGCGGTCAGTCCAGTTCGACGCCCGCCGCCCGGGCGTGCAGGGCGCGGATCTCGTCGATCAGCTCCGGCGCCGGCCCGGCGACGACGACACCCGGCGCGACGGCGCTGATCGGCAGCGGCGCCACCGGGGCGTCGTCCAATCCCCACTCGCGGCGCCACTGCAACAACTGGATGGCGCCGGCGGCGTATACGATCCGCCCGAGTCCGACCCACCCGTGTGCCGCCGCGCACATCGGGCAGTGTTCGCCGGAGGTGTAGACGACGGCGGCGCGCCGCTGATCCGCCGAAAGGTTCTCGGCGGCCCACCGGGCGATCGCGAACTCGGGATGGCGGGTGTCGCCGCCGCCGGAGACGTGGTTGAAGTCCTCGAAGAGCACGTCGCCGTCGAGCACGAGGAGAGACCCGAACGGTTCGTCGCCGACCTTCACCGCGTGCCGCGCGAGCGCGACGCAGCGGCGCAGGTGAGTGAGGTCGCCGGGCTCGGGTGTGCGCACGATCACACCTCGACCGTATCCCACCGCACGGGGTGCGTAGTGGGGCGTCGCGCCGACGAAAGCGACGTTCGGCCGATATTCTGGAAGGACCATGCATTCCTGGGTTCCGGCGCTTCTCGCTGTGCTCGCCGCGGCGATGATCGCGACGGGCACTGTGCTGCGCCAGCGTGCGTCCGCGCGCAACGGGTCCATCACCAAGGGCTGGTGGCTGGGTGCGGTGGTCGCGATCGTCGGCTTCGGTTTCCAGGCGTGGGCGCTCGGTCTCGGATCCATTCTGCTGGTTCAGCCGCTCGTGGTGCTCGCGGTGCTGTTCGCGCTGCCGCTGGAGGCGCGCGTCGATCACCGGAAGCCGTCACGGATGGACTGGGTGTGGGGCGGTGTCCTGGTCGCGGCCGTGGTGTTGTTCCTGGTCATCGCGCGTCCGCACCCGTCCGATCGTCGCGCGGCGCCGACGCTGCTCGCCGTCACGGTGACCGTGCTGGTGATGGTGCTGATCGCGCTGGTGATCCTGGCCGAGCGCTGCCACAACGCTCACCACCGTGCACTCTGCTACGGCATCACGGCGGGCGCCCTGTTCGGTGTCGCGGCGCTGCTGATCAAATCGGTGGCACTGCACGTGATCGCGTCGCCGACGGAGGTGTTCCGGCACCCCGACCTGTATCTGCTGGTGGTCGTGGCCGCGCTGGCCGTCGTCGCGCAGCAGCGGGCCTTCGGCGCCGGCGACATCCAGACGTCGTTCCCGGCGATGAACGTGATGGAACCGGCCGTCTCGATGGCCCTCGGGGTGATCCTGCTCGGTGAGAACCTCAAGGTCGGGATCGGCACCGTGACGCTGCTGATCCTTATTCTGCTGGTGGCGGCGGTGGCCGTCGTCAAACTGGCTCAGCACGCGGCGATCCGCGGCGATGCCGGATCGCACGACGACCGGAGTCGTCGCGGCGTGGGTGTGACGGCCGAATCGGCCGCGGAGTCGTAGGTACGACGCGCCGGGACTCAGCCCTCGGCGATGACGTCCTTGAGGCGCTCGGCCCAGCCCTCGGCGGCCGCGGTCGGCTTCTCGGTGGAGCTGGCGTCGTGGCGGTAGTGCTCGCCGACCTCGGTGGCGCCGAGCTTGGTCAGCATCTCGGCCATGATCTCGCCGCCGCGGTTGAAGGTGTCGTCGTACACGGAGTCGCCCATGCCGAACACGGCGAAGCGCAGGCCCGACAGGTCCGGCTTCACGTCGTCGAGTTCATCGGCGAACGGCAGCGCACCGGAGGGGAGTTCGCCCTCGCCGTAGGTGGAGCAGACCACGACCAGGAAGTCGTCGGTGTCCAGATCCTCGGCGGCGTAGTCGGTCATGTCGTAGATCGACGGATCGAAGTCAGCGGCCAGAACGTCGGCGATCGCATCGGCGACCAGCTCGCCGGTGCCGGTCTCGGTACCGTAAAGAATGACTGCTGCCATGATCGGTGACTCTCCTACCTTGGGGAATGACGAAAGTACGGTAGCGTAACCCGTTCGATCGCGTCCAATCCCACGCCGGGACTTTGGGCCCCGGACGATCCGGCTTCCGGAGACGGCGACGGGGCCGGGCACCTGCGGGAACGTCGCTCCGGCCGGCGGCCCCCGTGTCGCGGAAATCACCCCTGCCGGGGGATGTGCCGGGCGGGTCGGGTGATCGTCGGCGTCGACAGTTTTGCGGTGTCGTGTTTGTCGCCGTGACCATGGCGTTTGTCCCCTGTTGACCAGCGGCCCGAACTGTGGTGCGGTTGCTTGCGGCCGCACGCTGTGAGGCGGCCCGGTAAGAGATTGAGGAGGTCCCACATGGATTGGGGCAACTGGTGGAATGTTCTCTGGTACACGATCGTGGTCTTCGCGTTCATCGCGTACCTGATCGTCCTGTTCATGGTCCTGACGGATCTGTTCCGTGACCGTAAGCTCGCCACCGGCTGGAAGTGTGTCTGGATCTTCTTCCTGGTGGTCTTCCCGTATCTGACGGCGTTCGTGTACATCATCGCGCGCGGCCCCGGTATGGCTGAGCGCTCGGCGGCCGCGCAGCACGCGGCCGACGCGCAGGCCCGCGAGTACATCCGCGACGCTGCGGGCACTGCGACCCCGGCCGATCAGATCGCGACGGCCAAGGCGCTGCTCGACGCCGGCACCATCACCGAGGACGAGTTCGCGGCCATCAAGGCCAAGGCTCTGGCCTGATCCTCAGCGGTACGACGCCCGGTGGCCCCTCGTGGGTCACCGGGCGTCGTGCATCCGGCGGTCGATCGCGTGGCGAGCGGTTCCGTCGGGCCGGCGCTACCGGCGAGTTGCACCGGCGCCTCGCTCTGTGATCTAGTGACGCGGTTGTCCGATATGTGACACGTCGCACTGCCAGATTGTGAGGGGTCTGTTCATGGTTTCCGTTTCTTCGGTATCGCCGAGAGCTCGTGCTCTGCGGCTCGGAGCCGTCGCCGCGACGGCGTCGGTCGTTCTCGGCGCCGGAATGGTCGCGGCCCCCGCCCCGGCTCATGCCGATGTCCTCGGCGATATCGCGGGGGCGATCCTGAACAACGGAGCCGCACAGGGTGTCTTGTCCACGTGGGGCATCGATGCGTGCGGAAACGGCGCCAAGGGATCGGCAGGCAAAGCTGACTGCACGCAAGGTACCGGCAATGGCGTCGCGGTTGTTCTGCCGGGGACCATCAAGGTCGTCCCGCTCAACCAGGCGAAGCCGGAGGGGTCGGCCAAGGTGATCGGGTCGGGCACTCAGTTCGCACTGGCACAGACGGGTGGCAATGCGACGGCGATCTCCTATCTGCCGCTCAGCCTGGCGACCGCCGGCGCCAGCGGTGGCCGGACGGCGATGTCGTTCGCCCTGATCGGAATGGCCAATGCCTGGACCACGGATTCGACGACGGTGTCGGACGGCGTGCTCAACGTCGTGAAGATCACCGTTCCCGGTATCAAATCGGTGAGCTGCTTCGGCATGCTCACCGCCGCGTACGCGGAGGATGCGGGTGCCTGCGTCAATGTGCTCGGCACCTTCGACGGCAAGCTGAACCTGACCAAGAGTCTCCCGGAGCTGCAGCTCGGCCTCACGAATCCGGTCGGCGCCTTCATGAATCCGCAGGATGTCCTGACCGAGTTCATCGGCAACGTCTTCAGCGGTAACGAGTTCAACCCCGCGACCCTCTTCACCGACGACATCGCGCGGCTGTCGATCGGCGGAGACAATCTCCTCGCCCTCACGAGTGACTACGGGCTGCAGCCGATCTCGAACACCTCCGGCGCCATCGCACTCAGCTGGCTGGGCGGCACGATCTACCTGATGCCGGCCGTGACCGTGAACGGGAAGATCGCTGCCAACGCCCTCGGCCTGCCGAAGTTCGACCTGGACGGTCTCGGCGACATGAACAAGATCGTGCCGACCCTGCGGACCGGCAAGATCAAGACCCCGGTGCTCGGCACCACGGTCGACGGTCTCGACACCGGCAGCGTCACCTCGGGCCTCGGCACCCAGCAGCTGACCTCGTCCTCGCTGGCCTCGCCGTCGACGGCGACGTCGTCACCGGCGACGCGGAGTCGCGGTACCGGAGCGGATCTGGACGGGGCCGCATCCTCGGACGAGGTGACGACGGACCCGGTGACGACGGACCCGGTGAAGGTGGACCCGGTGACGGAAGGCGGGACGTCGTCGGAGAAGGCGCCGTCGGATGACGCGGTCGTGAACTGACCTCGCGTCGACGCACAACGGCAGGACCTCCCGGATCTCCGGGAGGTCCTGCCGCATCCCGGTGTCGTGCCGGGCATCTCGACCGGCGCGGCTCCTGGGGTCCCCGGACCCGTGGCGATCGGTGCGGCTCGACCGCGAGGCCGGACCGCTAGAGTGAACCCAGACCATGAGGAGGCTCGATGGGGACGCGTGTCGACAGCTGGATCTGGGGCATCCGGCTGACCAAGACACGTTCCGCCGCGGGCGCGGCGTGCCGGGCCGGACACGTCCAGGTCAACGGGGTCACCGCGAAATCCGCGACCACCGTGGCGGTCGGCGACGAGGTCCGGGTGCGCCTGGACGGGCGGGAACGGATCGTCGAGGTCACCAAGCTGATCAGTAAGCGCACCTCGGCGCCGCTCGCGGCCGAGTGCTACATCGATCGCAGCCCGCCGCCCCCGCCGCGCGAGGTGATCGCCAGCATTCCGCGGCGCGATCCCGGCGCGGGCCGGCCGACCAAGCGGGAGCGCCGCCAGATCGACAAGCTCCGCGGGAGCGCCACGCTGGTGCTCGCCGCCGCGCTGATGCTCACCCTCGGCGCATGCGGCGGATCGGATGACGACGGCGCGGCGCCGGCGTCGGCCACACCGAAGGCGGGCACCGGGCCGAAATTCCAGCGCTGCGGTGGTCTCACCCTCGAGGAGGTGGAGCAGGCCACCGGCCTCCACAACCTCAAGCTCCGCATCGACAACCCATCGGTCTGCGAATGGCGGTCGGGCTCGGTCCGGAACGACGGCCAGGTGGCGTCGTTCAACTGGTACCGCGGCTCGCCGATCGGCCGCGAGCGCGGGCACGAACAGCTCTCCCGCGAGTACATGCCCGTCGACATCAAGATCGCGGGCTACCCCGGCTTCCTCGCCAAGATGGACCCGATCTGCGAGGTCGGCGTCCAATTCGAGAACGACTTCATCGAGATCTCGGTGACCGACGACCAGCGCCAGGGCATGCAGACGGTACCGATGGACACGATGTGCAACGGTGCGCAGAAGCTCGCCACCGACTCGATCGAGCGCGCGTCATGAGGCCTGTCCGGCCGCGCGCCCTGGCGGCGGCGACGTCGTGCGTGGCGATGCTCGCCGTCGCCGGGTGCTCGTCGACCGTGGACGGTCACCCGACCCGGGTCGACGGCGGGGGCGGACAGGAAGGCGCGGTCGACACCAGCAAGTTCGAGGGCCTGCTGACCGAGTGTCAGATCGTGACCCCCAAGCAGCTCGCCGAGGCGGTCGGCGGCACGTCGGTCGACGGCACCTTCAACGGCGCGATCTGCCGCTGGGTGGTGCGCGGTACGTCGATCATCGACGTGACCCTCGCCTGGTACGAGTGGGGCGACTTCAACCTGGAGAAGCAGACCACCCGGCGGATGGGCTTCACCACCGAGAACATCCAGGTCAACAGTGTCGCGGCGTTCACCGCGACGGACCCGAAGCGGCCCAGTGTCTGCGGCGTCACAGCGAAGTCGCCGGGCCGCGGCACCATCACCTGGTGGGTCGAGCCGCAGGGCGCGGTCACCGGCGACCCCTGCCAGGGCCCCATCAAACTCATGGAGCTGGTCATCAGCCGCGCGAGCTGACCCGCCTCACGCCGGTCAGGCGTCCGGGATCTTCGACACCGACACCGACGCGGCGGTCACCGGGCCGTCGTCCGAACCGATCAGCATCCAGACGTACAGGCAGTCGTCGATCCGCTTCCGGCGCAGGGTGATCGGGGTGCCGGGCGTGATCGGCCGCAGGTACTCGATCACCAGGCGGTGCGGCGCGTCGAGAAGATCGGGGTGATCGACCAGCTCGTCCTCGATCGCCTCCAGGTACGCGGCGTTGTTGACGTGCCGGAACGGGTCGAAGTCCGTCGACCGCAGCACGTGCTCGCGGTCGGGGAGTTCCACCTCGTCGGCGGCGGGAGCCTGCTCCGGATTCAACGACTTCCAGCGCAGCCGGTGCTCGTCGGTCATCTCCGACAGGATTTTCAGCGCCTCATCGCTGATGCGCGACGGCATGCCCTGATCGTTCACGTTGATCCAGAATCCGACGGACTCGATCAGCCCGTTCGGCCGCGGCTCGGGATTGAACCGGTTGGTCTCGCTGGTCGACGTCAGCCGCACCCGCATGTCGGTCCAGCGCGTGGACAGTGCGCCGCACCAGCGTTCGGCGTGGAAGTCGGCGGGCCACGTGATCGGCTCGAGCACATCGATGACGGTCCGCCGGACGATCCAGAACGGATCGGAGCCGTCGAAGTCGGTCATGTCGATGTTGTCGTTCGCGACGTCCTGCAGGTAGCGCGCGAGGCCGTCGAGCCGGACTCGCATCTCCTGGTCGACGTCGCCGGTGCGCACGCGATAGTCCGCGTCGAAGAACCGTGCGCCCACTTTGCGGTCGGGGAGCGGCGTGTACACGGGCGGGGCTGACGGCGTCGGCTTCTCGGCGGGCATGCGGCGCCTTTCCTCGGCGGGTGAAAGTGACCGGGATTACGATACTCTGGACCAGAAACTAGAACGTGTTCTTATATTCGTGAGGAGAGGGAGCCGGCCATGGCGCACGTGATCACCCGCCCCTGCTGCAACGACGGCAGCTGTGTCGAGGTCTGCCCGGTCAACTGCATCCACCCCACGCCCGACGAGGACGACTTCCTCACCGCCGAGATGCTCTACATCGACCCGGCGACCTGTATCGACTGCGGCGCCTGCATCGACGAATGCCCGGTGAGCGCGATCTACCCCGACGATCAGCTCGACGCCTGCGACGAGCCCTTCCTGCAGATCAACGCCGACTACTACCGCGACCACGACGTGGACGGCGGCCTCGCCCACCCGGCTCGCACCCCCAGACTCCCCGAGGACCGCGCCCTGTCGGTCGCGGTGATCGGCGCCGGGCCGGCCGCGTTCTACGCCGCGGGAGAACTGACCAAGCGGCCCCAGATCTCCGTCGACATGTACGACAGGCTGCCCACTCCCTACGGCCTCGTCCGCGCCGGCGTCGCACCCGACCATGCCAAGACCAAGGGTGTCGAGGGCACCTTCGCCGCGGCCGAGCGGCGCGCCAACTTCACCTACCATCTCAACGTCGACGTCGGCACCCACATCACGCACGACGAGCTCGCCGCCCGCTACGGCGCCATCCTCTACGCGGTCGGCGCACCGCACGACCGTCATCTCGACATCCCCGGTGAGGAGCTGCCCGGGTCGTTTCCGGCGACCGAGTTCGTCGCCTGGTACAACGGTCATCCCGCCTACGCCGACCGTGTGTTCGCCCTGACCGGCGACCGCGCGGTGGTGGTCGGCAACGGCAACGTCGCGCTCGACGTCGCCCGCATCCTGGTCGAGGACGAGGCCATCCTCGCCACGACCGACATCGCCGACCACGCCCTTGCGGCGCTTCGGGATTCGTCGATCCGCGAGGTGGTCGTCCTCGGCCGGCGGGGGATCGAGCACGCCGCGTTCACCAACTCGGAGTTCCTCTCCCTGGGCGACCTCGACGGCGTCGACATCGTCATCGAACCGGAGGAGCTGGCGCTGTCGGAGGCCGCGCGGGCTGCGCTCGACGACGGCTCACTCGACTCCACGATCGCCACCAAGATCCGGCTCGCCCGCGAATTCTCCACGCGCCCAAGGCATGACGAGAACAAGCGGATCATCTTCCGGTTCCTCACCGCGCCGCTGGAGATCATGGGCGACGGGGAAGTGACCTCCCTGCGCTGCCTGCGCAACGCCTACACGGCGTCGGGAGCAGCGGCCCCGACCTCGGAGACCTTCGACATCGACACCTCCGTGGTCGTCCGCTCGGTGGGATACCGAGGCAGGCCGATCCCCGGAATCCCGTTCGATCCGGAACGAAATGTGGTGCCCAGCAAGGACTCCCGGGTCACCGACGGGCCGGGCGGACCCGTCGTTCCCGGGCTCTACGTGGCCGGCTGGATCCGGCGTGGGCCGACCGGCGGGATCGGCCGCAACCGGATGTGCGGTGAGCAGGCCGCCGCGGCGATCATCGCCGACTTCGCCGACGACGTCCTGCCGGTCCCGGAGCTCGACGCCGGTGACGTCGCCGATCTGGTGGCGTCGCGCGGCGCGCAGCGGGTCGACCTCGCCGGCTGGCGGCGCATCGACGCCGCCGAACGAGCCGCCGGGCGGGCGCAGGGCCGCCGTCGGGCGAAGTTCGTGAGCGTCGAGGCGCTGCTGGCCGCCTCGGCGGAGTCCGGTGCGGCCGGATGAGGCGCTGAGAGACCACGCACAGAACGAGGAGACGTCATGGATTTCGGGATCGTGCAGTTCACCAGTGATCGCGGCCTGAAGCCGCAGATACTCGCGCCGCTGATCGAGCGGGCCGGCTTCGCGTCGTACTTCGTCCCCGAGCACGGGCACATTCCGACCAAGCGCAAGGCCGCGCACCCGGGGACCGGCACCGCCGAACTGCCCGACGACCGCTACCTGCGCACGCTCGACCCGTGGACCACCCTCGCCGCCGCGGCCGCGGTCACCGAGCGGATCCGGCTCGCGACCGCCGTCGCCCTGCCGGTGCAGTCCGACCCGATCACTCTCGCCAAGACCATCGCCACGCTCGACCACCTCTCCGGCGGCCGGGTGACCCTCGGTGTCGGCTTCGGCTGGAACCTCGACGAGCTGGCCGACCATCACGTGCCGCCGGCGCGGCGCCGGACCATGCTGCGCGAATACCTCGAGGCCATGCGCGCGCTGTGGACGCAGGAGGAGGCCGAGTACCACGGCGAGTTCGTCGACTTCGGGTCCAGCTGGGCCTGGCCCAAGCCGGTGACGCCGCCGCCGGTCCTCGTCGGCGCCGCGGGTACCGAGAAGAACTTCCGGTGGATCGCGCGCAGCGCGGACGGCTGGATCACCACGCCGCGCGAGACCGACATCGAGGGCTCCGTCGAACTGCTGCAACGGATGTGGCGAGATGCCGGGCGCCGGGGCGCGCCGCAGATCGTGGTGCTCGACCTTAAACCGGTGCCGGAACGGCTCGCCGCCTGGCGTGAACTCGGGGTCACCGAGGTGCTGTACGGCCTGCCCGACGACACCGTCGACCGCGCATCGGGCTATCTCGACAGGCTCGCAGGCAAACTCGGTCTCGGCTGACCTGCGACGGAGCCGCGCGGACGCGCCGCCACCGGGGCGACGGCGCCCAGACCGGGTGCCCGGGAGCCTGGCACAAGCCCCGAATCGAGGTCGCGCCCGGCGATCCGGGACGTACGCTGGGGGCCATGAAAGCACAGGTGTTGACCGCGGAATCCGGCCCGTCGGGGCTCGAATTGCAGGACCTTCCGGCCCTCGAACCGGGACCGGGGCAGGTGCTGATCGACGTCAAGTCGTGCGGCGTCTGCTTCCCGGACGTACTGATGAGTCAGGGCAAGTATCAGATGCGCCCGCCGGTGCCGTTCACGCCGGGCACCGAGGTGGCCGGCGTCGTCGCCAGCGCGCCCGAGGGCTCCGGATACGCCGCGGGCGACCGCGTTCTCGTCACCTCGTGGCTCGGCGGTTTCGCGGAGCAGGTGCTCGCCGTTCCCGAGATGCTGTTCCGCATGCCCGACTCGCTGAGCTTCGACGAGGGCGCCGCGATGGGCATCAACTTCCAGACCGCGCTCTTCGCGCTGAAGATGCGTGCGCAGACCGCGCCCGGTGAGGTGGTCGCGGTCCTCGGCTCCGCCGGCGGGGTCGGCGTCGCGTCGATCCTGGTGGCGAAGGCCATGGGCGCCACCGTGATCGCCGTGGTGCACCGGACCGGTGCGGAGGAGATGCTGCGCGGGCTCGGCGCCGACGAGGTGGTCCAGCTGACCGACGGCTGGAAAGACCGCGTCCTCGAACTGTCCGGCGGCGGCGTCGACGTGCTGATCGACCCGGTGGGCGGCGAGGTGTTCGACGAGGCGCTGCGCACCGTGGCGCCGGACGGCCGCTACGTGGTGATCGGTTTCGCCGCCGGGGGCATCCCGACCGTCAAGCTCAACCGCGTGCTCTTCCGCAACATCGCCGTCGTCGGCGCCGCGTGGGGCGAATACATCCGCACGCACCCGGACGTCCCGGGCCTCCTGCACGACGAGCTCGTCGAGATGATCGACGCCGGCCTGCGCCCGCCCGTCAACGTGACCTATCCGCTCGCCGACCTCCCCACCGCGCTCGCCGACCTGGCCGAGGGCCGCGTCCGCGGCAAGGCGGTCATCAAAATCGCCGACTGACCCGGCTACGGCCGCCGCACCGGCCGAACCGCCCGTTGGCGAGCCGCGAGGTGCCGGCCACCGCACAGCCCGTTGGCCAGCCGCGAGGTGCCGGCCACCGCACAGCCCGTTGGCCAGCCGCGAGGTGCCGGCCACCGCACAGCCCGTTGGCCAGCCGCGAGGTGCCGGCCACCGCACAGCCCGTTGGCCAGCCGCGCGGCGCCGGCCACCGCACAGCCCGTTGAGCAGCCCCGAGGCGCCAGCCGAGGGGCTTGTCGAAACGACCCCATGACCCGCGAGCGGTCTTGTCGCTGCGCCGGGCACCGGACCCATCCCGAAACTGTCCGTTTTGTCGGTCGCCGACCGACAAAACGGACAGTCTCGCGCGACCCGCGGTCGGTGCAGCCCGGCACGACGAGCTCGCCGGCCCGGCGGACGGCCGCGTCCGCGGCAAGGCGTCATCAAGATCGCCGACTGACCCGCCGTGTCCCGGCGGTCGAGCGTCGCCACCGCCGCACCGCCCGTTAAGCAGCCACAAGCCGCCATCGACCGCCCGTTGAGCAGCCACCAGCCGCCATCGACCGCCCGTTGAGCAGCCACGAAACGATAGCGACCGCCCGTTGAGCAGCCACGAGGCGCCAGCCGAGGGGCTTGTCGAAACGACCCCCTGACAAGCGGGCCGTCCCGCCGCCAAGCCGCGCACGAGACGAACTGGGTCAGTCCAGCCCGAACAGGGCGGCGGCGTTGTCGTGCACGACCGACCGCAGCCACCGATCGCCCAGACCCAGCCGCTCGCACGATTCCAGCGCGTGCAGGTAGCCGTAGGGGATGTTCGGGAAATCCGAGCCGAAGAGGATCTTCTCCTCGAGTGCCGCGAGCCTGGGCAGCAGGGCCGGGGGATAGGGCGCCTCGCGCTCGCAGAAGTCGGTGAAGTTCATCGTGGTGTCGAGGCGGACCTCGTCGTAGGTCTCGGCGAGTTCGACGAAGTCCGCGTACTCGGGCATCCCCATGTGCGCGATGATCAGCGGGAGCGACGGGAAACGCCGCAACACGTCGCGGATCGGCTCGGGGCCGGTGAAGCGGCCCGCGGCGGGACCGGATCCGCAGTGGATGACGATCGGGATCCGGGCCTGCGCCAGGATGTCCCAGACCTCGTCGAGCAGCGGATCGACCGGTGAGTAGTCGCCGACCTGAATGTGCGACTTGAAGATCCGCGCGCCACTCTCGATCGCGGCCGCGACGTATCGCGGCGCCGAGGGCTCGGGGTAGAAGGTGGCCGTCCGCAGACAGTCGGGGTGGTGGGCGGCGAAGTCGGCTCCCCATCCGTTGAGCCATTCGGCCATGTCGGGCTTGTGCGGGTACAGCATCGACGAGTACGTCCGCACCCCGAACGACCGGAGCGCGGCGACGCGGCGTTCCTCGTCGGCGCGGTAGGCGATCGGCCACTCGCGGCCGATCATCGGCCCCGCCGAATCGAAGTAGGCCCATACCTTGTCGAGGACCGGTTTGGGCATGAAGTGCGTGTGCACGTCGATCAGGCCGTCGAGGCCGAGCCGCGCGGTGAACGCGCGGACCGCCGCCGCCTCGTCGTCGCTGAA
This sequence comes from Gordonia sp. PP30, assembly GCF_023100845.1. Lineage (NCBI taxonomy): Bacteria > Bacillati > Actinomycetota > Actinomycetes > Mycobacteriales > Gordoniaceae > Gordonia > Gordonia sp. PP30. Next base: position 3,814,190 of record NZ_CP095864.1, on the reverse strand, counting down.
CGGCACGTTGCGGTGGGTGTCACACATCGGCGCATTCCGGGGATCGGTTCACATCTCGCACAATAGGTCACGGCGCCGGGTCCGACGTACGGCGCGGTTGGTAGGACTGAGGAATGACGACCCCCTCCCCGCACGATCCGTTCTCCGCGTTCGCCGTCGGCCGCCGGCCGGGGGCGGCACCGGCCGAAATGGTCCAGTATCTCGGTCCCGGACTCACCGATCACCGCGGCCTGATCGACCTCCCGGCGCTGACCGTGCTCTTCGATGACATCGGCGGACTCCCGTTCTTCGCCGCCGGACCCGGCTCGGCCATCCAGGCACGGCTCTCGATGTCGATGAACAGCCGTCCGGGGATCGACGAGATCCTCCGGGCCACCGCGGAACTGGTGATGAACGACGACGGATTCGGCGTCACGACGGTGAGGATCTCGGGCGACGGCGGCCGCGCGGTGTGCGTCGGGGAGGCCCACAACGTGCGCGTCGACCGCGATCTGGTCACCGGCGACGATGGCGTCGAGATCGGCGAACCGACTCGGCCGGAGTCCGTCGCCGTGGCCCGCGCGGTCGTCGATCCGAACCGGTCCGGCCGCGACATCGTCGGCGAACTGGTCGCGGACGGCGCCGGTCTCGGTCCCTTCGCGCGTCTGCTCGGCGGCGCGGTCGAGTTCGACGGGGAAGGCGATGTGCTCTTCAGCGCGGCGGCCGATCCGTGGACCGCCAATCTCATGGGCACCATGCACGGCGGCGTGATCGCCGCGATCGCCGCCCAGGGGCTGTCGCTGGCGGCGCAGGCCGCGGCACCGGCCGGTGCCGACTATCAGCTGACCGCGTTCACCATCGCGTTCCTGCGCTCGCCGGCGGTCGACGGCCGTCGACTCACCGCCCGGACCCGGCCGGTCCGGGTCGGGCGGCGTCTCGGTGTGTTCGACGCCGACCTGTACGACGGCGACCGCCTGCTGGCCCACGCCGTCGCGGATGCGCGGTATCTGACCTCGCCGAATGGCTCGTCCGGCTAAGAAACAATCAATCACGCTTGATTTTTCTTCGCGGTCGTGTGAGGCTCGCCATATGGCTCTCGTGGACACGGTCGTGGCCGATCTGATCGCCGAAGGCGACGCGCTGGACGATCTCGTAGCCGGGCTCGGCCCGGAGGAATGGGCGACGCTCACGCCCGCCGCGGGCTGGACCATCGCCCATCAGATCGGTCATCTGACGTGGACCGACCGGACCAGCCTCACCGCGATCACCGATGCGGAGGGCTTTCAGCGTGCGCTGAAGGAGGCGTGGACCGATCCGGGCGGCTTCGTCGACGCCGCCGCGGATGCCGAAGCGGCCCGTCCGCCGAGCGAGCTTCTCGCCGATTGGCGCGAATACCGGGCACGGCTGGCCGGAGCGCTGGTCGCCGTGCCGGACGGCACCAAACTCCCGTGGTTCGGGCCGCCGATGTCCGCGGCGTCGATGGCCTCGGCGCGGCTGATGGAGACGTGGGCGCACGGCCTCGACATCGCCGACGCGCTCGGCGCCGCGGCGTCGGCGACCGACCGGATCCGCAACGTCGCGCACCTCGGCGTGCGCACCCGCGACTTCGCCTACCAGGTGAATCAGGAACAGCCGCCGGCCGCGCCGTTCCGCTACGAACTGACCGCGCCCTCCGGCGACCTCTGGGTCTGGGGGCCCGAGGACGCCACGGACGTGGTGCGCGGCCCGGCCCTGGACTTCTGCGAACTGGTCACCCAGCGGCGGCACCTCGACGACCTCGCGCTGGACTTCACCGGTGACGACGCCCGGCACTGGTCGACGATCGCCCAGTGCTTCGCGGGGCCGCCCGGCGGTGGCCGCGGACCCCTCGCCCCGACCTCATCGAAGGAACAATGATGCGCGACGTCGTACGGATCGGTAACGCCTCCGGCTTCTACGGAGACCGCTTCAGCGCGGTCCAGGAGATGCTGGAGGGCGGTGAACTGGACTACCTCACCGGCGACTACCTGGCCGAGCTGACCATGCTGATCCTCGGCCGCGACCGCATGAAGGACCCGGCCACCGGCTACGCCAAGACCTTCCTGAAGCAGATGAAGGAGAACCTGGCGCTCGCGCTCGACCGCGGCGTCAAGATCGTCACCAACGCCGGTGGACTCAACCCGCACGGGCTGGCCGTCGCACTGCGCGAACTCGCCGCCGAACAAGGACTGGACGCGCAGATCGCGTTCGTCTCCGGCGACGACCTGGCCAAGCGGGCCGGTGAACTCGGCCTGGGCACCCCGCTCACCGCGAACGCCTACCTCGGTGCCTTCGGAATCAAGACGGCGCTGACCCGCGGGGCCGACATCGTCGTCACCGGCCGGGTCACCGATGCCTCGCTGACCGTCGGTCCGGCCGCCGCCGCGTTCGACTGGAAGCACGACGACCTCGACGCGCTCGCCGGCGCGGTGGTCGCCGGGCACGTGATCGAATGCGGCGCGCAGGCGACCGGTGGAAACTACGCGTTCTTCACCGAGATCCCGATGGGGCACTTGGGCTTTCCGATCGCCGAACTGCGCGCCGACGGGTCGTCGGTGATCACCAAGCACGACGGCACCGGCGGTGCGGTCACGGTCGGCACGGTCACCTCCCAGTTGCTCTACGAGGTGGGTGGGCCGCGCTACTTCAACCCCGACGTGACCGCGCGCCTGGACTCGGTGCAGCTGACTCAGGAGGCCACCGACCGAGTCGCGATCTCGGCGGCCACCGGTGAGGCGCCCCCGAACACGCTCAAGGTGTCGCTGAACCATCTCGCGGGCCTCCGCAACGAGATCACGGTGATCCTGACCGGCCTGGACATCGAGGCGAAGGCGGCGCTCTTCCAGGAGCAGTTCGAGGCGGCGCTGCCGCAACGGCCCGCGGAGCTCGAGTGGCGGCTGGTCCGGCACGACCGGACCGACGCCGACAACGAGGAGCAGGCCAGTGCGGTGCTCCACGTCGTCGCCCGCGATCAGGATCCGGCCAAGGTCGGCCGGGCGTTCTCCAACGTCGCCGTCGAACTCGCCCTCGCCACGTATCCCGGCTTCACCCTCACCGGACCGCCCGCGAGCGGCTCGCCGTACGGCGTCTACGAACCCGGCTACGTCGACGCCGCCCTCGTCGAACACCGGGTGACCCAGCCCGACGGGGTCACCGTCCGCATCGAGCCGTCGCCGCTCGCCGGCCCGCCGACGTACGACGCCGACGACCCCGCCCCCGAGCCGGCCACCGACTGGGGCCCGACCCGGACCGTGCCGCTCGGATCGATCGCCGGTGCCCGGAGCGGCGACAAGGGCGGCAGCGCGAACATCGGGCTCTGGGCGCGCAGCGACGACGAATACGCGTGGCTCGACGCGTTCCTGTCCACCGAGCGCCTGAAGGAACTGCTTCCGGAGATCGCCGCGCTCGACGTCCACCGGTACCGACTGCCGAACCTGCGCGCGGTGAACTTCGTGATCGAGGGCATCCTCGGCCGCGGGGTCGCCGAACAGGTCCGCTTCGACCCGCAGGCGAAGGGCCTGGGCGAGTGGCTGCGCTCGCGCCACGTCCCGATCCCGGAACGCTTCCTCGATTAGGGAGGCGGGCGGGGCCTGAGCATGCGTGGCGGAGCCTGCGACGACACGCGGTCGAAGGGTCGACACGGTTCGTCACTTCGTTCCTCACCGGCTCAGCCGGCTGTCGTTGGCCGCCGCTAGCAGCCGTCAATAGCCGGCTGAGCCGGGCGAGGCGCTAGCCGAGCCCGTGTCGAAGCCACACCCCCAGCCAAACGAAGCCAACCCCCGGACCCACCAACGAAACCCGAAGTCGTACGCACGCAAGGAGATTCATGTCCATCCCCAACACCGGCTGGGACACCGCGGAGCGGAAAGCCCTGCGCGAGACCGTCGCCGGATTCGCCGAGCGCCACATCCTGCCGTTCCAGGACGAGTGGGAACGCACGGGCCTCATCCCGCGCGAGCTGCACAAGCAGGCGGCGGAACTCGGGCTGATCGGGCTGAGCTACCCGGAGTCCGCGGGCGGCGCCGGCGGCACCGCCGTCGACACCTGCGTGATGACCGAGGAACTGCACTACCGCGGGGTGGCCGGCGGCGTGTTCGCCTCGCTGTTCACCAGCGGGATCTCGCTCCCGCATCTGATCCGCGCCGGCGACCCCGGGCAGATCGAGCGGTGGGTCCGGCCCACCATCGCCGGCGAGAAGATCGGCAGCCTCGCGATCACCGAACCCAGCGGCGGCAGTGACGTCGGGCATCTGCGGACGACCGCGGTCCGCGACGGCGACCACTACGTGGTCAACGGCGCCAAGACCTTCATCACGTCCGCGGTCCGGGCCGATTTCGTCGTCACCGCGGTGCGCACCGGCGGACCGGGAGCGGCCGGCGTGTCCCTGCTGGTGGTCGAGAAGGGCACGCCCGGGTTCACGGTCTCCCGCAAGCTCGACAAGATGGGCTGGCTGAGTTCGGACACCGCTGAGCTGTCGTACGAGGATGTCCGTGTCCCGGTGGAGAACCTGGTGGGTGCGGAGAATTCGGGCTTCTTCCAGATCGCGCAGGCCTTCGTCACCGAACGCGCCGGGCTCGCCGTGCAGGCCTACTCGCAGGCGCAGCGCTGCCTCGACCTCACCCTCGCGTGGGTGCGGAACCGGGAGACCTTCGGCAAGCCGCTGATCGCCCGCCAGAACGTTCAGGACGCCGTCACCGAGATGGCCCAGCGCATCGACGTCTCCCGGGTCTACACGCGGGCCCTGGTGGATCAGTACGAGGCGGGCAACGAGGACCTGATCGCCGAGGTCTGCTTCGCGAAGAACAACGCCGTCGAGACGGGGGAGTGGGTCGCGAACAAGGCGGTGCAGCTCTTCGGCGGCATGGGATACATGCGCGAGTCGGAGATCGAGCGCCAGTACCGCGACATGCGGATCATCGGTATCGGCGGCGGTACGACGGAGATCCTGCGCACTCTCGCGGCCAACCGATTGGGGTACCAGAAATGACGATCCTGGCCAGCAAGGTCGACACCGCGGCGCCGGAGTTCCAGGCCAACGTGGAGGCGATGAACGCGAAGCTCGCCGAGCTCGACCTCGAGTTCCGGAAGGTGCTCGACGGTGGCGGTGAGCGCTCCGTCGCGCGGCATCGCAAGCGCGGCAAACTGCTTCCGCGCGAGCGCATCGAGCTGCTGATCGACCAGGACTCGCCGTTCCTCGAGCTGTGCCCGCTCGCGGCCTACGGCTCCCAGTTCGCGGTGGGTGCGTCGATCGTCGTCGGCATCGGCGTGGTCGAGGGGGTCGAGTGCCTCATCGTCGCCAACGACCCGACCATCAAGGGCGGCACGTCGAACCCGTGGACCCTGCGGAAGATCCTGCGGTGCAACAGCATCGCGATGGAGAACCGGCTTCCGGTGATCTCCCTGGTCGAGTCCGGCGGCGCCGATCTGCCGACCCAGAAAGAGGTCTTCGTACCCGGCGGACGGATGTTCCGCGATCTCACGCGGCTGTCCGCGGCGGGTATCCCGACCATCGCGCTGGTCTTCGGCAACTCGACCGCGGGCGGCGCCTACGTGCCGGGCATGAGCGATCACGTGGTGATGATCAAGGAACGCTCCAAGGTGTTCCTCGGTGGTCCGCCCCTGGTCAAGATGGCCACCGGTGAGGAGAGCGACGACGAGGAGCTCGGCGGCGCCGAGATGCACGCCCGGGTCTCCGGCCTCGGCGACTATCTGGCCGCCGACGAGCAGGATGCGGTCCGTATCGGCCGGCGCATCGTCGCCCGGCTCAACTGGCGGAAGAAGGGGCCTGCGCCGCACGCCGTGGTCGCCGAGCCGCGCTACGACGCGGAGGAACTGCTCGGCATCGTGCCGCCGGATCTGAAGATCCCGTTCGATCCGCGCGAGGTGATCGCCCGGATCGTCGACGACAGCGACTTCGACGAGTTCAAGCCCGAGTACGGCACCTCGCTGTGCACGGGCTGGGCCCGCATCCACGGCTACCCGGTCGGCATCCTCGCCAACGCTCAGGGTGTGCTGTTCAGCGCGGAGTCGCAGAAGGCCACCCAGTTCATCCAGCTCGCGAACCGGGCGGACACGCCGCTGCTGTTCCTGCACAACACCACCGGCTACATGGTCGGCAAGGAGTACGAGCAGAACGGCATCATCAAGCACGGCTCGATGATGATCAACGCCGTCTCGAACTCGACGGTGCCGCACATCTCGGTGCTGATGGGCGCCAGCTACGGCGCCGGGCACTACGGCATGTGCGGTCGGGCCTACGACCCGCGGTTCCTGTTCGCCTGGCCCAGCGCCAAGTCCGCCGTGATGGGCGGCGCCCAGCTCGCCGGTGTCATCTCGATCGTCTCCCGCGCGGCCACCGAGGCTCGCGGCGGCACGGTCGACGAGGAAGCCGACGCCGGTCTGCGCGCCATGATCGAGGCACAGATCGAAGCCGAATCCGTCCCGATGTTCCTCTCCGGAATGCTCTACGACGACGGCGTGATCGATCCCCGGGACACCCGCTCGGTGCTCGGAATGTCCCTGTCCGCGATTGCTGGAGCCCCGATCGAGGGCACCGGCAACTTCGGCGTCTTCCGGATGTGAGGCAATCATGACGACGACCCTTCGACAGGCTCAGGGAGCGGACGGTGCTCAGGGAGCGGACGGTGCTCAGGGAGCGGACGGCGCTCAGGGAGCGAATGTGATCACGTCCGTCCTGGTGGCCAACCGCGGCGAGATCGCCCGCCGCGTCTTCGCGACCTGCCGCGCGATGGGCTTGGGCACCGTCGCGGTGTACTCCGACCCGGACGCCGACGCCCCGCACGTGCGGGCCGCCGATGCGGCCGTCCGGCTGCCCGGGTCGACGTCCGCGGAGACCTACCTGCGCGGTGATCTGGTGATCGCCGCGGCCCGCTCCGCCGGTGCCGACGCGATCCACCCCGGATACGGATTCCTGTCCGAGAACGCCGAATTCGCGCAGGCGGTGATCGATGCGGGACTCACCTGGATCGGCCCGCCGCCCGCGGCGATCACCGCGATGGGCTCCAAGGTCAACGCCAAGGAGGCGATGAAGGCCGCCGGTGTGCCGGTGCTGTCCGATCTCGATCCGGCCTCAGTGACCGAGGCCGACCTTCCACTGCTCATCAAGGCCTCGGCCGGCGGCGGCGGTCGCGGCATGCGGATCGTCCGGGAACTCGGCGAACTCGACGACGCCGTCGCCGCGGCGGCCCGCGAGGCGCAGTCCGCGTTCGGCGATCCCACGGTCTTCTGCGAGCCGTACATCGAGCGCGGGCACCACATCGAGGTGCAGATCATGGCCGATGCGCACGGCACGGTCTGGGCGGTCGGGGAGCGCGAATGCTCCATCCAGCGCCGCCACCAGAAGGTGATCGAGGAGGCACCGGCACCGCTGGTGGAACGGCTCACGCCCCCCGGTCCGATCCCTGAGCCGTCGAGGAGCGAAGCGACGAGACGTGTCGAAGGGATGCGCGACGCGCTGTACGACGCCGCGCGCACCGCGGCGTCGTCGATCGGCTACGTAGGGGCGGGAACCGTGGAGTTCCTGGCCGACGCAACGGGCCGGTTCTTCTTCCTGGAGACCAACACCCGGTTGCAGGTGGAACATCCGGTCACCGAGCTGACGACCGGTGTCGACCTGGTGGCGTGGCAGCTGCGCGTGGCGCAGGGGGAGCCGCTGGACGGCGACGAGCCGCGCAGCACGGGGCATTCGATCGAGGTGCGGCTGTACGCCGAGGACCCGGCGAACGACTGGCAGCCGCAGTCGGGCACCGTGCACACCATCGACATCCCGGCCGACGTGCGCTTCGCTCTGCTGGACCGCCCGGGGATCCGCGTCGACTCGGGTATCGCCGACGGCAGCGAGATCTCCACCTACTACGACCCGATGCTCGCCAAGGTGATCTCCTGGGCGCCGACGCGGCGCCGGGCGGCGGCGATGCTGGCGCGGGCGCTCGCCGATGCGCGGATCCACGGCCTGGTGACCAACCGTGATCTGCTGGTGAACATCCTGCGCGAGGAGCGGTACCTCAGCGGCGACACGGACACGGCCTACCTGGACTCGGTGGGCCTGGAACGACTTTCCGCGCCGCTCGCCGATGACCGGGCGACGGTCGTCGCCGCGGTCGCGGCGGCACTGGCACAGTCGGCGGCCGATCGCGCCGGTGCGACGGTGCTCGGTGGCCTCCCCTCGGGATGGCGCAACCTTCCCTCCGGCTACCAGAGCCGGACGTTTGCGGCGCAGCGCCGGATCGACACGCCTCCTTCGCCGGCGGCTCAGGGAGCGGATGACGACCCACAGGCCGCGTCGGCCCTTCGACCGCGTGCCGACGCGGCCTCCGGCACGCATACTCAGGACCCGCCCACCTCCGACATCGAGATCCGGTACCGGATCGTGCGCGGGGCCGTCGAACTGCCCGACCTCGACGATGTCGAGGCGGTGTCGTGGACCCCGGACGAGGTGGTGCTCCGCACCGGCGGTGTGGCGCGCCGATTCTCGGTGGCCGTCGCCGGTGACGAGGTCTTCGTCGACTGGCCGGGGGCGTCGGCGTCATTCCGGCGGCTCCCGCGCTACGTCGATCCGTCGACCGCCGCGCGCCCGGGCTCGCTGCTCGCGCCGATGCCGGGATCGGTGATCCGGGTGGCCGTCGCCGAGGGCGACCGGGTGACCGCCGGCCAGCCGCTGCTGTGGCTGGAGGCCATGAAGATGGAGCACACGATCAGTGCGCCGAGCGACGGCATCGTCTCCGTACTCGCCGTCACCGAGGGCAGGCAACTCTCCGTCGGTGACGTCCTCGCCGTCATCTCCGACGAATCCGAACTCGCAAACGCAGCCGAATAGAAAGAGCCGCAATGAACTTCACCGAGACCGCCGAGCAGACCGAGCTCCGGGCCGCCGTTGCGGCGCTGGGCGCCAAGTACGGGCCGCAGTACTTCCAGGACTGCGCCCGGCAGGGGCGCAAGACCGATGAACTCTGGAAGGAGGCCGGTGATCTCGGCTTCATCGGCGTCAACCTTCCGGAGGAGTACGGCGGCGGTGGCGCCGGCATGTACGAGCTCGCGATCGTGATGGAAGAACTCGCCGCATCGGGCACCGGCCTGCTGATGCTGGTGGTGTCCCCGGCGATCTGCGGCAACATCATCGCGCGCTTCGGCACCGACGAGCAGAAGCAGCGCTGGATCCCCGGTCTGGCCGACGGCTCCATCACCATGGCCTTCGGCATCACCGAGCCCGACGCCGGATCCAACTCGCACATGATCACCACGACCGCGCGCCGCGACGGTGACGAGTGGATCCTCAGCGGGCAGAAGGTGTTCATCTCCGGCGTCGACCAGGCCGAGGCCGTGCTGATCGTCGCCCGGACCGAGGATGCGAAGACCGGCAAGCTCAAGCCGGCGCTGTTCATCGTGCCGACCGACGCGCCCGGCTTCTCCCGGACGCTGATCGAGATGGAACTGGTGAACCCGGAGAAGCAGTTCTCGCTCTTCCTCGACGACGTCCGGCTCCCCGCCGACGCGCTCGTCGGCTCCGAGGATGCCGGCCTGAGCCAGCTCTTCGCCGGCCTGAACCCCGAGCGCATCATGGCGTCGGCGTCGGCGGTCGGCATGGCGCGCTACGCTCTGCAGAAGGCCGTCGCCTACGTCAACGACCGCACCGTGTGGAAGGCGCCGATCGCGACGCATCAGGCGATCTCGCATCCGCTCGCGAAGATCAAGATCGACCTCGAGATGGCCAAGCTGATGATGCTGAAGGCCGCCACCCTGTACGACGAGGGGAACGACTGGGGCGCGGCCGAGGCGGCGAACATGGCGAAGCTGGCCGCCGCCGACGCGGCGGTCGCGGCGGTGGACCAGGCGGTGCACTCGATGGGCGGCAACGGCCTCACCGTCGAATACGGGGTGGCGCCGATGATCGCGCTGTCCCGGATCGCCAAGATCGCCCCGGTCAGCCGCGAGATGATCCTCAACTTCGTCGCCCAGGCCAGCCTGGGTCTCCCGAAGTCGTACTGAGAAAGCCGGTTTCGCGATGAGTGACGAACAGATACTGGTGCGCGCGGCGACCGAGTCCGCGGTCTGCACCATCACGCTCGATTCGCCGCACAACCGCAACGCCCTCAGCTCCACGCTGGTGCGCGAGCTGCGGGAGGCCGTCGACGCCGCGAGTACCGACCCCGCCGTGCGCGCGGTGGTGCTCACCCACACCGGTGGAACCTTCTGCGCCGGAGCCGATCTCGGCGAGGCGCTGCAGCGCGGGCTCACCCCGGAGGAGGCCACCGCGGAAGTGGGCGCGGCGATGTCCGGTCTGATGCGGTCGTTCATCGACCTGCCCAAGCCGATGATCGTGGTGCTCGACGGGCACGTGCGTGCCGGCGGCTTCGGTCTGGTCGGCGCCGCCGACATCGCCCTGGCGGGACCGAAATCGACCTTCGCGCTGACCGAGTCGCGACTCGGCCTGGCACCGTCGATCATCTCCGTGGTGCTGCTGGCGAAGATGACCGCGCGTTCGGCCGGCCGCTACTTCCTCACCGGGGAGAAGTTCGGCGGCCCGGCCGCGGTGGAGGCCGGACTGCTCACCGCCGCCGCCGATTCCGGTGAGGGCCTGCGGGCGGAGCTGGACGCGATCCTCGAGGGTGTGCGGAGGGCATCGCCGCAGGGGCTGGCCGCGTCGAAGCGGCTCACGACGGCGGCGCTCCTCGCCGGGTTCGACGAGGCCACGGCGGCACGCGCCGCCGAATCGGCCGCACTGTTCTCGTCGGAGGAGGCGCGCGAGGGCATGACGGCCTTCCTGAGTAAGCGTCCACCGGCCTGGGACGCGAGCAGCTCGTGACCGTCGGTGCCCGGGAGCCCCGGCAGCAGCGCTCACGGCAGACCCGCGAGCGGCTGCTGACGGCGACCGTCGACATGCTGGCCGCCAAGGGCTGGTCGGCGACGACGGTCGCCGCGGTCGCCGAGGCGGCCGGGGTGTCCCGGGGTGCGGCGCAGCATCACTTCCCGACCCGCGAGGACCTGATCACCGCGGTGCTGGACCAGATGTTCGAGCAGATGACCCAGACCGCCGCCGAGACCGGCCTGCCGGCCGGTCCGGACCGTATCGCCGCGGTCGTCGAGCAGGCGGTCTCCATCTACATCGGGGTGCCGTTCAAGGCGGCCCTGCAGGTCTGGGCCGCCGCCGCATCCGATGAGGCGCTCCGCGAGCTGATCCTGCCGCGGGAGGCCAAGCTGGCCCGCGCCGCCCACCGGCTGACCGTGCAGGGGCTCGATCCCACGGGTGTCCACGGCGAGCACGCGCATCGATTGGCGCAGATCACCCTGGACCTGGCCCGTGGTCTCGGGCTGGCGGACACGCTCTCCGACGATTCCCGGCGCCGTTCCCAGGTGGTCGCCGCCTGGGTGGAGCAGGTCAAACTCGCACTCGCCGACTGAGTGGGTGCGGACGCCGATGATGTGTGCTGTTCGGTGGTCGTCCGACAACCACGGAACAACAGACGAGCTTCGGTTTCGACCGATAGCGTCGAGCAGATGGCCATTCGAGATGATCTGCTCCAGGTGCTCGCGCGTCGTGCGCTGACCGAGGACTCGGCACGGCCAGAGGCCGTCGAGAAACTGCACGCGCGCGGTGGCCGGACCGCCCGCGAACACATCGCGGCGGTGGTCGATCCGGGATCGTTCGTCGAGTACGGACGGTTCGTGACGGCGGCGCAGGCGAACCGCAGATCCGACGACGAACTGCTCGACCGCACCGTCGCCGACGGCATCGTCGGGGGACTGGCGACGATCGACGGCCGGTCGTGCGCGGTGCTCTCGTACGACTACCTCGTGATGGCCGGGACGCAGGGCATGCGCGGGCACATCAAGAGCGACCGGCTGATCGACGTGATCGAGCGGCTCGCGCTGCCGACGCTCTTCTTTGCCGCGGGCGGTGGTGGACGGCCGGGCGACAGCGACCTGCCGCTGGTGTCGGCGCTCGACGTGACCACGTTCGCGGCGTGGGCCCGGCTCGCCGGACGGGTGCCGCGGATCGCCGTGGTTGACGACAACTGCTTCGCGGGCAACGCGGTGATCGCCGGGTGCGCCGACCTGATCGTCGCGTGCGACGGCAGCTCGCTCGGCATGGGCGGCCCGGCGATGATCGCCGGCGGCGGACTCGGCGAGGTGGCCGCCGCCGACGTCGGACCGCTCGAGACTATGGCCGCCGCGGGGGTGGTCGACGTGGCGGTGGATCGCGACGACGTCGACGATGCCGCGCGCGACCTGCTCGGATACTCCCTCGGCCCGCGGGAGCACTGGACGGCCGCGGACCAGTCCGTGCTGCGCGACGTGGTCCCCGAACGGGAACAGGTCGCGTACGACCCGGGGCCGATCGTGGAGGCGCTGTGCGACGCCGGTTCGGTGACCATGCTGGGGCCCGACTTCGCGCCGGAGCTGTTCACGGCGCTCGGCCGCGTCGAGGGCCGGGTGGTGGGGCTGTTCGGGAACGACACCCGGCACGTGGCCGGCGCGATCACCGCGGCGGCCGGCGACAAGGCGGCGCGGTTCCTGCGGCTCTGCGACTCGGCCGGCTTCCCGGTGGTGTCGCTGGTCGATACCCCGGGCATGATGGTCGGCCCGGACGCGGAGGCCACCGGTATGGTGCGGCGGACATCGGCGCTGCTCATCGCCGGGGCTCAGCTGTCGGTGCCGATGATCGGCGTCGTGCTGCGGCGCGGCTACGGGCTTGGTGCGCAGGCGATGCTCGGCGGCAGCACGCGGGAGCCGCTGATGACGCTCGCCTGGCCCGGTGCGCACATGGGAGCGATGGGACTGGAGGGCGCCGTCCGGCTGTCGCTGCGGGTCGAGCTGGCCGCGATCGAGGATCCGGCGGAGCGGGAGCGAACCGTCGCGGAACTGACCGCGGCCATGCGGAAGCACTCCGACGTGCTCAACGTGGCCAGGCACTTCGAGATCGACGACGTGATCGACCCCGCGGAGACCCGGGGCCTGATCGCGTGCCTTCTCGCCGCGGCCGCGGCGGGGTGACCGCCGCTCAGGAACCGAACAGGTTCTTGGTGTCGATGCTGAACTGTGTGCGGAGATCGTTGAGCTGATTGCGCGGTGCGTACACGGTCACCACATCGGACTTGCCGCCGTCGTCGCACTCGACCCACAGCGTGTTGGCTCCCGACTGGAGCTCATGTGGGTCGATCGGCCACGTGTACACGCTCGCGACGAGTTCGGATCGGACGTCGTTCGGGACGGGGAAGCCACTCTTCTTGTGGAAATAGCACTTCCCGGTGTTATGGCTGATGTCCCAGTGGTTGATCCAGTTCGGGGAGCCGGCCGGCAGGGTGATCTCGTAGGTCGGTTTCGCCGGCGCGGCGGCTGCGGTGCCGCTGCCGACGGCGACGACGCTCCCGGCGGCGAGGCAGAGCGCGCCCCCGACGGTCAGGAGCCTGTGGGCGGGGATGCGGGTCATGGTGTCCTCCTCGGTGGGTGAGACGGGCGTTCGGCCCGCCGCCATCGTCACCCCGTGGGACGCCGGTGATTGAGGTAGTGCACCACTCGTTTTCCGGGGTCCTTCGGCACCGAGCATGCTCCCGAACCCGGCCGGGCGGCCCCGATAGGCTGGGACCATGCGTGTCGCGACCTGGAATGTGAACTCGGTGAAGCAGCGGATCCCGCGCCTGCTGCCCTGGCTCGACGAGCGGGCGCCGGACGTCGTCTGTCTCCAGGAGACCAAGGTCTCCGACGACGCCTTCGCCGCCGAACTCGGCGACGAACTGTCCTCGCGCGGTTACGAATTCGCGCACGTGGGGCAGGGGCAGTGGAACGGGGTCGCGGTCTTGTCGAGGGTGGGGCTCGACGATGTGCGCGCCGCGTTCCCGGACGCGCCGGGCTTCCCCGATCCCGCGGGGCCGCCGGAGGGCCGGGCCGTGTCGGCGGTGTGCGACGGGATCCGCATCTGGTCGGTCTACGTGCCGAACGGTCGCGAGGTGGACTCCGACCACTACCGGTACAAGCTGGCCTGGCTCGACAAGCTGCGCGCGGCCGTCGCCCCGGACGCCGCCGACAGCATGGTCTGCGGCGACTTCAACATCATCCCGGCCGACGCCGATGTGTTCGACCCGGCGGCGCTGGAGGGGCACACGCACGTGACCGCGCCGGAGCGGGCGGAGCTGCAAGGTCTGCTCGACCTCGGGATGGCCGACACCGGCCGTGCGCACTGGCCGGACGCGCGCATGTACTCGTACTGGGACTACCGGGCCGGGATGTTCCACAAGGACCTCGGCATGCGGATCGATCTGATCGTCGCGGGTGACCCGATCGCGCGGCGCGTGCAGGCCGCCTGGGTCGACCGCCAGGCGCGCAAGGGCACCAAGCCGAGCGATCACGCGCCGGTGATCGTCGACCTCGACGTCGCCCCCGACGGGAACTGCGGCCCGATGGTGCCGCCGCCGTCCCGCCCCGCGAAGGTGGCCCCGGGCTCGGTGAAGCTGCCGCATTCGGTGGCCGACTGAGAAGCTCTCCCGGCCTGGCGGTGAGGGCCTTCGCGCTTACGCCGTACGGGGGATTCTCCGTCCGGTATGCCGCATTTACGGCATGTGTCCCGTGACAGGGATCGTGCCGGGTGTCACGGTTGGGCTCCGCACCGACCTGGTGCGCTGACACCGAGAGGATCGGCATGAAGATCAACCGACTGGGCCGCGTGCTCACCGCGACACTCGTCGTCGCCGCGGCGGGTGCCGCGACCGTGGCCGGAGCGGGCGCTGCGGACGCGGCCACCGGCACCGTGCATACCGGCGGTATCACCCTGAACGTGCGGAGCGCGCCGAACACCACCGCGCCGATCGTCGCCCGGCTGAACGACAAGACGCGGGTCACCATCGACTGCACCACCACCGGGCCCGCGGTGAAGGGCGACTACGGCACCTCGACCATCTGGGACCACATCGCCGGCTCGGGCTACGTCGCCGACGCGTGGATCTACACCGGCACCAACAACGCCGTGGCGCCGCGCTGCGGTGGTCAGCCGGCGCCGGCCCCCGCTCCGTCGGGCAACCGGGAGGCCAAGGCCGTCTCGTGGGCGCTCTCACAGGTCGGGTCGAACTCGTACAACTTCGCGTGCGAGCGCTTCGTCGAGAACGCATACGGCACCAGCGGACGTTCGGGCAGTGCCATCGCCACGTTCAACAACCTGCGCTCGCGCGGGATGATCCACACCTCGTCGTCGGGCATCCCGAAGGGCGCGCTGGTGTTCAGCTCCAACCCGACCTATGACCAGGGCTACGGCCACGTGATGATCGCGGTGGGGGACGGCACCTACGTGTCCGGCGGTGCTGTCAACGGCCCGACGGTGCAGCGGTACAACCGCCTGCTCAGCACCTACCTCGGCTGGTCGTACGCGCCGCCGGAGTGGGGCTCGCGGTAGCCGCCGGCGCTGAACGCACCATAGCGACGACGAGCGGAGCCGGGACCGTCATGGTCCCGGCTCCGCTCGGTCCCGAGGGTCGCTGGGGAGGGACTACTCGGCGTGGTCGATCACGCCGCGCAGGTTGACCCCGGCGCGGAGATCCTCGTAGCCCTTGTTGACCTCGTCGAGCGTGTACCGCTGGGTGATCAGCTCATCGAGCTTGAGCTCCCCGGCGTCGTACATGCGGAGCAGCTTGACGATGTCGTACTGCGGGTTCATCGAGCCGAAGAGGGTGCCCTGGACGGTCTTCTGCATGAGGGCCATCTCGGCGCCGGAGACGTGGACCGTCTTCTTGGCCGGGTCGGCGAGACCGGTGATGACCACGCGCCCGCCCTTGCCGATGATGGCGAAGGCATTGCTCACCACGTCCTCGTCGACCGTGCCGACCAGGATCAGCGCGGCGTCGGCGCCCTGGCCCCAGGTGAGTTCGGTGACCTTCTCCTGCGCCTCGGCGGCGCTCTCGAAGGCGTGCGTCGCGCCGAACTTGAGCGCGGCGTCGCGCTTCATGGCGACCGGGTCGACCACCACGACGTACTTGCAGCCGGCCGCGACGGCACCCTGCACCGCGTTGATACCGAGGCCGCCGATGCCGTAGATCACGCAGGTGTCGCCGGGGCGGAGATTGCCCGCCCGCTCATCGACGGCGGTGCCCCAGCCGGACGGCACGCCGCAGCCGACCAGGACGGCGGTCCCGAGCGGCAGCCAGTCGTCGACCTTGACCACCGAATGCTCGGAGATGGTCGAGTACTCGGAGAAGGTGCCGAGCATGCACATCGCGCCGAAGTCCTCGCCGTCCGGCCCGTGGAAGCGGAAGGTGCCGTCGGGCATCGAGCCCTCGAGGATGGTGGCGCCCATGTCGCACAGGTTCTGGCGGCCGGTGGAACAGTAGCGGCAGTGGCCGCAGTTCGGGATGAAGCTGCAGACCACGTGGTCGCCGACCTTCACCTTGGTCACGCCGGGGCCGATCTCCTGGATGATGCCCGCGCCCTCGTGGCCGCCCACGATCGGGTAGCGCGGCGGCAGATCGCCGTCGGTCAGGTGCAGGTCCGAGTGGCACAGGCCGGCGTTGGTGTACTTGATCAGCACTTCACCGGGGCCGGGCGGATCCAGCTCCAGCTCCATGATCTTGAACGGCTCGCCGGGGGCGAGGAGGACTGCTGCCTTGGTCTTCATGGGAACTCCTAAAGGGGTGAGGGTGAAGCGGGGTCAGAGGGCGATGTTGACGGATTTGACCTGGGTGTAGAGGTCGACGGCGGAGTCGCCGAGTTCGCGGCCCCAGCCGGACTGCTTGAAGCCGCCGAAGGGGAGGGCGGTGTCGAAGCCGTTGTACTGGTTCACCCACACCGACCCGGCCTGGACGGCGGCCGCGGTGCGGTGCGCCTTCGAGATGTCCTTGGTCCAGATGCCCGCGGCCAGACCATAGATCGAGTTGTTCGCGGCGCGGGCCACGTCGTCCTCGCCGTCGAACGGCAGTGCGGCGACGACCGGGCCGAAGATCTCCTCCTCGACGATCGAGTAGCTCGGTTCGACGTCGACGAAGACCGTCGGCTCGATGAAGTAGCCCTGCTCGCCCCAGCGGCCGCCACCGGTCAGGGCCCGGGCGCCGGAGGCGAGGCCCTGCTGGATGTAGCCGTTCACGCGGTCGAACTGCTCCTGGGACACCAGCGGGCCGAGCTCGGTGGTGGGATCGAGGCCGGGGCCGATCTTGGCCTGCGCGGCGGCGTCGGCGACGGCCTGGGTGAAGTCGTCGAAGATCTCCCGCTGCACGAACATGCGGGTGCCGGCCACGCAGCACTGGCCGTGGTTGAACATCCACGCGGCGACGCTGCCGGCGACGGCGGCCTCCAGATCGGCGTCGGCGAAGACGATGTTCGGGCTCTTGCCGCCGAGTTCCAGCGAGACCTTCTTCAGGTTGCCGGTGGCCGCCTGCACGATCTTCTTGCCGACCTCGGTGGAGCCGGTGAACGCCACCTTGTCGACGTCCATGTGCGCCGAGAGGGCGGCGCCGGCGTCGCCGAAGCCGGGCACGATGTTGACCACGCCGGGCGGGAAGCCGGCCTCTTCGAAGACCTCGCCGAGCATGAGTGCCGACAGCGGCGTCTGCTCGGCCGGCTTGAGGACGACGGTGTTGCCCGCGGCGAGCGCGGGTGCGAGCTTCCACGTCGCCATCAGGATCGGGAAGTTCCACGGCACGATCTGCCCGCACACCCCGAGCGATTCGCGCCGCGTGTAGGCGTGGAACTGGCCGTCGGGGGAGAACGGCATGGACGGGGTGATCGACGAGCCGGTGATCTTGGTGGCCAGGCCGGCGTTGTAGCGCCAGACGTCGGCCGACCACCCGACGTCGACCGCGGTGGCGATGGCGACCGACTTGCCGTTGTCGAGGGCTTCGAGCTGGCCGAAGACCTCGGCGCGTTCGGAGAGGATGTCGCCGACGCGCCAGATCAGGCGCTCACGTTCGTTCGGCTTCATCCGCGACCAGGGGCCCTCGTAGGCGGCGCGCGCGGCGGCGACGGCCCGGTCGATGTCGGCGGCCTCACCCTTGGCGACCCGGGTGATCACCTGGCCGGTGGCGGGGTCGAGCGTCTCGAAGGTCTCGCCGGAGGCGGCGTCGACCCATGCGCCGCCGATCAGCATCTTGCGGTCGGAAGCGACGAACTCGGCGACCGCGGGAAGCAGCGCCGGAGTCAAGGAGGTGGTCATCGGAACCTCTTCTCTCGCCCGATGTGAACCGGGCGATGCGTTCGATGGAGTATGAACCACGCCACTGTCTGTGACGTACTTCATTTGTCGCATGAATCGAGGCCGACGGCTTGTCCGGAAAGTGGACAGACTGCGTGGACAGTCGAAACGGCGGAGGTGATGCCGCCGGGGATCAGCGGATACCGAGTGCCCGGATCCGCGCGTACAGCGTGGTGCGGCTGATGCCGAGACGCTTGGCGGCATGGCTCTTGTTGCCGCTCGCGGCGTCGAGCGCTTCGACGATCGCGAGGCGCTCGGCCTGCTCCAGGCCGAGGAGCCGGGAGACCCGGGAGGTACTGCGGTAGCCGTCGGGCAGATCGGCCACGTCGACGGTCCGGGCGCCGCGGGCGCGGGCCGCGTCGGCGGCCTCGCTCAGTACGGTCGCGAACTCGCGCAGGTTGCCCGGCCACTCCTGGGAGACGAGGGCATCGGAGGCGTCGGTGCTCAGCGTGAGCCGCACGTCCCGGGCCCGCAGGATCTCCTGGCCGAGCGCGGCGAGTTCGGTGGGTCGCTGGCGCAACGGGGGCAGGGTGGTGCGCCGGCGGCAGCGCGCGACCAGCGCCGAGGCGCTCGGCGACAGCGAGTCGGGCGGGCCGGTCACCACGACCAGCGCCGGATCGGCGGCCGAGCGGCCGGCGACCGCGGCGAGGAGGAGCTGAAGAGACCGCTCATCGAGCAGATCGGCGGCGTCGATCACCACGCCCTCCCCGCGTGCTTGCGCCTCCCGGAGTGTCGCCGCCAGATCGAGGGGAGTGCCCGCGAGCAGGGTCGCGGCGACGTCGACCACCGTCGACCGCTCGCGCGGGGCGATACCGAAGGCGCGGGTGGTGCGCCCGGTGCCGGGTTCGCCGCAGATCGCGACGGTGGTGGCCGTCGGTGTGCCCGCGGCGACGCCGCCGGACGGCAACCGGTCGATCCGGGGACGCAAGCGGAAGATGGCGGCGTGTCGTACTCCGGGGATCCGGTCGGCCTCCACCGCGGCCGTCACCCCGGACACCAGCGTGACGGTGGGCGGGATGTCGTTCTGTTCGAGGAGTAGCCGCAGGGTGCCGAAGTCGGCCGGCGCCAAGAGCTGGGCGGCGAGGGCGTTGGTGAGCTGCAGGTTGTCGCCGAGGGCCGCGAGGGCGATGTCGCGCCGGTCGGCGGCGTCACCGAAAGCGGCGATCACCCGCTGGTGGTCGGAATGGCTGCGAGTCAGCAGGCGCTCGCCGATGTCGTGCGCGATGCCGCGCACCAGCGGAAGGGACAGCGGGTTGATCCGCTGAGCTTCCTCGGTCATGCAGAGGATGCCTGCCACCCGGCGTGTGCCCGGATGGATGATCGGGCGGCCGAAACAGCTCAGCGAACGGAACTGTTCCAGGTAGTGCTCGCTGCTGTTGATCACGGTGTCGCCGCGGACCTCCGCGGTGGTGCCGAGTGCGGTGGTGCCCATCGCGGCCTCGGTGAAGTCGGCGCCGGTCACCACACCGGCGTCGGCCAGACGACGTTCCAGGGTGCCGTCGCCGGAGACCCGGGCGACCATCCGGCTGGCGTTGTCGACCAGGAGCAGTGCGGTCGGCGTGCCGTCGAGCATCTCCGCGGCGCGCTGCAGGACCGGGCGGGCGGCGTCGAGCAGCGGGTCGGCGCTGTCGACATCGCTCAGGATCGGATCGGGACGGTGGTCGTGCTCCAGGCCCGTCGAGCGCACGCGCTGCCAGGACGCGGCGATGACCGGTCGGTGCGGCAGCGAAGAAGCCATGATTCCCACTCTGACACGGACGGCGGCGCAAAGGAAAGGGTCTGGACATGGAACAGGCCCACCGGCCGAGTCGGGGGTTTCGGCCGGTGGGCCTGCACGACACTCCGGAGCGCGCGAGCGGCAGCGCTTCGGAGTGCGGTCCACGCGCATCAGGGACCAAAGTCCTGATGCGTGAGAATCATCCTCACACACCGCAAGGGGTGATGAGTGTCCGGATTCTGGACACCCGAAATGTTCTGCTCAGGGGCCGGGGCGGAGCACGTCTTCCAGCAGACGCGGCCGGCACACGATCCGCCCGCCGGCGACCATCACCAGGCACGCGATCGCGAGCAGTCCGAACGGGACGTCCCAGCCGTCGGTCGCGTCGTGCAGGACACCGAACAGGAGAGGGCCGGCGCAGGCCAGGAGATAGCCGATGCCCTGACCGAAGCCGGACAGCGACGACGACCCCGAACTGGTTCGGGTGCGCACGTTGATCAGGGTCAGTGACATCGGGAACGAGGTCGCGCCGATGCCGGTGAGCACGATCCAGATCATGGTGCCGTCGAGCGGCGCCCAGCGCAGGCCGGCCAGACCGCCGAGCATGCATGCGGCGAAGAGTACGACGAAGCCGAACGGGTCGGTGAAGCGGATGCACAGCCACGGCGCGACAAAGGTGGCGAGGAAGCCGACGCCGGAGAACACCGCCACGGCCGTCCCGCCCAGGGCGTCACTGCCGCCGGCGGAGGTCAGGACGGTGGGGACCCAGGTGAACAGGGAGTAGGTCATCAACGAGGTCATCCCGAAGAGCATCACCAGGCCCCAGGTGATCGACGACCGCCAGACGGGCAACCGCGTGGTGGCGACGTCGTTCGCCGGCCGTGTCCGGCGACGGCGGACGACCGCCAGCCATGGCGGCAGCGCGATCAGCGGGATCAGCGCCCAGACGGCGAGTGCGGCGCGCCAGCCCGCGGCGTCGGCGAGGGGGACCGCGGCGGCCGCCGGGACCGTGGTGCCCAGCTGGACGCACAGGATGTACGTCGTCGACGCCGTGGCGATCCGCGCCGGGAAGTAGCGCTTGACCAGGGGTGGGATCAGGACATTGCCCAGGCCCATGCCGAAGAGGGCCACCGCGGACAGGAGAATCAGCGCGCCCGCGCCACCCGCGAGGCCGCGCAATCCGGTGCCGGCGGCGGTCAGGATCACCGCGCCGACGGTGGCGATCTCCAATCCGGCACGACGACCCAGTGCCGGCCCGACCAGACCGGCGATGCCGAACAGCAGCGTCGGCAGCATGCCGAGCACCCCGGTGACGGCGTCGCCGAAATGCAGTTCCTCGGAGATGCGTCCGAGCAGCGGGGTGAGCGAGGTGACCGCCGCCCGCAGCGAGAACGAGAACGTCACGATCGCGGCGAGCACCAGAAGCTGCCCGCCGCGGCCGTGCACCGCCTCTCTCAGGCGGGCGGTGGCGGTGTCGGAGGCGGATGGAAGCGGGGGCACGCGAGCCATGGTGGCAGCGTGCGGGCGGACCCCACAAACCGGTCGGAGTCGTGCTCGGCGCCGGACCGACGACGGCGTCATGCGAGCCGCTCCTCGACGTGGCCCGGTCGGCACGCGACCCACGAGCCGCACATCATGAGTGCCGCGGCCCCGGCGAGGAAGGCGACGGCGGCACCCCACGAGTGCGTCGCGCCGTAGAGGAGCCCGACGACGACCGGCCCGGAACTCGCGATCAGATAGCCGATGCCCTGCGCGAAGCCGGACAGGGCGGCGGAGCCCTCGCTCGTGCGGGTCCGCAGGTTGGTCAGGGTGATCGCCATCGGGAAGATGTTCGGGCCGAGCCCGGCGATCGCCGGCCACAGCCAGGGAACGGTCAGCGGCGCCCAGAGCAGACCGCCGAGGCCGACGAGGGCGCAGATGCAGAAGAACGCGGCGAGGGGGAAGGGATTGGCGAGCCGGGTGGTCAGCATGGGGGTCAGCAGTGTTCCGGCGAAGCCGCCGAGCGAGTAGATCGCGACCATGGCGCCGCCGGAGGCCTCGCTGCTGCCGGCGCTCGTGTAGATCGCCGGTATCCAGGTCGTCAGTGTGTAGGCGAGCAGGGAGGTCATCGCGAACATCAACGTCAGACCCCAGGTGTAGCGGAGTCGCCACACCGGAAGCCGCGGCGGGGCCGCGGGCGTCGGCGGAGCGCTCGCGCCGGTGCCGTGGCGGCCGGCGGGCCGGTTCCGGCGGAGCACCGCGATCCAGGGCAGCAGCGCGGCGAAGGGGACCGCCGCCCACATGGCGAGTCCGGCCCGCCAGCCGACGGCGTCGGCGACGGGTACCGCGACCGCCGCCGGGATCACGGTGGAGAGCTGCACGAAGGTGATGTAGACGGTGCTGACGACGACGATGCGATCGCCGAAGTAGCGCTTCACCAGGGGTGGCAACAGAGCGTTGCCGAAGCCGATGCCGAGCAGCGCGACCCCGGTCAGGGCCAGCAGCGGTGCGATGCCGTCGGCGAACGAGCGTGCGGTGGTGCCGGCGCCGATCAGGGCGAGCGCGACGAGCGAGAGCCGCTCGTATCCCAGTCGTCGTCCCAGCGCCGGAGCGACGATCCCGGCGATGCCGAACATCACCGTCGGGAGGGTGCCGATCAGGCCGATGCCGCCGCTGCCGAAACCCAGGTCGCCGGCGATGCGGCCGAGCAGCGGCGTGATCGACGACACCGTCGCGCGCAGGCTGAACGCGTACAGGACGATCGCGACCAGGACGAGGGCCCGGCCGCCGCCGCGACCCCAGCGGGTGTCGTGCGGGATCGGCTCGGTGAAGGGCAGGACGGACATCGACAAATCATAGGATGAATGGATGTATTGAGGGAAGAGGGCCGTGGGCATGTGAGAATGAGGGCATGCGGGAGGTGAAGCGTGGCACCCTGATCGCCCAGGTCACTGAGCAGCTCCGCGAGGAGATCGCCCGGGGGCGCTGGGTCGTCGGGCAGCGGATCCCGACCGAACCCGAGCTGTGTGAGATGACGGGTACGGCGCGCAACACGGTGCGCGAGGCCGTGCAGTCGCTGGTGCATGCCGGTCTGCTGGAGCGGCGGCAGGGGTCGGGCACCTATGTCGTCGCGCGTGATGAGCGGGAGGTCGCGTTCGGCGGCTTCTTCGCTGCCGCGCGCCGGCGCGATCTGCTGGAACTGCGCGAGGCCCTGGAAGTGACCGCCGCCGGGCTGGCGGCCGAGCGCCGCAGTGATGCCGACGTCGCCGAACTCCGGAGGCTGCTGGCCCTCCGGAACCGGGACTGGCCCGAGCAGGAGCCGCCGGTCGACTGGCCGGCCGCCGTCGAGGCCGACGCCCGACTGCACCGGGCGATCGTCGCGGCCAGTCACAACGCCGTGTATCTGGAGTTCTACGACTCGCTGCTGCCCGCGCTGCGAGAGGTGATCGTCCATCAGGCGGGCGGCGCGGGGCCGTCGAACACCGCGGCTCACGAGCTGCTGGTGGACGCGGTGATCGCGCGGGACGCCGGGGCGGCGCGGACGGCGGCATCGACCCTGATCAATGCCGACGCGTAGGGCGATCCGCGCGGCGTGTCGCCGGCGTGTTCGGGATGCGTTCGGCCGCCCCGTCAAGAGTTTTGACCTGTCGAAACCAGGCCGGTAGAGTAGTACGTCGGCGTCCGGCCCAGGCTGGATGCTGCCCGTCTGGCGTCCGGAGATCCGGGCGGCGAGCGGGGAGTCGTGACCACGTCGTACCTGCTGCGACACGCCCGACAACGGGTGCACGATTATCCCACTGACCAGGGTTAATAGCCCTGGTGGGGCGAGTTGCGGAAACCGTTCGAGGCGCCTGAAACGCCGCGAGCGACCTGCCCGGAGCACCAACCGCGACACGATGAACGACCGGCGCCCGCCGGTCACGAGGAGAAAGAACTCAGTGCCAACTATTAACCAGCTGGTCCGCAAGGGCCGCAAGGACAAGGTCTCCGTCAAGAAGACCGCCGCTCTGAAGGGCAGCCCGCAGCGCCGCGGCGTGTGCACCCGCGTGTACACCACCACCCCGAAGAAGCCGAACTCCGCTCTGCGTAAGGTCGCCCGCGTGCGCCTCACCAGCGGCGTCGAGGTCACCGCATACATCCCCGGTGAGGGTCACAACCTGCAGGAGCACTCGATGGTGCTCGTCCGCGGTGGCCGTGTGAAGGACCTCCCGGGTGTTCGTTACCGCATCATCCGCGGCTCGCTCGACACCCAGGGTGTCAAGGACCGCAAGCAGGCTCGCAGCCGCTACGGCGCCAAGAAGGGGAACTGATAAGTCATGCCACGTAAAGGACCCGCACCCAAGCGCCCCCTCGTCAACGACCCGGTCTACGGTTCGACGCTGGTCACCCAGCTGGTGAACAAGATCCTGCTCGACGGCAAGAAGTCGACCGCCGAGCGGATCGTGTACGAGGCCCTCGAGGCCACCCGCGAGAAGACCGGCACCGATCCGGTCATCACCCTCAAGCGTGCGCTCGACAACGTCAAGCCCACCCTCGAGGTCAAGAGCCGCCGCGTCGGCGGTGCCACCTACCAGGTGCCGATCGAGGTCAAGCCGGGCCGCGCCAACACGCTGGCCCTGCGCTGGCTGGTCACCTTCAGCCGGCAGCGCCGCGAGAAGACCATGGTCGAGCGCCTCGCCAACGAGCTGCTGGACGCCTCCAACGGCCTGGGCGCCTCCGTCAAGCGACGCGAGGACACCCACAAGATGGCCGAGGCCAACCGCGCCTTCGCCCACTACCGCTGGTGACCTTCTAGTCTGAGCGGCCGCCGCGGCGGCATCCGCAGTTCAGCGGATGTCGCCACGGCCCGCCAGACTTGTTTCGGCGGCGCGAGCGCCCCGAGATGAAGACAGCCTCAAGTCCTCTAACTTCCGAAGGAACCCAATGGCACAGGAAGTGCTGAACGACCTCACCAAGGTCCGCAACATCGGCATCATGGCGCACATCGATGCCGGCAAGACCACCACCACCGAGCGCATCCTGTTCTACACGGGTGTCAACTACAAGATCGGTGAGACCCACGACGGTGCGTCGACCACCGACTGGATGGAGCAGGAGAAGGAGCGGGGTATCACCATCACCTCCGCCGCCGTCACCTGTTTCTGGAACAAGAACCAGATCAACATCATCGACACCCCGGGTCACGTCGACTTCACCGTCGAGGTGGAGCGCAGCCTCCGCGTGCTCGACGGTGCCGTCGCCGTCTTCGACGGCAAGGAGGGCGTCGAGCCCCAGTCGGAGCAGGTCTGGCGCCAGGCCGCCAAGTACGACGTCCCGCGCATCTGCTTCGTCAACAAGATGGACAAGATGGGCGCGGACTTCTACTTCACCGTGCAGACGATCATCGATCGCCTGGGCGCGAAGCCGCTGGTCGTGCAGCTCCCGATCGGTGCCGAGGACGACTTCGTCGGCGTCGTCGACCTCGTCGAGATGCGCGCGCTGGTCTGGCCGGGCGACGCCAAGGGCGACGTGACGATGGGTGCCTCGTACGAGGTGCAGGAGATCCCCGCCGATCTCGCCGACCGGGCCGCCGAGTACCGCGAGCAGCTGCTCGAGACCGTCGCCGAGTCCGACGAGTCCCTCATGGAGAAGTACTTCTCCGGCGAGGAGCTCACGGTCGAGGAGATCAAGGGCGCCATCCGCAAGATGACCGTCAACTCCGAGCTGTACCCGGTGCTGTGTGGTTCCGCGTTCAAGAACCGCGGCGTGCAGCCGATGCTCGACGCCGTGATCGACTACCTGCCGAGTCCGCTGGACATCGGTGAGGTGCACGGTCACGCCCTCGGCAACGAGGAAGAGCAGCTGGTTCGCAAGCCCAGCAAGGACGAGCCGTTCTCGGCTCTGGCCTTCAAGATCGCCGCGCACCCGTTCTTCGGCAAGCTGACCTTCGTCCGCGTCTACTCGGGCAAGGTCGAACCCGGCACCCAGGTCCTGAATGCCACCAAGGGCAAGAAGGAGCGCATCGGCAAGCTCTTCCAGATGCATGCCAACAAGGAGATGCCGGTCGACGACGCCGTCGCGGGCCACATCTACGCGATGATCGGCCTGAAGGACACCACCACGGGCGACACCCTGTGCGATCCGGCCAACCCGATCGTCCTGGAGTCCATGACCTTCCCGGACCCGGTCATCAACGTCTCGATCGAGCCGAAGACCAAGTCCGATCAGGAGAAGCTGGGCGTCGCGATCCAGAAGCTCGCCGAAGAGGATCCGACCTTCTCGGTGCAGCTCGACGAGGAGACCGGCCAGACCGTCATCGGCGGTATGGGCGAGCTCCACCTCGACATCCTCGTCGATCGCATGCGTCGCGAGTTCAAGGTCGAGGCGAACGTCGGCAAGCCGCAGGTCGCCTACCGTGAGACGATCCGCAAGACCGTCGAGAAGCACGATTACACCCACAAGAAGCAGACGGGTGGATCGGGCCAGTTCGCGAAGGTCCAGATCAAGCTCGAGCCGCTGGTCGACGCCGAGGAAGGCGCCACCTACGCGTTCGAGAACGCCGTCACCGGCGGTCGTGTCCCGCGCGAGTACATCCCGTCGGTGGATGCCGGTGCGCAGGACGCGATGCAGTACGGCGTGCTGGCTGGCTACCCGCTGGTCAACCTGAAGGTCACCCTGCTCGACGGTCAGTACCACGACGTCGACTCCTCGGAGATGGCCTTCAAGATCGCCGGTTCGCAGGCTCTCAAAGAGGCTGCACGCATGGCACAGCCCGTCATTCTGGAGCCGATCATGGCCGTCGAGGTCACTACTCCGGAGGACTACATGGGCGACGTCATCGGCGACCTGAACTCCCGCCGTGGCCAGATCCAGGCCATGGAGGAGCGCAGCGGTGCTCGAGTCGTCAAGGCTCAGGTTCCGCTGTCGGAGATGTTCGGCTACATCGGAGACCTGCGGTCGAAGACTCAGGGCCGAGCTAACTACTCCATGGTTTTCGACTCGTACGCCGAGGTTCCGGCGAACGTGTCGAAGGAGATCATCGCGAAGGCGACCGGAGAGTAACTTCTCCGGCCCGCCCGGGCGGACCCGCGCTGCGGCGCAATAAACTAGTAAACACAGACCTCTGCCGGGAACGCCCCGGTAGACCCGAGTCCAGGAGGACACAAGTGGGCAAGGCGAAGTTCGAGCGGACCAAGCCGCACGTGAACATCGGCACCATCGGTCACGTCGACCACGGCAAGACCACCACCACGGCCGCCATCACCAAGGTGCTGGCCGACAAGTACCCGGACCTGAACGAGAGCTTCGCTTTCGATCAGATCGACAAGGCTCCGGAGGAGAAGGCTCGTGGTATCACGATCAACATCTCCCACGTCGAGTACCAGACCGAGAAGCGTCACTACGCTCACGTCGACGCTCCGGGTCACGCCGACTACATCAAGAACATGATCACCGGTGCCGCCCAGATGGACGGCGCGATCCTGGTCGTGGCCGCCACCGACGGCCCGATGCCGCAGACCCGTGAGCACGTGCTGCTCGCCCGCCAGGTCGGCGTGCCCTACATCCTGGTCGCTCTCAACAAGGCCGACATGGTCGACGATGAGGAGATCATGGAGCTCGTCGAGATGGAGGTCCGCGAACTGCTGGCCGCCCAGGAGTTCGACGAGGACGCCCCGGTCATCCCGATCTCGGCGCTGAAGGCGCTCGAGGGTGACCCGAAGTGGGTCAAGTCGGTCGAGGACCTCATGCAGGCCGTCGACGACTCGGTGCCGGACCCGGTCCGCGAGACCGACAAGCCGTTCCTGATGCCCGTCGAGGACGTCTTCACCATCACCGGCCGCGGCACCGTGGTCACCGGTCGTGTGGAGCGCGGCGAGGTCCACGTGAACGAGGAAGTCGAGATCGTCGGCATCCGCGAGAAGAGCACCAAGACCACCGTCACCGGTATCGAGATGTTCCACAAGCTGCTCGACTCGGCCCAGGCCGGCGACAACGCCGGTCTGCTGCTGCGCGGCCTCAAGCGTGAGGACGTGGAGCGCGGTCAGGTCATCGTGAAGCCGGGTACCACCACCCCGCACACCGAGTTCGAGGGCCAGGCGTACATCCTGTCGAAGGACGAGGGCGGCCGCCACACCCCGTTCTTCAACAACTACCGTCCGCAGTTCTACTTCCGTACCACGGACGTGACCGGCGTCGTGACCCTCCCCGAGGGCACCGAGATGGTCATGCCGGGCGACAACACCGAGATGACCGTGAAGCTCATCCAGCCGGTCGCCATGGACGAGGGCCTGCGCTTCGCCATCCGCGAGGGTGGCCGCACCGTCGGTGCCGGCCGCGTCACCAAGATCATCAAGTGAGTCTGACTCTCTGAGGTCTTTCTCGAAGTGCCCGTTCCGGTTCGTCCGGGGCGGGCACTTCGTGTTTCGTCCGCCTGTCCTGAGCATGCGTGGCGGAGCCTGCGACGACACGCGGTCGAAGGGTTCCGGTTCGTCCGGGGCGGGCACTTCGTGCATCCGTGACACCGTCGCCGCGGCACTCGAGCACGGGCGAGTCGGCGGTGAGGGTCGTGGACACCGCGGAATGCCGCATTTCCGGAACGGCCGCGGGCGTCGCGCTCGCGGCGTGCGGTCGCTAGGCTCCCGCTCATGGACGGTGCCGACTTCATCAAGACGTTTCTGAAGTACTTCGCTTTCATGCTCGTCGCCGGGATCGTCGGACCGATCTTCCTGATCGGCTACTTCGCGATCGGCAGCGACGACGCCCGGTGGATGCTGTGGGCGGGCCTGGGGATCACGGTCGTCGACGTCCTGATCGCGCTGGGCCTCACGACGGCGACCGTCCGGGGCCGCGCGGAGTCGTCCCGGCTGGCGGTCTCCGGCTGCCCGGCCGTCGCCGAGGTCACGTCGCTGCAGGAGACCGGCATGGAGATCAACGACCGGCGGGTGATCGCCTTCGACCTGCGGATCCACGGGCCGCGCGTGCCGTCGTTCACCGCGACCAAGCGGATGACCGTCCCGACGATCGCCGTCGGACTCCTGCCGAGCCGGGTGCTGGCCGTACAGGTCGATCCGGAGACGCAGAAGTTCGAGGTCGACTGGGACCTGACCCAGCTCTACGCCGGTTCGGTCCCCGCCGTGATGACCTCGACCGAGGACGGCGTCGACTACGACCTCACCGGCAACCGCGAGGCGCTCGTCCAGGTGCTGGACATCCTGTCGCGCAACGGTATCCCCGTCCAGGGCACGCTGGATCTGCGTGGCGATCCGCAGGTGCGCGGCGAGGTCCTGGAGATCGCTCGCCGATACGGGAAGACGCGCGGCCCGGCCGGATCGCCGGAACCGGCGGCCGCGGCCCCGGACGGGCGCACCGTGACGCAGCGGCTCAACGAGATCGACGGCCTGTTCGCGGGCGGCCGGATCTCACGAGCCGAGTACGACGACCTCCGCGCCAAGATCCTCGGCAGCCTCTGAGCCACGTCACGGATCGACCAGGTCGAGTTCGTCGGGGCGGATCGGCTCGCGCTCGCCCAGCTTCACGACGATGACGCCGATCAGGATCAGCGCACCGCCGGCGAGCTGCACCGCGGTCGGCACCTCGCCGATCAGCGCCCAGGCGAAGATCACCGCGGCGACCACCTCGGACAGTGCGACGAAGGAGGCGAGACGGGCGCCGAGCCGCCGGGTGGCGGCGATCCCGGTGACGTAGGCGAGCGCCGCGGTGACCAGTGCGAGCAGGGCCACGGCCGCCCACCAGGGCAGCGGCGCACCGGCCAGCTCGACGTCGTCCGTCGATTCCGCCATCGGCAGCACCCCGAGCAGCCCGGCCAGGCCGAGTCCGAGCCCGGCGGCGAGAAGACCGCCCGACGCGAGTGCGATGCCGGGCAGGTCGGGTGCGGTGTGCGCGGACAGGATGAAGAAGCCCGCCGCGCCCAGCATCGCGCCGAGCGCCCACGCGACACCGACCGCGTCGAGGCTGACACCGCCGAATACCTGAAGGATCAGCGCGAGGCCGATGGCCGCGATCACCGCGCCCGCGGCGGTCAGCCACGTCGGGCGCTGGCCGTGCCGCGCCCACATCCAGACGACCACGGCGACCGGCGCGATGTACTCGATCAGCAGGGCGACCGCGACCTGCAGCGTCATCACGGAGTAGAAGTAGCAGAGTTGGGGGATGGCGACCGCGACCAGGCCGTATGTCACTATCGCGCCCCAGACCCGGCCGTTCGCGAGGGTATGCCACCGGCCGCGCAGGCTCCACACCGCAGGGAGCAGCAGCACCAGTCCGGCGATCGTGATCCGCGCGGTCACCGCCGCCCCGGCCGACCAGCCGATCTCGAGCAGGGACCGGGCGACGGTGCCCGACAGGCCGAACGACGCCGCCGACACCGCGGCGAAGGCCAAGCCACTGGTGAATCGTGAGTCTCGCACCCGGTCACGCTAGCGCCTCCGCCTACACTGGATACCCGTGCGGGTGATTCAGCGGGACGGCGAGGCGCCGGATCTCGCCCTCGAGGTGCGACGGCGGCCGTCCGGGGACGACGAGCGACCGGTCCTGCTGGTGCACGGCATGGGCGGCGACCACGGAACGTGGCGGCGCGTGGCGTCGGTACTGCGCGCCGCCGGGCGGAGCACCATCGCCGTCGACCTGCGCGGACACGGCCACAGTCAGCGCGCCCGCCGTTACGGGCTCGGCGACTTCGCGGACGATCTCGGCGCGGTCCTCGATGACCTCGCCGTGCCCCGGGTGGATGTGGTCGCGCATTCGCTGGGTGCGCACTCCGCGCTGCGGCTCGCGATGACCCGGCCCGACCGGGTGGGGCGGCTGGTGCTGGAGGAACCGCCGCCCATGCCGCAGAGCGCGGCGGATCTGGAGGAGAAGGTCGTGCCGGCGTTCGCCGGGCTGGGGGATCGGCTCCGCGGGATCCGCGCGGTGGTGACCAGCCCGATGACCCTGGTCCGGTTCGACCGCACCGTGCCGGACCAGGTGGGCCGGCAGTTCGAGCGGGTCGATACGGACTGGTGGGACGGACTCGGGGCGTTGTCGGCGCCCGTGCTCGTGGTGTCCGGCGGGGAGCGGAGCTTCCTCGCGCCGCGGCATCTGCGCCGGATCGCCGACGTGCTGCCGAACGGGGAGTTCACGACCATCCCGTCCAGCCACAGCGTGCACCGCGACCGTCCGCGCGAGTTCACCGTCGCCGTGCGGCGCCACCTGCTGGGGTGAACCGGGGCTCGACCGGGGACGGCCGCGAGACCGGACGTTTCTACGGTCGCCGACCGTAGAAACGTCCGGTTCCAGGAATCTGGTCAGGACGGAGGCGCTCGAAGGCCGTGTGCAGCAGTATCCGTTCCATGGCTGGGTCGTGGACTTCGCTTGGCCGGAGCTGAAGGTCGCGGTCGAGATTGACGGGTGGGCACATCACCGGGACCACAAGGCGTTCTCGCGGGACATGCGCAAGCGCAACGCCCTCGCCACCGCCGGAGGGGTCACCCTGAGCTTCAGCCGGCACGACCTCACCGGCGATCCGGCGGGCTGCCTGGAACCGGTGATCGGTCTTCTCCGGGACAGGATGTTCCTGGCCGGTTGACGACGCGACGGAGCGATGAGGTCCGAACGCCGCGGCCGGCGCCCCGTGGTTCAGTTGTGGATACGCCGGGGGTCGGCACCGGTGCGGGTCCAGCCCTCGAAGGCCCACGGCACGTAGAGCCACCGCAGGGGGAGCCGGTTGAACAGCGGGTTGGCCGCGCGCATCAGCGCCGCGAACCTGTCGAACCGGCGTTGCCTGCGTGGTGACCAGTCCAGGTCGCAGACCTCGCGCATCTCCGGGGGAAGGGTGCCGATCACGACCAGCCGCAGCGCGGCGTTCAACGGCGCCGACGTCATCCGCCACAGCGGTCCGGGGATCCGCCGCGGCCGGGGCAGTCCCTTCCGGAGATAGCCGGTCGCGTACACGATCGTCCGCGTCGGGACGAATCGCTCGCACATCGACTGCCAGTACGCGCGGAACTCCTCGTACGTCTGCGGCTGGCTCCGGTCGCTGACGCCGTACAGCTGATACCAGACCTTGCTCTCGTCGAAGATCTGCACCTTCTCCTCGTACGAGAGTCGCCGGATGAAGGTGTCGGTGATGTACAGGACCTGGTCGACGAAGGTCGCGTGCGCCCAATAGAACAGTTCGGGGTTGAGCGCGTGGTAGCGGGAACCGTCGGCGATGGTGCCCTTGATCTCGCGATGGAAGTCGCGGACCCGGTGGCCCCACGCGTACGGGTCGTCGGAGTAGATGGTGCGCATCACCGGCGGCCCGGTCCGGCGCGCACGGCCGAGGAAGTCGCTGAAGATCACCGAATGGTCCTCGACCCCCTGGGCGAGCTGCTCGATGCAGTTCTCCGTGCCGGCGAGCCGCTGGAATCCGAACACCATGCGCACGTCCCCGGCGAATTTCCACAGCAGCGAGTCGGCGCCGAGCCGGAGTTCGGGTTCATCGGTGCCCAGGATGCTCGGCTCCGCCTCGCGCACCCCCGTGGAGAAGTCGGTGGTCATGGGATCCAGTGTAACGCGAGATTGAAACAGAACTCAGTAATTGTGCCAATCTGGGGTGGGTATGCCGGATTGTTCCCATCTGTCCGATGATCGTGAGGTGGCGATCCCGCTCGCTCCGGCGGTCGGGCCAGGGACGGGATACTGTCGCCCCATGAGTCAGCCGCATGCGCCCCGCCATGCCGCACCGGGGCCGCCGCCCACGTACGGTGCGCTCGACGACGCGTCCGGCCGCCCGCGGACGGCCGCGCCGGGCCTTGCGCCCGCCGGAATGCCCGCACACGCCGGGTATCCGGCCCCGCCGCCCGGGTACCCGGCGCCCGCTCATCCGCCCGCCGCACCCGGCTACCGCGCGCCGGGCTATCCGCCCTCGGCGCCCGCCTACCCCGGGCCGGGTTATCCGCCCTCGGCGCCCGGCTACCTTCCGCAGACCCCCGTGCCCGCGCGATCCGGTGGGAACGGGGGAACTGTCGCCGGATTCGTCTGCGGCATCCTCGCCGCGGTGGCCTATCTCGGCCTCGGCTTCCTGGCGACGTTCGGGGCATCGCTGCTCTCGGAACACGCCTCGCTGTCCGCGATGCAGTGGGGATTCCTCCGCGGGCTGTGGGTGCTTCCGCCGCTCGTCGCCGCACTGTTCGTGATTCCCGCGGTCGATACCCGGCTGCGCTCACGGACCGGTACGGTGCTGTTCGCGCTGGGTGCCGTCGGTGTGGTCTTCGCCTGGAATCTCCTGGTCGCCCTGCACCTCTGGCTGCCGCACAACGGCGCGCTGAGGTCCGTCGTCGGCTCGGAGGCCACGTTTCCGGTCTCCATCTTCGTCGCGGTGACGCTGATCGTGTGCGCCTGGTTCCGGGCCCGGCGGAGGTCGGCGGCGACGCTGCTCCTCGCGCCGGTCGCGGGGCTGATCGCCGCGGTGGCGTGCTGGCTCCTCGGGAAGCTGGAGTGGCGCCCGGCCTACACGCCGATCGGGAACGCGGTGAGCGACCTGGTGATCTATGCGCTGCCCGTCGTCGTGGTGGTGGTCGTCTTCGCCTGGATCGGCGTGCTGGTCGACAAGCTCGTCGCCGGGAACGACCGATCCGCGCCCGTGCACGCCGCGGGGCCGGTGTACGGCTCTCCGGCCGGCCGGCCGCAGTAGGGTCGGGCATGGCTGCGTCCGCGGTTCGCCGCACCCTCGCGGTATGGGTCACCGTGGCGTCGTGCCTCGTCGTGACGATCCTGGGCGCGCCGGGGGCGGCACGGGCGCACGACACGCTGCCCGTCTCGCACGACTTCTTCGACGGTGCCCGGGCCGAGCTGCGGAATCCCGGCGGGTCGTTGCCCGGCTCCAACGACTGGCATTGCACGCCGAGCGCCGCACATCCGAACCCGGTGATCCTGGTCCACGGCACCGGCGGCAACCGGCAGACCAACTGGGCGACGATGGTGCCGGCGCTGCACAACGAGGGCTACTGCGTCTTCGCGCTGACCTACGGGGTGCGGCCGGGCACGACCTGGCCGGTGAGCGCGCTCGGCGGCCTGAACGACATGCGCACCAGCGCCGTCGAGCTGCAGCGATTCGTCGCGCGAGTGCGTGCGGCGACCGGCTCGCGGCAGGTCGACATCGTCGGCCACTCCGAGGGCACCCTGATGCCCGCCTACTGGGTCAAATACCTGGGCGGCGCGCACGAGGTCGACAAGTACATCTCGCTGGCGCCGTACTGGAAGGGCCAGGACAGCAGCGCGTGCAACGGCGCCGCGGCGTTCCTGGACTCCGTGGGCGCGGGTGGCCTGTGGCCCTATCCCGAGTGCAACCAGGAGCAGTACGGCTCGGCCTTCATGAATCAGATCAACGCCGGCGGCGGCCCCTACGTTCCGGGCATCGCCTACACCAACGTGATGACGAGGCACGACGGCATCGTCGAGCCGTACACCGACGGCGACGTGCCCGGCCCGCGCACCACCAACATCGTGCTGCAGGACACCTGTCCGGCCGACCGCTCCGACCATCTCTCGATCGTCGCGTCGCCGCGGTCGGTGGCGGTGGTGCTGAACGCTCTCGATCCGGCGCATCCCCGGCCGGTGCCGTGCGTGCCGGTCGCACCCGGGCTCGGCGGGTAAGGGCCTGTCTCCCGAGTCTCTTTCCGGTCCTCGGAGAAGACTCGGGAGACACGCCTCGGCCGGCTGAACCGGTCCCGCTCGGTAGGCTCGCAGCATGGTCTATCAGCCCGGCGCCAACAATCCGTTCGCCATCCCCGGCAAGCAGGGGGAGATGCCGATCTTCACCGTCCGGGCGAGCAAACCGCAACTGCCGCCGCTCGACGTGATCGAAGAGTCCGCGCTGGTGGTGGCCCTGCCGATGCGCACCCGTTTCCGCGGAATCACCGTGCGCGAGGCGATGATCTTCCGCGGCCTCAAGGGCTGGGGCGAGTTCTCGCCGTTCGTCGAGTACGACGACGTCGAGTCCGCGAACTGGCTCGCCGCCGGGATCGAGGCCGCCTGGCAGGGGCCGCCGCCGGCCGTCCGCGACACCGTGCCGGTCAACGCGACGGTGCCCGCCGTGCCCGCCGACCAGGTGGCCGAGGTCCTTGCCCGTTACCCCGGCGCGACGACCGCCAAGGTCAAGGTCGCCGAGGCCGGCCAGACTCTGGACGACGATGTGCAGCGCGTCGCCGCGGCGCGCGAGGTGATCCCCCGGGTGCGGATCGACGCGAACGGGGCGTGGGACGTGCCCACGGCGATCGAGGCCATCGAAGCGATCGGCGACGTGGAATACGTCGAGCAGCCGTGCGCGACCATTAAGGAGCTGGCCGCGGTGCGTCGCGTGGTGGACGTGCCGATCGCCGCCGACGAGTCGATCCGCCGTTCCGAGGATCCGCTGCTGGTGGCCAAGGCCGATGCGGCCGACATCGCGGTGCTGAAGGTGGCGCCGCTCGGCGGCATGCGCAAGGTGCTGGCACTCGCGAGCGGCCTCAAGATGGACGTGGTGATCTCCAGTGCGCTCGACACCGCGATCGGCATGTCGGCGTCGGTCTCCGCCGCGGCCGCCCTCCCGGTGCTCGACCACGCCTGCGGACTCGGCACGGCGGTGCTCTTCGAGGAGGACACGGCGCCGTCGTTCATCCCGCGTAAGGGCGTGGTGAAGCCGAAGATCGTGCAGCCCTTCGACGACCTGCCGCTCGCCTCGCCCGAGCGCACCGCCTGGTGGATCGAACGCCTGCGGCGCTGCCACGCCGTCTTGATGGCGCGCTGACCTCGTCAGCCGGATCCTAGAAACAGATGGCGAAATCTGTTTCAATGGAGTGAGCTGCTTCATAGTTCGCGCTCCAGGAGGAATCATGGCCGTGCCGCTGCTCGCCACGCCCGACGCCGAGAGCGGTCTGCGGCCCGTTCCGGTCAGCACCCGCAACGGGGTCCTGGAGGTGCTGTCCATGCGGCGCGATCCGTTCGCGTTCGCCGACCGTCGTCGTGCCGAATACGGCGACGTCTCCGCCCTCAACGCCTTCGGGGTCCGGATGGTGATCGCGAGCGGCGCCGAGGCGGCGAGCGAGATCCTGATGAACCGGGACCGGGCGTTCGCGAACGCCCCCGCGTGGAGCTTCTTCATCGGGCCGTTCTTCAACCGCGGAATCATGCTGCTCGACTTCGACGAGCACCGCCACCACCGGCACATCATGCAGCAGGCGTTCTCGCCGAACGTGCTCAAGGGCTACTTCGCGGAGATGCAGCCGGTGATCGTCGACCGGGTCGCGCGGTTCCCGACCAGCGGGAGCGGAGCGAGCGGGCTGGACCGACACGGGCGAGTGCTGCTGATGGAGGAGTTCAAGAAGCTCACCCTCGACGTCGCCCTGGAGATATTCCTCGGCCTGGAACTGAGCAAGGCCGAGGCGGACCGCCTCAACAAGGCGTTCATCGAGACGGTCCGCGCGGGTGTCGCTCTCGTGCGCAAACCGGTCCCCGGCGGGCGGTGGTGGAAGGGCCTGCGATCCCGCAAGATCCTCGAAGAATTCTTCTACCAGCATCTCCCGGCGAAACGTGCCACGGCGACGCCCGACCTGTTCTCGGTGCTGTGCCACGCCGAGAGCGACGACGGCCACCGGTTCAGCGACGACGATGTGGTGAACCACATGATCTTCGTGCTCATGGCCGCGCACGACACGTCGACCATCACGATGACCCAGATGGCGTACCGCATGGCGCAGCACCCGGAGTGGCAGGCCACCGCGCGGGCGCAGTCGATGGAACTGGGTCCGGAGCTCACCTACGACGGCCTCGCCGACCTGACCGTGCTCGACGCGGTGATGAAGGAGTCGCTGCGGATGTGTCCGCCGGTGCCCGCGCAGCCTCGGATGGCCATCAAGGACACGCAGGTGCTGGGCCGCTTCATCCCGGAGGGCACCATGGTGTGCGTGCCGCAGATGGCCAATCACCGGGACCGGAAGTACTACACCGATCCCGGCCGGTTCGACCCCGAGCGCTTCTCGCCGGAGCGCGCCGAGGACAAGGGGCACCGCATGGCGTGGATGCCGTTCGGCGGCGGGGTCCATAAGTGCATCGGCCTGTACTTCGGCCAGATGGAGATCAAGACGATCATGCACAATCTGCTGCGCGACTACGAGTGGTCGGTGCCCGCGGGATACCGTCTACCCATGGATTACAGTGCGCTCCCGGTACCCAAGGATCGTCTGCCCGTCACCCTGGTGCGACGCTGATGCCGGGCTCTCGTAAGGCACGCGTCACCGCGTCGACGGAGGAACAGGAGGCCGCGATCCTGCGGGCCGCGGCGCGGGAGTTCACCGACGTCGGCGTGCGCCAGGCGAACATGGACTCCATCGCGAAGACCGCGGGCGTCAGTCGTTCGACGCTGTACCGCCGCTTCCCGAACAAGGACAACCTTCTCATCGCGCTGGCGAACCACACCTTCGAGCGCGGCATGGCCGACCTCGAGCGGACCGTCGAGGGCCTCAGCCCCGCGGACGCCGTGGTCGAGGCGTTCGCCCGCGGTGCCGAGATGATCGAGAACGACCCGCTGCTCAACCGGATGGTCGTACAGGACGCGGAGATCCGCGGGCTCACCTCGGCGATGAGCGGGCTCTTCATCGACATGGTGACCGATCGCGTCGCCGGGTCGCTCCGCAAGGCCGGCGCCACCATGGCCGACGATCTGCTGCACCGCGCCGTGGAGATCCACGTCCGCCTGGTGATCTCGTACCTGGAGATCCCGGCGAGCGACGAATCGCAGCGCACCCCCGAGGCGGTCCGCGAGTTCGCGGCCACCTTCCTGGCCCCGATGATCCACTGATCCGATGACGCTGTCTCCATCGGCGATACGCCGTGCCCGTGCCGACCGCAGGCTCGCCCAGACCCGGGAAGCGCTTCGTGACAAGGTCATCGCTGTCACCGGTGGTGCGCGCGGGATCGGCTTCGAGACCGCGACGCAGTTGCTGTCTGCGGGAGCGCGGGTCGCGATCGGCGACATCGACGCCGATGCCGTGGGGAAGGCCGCCGCGGACCTGGGCGTGGAGGGAC
Organism: Gordonia sp. PP30; assembly: GCF_023100845.1. Classification (NCBI taxonomy): domain Bacteria; kingdom Bacillati; phylum Actinomycetota; class Actinomycetes; order Mycobacteriales; family Gordoniaceae; genus Gordonia; species Gordonia sp. PP30. Next base: position 3,776,292 of record NZ_CP095864.1, on the reverse strand, counting down.
TGGAACTCGACGTCACCGAGTCGTCGTCGTTCGAGGCCTTCCTCGACGAGGTCGAGCGCCGCCTCGGCCCGGTCGACGTCCTGATCAACAACGCCGGGATCATGCCGGTCGGCCCCTTCCTCGACTACTCGGAAGCGCTGATCCGCCGCACCGTCGAGATCGATCTGGTCGGCGTGATGCTGGGCAGCCGGGCCGCGGCGCGCCGGATGGTGCCGGCCGGGCGCGGGCAGATCGTGAACGTGTCGTCGGTGGCCGGCCGGTTGCCGAACCCCGGGCTCACCATCTACAACGGCGCCAAGGCCGGCGTGATCGAGTTCTCCGAGGCGCTCGACGCCGAGCTCACCCCGCACGGAGTCCGGGTGTCCGCGGTGCTCCCGACGTTCACCCGCACCGCACTGATCGACGGCCTGACGACGGGCTCGCTCGTCGCCACGGTCACGCCCGAACAGGTGGCCGCCCGCGTGATCGAGGTGATCGCCCGGCCTCGGGTGCGGGTCACGGCGCCGTCGTCGATGGGCTGGGTCGGGGTCAACACTGTCCTCCCGCACGGGCTGAAGAACCGGCTGCGGCGCCTCACCGGCACCGACAGCATCTTCCTGCACCCGGACGAGCGGGCCCGCGCCGACTACAACGCCCGGATCGGGCGCTAGCCGCCCCCTTCGCCCGTGGAGCCGACGCCCCCTTTGCCCGTTGAGCCGATGCCCCCTTCGCCCGTGGAGCCGAGATCCCCGTAGCCCGTTGAGCGGACGAGCCGCAAGGCGAGTCGTGTCGAAACGCACCCCTCAGCCCTTCGCCGGCCCGACGCGGGGCAGTCCCGTAGCCCGTTGAGCCGACGAGCCGCTAGGCGAGTCGTGTCGAAACGCACCCCTGGACACGAGAGCACTAGGGTCGATCGGGTGACCCGGGGTTCGGCGGAGATGCGGCGGTGGCGCGACGCGCGTGCGGCGCGTCGTGCCGCGGCGGACCGGCTCGCGGTCGCCGAATGCGCCGCCGGTGAACGACGACGCTGGTCCACCGGATTCCGGATCGGCCTCGCCGTGATCGCGGTGCTCGCCCTCGTCGGCGCCGGGGCGGCGGTCTGGTCGGCGGTGGATCGGGCCTCCCGATACACCGACGCTCAACTGGTCGACGCCGCCGCCCAGCGCGTGGAACTGCTGCTCACGGCGAATGCCGACGACCGGCAGCGGGCCCGGGAGATCCTCGACGGCGCCACGGGCGAATTCCACGACACCTTCGCGCAGTCGGCGCAGGCATACACCCGGTTCGTCGAACGCGCCGGAAGCTCCGGGTCGGCGCGAATCGACGGTGCGGCCCTCGCCTCCCGAGCGGGCGATCGCGGCGTGGTGCTGGTCGCCGCCTCGGTGCGCGTGGCCGCCGATCCCGCGAAGGCCGGGGAGCCGTCACCGACGCCCGCGGCCGGTCCCGTCGCCGTCGAGCACCGGCAACTGCGGCTGCGCGTGGTGATGGTCCCCGAGGACGGAGCCCTGAAACTCGCGGGCGTGGTGTTCCTGCCATGACGAACGACGCCGGATCCCGGCTGCCGGCGGTGGTCCGCGGGCTCCAGGCGCCGCTGACCGCGCGGTCGTGGGCAGCGATCGCCGCGGCCGTCGCGGTGCTGATGGCGGCGGCCGTGTGCTGCGCGTTCGCCTTGGACGCACGCGCACCGGTGGCGGCACGGGCGGGCACCGCGGACCAGTTGCAGCGCCAGGCGGGACCGATCGTCGCGGCGGTCTTCTCGGCCCGCGCCGAGACCTGGCAAGCCGATCGCGCCCATGCGCGCACCCTGGTGACCGGGGCGTTCGCGACCTCGGTCACCACCGGCCTGTCGGCGGGACCACCGGCCGGGGTCAAGTCGGTGCGATGGGAACCGTTGCAGGTCGGAGTGGTCGAAGCGCGGGCTCGGGCGGGTACCGCGCTGGTCGTCGCGCGTGTGGTGGTCACCGCCGGTCCGGGAGCCGAATCCAGTTCGGCGGTCAAATCGGTGAGTGCCGATTTCGTGCGGTCGGGCGACCGATGGCTGCTGAGCGGTCTGGACGAACTCCAGTGAGCACGACGGACCCGGGGCGATTGCGTGCGGCACGGGACGACTACGACGAGGCGGTGCGTGCCGAGCGACTCGCCGCGATCGCGGCGGCCGGCCGGCTGCGGCTGCGGGCGCGACGACGCCGGGCCGCCGCGCGGCTCACGGCGGTGACCGCGGTCATCGGCGCGGTGATTCTGCTCGCCGTGACGGGCTGGGCGCTGGCCTCCCGGTCGGCGGCGCAGGACGGTCTGCGCGAGCGTGACGCCGCGCGCGCCGCGGCGGCCCACGCGGTCACCGAGATGCTCACCGCCGATCCCGCGCACGCCGACGACTATCTGCCCCGGATCCGCGGGCTCACCACCGGCGAGCAGCGCGAGCGCCTGGACCAGGCGGGCCCGCAACTGCGGGCGGCGGTCGCCGGGCTCGGCGCGCCGAGCACCGGCCGGGTGATCTCCGCCGGCGCCCAGCCGGCCGACCGCGGAAAGGTCGGTGTCGTGGTGGTGGCGCAGGCGAGCGCGCCCCAGCTGGTCGGAGGCGCCCCCGGGACCGACCGCGTCGCGGTTCACCTCACGATGGTCCGCAGCGGGGACCGCTGGCTGGTCGCGGCGACGGAGAAGATCGCGTGACCCGGCGCATCGCGGTGCCGGCCGACCGGCGCTTTCTGGCCGGCTGGGCCGTCGTGGTCGGCGCGGCGGTGATCGTCGCGCTGGTCGCCGGGGTGCTCGCGCTGCGCGGTGGGAAGGACGAATCGGGCGAGCGCGCGGCCGTCGAGCACGCGGCGGCCACCGCCGCCGAGGCGCTGATGACCTTCACCCCCGCCGACGACCCCGCGCGCCGTACGGCGACGTCGTCGCAGCTCGCCGGGGTCCTCGCGGCCGACTACGAAGCGCGCGGACCGGATGTCGTCTTCCCCGGAGCGACGGCCTCGCGCATCACGATGTCGGTGAAGGTGCTCGACGTCGGCGTCACCGATCTGCGGCCCGACGACGCCCGCGCGCTGCTGTTCGTGGACCAGACCATCCGCGTCGGCGACGATCCCGAACCGGAGACGGTGGGAGTGGCCCGGTGGGCGACCATGCGGCGGATCGGCGGCCTCTGGCGGCTGGCCCGGCTGGAGCCGGTGTCGCCGCAGTAGTCCGGTGGATCGGTAGAATCGAGAAATGGTCGTCGATCGCATCGCCAAGGCACTGTCCGGTCTGCTGCTGTTCATGGGGGTGCTGCACTTCGTCGCGCCGAAGCCGTTCGACGCGATCATCCCGAAGGAGATCCCGGCCGACCCGCGGACGCTGACCTACGCGTCGGGGGTCGCCGAACTGGGCCTCGGTGCGGCGCTGCTGCCGCGCCGCACGCGCCGCCCGGCCGCCGCTCTCGCGACCGCGCTGTTCGTGGCGGTGTTCCCGGCGAACATCAACACGGTGCGCCTGTGGGTCGACAGGGGCCCGCTGCTCAAGACCATCGCCTGGGCGCGCCTCCCGCTGCAGATCCCGCTGATCGCCGGGGCCCTGATCGTGTGGCGTAAGAGCCCGTGCCCGTCCCACTCGGACGAGAACGCCGCATAGCGAGGGCTCTCCCGTGCGGGCACCCGCCGGTCTGGACGGGGATCGCCGCCGCCGGCCGAGCAGGCCGAGAGACGAGGCCGTGTCGAAGCCGGGCAGTCGTCCGGGGTGGTGGCTCCGGTACTCCGCATGACAACGGCAACATGGCCGGTCACGTGCGCGAATATGGATCGTGACCCGCCATGTTGCCGTCGTCGTGCTGAGCCCACGTCCGCCAGGCGTGGCTTCGACACTCCCCGGCTGGCGCCTCGGCGGCTCAGCCGGCGGGCAGCCGGGCCCGAGTCTTACCGCGTCGGCGGGCGGAGTGAGCGGTAGTGCGCCCGCTGGTCGGCGGTGAGGTGTTCGGTGGCGTAGCTGAGCGCCGTGCGGCCCAGATACGCGGCGTGGGCCTCCAGGTAGTCCTCGAGGAGTCGCCGGTCGACGCGCTTGCCGAGCTCGCGCAGCATCCAGCCGAGAGCCTTCTGGATCAGGTCGCGGCGGTCGTCGATCACCAGCGGCGCCACGTCGAGGATCGGCTGTGCCGCACCGGATTTGATGAACGCGAAGGTGCCGATGACCCCGACCCGGCGTTCCCACAGATCGGCGGAGGCCGCCCAGTCGAGGAGCTCGGTATGGTCGCCGCGCTCGACCAGCCAGGTGCCGAGCAGCGGGTCCGCGGAGCAGTCGACCAGGTCCCAGTTGTTCACCCGGCCGCGCCGGACCGCGTCGCGGTAGAGCTGGACCCAGTGCGCGCGCACGGCCGGTTCGGCCTTCGCCGCGCTCGCGGTGGCGACGAAGAGCCCGACCTGCCGGACCTCGTGGACCTCGTCGTCGAGCAGTGCGGTGACGGTCTCGAAAGGCAGGGCGCCGAGCCGCTTGGCGTAGGCGCGCAGGACCGGCACCCGGACGCCGGCGAACACGTCGCCCTCGCCGTACTCGCCCGGGCCGGTCTTGAAGAATCGCCGCTGCCCGGCCGCGCGCTCGGGATCGCCCAGGGCGCGGATCTCCGCCGCAAGATCGTCGGCGGATTCCCGCGATCGATCTCGACTCCGCGGGTCCTGAGCTCGCGTGGCGGAGCTTGCGACGACATGCGGTCGAAGGGCGACCGTCATGTAGCGAGACTTCCACGTTGATCGAGCGGAGTCGAGGCCCGGGTCGTCGTCGTGCCGAGCCCTCGCTCAGTCGGGCTGTTGCGGTACTCCTCGGCTAGTCCGCGTCTCCAAAATCTCTCTCCGGTCCTCGGCGGCCCGCGCAGCGCCTGGCGGCGTTGTCGTCGGTCGGCATAGCGCCGCTATGCCTCCCTCCTCCGCCTTGCCAGCCGCCCAGCGGATCCACCGATGCCTTCGGAGAAGATTTAGAGACACGGCCTAGTGTCGCGGGCTCAGCCGGCGATCGGTCTCGACGGTCACGTGAGGAGGTCGGCGACCGGGGTGGGGGTGAGCAGGTGGGGGCGGGTCTTCATCAGGCGGCCGACACGGCCGGCACCGACCACGCCGGTCAGGACGCCGTCGCGGCTGTAGTACGCCAGGAATTTCCGGCCGTCGTCGTCCACCACGTGCACGGTGTCGTCGGGCCGGGGCGAGCCGAGGAGCTGGACCTTGAGGTCGTACTGGTCGGTCCAGAAGTAGGGCACGGCCGGCGCGGGCCGCGGGTGGCCGCCGATCTCGGCGGCGGCGATCACGGCCTGGTCGACGGTGTGGTTCCAGTGCTCCACGCGGCGTCGTGCACCTCGCTCGTCCGCCCAGTTCGCGGCGTCGCCGATGGCGTAGACGTGCGGTGCGGAGGTACGGCCGGACTCGTCGCACGCGATACCGCCGCCGGTCGCCGGGTCGGCGAGTTCGATCCCCGAACCCGCGAGATAGTCCAGGTCCGGACGGCCGCCGATACCGACCACCACCAGGTCGGTGTCCACCACCGTGCCGTCGTCCAGCTCGACACCGGTGGCGCGCCCCTCGCCGAGGATCCGCGCCACCGACGTCGCCGCGCGCACGTCGACGCCCGCCTCGGTGTGCAGGCGGGTGACGAACGGGGCGACGGCCGGGCCGAGCGCCGCGGCGAGCGGCGCGGGGGCCGGTTCCACGAGCGTGACCCGCAGGCCGCGCTTGGTCAGGCTGGCCGAGGCCTCGCAGCCGATGAAGCCGGCGCCGATCACCACCGCGCGCCGGGCACCGTCGAGTTCGGCGCGGAGCGCGGCGGCGTCGTCGTAGGTCCGGATCACGTGTACGCCGGGCAGGTCGCCGCCCGCGCCGGGAAAAGGACGCGGGCGCAGTCCGGTCGCGAGGACCAGGGTGCCGTACTCCAGTTCGGCGGGTGCGTCCGCACCGGAGAGGACGACCCGGCCGCGCGCGGGGTCGACGCCGGTGACGCGGGTGCCCAGCCGCAGGTCGATGTCGTTGTCGGCGTAGTAGTCGGCGGGTTTGAGGTCGACGCGGTCGTCGTCACCGAGCAGAACGGATTTGGACAGGGGCGGCCTGTCGTACGGCGGGTGGTCCTCGGCGGCGAGGATGGTGATCGCGCCGGGAAAGTCGTTGCCGCGCAGGGCCTCGGCGAGCCGGGAGGCGCCGAGACCGCCGCCGGCGATCACCACGTGATCAGACACTCAGAACTCGACTTTCAGCTTGTCGCTGGTGGGTTTGGCCTGGCAGCCGAGGATGTAGCCGTCGGCGATGTCGTCCGGGTCGAGTGCGCCGGAATTGGCCATCTCGACGGTGCCCTCGGTCAGCGTGCACGCGCACGACCCGCATTCACCCTCCTGGCACGAATACGGCGCGTCGAGCCCGGCGGCCAGCATCACGTCGACCAGCGAGCGTGAGCGCGGCCAGACGAGGATGTGGGTGTCGCCGTCGAGTTCCACTTCCACCTCGGCGGCGGCCGCGGCCTCGTCGGCGGACAGTTCCTCGAGTTCGATGTCCTCGAAGGGATCGCCGGAGAGCGAGTTGTAGACCTCGGTGTGCACGGCGTGGTGCTCGAATCCGGCCTTCGCGAGGCCCTGGTGGACGGCGTCCATGAAGGGGCCGGGGCCGCAGAGGTAGGCCGTGTGCGTCGCCGCCATGGGCCGGAATGCGGTCGTCAGCAGCTTCGCCGACGGGCGGCCCTGGAGCGTCTCCAGCCAGTGGATCACGGTGAGCCGCCCGGGATTTCCGGCCTGCAGCTCGCGTAGCTCGCGGGCGAAGATCACGTCGTTCTCGCTGCGGTTGGCGTAGAAGAAGGTGATCGGTCCGGTGCCGGTGGCCAGCGCCGTCTTGAGGATCGACATCACCGGGGTGACGCCGGAGCCCGCGGCGATCAGCAGCAGCGGGGCGTGGATGTTCGCCGGTGTGAAGACGCCCGACGGGGGCAGGGATTCGATCTGGCAGCCGGGGGCGAGGTTGTCGCAGAGCCAGTTGGAGCCGTAGCCGTCGGCGGTGCGCTTGACCGTCACGGTGGGCAGTTCGCCGCGGCCCGGTGCGGACGACAGCGAGTAGCAGCGGGCCACCGAACCGGTCTGCTCGCTCGGGATCCGCAGGGTCAGGAACTGGCCGGCCAGGTAGTCGCTGAATTTGTCCGTGTGCGACTCCGGCAGCTCGAAGACGATGCTGCGAGCGTCCGCGGTCTCGTCGATCACCGCGGCGACCGTCAGGATCGCGCTCCGCGACGAGTGCGGGGTCAGCTCGGCCATGGGCACCCTTCCGGATAACTAGAACGTGTTCTAGTCAAGATTAGCAGGCCCCGGATCGCAGACGTATCGCGATCCGGACGGCATGTCAGGCGTCCAGGGCGCTGAGGCCGTGGGTCAGGACGGTGCAGCCCTCGTCGAGCAGCGCCAGCAGGTCCGATGAGGGGTCGGCGAGCCAGCGTTCGTAGGCGGCGAGGGAGACGCCGAGGAGTTGCCACGCGACGGTCTGCGGGATGTGGCCGTCCGGCCGCATACCGAGCCGGCCGGCGACGTACTCGGCCACGATCTGCCGCCACTCGGCGTACATCAGCATTGAATGTGCTTGCAGCGCAGGCACTCCCAGGAGGAGTTGCATGCGCCGGCGGTGGTGTTCGTGCTCCACGTCGGGGACGTCGTTGAAGTCGATGAGGGCTCGGCGGAGGGCCTCGCCGAGGGGGAGGCCCGCGGGGGTGTTGCGGAGCCGGAGCCGCATCTTCGCGAGGTGGCTGTCGAAGTCGCCCCAGGGGATCGCGTTCTTCGACGGGAAGTAGCGGAACAGCGTGCGGCGCGCGATGCCGCCGGCCGCCGCGACGTCGTCGACGCTGGTCTCCTCGAAGCCCCGCTCGATGAACAGGTCGATGGCGAGATTGCTGAGTTCGGCGCGCGAGGTCGCCTGGGGCCGTCCCGCTGGTCTCTTCATGACCTGTCCTTTCGGATGGGTTCTTCGGCTACTTTTCGGTACGGGTTGATTTTGCACCCGGTGTCATTACAGTGTGTCGTGAACCACTGGACAGCCTAGAAGGAGGTTGGTTCACATGGCCGATAAGGACACTCGGGAAGAGCTCGTCACCGAATCGCTGGTGGAGGAAGTCTCCATCGACGGGATGTGCGGCGTCTACTGATGACCACCGCGTCGACCAGTGCTTCCGGCGGCCTCGCGGCCGCCGGAAGCACGTCCTTCGATCTTTCCCGGCCCTGGCGCGTCAATCCGTCGGTGGCCATCCGCCCGGAGCCGTTCGGGGCCCTGCTGTACCACTTCGGGACCCGCAAGCTGAGCTTCCTGAAGAACCTCGTCGTCGTCGATCTGGTGCAGTCGCTGGCCGAGCATCGCGACGCGGAGTCCGCCCTGGCGGCCGCCGGCATCACCGACGACCAGCGACCGCTCTACCTGCAAGCACTGACCGCCCTGGCCGAGTCCGGGATGATCACCGTCCGCGACGAGAAGTGAACCGCGATGACCATTGAAGCCCTTCGCCCGTCCGTCTCCGATCTGCCGTCGACCGCCCCTCGGCTCGATCTGCCGACCGCGACGCCGCCCAAGGTCGGCCGCCTGGTGGATCAGTTCGAGAAGGGGCTCGACGCCCCGATCTGTCTCACCTGGGAACTCACCTACGCGTGCAACCTCGCGTGCGTGCACTGCCTGTCCAGCTCCGGTAAGCGCGACCCGCGCGAGCTGAGCACCGAGCAGTGCAAGGCGATCATCGACGAGTTGCAGCGCATGCAGGTCTTCTACGTCAACATCGGCGGCGGCGAGCCGACGGTCCGCCCCGACTTCTGGGAACTGGTCGACTACGCCGTCGACCACCAGGTCGGCGTCAAGTTCTCCACCAACGGCCTGCGGATCAATGCCGAAGTGGCGCAGCGTCTTGCGGCCACCGACTACGTCGACGTCCAGATCTCGCTCGACGGGGCGACGGCCGAGGTGAACGACGCCGTGCGCGGCCCCGGCTCGTTCGACATGGCCGTCCGCGCGCTGGAGAACCTCAAGAACGCGGGCTTCAAGGACGCCAAGATCAGCGTCGTGGTGACCCGCGAGAACGTCACCCAGCTCGACGAGTTCAAAGCCCTCGCCGACAAGTACGACGCCACCCTGCGCATCACCCGGCTGCGCCCGTCCGGCCGCGGCGCCGACGTCTGGGACGACCTGCATCCCCTGCCCGAGCAGCAGCGCGACCTGTACGAGTGGCTCGTGGAGCACGGTGACCGTGTGCTCACCGGCGACTCCTTCTTCCACCTGTCCGCCTTCAGCAAGGGCGGCGGCAGCGGCAGCGGTCTGCCCGGCCTCAACCTCTGCGGCGCCGGCCGTGTGGTCTGCCTGATCGACCCGGTGGGCGACGTCTACGCCTGCCCGTTCGCCATCCATGAGAACTTCCTCGCCGGAAACATCCTGAGCGACGGCGGTTTTCAGGAGATATGGCAGCGCAGCGACCTGTTCACGCAGCTGCGTGAACCGCAGAGCGCCGGCGCCTGCACCAAGTGCGCGCACTTCGACGCCTGCCGCGGCGGCTGCATGGCGGCCAAGTTCTTCACCGGCCTGCCGCTCGACGGCCCCGACCCCGAGTGCGTCCAGGGCTTCGGTGAATCGCTGCTGGCCGGTGAGCGCAGCAAGCCCACCGCCAACAAGGACCATTCGCGCGGTGTGCCGCTCACGCTCATGACCCGCCCGCCCTCGCGCGACTGCGACGAGAACCCGCTCGCCGGGTTCCTGCCGACGACCGCCACCGGGTGTTCGTCGGGTGCCTGCGGCACGCACTGAACCCGTTGCCCGGCAACAATTTTCGTTCCACCCCCATCCGAGAAGGTCCCCATCCCCATGTCGAAGCTGTCCGAACTCCTTGAACAGAACCCGTGGCGCCGCAACCCGTGGTTCGAGACCGTGGGGGAGGCGCAGCGTCGTGCGAAGAAGCGTCTCCCGAAGACCGTCTACTCGTCGCTGGTGGCCGGCACCCAGGCCGGTATCACCGTCAACGACAACGTCGAGGCCTTCAAAGAACTCGGTTTCGCACCGCATGTCGTGGGAGCGACGCCCGAGCGCAACCTCACCACGACGGTGATGGGACAGGAACTCTCGTTCCCGGTGATGATCTCCCCGACCGGGGTGCAGGCGGTGAACCCCGACGGCGAGGTCGCCGTCGCCCGGGCCGCCGCCGCCCGCGGCACCGCGATGGGGCTGTCGAGCTTCGCCTCCAAGCCCGTCGAAGAGGTGACCGCCGTCAACGACAAGATCTTCTTCCAGATCTACTGGCTCGGTAGCCGCGAGGACATCCTGGCCCGCGCCCAGCGCGCCCGCGAGGCCGGCTGCAAGGGCCTGATCGTCACCACCGACTGGGTCTTCAACGTCGGCCGCGACTGGGGCAGCCCGGAGATCCCGGAGAAGGTCGACGTCCGCGCCGTCGCCAAGCTGGCGCCGGAGATGATCACCAAGCCGAGCTACGCGATGAGCTGGTTCCGTGACGGTAAGCTCCTGATCCCGGACCTGTCCGCGCCGAACATCGCGCACAAGGGCGAGCCCGGCCCCACCTTCTTCGATGTGTACGGCACCTGGATGAACACCCCGCCGCCCACCTGGGAGGACCTTCAGTGGTTGCGCGAGCAGTGGGGCGGCGAGTTCATGGTCAAGGGGATCACCCGCATGGACGACGCCAAGCGGGCCGTCGACATCGGTGCCACCGCCATCTCGGTCTCCAACCACGGCGGCAACAACCTCGACGGCACCCCGGCCACCATCCGGGTGCTCGGCCCCATCGCCGACGCGGTCGGCAAGGATGTGGACGTGCTGCTCGACGGCGGCATCCGCCGCGGCAGTGACGTGGCCAAGGCGCTCGCCCTCGGCGCGAAGGCCGTGATGATCGGCCGCGCCTACCTGTGGGGCCTCGCCGCGAACGGCCAGACCGGTGTCGAGAACGTCCTCGACCTGCTCCGGATGGGCCTGGATTCCTCGCTGATGGGACTCGGGAAGGCCGACGTCGCCGATCTCGATCGTTCCGACCTCATCATCCCGGAGGGCTTCGAGCGCGTCTTCGGCGAGTAGCGGTCGCTTTCTGAACCCGCGAACGGCGGGCCCGGATTCCGGGCCCGCCGTTCGTGTCGCGTTCGAGTGCGTCGGCGTCGTCCGCGGCGGGTGCCGCCGCAACGGTCCCGGCCGCCCGCCGGTCACGACATGGCGAGCGCCTCGGTCGGCGCGATCGCGACCGCGCGACGGCTCGGTGGGAGCGACGCGAGGAGCACCAGAACGGCGGTCGCCGCCAGGGTTCCGACCAGGGCAGGCCACGGCAGTCCGAGTTCGAAGCCGGAGGTCACGGAGCCGACGAGTGACTGACTGCCGACAGAACCGAAGATGAGCCCGAACCCGAGTCCGGCGAGCGCCGCGGTTCCCGACAGAGCCAGCGATTCGAGACTGATCATGGCGCGCACCTGCTGCGCGGTGAAACCCATCGCGCGGAGCATGCCGATCTCCCGGGTCCGGGCGATCACGGTGAGCGACATCGTCGAGACGAAGCCGACGCCGGCGATCACCGCCGAGATCGCGATCAGCGCGATCAGCACCGCAGAGGTCGCGGACAAGAGACGCTCGGTGTCGGCCATCTGAGCGGGCGTCAGGTCGTGCCACGACCGGACCGAACGCTCCAGCGCGTTCATCCCGGCCGCGATCGTGGTGATCAGTGTGACACCGATCAGCAGGCCGACCGTCGACCTGGATGTGCGGGCCGGATCGCTCACCGCGTTCTTCCGGGCGACGAGCGCGGCCGGACCGTTCCCACCGAGCCGTGCCGTCGCGGTCACCAATCGCGGCAGAAACAGGCGTGCGCCGAGCAGCACGCCGACGCCGACGGTGGCCGCGCCGAAGAAGGCGAATCCGAAACCCGCGAGGCTGCCGCGTTCCCCGAGGACGCAGGCGGCCGCCAGCATCGCGGCACCGAGCATCGCGGTGATCGCCGCGACGGCGCCACGCAGACCGGACCGGACCGGCGCAGCGCCGCGCAGTGCGGTCGCGCCGAGAGGACGGCGCGCACCGATCACGGTGGCCGCCGCCGCGGTCGCCACCACCGCGAGAGTGACGACGATCGCACCGGCCGGAACCACCGCGTAGTGTCCCGCCGGGATCTGATCCCGGGCGCGCAGCACCGCGCGCACGATCACGAGGATCACGGCACCACAGGCCACTCCCACCAGCGCGCCGAGGGTGGCGACCCGGACCACCGCCCGCAACAGGCCGGCGCGCAACTGGCGGCTGTCCGCACCGATCAGCCGCAGCAGGGTCAGCTGGCGGAGGCGACCGGCGATCACCGTGTCGACACCGCCCGCGATCACGATCGCCGCGACGAACAGCGCGATCATGATGAACACCGCCGCGACCACGTCTAGTGCGGCACCGGCCGATCCGCCACGCGAGGCGGACAGTCGTTTCAGGATGTCGCTCGCGCCGAACAGGGTGGTCCCGTATGCCGCCGACAGTGCGCTGACCACGCCGATGGTCGAGACCTCGCGGAGGCGGCCCACGATCAGCCGTGCGCTGGTGGCCCTCATGCCGCCACCTCCAGGTTGATCAGCAGGTCGGAGATCTGCCGCGGGTCGAGCCTGCCGTATTCGCCGGCCACCCGTCCGTCGGCCAGGACCACGATGCGGTCCGCGTACGACGCCGCCACCGGATCGTGGGTCACCATGGCGATGCCCTGTCCGTACTCGCGGGCGGCGGTGGTGAGCAGTGCCAGTACCTCGCGACTGGTCCTGGTGTCCAGGGCGCCGGTCGGCTCATCGGCGAGGATGATCGTCGGCCGCCCGGCCAGTGCGCGCGCGATCGCGACCCGCTGCTGCTGACCGCCGGAGAGCTCGGCCGGCTTGTGGTCGAGCCGGTCTCGCAGACCGAGGACACCGATGAGGTGGGCGATCCAGGCCTGGGTCTGCGCGTCGATCGTCCGTCCGGCGAGGATGAACGGCAACCGGATGTTCTCGTCCGCGGTGAGGGTCGGCACCAGATTGAACGACTGGAAGACGAATCCGATGTGATGGCGGCGAAGTGTGGTCCGGCCGGTGTCGTTCAGGCCGGCGATCGGCGTGCCGCCGACGTAGATCTGGCCGGAGGAGACCTCGTCGAGGCCGGCGATCACGTTCATCAGGGTCGACTTCCCGGAGCCGGAGGGACCCATGACGGCGGTGAACTCCCGGCGGTTCAGGTCGAGGCTGACATCGCGCAGCGCGTGGACGGGATTGCGGGCGTCGCCGTAGACGCGGGAGACGTTGCGGACCGTGACGGCGGAGCGTCCTGATGTGGTGTTTTGCATGGTTTCCACGGTATTTCCGCTGATCAACGGCCACATCGGCCGCGATGTGCAATTGCGTTCATCCGCAGGACGGACCCCGGGTCATCCTTGAGATGTACGCGGAGCGGTCCGGTCTTCGCCGGATCGTCTCAGACGAGGCCGTGTTCGTATGCGTAGACCACCAGCTGCACGCGGTCGCGGAGATTCAGTTTGGTCAGGATCCGGGAGACGTGCGTCTTGACCGTCGCCTCGGACAGATACTCGGCGGCCGCGATCTCGGCGTTGGACAGCCCCTGGGCCGCGCGCACCAGGATCTCCCGTTCGCGGGGAGTGAGCGCGTCGTATTCGGGTCCGGGGCCGCCGCTCCGGACGCGGGTCTGCTCGAACAGCCGCCGGGTCGCCGAGGCTGCCACCACCTGGCTGCCGTCGGCCACCGCGCGGATCGCGGCCAGCAGGAAATCGGGCTGGGCGTCCTTGAGTACAAACCCGCTCGCACCGGCCTCGATCGCCGACGCGGCGGCGTCGTCGTCATCGAACGTGGTGAGTACCAGCACCTTCGGGGCCCCGTCGCCGCGGGCGGCGACCAGGCCCGCGGTCGCGGTGATGCCGTCGATGCCGGGCATGCGGACGTCCATCAGGATCACGTCGGGGCCTGCCTCATCGACCATCGCGGGCACGTCGCGGGCGCTCGAGAGCTCGGCGACCACGTCGATGTCGGGCTGGCTCGCCAGGATCATGGCGATGCCGTCGCGGAAGAGCGGTTGGTCGTCGACGAGCGCGACGCGGATCATGGGCGGGGCCCTTTCGGTGTCGGCACGGACAGTTCCAGTACCCAGTGGTCGCCGGCCGCTGCGCTGCGGACGGTGCCCCCGACCGTCGCCGCCCGCTCGGTCATCCCGAGGATGCCGTGACCGGCGCCGATCGCGCGGTGCGGCTCGGCGGGAACGGCGTTGCGCACGGTCAGCGCGGCCCCGTCGCGCCAGTCGTCCACCACGATCACCGGCTCACTCAGATCGCCGTGTTTGAGGGCGTTGGTGAGCGCCTCGGTGAGGATCCGGTGGACCGTCGCCGCGACGGCCGCATCGGCGTTCGCGGGGTCGCCCAGTTGCTCGGTAGCCAGGGTCATGCCCGCGGCGCGCATCCGCTCGAACAACCGGGTGCGGTCGTGCGCGGTGGCCTGCGCCGCCGTATCGCCGCTGCGCAACTCCTGCAGGACGCCCCGGACCTCGCCGAGCGCTTCCCGCGCGGTTCCGGCGATCACCCCCAGTGCGGCCGCCGCGTCGTCCGGCGACGACGCGAGCGCGAAGCGCGCGCCCTCGGCCTGCGCGATCACCACGGCGAGCGAGTGCGCGACGACGTCGTGCATGTCCCGCGCCAGGCGGGAGCGCTCGGCCTGCTCGTCGTACAGCTCGAGCAGGCGGCGCCGCTCGAGTTCGGCGATGGTCTCGGCGACGCGCGCCTCCTCGACGGTGCGGCGCTGGTACCGGGTGAATCCGTACGTCCAGCCGCCGACGACGACGATGGCGCTGCCGGCGTAGGCCGCCGCGAAGTCGAGCACGCCGGGGTCGTTGCCGAACTCGCTCACCGAGCGGTGGATCAGTGTCCAGGCGGCGACGGCGGAGCCGGCGATCGCCACGGCGAGCGAGATCCGCCGCACGGCCTGGTGCGCCGAGCCGCCCGCGACGAAGAACAGCAGCGCGTATGCCAGGCTCGGAATCACGGCGACCTGGAGGAAGCCGACCTGCAGGGCCGCCGAGATCAGGGCGAGCGGCATCATGATCGACGGTGCGATCCGGCGGCAGGCGACCGCGACCGCCACCAGGACGCCGACCGCGATCGTGACCGGTGTCCGCGGGTATTCGACGACCGCCGCGGCGGCGACCACGACGCCGAGGGTCACGTCGACCATGACGGACCTGGGCGGGATGCCGGGAGCGGCGAGCGGGTCGTGCACGACTCCTAGCCTGCCACCCTTCGGGCGGAAGTCAGACCTTGGAGTGGCCCATGTCGATCTGGAACTCGGCGCCGGTCACCGAGGGCGCCGAGGCGAGATAGAAGACGGCGTCGGTGAGTTCGTCGAGCGCCGCGACGGGGTGATACGGGAGCAGCGCGGGGAAGTGCATGCCCCAGTCCTGGAACGCCTGCCTGGCCGACGTGTCGTTCAGTCCCATCGGGGTGTCGACCGCGTACGGGTGCACGGTGTTGACCCGAATGTGCTTGGGGCCCAGCTCTTTCGCCGCGGTCTGGGCGAGGCCGCGCAGGCCGAACTTGGACGCCGAGTACGACGCCTGCACGGGCATCGCCTTCAGCCCGGCGACCGACGACATGATGGTGATCGACCCGCCGTTGCGCGCCTCGAGCATCTGCGGGATGGTGGCCTTGAGGGTCTTCCAGGTGCCGACCAGATTGACGTCGACGACGTCGCTGAACTGCGCCTCGGTCATCTCCCAGACGAGTCCCCAGGTGAGGATCCCGGCGTTCGCGACCACGTGGTCGAGACGGCCGAACCGTGCCGCGCCGTCCGCGGCGAGCTGCTCCTGGAAAGCCAGGTCGCGGATGTCTCCCCGGCGGGCGAGGATCTCGCCGCCCTCGGCCTCGACGAGCGCGATGGTCTCCGCGAGATCGTCCTCGGTGGCCGGCGGATACGTCGCGTGGTCGACGACGGGTCCGGCCACGTCGATCCCGATGACCGCGGCGCCCTCCCGCGCGAATCGAATGGCGTGATTACGCCCCTGCCCCCGCGCGATCCCGCTGATGTAGACCACTTGCCCGTCGAACCTGCCCATGCCCGGAACTGTAACACGTTCTAGTTCCGTGGTCGGCCCGGGTCGTGTCGGTTGGGCTCATGTCGATCGAGCCCCATGCCGGTCGAGACCACCCGCAGGTCACGGGGTCTGGGTCTCGACGGAGACGTGGGCCGAGCGGAGTCGAGACCCCGACCGTCGTAGGTAGCGCTCGACCGTCATAGACGGTGCTCGACAGTGGGGGCTGGGCGTTGGTGTCTCGGCTCGGCTGTCGTCGGCTTCGCCCGAGCGCCCATGTGCTCTGGCTCGGCTGGGGCATGGCGTCATGCCCCAGCCGAGCGGAGTCGAGACCGCCCGCTGGTCGTGGGGGCTGATCTCGACGGAGATGCGGGTCGAGCGGAGTCGAGACCTCGGCCGTCATAGCCGGCGCTCGGTCAGGGGTTATGCTCGGCCGTCTGCACTTCGCGCGACCGTGGTCGCCCCGGCCGGTTGTCCGGAGGTCAGTCGTTCCAGAGGGCGGCGGGATCGGTGGCGACCCGGGTCGGGGGCTCCGGCGTCCGGGTGGCGGAGCGCGCGAAGCGCGGCGCCACCTGCGCCTGCATCACGCCGTCGATCTCGACCAGGGTGCCGCGCGCGGCGAGGTGCGGGTCGTTCGGGGCCTCGGTGAAGTCCAGAATCGGCGACACGCAGGCGTCGGTGCCGTCGAAGACCGCGGTCCACTCGTCGCGGGTCTTGGTCTTGAAGACCTCGGCGAAACGCTCCTTCATCTCCGGCCAGCGGGAGGCATCGATCTGGTGCGGCAGCGACTCGGGGTCGATCCCCAGACCCTCGAGCAGCAGAGCGTAGAACTGCGGCTCGATGGAGCCGACGGCCATCCACTTGCCGTCGGAGGTCTCGTACACCTCGTAGAAGGGGGCGCCGGTGTCGAGGAAGTTGACGCCGCGCTTGTCCTGCCACATACCGGTGCCGCGGAAGGCCCACATCATCTGGCCGAGCACGGAGGCGCCGTCGACCATGGCGGCGTCGATCACCTCGCCCTTGCCGGAGACGCTGCGCTCGACGAGTGCGGCCAGGATCCCGATCACCAAGAACATCGAGCCGCCGCCGAAATCGCCGACCAGATTCAGAGGGGGAGTGGGCTTCTCATCGGTGCGGCCGATCGCGTGCAGCATGCCGGTCAGCGAGATGTAGTTCATGTCGTGCCCGGCGAGCTCGGCGCGCGGACCGTCCTGCCCCCATCCGGTCATGCGACCGTAGATCAAGGAGGGGTTGACGGCGGCGAGGTCATCGGGCCCGAAACCGAGACGTTCCATCACGCCGGGGCGGAAGCCCTCGAGCACCACGTCGGCCTTGGCGACCAGATTGAGGATGGTCTCCCGGTCGGCGGGGTTCTTGAGATTGGCCTCCACCACGCGCCGGCCGCGCAGCAGCGCGTCCGGCGTGGTGCCCTCGGCGGGCAGCTGATTCGGTCGCTGCACCCGGACCACGTCGGCGCCGAGATCGGCGAGCAGCATCGCGGCGTGCGGGCCGGGACCGATCCCGGCGAACTCGATGACGCGGATGGCGGCGAGCGGGCCGGAGCGGCCGGACGGCTGACGCGAAGGCGTGGTCATGTGCTGATCTCCTCGGTGGGGACGGCGATGGCGGGACCCTCGACGAGGGGATCCCATCGGCGAGTTCCAGCATGGCACAGTGTGATCTGGGCTACGGCTGTGGTCCCTGGTTCGCAAGGGGCTCGGCGGGCGCGAGGCTCGATGAATCATCCCGAGCGGAGGGTTCACCCCGACGGCGTGCGTCGGTAGAGTCGTCGCAATGGAAACGGCGACGGGGGCACTCAGGCAGGTGAACTCGTCAGTGCGGCATCTCGCCTCATCGGTGTGGCCGGACGTGGCATCGGCGGACGAGCCGACCCTGCTGGTTCCCCTGGGCTCGACAGAGCAGCACGGTCCGCATCTGCCGTTCGGCACCGATTCGCAGATCGCCGAGGCGGTCGCCGCGCGCGGACTCGTCGCCGTCTCGGCACAGCCGGGAGCGCCGTCCTGCCTCCTCGCCCCGACCGTTCCCTACGGGGCGTCCGGCGAACACGAGGGCTTCCCGGGGACGGTCTCCATCGGCACCGAGGCGCTCGCCCTGCTCCTGCTGGAGTTCGGCCGCAGCGCATGCCGCTGGGCATCGCGCCTGGTCTTCGTCAACGGCCACGGCGGCAACGCTCACGCGCTGGTGTCCGCCGTCGGCCGGCTCCGCGACGAGGGGCGCGACGTGGCCTGGTTCCCCTGTATGTTCGATGGCGCCGACGCGCACGCCGGTCGCACGGAAACCTCTGTGCTGCTTGACATCTCGCCGTCGCAGGTGCGGATGGATCGCGCCCGGCCGGGCGACACGCGGCCGATCGGGGAACTGCTGGACGATCTTCGCGCGCACGGTGTCGCCGGAGTGAGCCCGAACGGGGTGCTCGGCGATCCGACCGGCGCCACCGCGGAGGCGGGGAAGCGTGATCTGTCGGCGGCGGCCGATCGGTTGTCCGCCGCGGTGCTCGGCTGGCACGTGGACCAGACCGGACGGCTCCGATGAGCGCGCCCGCCACCGGGCCGGCGACCGACGTGCTGCCCGACGGCTTCCAGGTACAGATCGACCAGAGTTGTGTGCGTCGGCGCGACCTGCGCTATCTGGTCGGCGGATCGCCGACCCGCGTGCTGAAACTCTCCGACGCGGCCCTGGGGATGACCTCCGCCGACGGCCGGATCGCCGTGCACGACCCGGCGACTCGATCTCTGGCGCGCACCCTCCTGGACTCCGGCATCGGGCTGCCGAGACCGATGGGCGGCCCCGCGCACGACTCGGTGACGATCGTGATCCCGGTGCGTGACAACCAGGCCGGGATCGACACCCTGCTGCGGGCCCGCGGGGCGACCAGGATGATCGTGGTCGACGACGGCTCGGCCACGCCCATCCACGCCGAGGGCGAGGGGGTGACGCTGATCCGGCTGCCGGAGAACCGAGGTCCGGCCGCCGCCCGCAACGCAGGTCTCGCCGCGGCCGCCACCGATTTCGTGGCTTTCTTGGACTCCGACACCGTACCCACCCGCGACTGGCTCACCATGCTGCTCGGGCACTTCTCCGATCCGAAGGTCGCGATCGTGGCGCCGCGGATCGTCGGACGGCGCCGTCCGTCCGGCGGATCGGTGGTCTCGCGCTACGCGAATGCGCACTCGTCGCTCGACATGGGGCCCCGCGAAGCGATGGTGGCGTCCGGCACGGCGCTCGCGTACGTTCCGAGCGCGGCGATGGTGGTGCGGCGCGAGGGATTCCTCGGATTCGACGAGTCACTGCGCGTGGCCGAGGACGTGGATCTCTGCTGGCGCACCCAGCACGCCGGCTGGCGCGTGTACTACGACCCGGTGGCGAAGGTGCGTCACGACCACCGGGAATCGCTGTCGGAACTGCTCGATCGTCACCGCTACTACGGCACCGGGGCGGCCGAGCTGGCCGCGCGGCACGGCCCGGTGGCGGCGCCGGTGATGTCGACCGTGCCGATGGCGGCGGCCGTGATCGGGCTGCTGACGCGGACTCGGCTCGGTCTTCTGATCTCGGCGATCCTGGCCCTGCACTCGATCTACCGGACCCGGAACGCACTGGAAGGCGTGCCCGGCCGCGAGATGATGGCCGCCGGTTTCGTCGGCCGTGGCCTCGCATTCGGCCTGTTGCAGGCGGCGCAAGCTCTGCTGCGGCACTACTGGCCGGTCACGCTGGTGGTCTCGCTGTTCTGGTCGAGGTTCCGGAATCTGGTGTGGCAGTTGGCGATCGCCGAAGGCATCGCGACCTGGGTTCGGGTCCAGTTGCTGGAGTCGCGGGCCCCGGCGATGGGGCCGGTCGGCTTTCTCCTGATGCATCGGCTCGATGATCTGGCGTATGGCACCGGACTCTGGCAGGGCGTTGTGAAGCAGGCCAGCCCGAGCGCGCTGCGACCGATGCTGCGGCTCTAGGCCATGTCTCCTGAGTCTCTTTCCGGTCCTCGGCGGTCCGCGCAGCGCCTGGCGGCGTCGTCGTCGGCCGGCATGGCGCCGCTATGCCTCCTTCCTCTGCCTTGCCGGCCGCCCAGCGGATCCGCCGATGCCTACGGAGAAGACTCCGGACACACGGCCCAGGGCCGTCACCGGCGATGAGTCCGGAGTTGCCGCGGTCCGCGGACGTCGTGGTCGTGGGCGCTGGGACGGCGGGCGCCCTGGTGGCGGCCCGCCTGGCCGAGCGCGGTGACCGCTCGGTGCTGTTGGTGGAGCGGGGCCCCGTGGAACCACCCGGTCCCGAGACCACGATGCTGCGCCGTCTGCCGCTCGGTGATCCGGTGCGGGCCGCGGCGATCCCGGAGGCCGGTGGGCGGCCGGTGGTCCGCGGTCGCGGACTGGGCGGGTCATCGGCGATCAACGGCGGATACTTCCTGCGTCCGCACCTCGCGGACTTCGCCGACTGGCCGCAGTGGTGGACGCCGGAGCGTCTCGGTGCGGGCTATCGCGCGGTCGAGGAACTGCTGGGGGTGTCGGAGTTCGCCGATGACGAGCTCGGCGACGTACCGCGAACCTTCGAGGAGTACTGGTCGGCGGACGCGGGCGCTCGCCTGCTGCCCGATGGTCGTCCGGCGACCACGGAACAGCACGCCACGGGGGAATCGGGGACGGCGGCCGAGTGGGCGCGGCCGGGACTGCTTCGGGTGCGGACTAACCGGCGTGACGGCCGGCGGGTCACGACCGCCGAGGCGCTGGCATCCGCGGAGGGGAGGGCGCCGGCCACGCTGAGTCTTGCCGGGGAGGCGCCGGTTGATGAGGTACTGGTGCGCGGGGGCCGGGTCACCGGAGTCCGGATCGGCGCGGACGTGGTCACCGCGGGGGCGGTGATCCTGTCCGCGGGGACGCTCGGGACGGCGGCGCTGCTGGCACGCAGCGGTGTGCTCGCCGGGCTGGGGCTGGATTCGCTGGTGCCGCAAGAACATGCCGAGCGGATCGTGCGCTTCGCGCCGCGGCACCCGGTATCGGCGCCCGCGCTGCTGCAGTCGGTGGTTCACGCCGACGATGGAATCGAGATTCGTTGCTACGGTGACGATTTCGCGAGCTTCATCGACGGAGTGCCCTCGCGGGGGATTCCCGTAGGGGTGACCGATCTGGCGCACGCGGCGGCCGGATCGTGGCGGGACGGCCGTCTCGATCTGGGCGCGCCGGACGCGGCATCGCTGGCCCGGATGGAGCGCTGGGTGTCGGTCGTGTCCGAGATGCTGTCGTCGCCGGAGTTCGGCGAGTTGGTGGTTCCCGGTTCGGTAGAGGTGGACCCGGTGGTGGGGATGTCCCAGCACGCCTCGGGCACCCTCCCGCTGGGTGTGCTGGTCGATCCCCTGGGTGGTGTGCCCGGTGTCGCCGGCCTGCGGGTCGTCGACGGTTCGGTTCTCCCGCCGGGCCTGGCCAGCGGCCCGCACGCGACGATCGCGATGCTGGGCTGGGTCATCGGCGGCGCCATCGAATAGCCCGCGACGCCGGCCGGTCGTCTCGAGGAGTGCTCCGGCAGCAGGCTGAGCCCGGCGACGAGAGAACCGGTGTCGAAGACCGTCCGTGCGGTGGCCCGGTTTGAGTCCCGGCTGGTCCCTGCTGGGGCGACGGCCGGGTCGGTGGGTTGTGGTTCCACTCCGCTCGACCGTCATGGGGGAGTCTCGGTTTGACGGTGGATGTGTGGCCTCAGTGGAGATGTGGATCGAGGTCTCGGCTCCGCTCGACCACCAAACTCCGCCGAGGAGACCGCGACCGGCATCGGCGGCCTTGGTCAGCGGAGCGTGCAGAACCCTCGGAACGATGCAGTCGTCCGGGCCGCCTCGAACGTCGACGACAATCGCCTGCCGGATCGCGGAACTCTCCGCTGGGAGCGGCCGCAGAGGATGTTCTTTCGAGCCCTCCGCAGCCCGCTCTCGTGATCGGTGCGATCGCTAGTGCCGAGCGGCCGCGGAGGAAGGACATCCTCCGCGGCCGCGTCCGAAAAGCAAGAGGGATCAGAACAGCGTGACCCAGTAGTCCCAGAAGCGTTGTCCCCCACAGACGATCACGATCGCGTACCAGACGATCAGCAGCATCCAGCTCAGGTCGCGGGCCAGGCGGCTGCGCGGGCCGTCGCCGAGGGCGCGGGAAAGGCTGAGGTTCAGCAGGATCGGGGTGATGGTCCACACCACCATGCAGTACGGGCAGAGCGCGTTGATGCGGTAGATGCTCTGGAACGCCAGGTAGTTGACGAAGACGAACCCGATGGACAGGCCGAGGGTCTGGCCGATCCAGTACCAGCGCGGCAGCTGGACGCGGCCGACCGAGAGCACCGCGGTGGTCAGGATGACCGCGAACGCCGGCATGCCGAGCAGCGGGTTGGGGAAACCGAAGAACCGCGCCTGCTCGGTCACCATCACCGAACCGCACGACAGGATCGGGCTGAAGTTGCACGACGGCGTATTCGCCGGGTTGATCAGCAGATCGATGCGCTCGATGGTGAGCGTCGCCGACGCTGCCATGCCGAGGACACCGCAGACCAGCATCACCCACGACGTGACGACGCCGATCGGCCGCCGCGCCAGCAGCGGGTGCACCGCCGGACCGACGGCATCGTCGGTCACGTCGGCCGATGCGTCGGAGATCTCCGAGGCGACGGTGTCCGCGAGGTCGGGGACACCGTCGACCGCCGAATCCGGTGTGGAGGTGCCGGATTCGGCGGTCACGATCCGGCCTTGACGGCGTCGTCGATCTGCTTCTGCAGGTCTTCGGGGCTGCTCAGCTCAACGACCTTGCCGTTGATCCGCACGTTCGGAGTGCCGCTGAAGCCGGGCTCGCTCATCACCTTTTCGGAGTTCTTGACGATCCAGTTGCCGTAGTCGATGTCCCGCACGCACTTGTCGATGCCCTCGACACCGGCCTGCTTGGCGATCGCGAGGATCTGCTTGTTGGGCAGACCCGTGCCGCCCTCGGCGGGCTGATCGGCGAACATCAGGTTGTGGAACTCCAGCCATTTGCTGAAGTCGTGATCCTTGCCGGTGGTCTCGGCGACGCAGAGAGCGGCGTTCGCGGCGCGAGTCGAGTAGCGGGTTCCGCTCGACGAACGGTCGAGCATGTTGATGGTGGTGTAGTCGAGCGCGACCTGCGGGTTGTCGTGATACGTGGCCAGTGTCGGGCCGAAAGCGGTCTCGAAGGCCTTACACGCCGGGCACTGGAAGTCCTCGGTGATCGAGACCACGACCTTCGGTGTGGTGCCCGCCGGGGCACCGGTGAACCGGATCGCACCGTCGGTCAGGACGGTCGGCGTCGCGTTGCCGAGGTTCAGCGGATCGGCGCCGTCTCCCTGCTTCTTGTGGCCGCTGGTGGCCCAGAAGATGACGCCCACGGCGACGGCGATGAGCACGATGGTCGCGACGATCATGATCAGGATGGAGCGGCGCCGCTCGGCGGCCCGAGGGTCGATAACCCGGTTGGAACTCACGTCAATGTCCTTCAGCGCGGATACGCCCCGACGAATCGGGGCAGGTCGGGGACAACCCTACTGGGCGTTCCTGAGACGACGATAGGGTCCTCAGCCCTTGGCGGCGTCTATGGCACCCCGCAGGTCCTCGGCACCGCTGACGGAGAACTCGGTGCCGTTGATCAGCACGGTCGGGGTGCCCTTGAACGACTTGTCCGCCAGTACCGCGCGAGTGTTCGCGGTCACCTGCGCACCGTGGGCTTCTCCGGCGACGCACTCGGACAGGCCCGGGAACTGGCCGTCGCCGAGCGCGGCCAGGCGGGAGTCCGGCAGCCCGGCGCCGCCCTCGGCGGGCTGCGCTTCGAACAGCCGCTCCAGATAGGCGCGCCACGCCCCGGTCTTGCCCGCCAGCGCGGCATCGGCCCACGCGCAGTAGAGGGCGTTCGCGGCGCGCGACGAGTACCGGTCCGGGCCGGCACGGTCGAGGAAGGAGATCACCCGATAGTCGACGGCGACCTGCGGATCGGAGGTATAGCTCGCCAGTACCGGTCCGGCGATCCGATCGAACGCGCGGCAGGCGGGGCAGGCCGGATCGAGGATCAGCGTGACGACGGCACGCGGAGTGGCGCCGGCGGGTGCCGCACTGATGCGGAACGGCTCCGACAGGTTCGCCTGCGGTGCGGTTCCCGGCGCGGGCGCCGGCGTGGAGTCGATGGCGGATTGCCACGGCCCCGCCGCAGCAGAGGTCGTCGTGCCCGAGGCGGCCGGTGCGGGGAGGTCTTTCGCCCGCTGGCGAGCGTTGTCGCCGCACCCCGAGGCCAAGAGCGCCGTGGCGAGCAGGGCCGCGGCCAGAGCGGTGCGGATGGGATTCACGACTCCGCCGCGGTGACCCACGTGGTGATCTCGGCGTGGACCACCTCGGTGCCGGCGGTGTCGCAGACGCGAACCGACACCGTCACGTCCGTGCCGTCGGTGATGGTGGCGAAGTCGATCGGCTCGGCGAGTTCGGCATGCGCGGTCAGCCGGGTCTTCGCCTTCGCCAGGTACTGCACCTGCATCGCCTTGGGGATCCAGCGGTGCGACGTCGGAGTGGTGGCCTCCATCAGCATGCCCATGGCCGCCTCGGCGAGATTGCAGGCGGCGATCGCATGGAAGGTGCCGATGTGGTTGTGGACACCGAACCAGTTGGGGCTGGTCACCCGGCAGTAGCCGGGCCGCATCTCCTGGACCAGCGGCAGCACCGTGCCGAAATACGGCACCTTGGCGACCATCCCGAGGGAGAACAGGGTGTTTCCCAGCAGGTTCGACGGGAGGCGCTTGCGCAGCGCGTAGGTGGGCGAGTCAGCAGACATGAGGCGATCTTACTCGCCGGTCAGGTCGCCGCGTCAGCGACGGAAGGCCGCGCGCATCGCCTCGCGGTTCACCGCGGCGACGGCGGCCAGATCGATGTCCGCGGGGCAGACCTGGGCGCATTCGCCGAAAGTGGAGCAGGGGCCGAAGTCGTCGTCGAGCTGTCCGGTGATCGCGCGGGCTCGCCGGGAGCGCTCCTGCTTCCCGTAGGTCAGCATCGACAAGTGCAGCAGCTTGGCGCCCGCGAACAGATGCGCGGCACCGTTCGGGCACGCGGCGACGCATGCCCCGCAGCCGATACAGGCGGCGAAGTCGAGCGCCTCCTCGGCCACGTCGTGCGGAATGAGGCCGGTGTCGGCATCGGCGGCCTGGCCGGTGCGCACATCGACGTGGCCGCCCGCCTCGATCACCCGATCCAGGGCGGAACGATCGACGGCGAGGTCGTGCACCACGGGAAAGGCGTTGGCGCGCAGGGGTTCCAGCCGCAGGTGAGAGTCTTCGGGGAACTGCCACAGGTGCTGCATGCACGACGGCGTGTTGGGCACCGGGCCGTGCGGGCGGCCGTTCACCGTGATCCCGCAGGCGCCGCAGATGCCCTCGCGGCAGTCGGAGTCGAAGACGATCGGCTCGGTGCCCGAGTCGACCAACTGCTCATTGAGCAGATCGAGCACCTCCAGCAGGGACATCTCCGGACGCACCCCGTCGACCAGGTAGGTCACGAAGGCGCCCGGCGCGTCGCCGCCGGGCTGGCGCCAGACTTCGAGGGTGAGTTGCTCGTCCATGGGGGCCTATCGGTAGTTCCGCGTTTGCAGTGGTACACAGCGGAATTCGAGCGGTTCGCGATGCCGGACGAGGCCACCGGCGGCGGTGGACTCCCAGGCCGAGACGAAGGCCCACTCGTCGTCGTCGCGCAGCGCCTCGCCGTCCGGGGTCTGGTGCTCGGCACGGAAATGTGCTCCGCACGACTCGTCGCGGTCGAGTGCGTCGACACACATCAGACGCGCGAGTTCGAGGAAGTCCGCGACCCGTCCGGCCCGCTCGAGTTCCTGGTTGAACTCGGCCGTTCCGCCGGTCACGCGCAGATTAGACCAGAAGCGCGCGGACAGCTCGTCGATCGCCTCGATCGCGGTGGTCAGCGAGGCCGCGGTGCGAGTGACGCCGCACCCCGCGTAGAGGATCGCGCCCAGTTCGCGATGGAAGGCGATCGGTCCGGTAGTGCCGCCGATCGAGGTGAGACGGTCGATGCGCGCGCGGACGTCGGCCGCGGTGGCGCGCACGGCGTCGTCGTCCTGGCTCAGCACCGGCGTGCCGAGCAGGCCGGCGAGGAAGTCCGGCACCGATCGCGGCAACGTGAACCAGCCGTCGACGCATGCCGACAACAGCGAGTTGGCGCCCAGCCGGTTGGCCCCGTGGTAGCCCCAGCCGGCCTCGCCCCCGACGAAAAGCCCTGGGACAGAAGTCATCTGATTGAAGTCCGACCAGAGGCCGCCCATCGTGAAGTGCGCGGCGGGCGCGATCCGCATGGGCGTGGAGTACGGGTCCTCGCCGGTGGCCGACCGGTACATGTCGAAGAGGTTGCCGTAGCGCTCGGCGATCACCGGCCGGCCGAGGCGGCTCAGCGCGTCGGCGAAGTCGAGGTAGACGCTGTTGCGGAGCGGGCCGACGCCCTGCCCGCCGTCGATCTGCTCGCGGGCCGCCCGCGAGGCGACGTCGCGCGGGGTGAGGTTGCCGAAGGCCGGATACTTGCGCTCCAGGTAGTAGTCGCGCTCGGCTTCGGGGATCTGGCCGGGCGGTCGGGTGTCGCCCGCGGCGGCCGGCACCCAGATCCGGCCGTCGTTGCGCAGCGACTCGCTCATCAGCGTGGTCTTGGACTGCCACGGCGCGCTGACCGGCAGGGCGGTCGGGTGGAACTGCACGAACGACGGCGACGCCAGGTACGCCCCGCGCCGATGAGCCCGCCAGGCGGCGGTCGCGTTCGAGTTGCGGGCGAGCGTCGACTGGTAAAACACCGTGCCGTAGCCGCCGGTGGCGAGCACCACGGCGTGCGCGGTCCGCGCGCCGATCTCGCCTGTCACCAGATCGCGCACGACGATGCCCTGCGCCCGGCCGTCGGCGACGATCAGGTCGAGCATCTCCTGACGGGTGTGCAGCGTGACGGTGCCCGCGGCGACCTGCCGCAGCAGCGCCTGCGAGGCGGCGATCTGCAACTGCTGCCCGGTCTGGCCGCGCGTGTAGTAGGTCCGCGAGACCTGCACGCCGCCGAAACTGCGGGTGGACAGCGGGCCGCCGTATTCGCGGGCGAAGGGCGCGCCGAGAGCGTTGAGATGGTCGATCACCCGGGCCGACTCCTCGGCGAGCCGGAAGGCGTCGGCCTCGCGGCCGCGGAAGTCGCCGCCCTTCACGGTGTCGGTGACGAACCGCCGGATCGAGTCACCGTCGACCGTGCGGGCGCGGGCGGCGTTGATCCCGCCCTGCGCCGCGACGCTGTGAGCGCGACGTGGCGCGTCGTGAAAGGTGAAGGCGTGCACCCGAAAACCGAGTTCGCCCAGGGCGGCCGCGCACCCGGCACCGGCCAGCCCGGTGCCGACGACGATCACCTCGAGCCGACGGCGATTGCCCGGGCCCACCAGTCGGTAGTCGTCGCAGCGCCGGCGCCACGCGGTGGCCGGGTCGCCGGCGGGCACGTTGCCGGACAGGTCCATGTCAGCCCACCCCGCCGGCCAGCACGGCGATCGGGATACTGGCGTTGCCCAGCATCACCGCCGCGGCGAAGACCATCCCGGCCAGCGCCCAGACCCGGCGGGTGCGCCGCCCGGTGACGCCGAAATCGGTGGCCAGCGTCCACAGCCCGTGCACCAGATGCAGCCCGAGCAGCAGCATGACGGCCAGGTAGAAGAGTGCCATCGGCCAGCGCTGAAGGCTCTCCACCAGGTTGTGATAGGCGGGTGAGGTCTGCTCGGTGGCCGACTCGAAGCCTTGCGCCGCAACGGGTTTCGTCCCGGTCGTGAGGTCGAGAATGTGCACGACCACGAAGATCAGCAGCACCAGCCCGGTGACCGGCATTCCAGTGGCGGGCAGTCTGCGCCAGCCCATGCCTCGGCGGCGGAACCGGCCCTTCGCGCGATGAGCGCGGCCGATCAGCGCCAGAGACGCCCCGATGTGCGCCGCCAGACAGAGAATCAGGACCACGCGGAAGATCCAGAGCGCTCCTCCGTAGGGCAGCAGCGGTTCGGCGAGGGTGCGCAGCCAGTGCGCGTACGCGTCGAAATGCGCGGCGCCGGTGTAGACCTTCAGGTTTCCGACCATGTGGACCAGGACGAACAGCGCGAACACCGTGCCGGTGACGGCCATGGTCACCTTCAGCGTGACGTTCGACGGCCGCGGTGGGCGCGCTTCCGGGCGCCGGGCCACCGGCCGCGGTGCCGGTACCGCGATCGGGGTGCTGGACGATCCCATGATCCGACGGTAACCGGCATTCCGGCCCGGGACCGGGTGACCGGCCGAGCTCGGGACCATCGGCCCGGCCGGGCGCCGAGATACGGGGTGTGGCTTCGACTCGACCTTCGTCGCTGCGCTCCTCCGGTCGGCTCAGCCGGCGGGGACGGCTGGGTCGGGCGATGGTGTGCGTGACCGGGGGCTTCGACGTGGCTTTCGTCGTTGCGTTCCTTCGGTCGGCTCGGCTGGCGGGGACGGCCGGTCGGGGAAGGTGTGCGTGGCCGGGGGCTTTGGATGCGGCGTTGGTCGTTGCGTTCCTTCGGTCGGCTCGATTGGCGGGGACGGCCGGTCGGGGAAGGTGTGCGTGGCCGGGGGCTTTGGATGTGGCGTTGGTCGTTGCGTTCCTTCGGTCGGCTCGATTGGCGGGGACTGCCGGTCGGGGAAAGTGTGCGTGGCCGGGGGCTTTGATGCGGCGTTGGTCGTTGCGTTCCTTCGGTCGGCTCGGTCGGTGGGGCCGGTTGGTCGGGCGATGGTGTGTGTGGCCGGGGGCTTCGACGCGACTTTCGTCGCTGCGCTCCGTCGGTCGGCTCGACTGGTGGGGACGGCTGGTCGGGCGATGGTGCGTGGCCGGGGGCTTCGGCGCGACCGCGGTCGCTGCGCTCTTTCCGGTCGGCCCGGCCTGCGGGGGATCGGGGGTCAGTCGTCGAGAGGGCCGGTCGGCAGCATGCGGCGGACCAGCTTCCCGGTGGGGTTGCGGGGAAGATCCTCGACGAAGACCACGTCGCGGGGGACCTTGTAGCGGGCGAGGTGCGCCTTGACGTGGGCGCGGAGTTCGTCGGCGTCCGGAGTGGCGCCCTCGGCGGCCACCACGAAGGCGCGCAGCCGGGTGCCGTATTCGGCGTCGTCGACGCCGATCACCGCGATGTCGTCGACACCGGGGTGCTCGGCGAGCAGGTTCTCCACCTCCTGCGGGTAGACGTTCTCGCCGCCGGAGACGATCATGTCGTCGTCGCGCCCGGCGATGAACCACAGGTCGTTCTCATCGACGTAGGCCATGTCGCCGCTGGACATGTAGCCGTCGATGAAGTCCTTGTTCCGGCCGTCGGTGTAGCCCTCGAACGGGGCGCCGGTGCGGGCGAACAACCGGCCCTTGGTGTTTCGCTCCCGGATACGGTTGCCGTCGTCGTCGAACAGGGCGAGGTGGCTGGTGACCGGCGGTTTGCCGATGGTGCCGGGAGCCTGCCGCAGCTCGGCGGGCTGCGCCACCGAGGCGACACCGACCTCGGTGGAGCCGTAGAGGTTGTAGAGGACGTCGCCGAACGCCTGCTGAACCTGGGCGCACAGCGCGGGGGACAGGGCCGAACCGGCGACGACGATGGACTTCAGGTTGCTCAGGTCGTACCGGGCGATCACCTCGGGGCCGAGAGCCACCATCCGGTGCAGCATGGTCGGCACCGCGACAAGGGCCTGCGACCGGTGTTCGGCGAGCGCCGCGAGCGTCTTCTCCGCGTCGAAGCGGCGCATCAGCACCGTCTCGTTGCCCATCGCCAGGCCGACTCCCCACAGCGCGAAGCCGGTGGCGTGGAAGACCGGCGACACGATCACGATGGAGCCACGCTGCGGAAGCGCGATCCGGTCGACGATCAATGCACTCGCGAACGGCGAGAAGGTGGAGCGGCCCGCGCCCTTCGGCAGCCCGGTGGTGCCGCTGGTCAGGATCACCATGCCGGCCCACGCGTCGGGGGCCGGCGGCATCGCGGTCCGGCCGGACTCGACCACCTCGTCGAGGGTGGGGATGTCGCCGCGGATCGGCTGCTCGCCCTCGACCCAGGTGACGATCCGCGGCAGGTCGCCGGGCAGGGTGTCGGCGAGGTGGGTGAACTCCTCGTCGTGCAGCATCGCCTCGATGTGTTCGCGCTCGGCGACCTCGGCGAACTGGGTGGTCCCGAAGCCGGTGTTCATCAGCGCCAGACGGATTCCGGCGCGGCCGGTGGCGCACAGTGCCATCGGGAGGGCCCGGTGGTCGCGCGCGATGATCCCGATCACCGATCCGGGCCCGAGGCCGCTGTCGAGGAGATGATTCGCCAGCGCGTTGACCTGCCGGTCGAACTCTCGCCAGGACAGCGTGCCGCGCTCGTCACTGATCGCCGGGAGGTCGGGCATGTCCGCGGCGTTGTGCTCGAGCACCGCCGCGGCCGGTCCGACGCGCTTGTTGTTCTTGATCGTCTTCGCCAGGCGCCCGGGGTCGCCGAGTCGGAGGATCCCGGCCCTCCGCAACGTCTGGATGGCACCGAAGGTGTCTGACAGCTGTTCGCGGATCGCTCCGAGATTCGGCATTCGTGTGGCCCTCACTCGCGGCCGCTCGCCGCGCTAGACACTCGATTCACATTTTGTTTCAAGTCACGCTACCCGGATTCGGCACGGACGGGTGAGTGGTCTCGACGGCGACGTCGGTCGGGCGGAGTCGTGACCGCGGCCGGCGTGACGGCGGCCGGCGTGACGGCGGCCGGCGTCGGCGTCAGGCGGGGAGGAGTTCGGAGCGGCGGGCGCGGACCTCGCCGATCACGGCGTCTCGGAGGGCACGGACGACCGGATCGGTCACCCGGTCGCGATGTGCGGCGAGGGAGTAGCCGAGCCGGACGTCCACCTCGCGGCGGAGTACGCGCCGCAGCCCCGGATGCCGGTCGGCGACGAAAGCCGGGAGCAGGCCCACGCCGCCGCCGGCCAGGGTGGCCTCGACCTGGGCGAAGACATTGGTGGACATGAACCGCGGCGTCACCCCGGGCAGGTGCTTGTCGAGGTCCAGTTGGCCGACCTGAAGCAATGAGTCGACGTACCAGATGATCGGGTGATCGCGGACGTCGTCGACCGTCGCCGGCACTCCGTGGTCCGCCAGGTAATCGGCCGACGCGTAGAAACCGAGCGCGTATTCGCTGATCGGTTCGCTCACCAGCCTGCCGCCGAGCGGCGTTCCGACGGCGATCGCGAGGTCGTAGCCGGACTGGTGAACACTGAGCTCTCTTGTCGCCGTGAGCAGTTCGACGGTGAGGCCGGGATGCGCGGCACGCAGCCGGACCAGCGCGGGCGCCACGAAGTAGGTGCCGAAGGCGTCGGGCGCGGTGATCCGGACGTTGCCGCGCAGGGCGTCGCCGGCCGTCCCGGTGACCGCGCGGATCGCGCCGTCGACCGCGCTCTCGATACTGCGGGCGGTCTCCGCGACGGCGCGCCCGGCGTCGGTCAGTTCCCAGCCGGTGGGGCCCTGCCGGATCAGCGGAACACCCAGCGCCTGTTCCAGCGCGCGGATCCGGCGGCTCACCGTGCTGGCGTCGACCCCGAGGGCGGCGGCCGCCGCACTGCGGTTCCGGCTGCCGGACACGGCGAGGAGATAGCGCAGGTCGTCGGCGCGGACGGTGCGCGGATCGACGCTCCGGGGCGGCAGATCGGCCATGAGCCGAGCCTACGGCAGGAACGCACATCGCGGCCCCCAGGCCGGAGGCAGAATTGCACGGGCGCAGGTGCGGACTTGGTCGTTGACCCGTGCTCGCCGGGCCGGTGACGATGGACACACCGGTGCTGGACCGGGCCGAGAGGAGAACCCACCGATGACATCGCCGACCGTCGCGTCCGACCCCGTGCTCGTGCGCGTCGACGGCGGACTCGCCGAGCTGACACTCAACCGTCCCGCGTCGCTCAACGCACTCGATCGCGCCATGGTCGGCACGATGGCCGACCGGCTCGACGACTGGCGGCACGACGACGCGATCCGCGCGGTGCTGGTGTCCGGCGCCGGTGACCGCGCGCTGTGCGCAGGCGGGGACATCGTCGCGATCCACACCGACGCGCTCGCCGTCGCGGGAGCCGGCGATGCCGCTGCGGCGGCCAGTGAATCGGCCGGATTCTGGCGCGACGAGTATCGGTTGAACGCGGCCATCGCTGAGTACCCCAAGCCGTATGTGGCGTTCATGGACGGATTCGTGATGGGCGGCGGTGTCGGCATCTCCGCGCACGCGAGCGTCCGGATCGTCACCGACCGCACCCGCTTCGCCATGCCGGAGGTCGGCATCGGCCTGGTGCCCGACGTCGGCGGCACCCTGCTGCTGTCCCGGATCCCCGGCGAACTGGGCACCTACATCGCGCTGACCGCGGTACAGCTCGACGGTGCCGACGTGATCGCGGCGGGGCTGGCCGACCACTACGTCCCGGCCGACCGCCTCGACGACCTGCGCGCCGCGCTCGCCACCGCACCGGTCGACGACGCGGTGGCGCGCTTCGCAGTGGAACCGCCGCCGTCGGCGCTGGCCGCTGCGCGCGAGTGGATCGCCGGGGCGTTCGCCGCGGACTCGGTCACCGAGATCGTCGAGCGTTGCCGGGCCCTGCAGACCCCGGAGGCGAACAAGACCGCCGACCGGATCGAAGGCAAGTCGCCGACCTCGGTCGCCGTCGCGCTGGCCGCACTGCGGGCGGTCCGCGCCGACGACTCCCTCCGGGACATCCTGCGCCGCGAGTACCGGACGTCGCTGCGCTGCCTACAGCACCCCGACCTGGCCGAGGGCATCCGCGCGCAGGTGATCGACAAGGATCGGTCGCCCGACTGGCGGCCCCCACGCGAGCCGTCGGCCGCCGAGGTCGCCGCCTTCTTCGCGCCACTAGCCCCCGACCTGGAACTGACCTTCACCGACGAGGAGCACGCCCGATGACCGACCCGGCACGACCCACCGACGACTACACGACGATCGTCGCCGAGACACGCGGCCGCGTCGGCCTGATCACCCTGAACCGGCCCGAAGCGCTCAACGCGCTGAACACACGGCTGATGCACGAGGTGGTCGCCGCCGCGACGTCGTTCGACGAGGATCCCGGCATCGGGGCCATCGTGATCACCGGCTCGGACCGGGCCTTCGCCGCCGGCGCCGACATCAAGGAGATGGCGGACAAGTCGTTCAGCGAGATGCTTGCCGAGCAGTTCTTCGGCGAGTGGGACCGGCTCGCCGCGCTGCGCACCCCGACGATCGCGGCGGTCAACGGCTACGCCCTGGGCGGCGGCTGCGAACTCGCCATGCTGTGCGACCTGATCGTCGCCGGCGACACTGCCGCGTTCGGCCAGCCGGAGATCAATCTCGGCGTGATCCCGGGGATCGGCGGTTCGCAACGACTGACCCGAGCCGTCGGCAAGGCCAAGGCGATGGACCTGATTCTGACCGGGCGGCGGATGGACGCCGCCGAGGCCGAACGCGCGGGTCTGGTCGCGCGCGTCGTGCCGGCCGCCGAGACGCTCGACACCGCCCTCGGCATGGCCGCCGAGATCGCGGGCAAGTCGTCGCTGGCGACCGCCCTGGCCAAGGATGCGGTGAACCGCGCCTTCGAATCCGGTCTCACCGAGGGCGTCCGCACCGAACGCAGCCTCTTCTACTCCGTCTTCGCCACCGACGACCAGACCGAGGGCATGACCGCCTTCGTCGACAAACGCACGCCGAACTTCCGGCACCGCTGACCCCACCACCAGGAGAGATTCCATGACCGAGCAGATCCCCTACTTCATCAAAGGCCACCGCAGCGCGACGATCGGCGACGCCGCGCCGTCGGGCCGCACCGCCGACGTCTTCAACCCGAGCACCGGCCAGGTGCAGGCGCAGGTGCCGCTGGCCTCGACCGACGAGGTCGCGGCCGCCGTCGAGATCGCCTCGGCCGCGCAGCGAGAGTGGGCGTCGTGGAATCCGCAGCGGCGGGCGCGGGTGCTGATGCGCGCCGTCGACCTGATCAACCGGAACATGGACGAGTTGGCCACCCGGCTGTCGTTGGAGCATGGCAAGACCCTCGCCGACGCCAAGGGCGACGTGCAGCGCGGCCTCGAGGTTCTGGAATTCTCGATCGGCATCCCGCACCTGATCAAGGGCGAGTTCAGTGAGGGCGCGGGCGCCGGTATCGACGTGCATTCGATGCGGCAGCCGCTCGGCGTGGTCGCAGGCATCACACCGTTCAACTTCCCCGCGATGATCCCGCTGTGGAAGATCGGCCCGGCGCTGGCCTGCGGTAACGCCTTCATCCTCAAGCCCTCCGAGCGCGACCCCTCGGTCCCGGTGATGCTCGCCGAACTGTTCACCGAGGCCGGCCTGCCCGACGGCGTGCTCCAGGTGGTTCACGGTGACAAGGAGGCGGTCGACGCGCTGCTGACCCACCCGGACGTCAGGGCCCTCGGCTTCGTCGGCAGCTCGGACATCGCGCAGTACATCTACGCGACCGCGGCCGCCAACGGGAAGCGCTCGCAGTGCTTCGGCGGTGCGAAGAACCACATGGTGGTGTTGCCCGATGCCGACCTGGACCAGGTGGCCGATGCACTCATCGGAGCCGGCTACGGCAGCGCCGGTGAGCGCTGCATGGCGATTAGCGTCGCCGTTCCGGTCGGTGAAGAGACGGCTAACGCGTTGCGCGACAAGCTGGTCGAGCGAGTCAAGACGCTGCGGGTGGGCCACAGCCTCGACCCGAAGGCCGACTACGGGCCGCTGGTCACCGCGGCGGCGCGCGACCGCGTCGTCGACTACATCGGTCAGGGCGTGGCGCAGGGCGCCGAGCTGCTGGTCGACGGCCGGGAGCGGGCGGCCGACGAGTCGTCGTTCGACGGCGAGGAGCTCTCCGGCGGCTTCTTCATCGGCCCCACCCTGTTCGACAACGTGACCAAGGACATGTCGATCTACACCGACGAAATCTTCGGTCCGGTACTCGTCATCGTGCGGGCCAAGGACTACGAGGAGGCCCTCGCGTTGCCGTCCGAGCACGAATACGGCAACGGTGTCTCGATCTTCACTCGTGACGGCGACGCCGCCCGCGACTTCACCTCGCGGGTCGACACCGGCATGGTGGGCGTCAACGTGCCGATCCCGGTACCGGTCGCGTACCACACCTTCGGCGGCTGGAAGCGGTCCGGCTTCGGCGACCTGAACCAGCACGGCCCGTCGTCGATCATGTTCTACACCAAGACCAAGACGGTCACGACGCGCTGGCCCTCGGGCATCAAGGACGGCGCGGAGTTCGTCATCCCGACGATGCACTGAGGCGGCGACCATGGGTGAGTTGTCAGGATCTCTGACGGGTCTGGACGACGACGAACGCGTGATCGTCGAGACCGCCGCGGGTTTCGCCGCGAAGCGGATCGCGCCGTTCGCGAGAGAATGGGATACGGCCAAACACTTTCCGGTCGATGTCCTGCGTGAGGCCGCCGGCCTCGGCATGGGCGCCGTCTACTGCCGGGAGGACGCCGGCGGCTCCGGGTTGCGGCGGCTCGACGGGGTGCGAATCTTCGAACAGCTGGCGTACGCCGACCCGGCCGTCGCGGCGTTCTTGTCGATCCACAACATGTGCGCGTGGATGGTCGACGCCTACGGCACGGATTCTCAGCGGATGTCGTGGGTGCCTCGGCTGGCGACCATGGAGACCATCGCGTCGTACTGCCTCACCGAACCCGGTGCCGGTTCGGACGCCGCCGCGTTGACGACCAAGGCCCGCCGCGACGGCGACGACTACGTGCTGAGTGGCGTGAAGCAGTTCATCTCCGGTGCCGGAAGTTCCGACCTGTATGTCGTGATGGCACGCACCGGTGGACCGGGCCCGAAGGGCATCTCCACGTTCCTTGTCGAAGACGGTTCTCCCGGCCTGAGTTTCGGCGCGCAGGAAGTGAAGATGGGCTGGCACGCCCAGCCCACCGCCCAGGTGATCTTCGACGACGTCCGCGTCCCGGCCGCCAATCTTCTCGGCGGCCGGGAGGGGATCGGCTTCGGCATCGCGATGAGCGGACTCAACGGCGGGCGGCTCAACATCGCGGCGTCGTCGCTCGGCGGTGCACAGGCCGCGTTCGACGCGGCGGCGTCGTACGTCGCCGGACGAAGAGCGTTCGGCGAGGCGCTGATCGACGAATCGACCATCCGCTTCACCCTCGCCGACATGATGACCGGCCTGCACACGTCTCGGCTCACCCTGTGGCACGCGGCGCGAGCGCTCGACGACGGTGCCGCCGACCGCGTGGAACAGTGCGCGATGGCCAAGCGGTACGTGACCGACACCTGCTTCACCGTCGCCGATCAGGCGTTGCAGCTGCACGGCGGTTACGGGTACCTGTCCGAATACGGGATCGAGAAGATCGTCCGCGATCTGCGCGTGCACCGGATTCTGGAAGGCACCAACGAGATCATGCGCGTGGTGCTCGGCCGCTCGGTCGCCGCGCGTTTCACCCAGGATCAAGGAGCACTCCGATGACGACGATCGCCTTTCTCGGGCTCGGCAACATGGGCGGCCCGATGGCCGCGAATCTGGTCGCGGCCGGACACACCGTCCGCGGCTTCGACCCGGTACCGGCGGCGGTTGAGGCCGCCCGCGCCACCGGTGTGGTGACCTTCTCCTCGGCCGGTGAGGCCGCGGCGGGTGCGCAGGTGGTGATCACCATGCTGCCGAACGGGTCGGTGGTCCACGCGGCGTACGACGCCGTGCTGCCGGCCGCCGAGCCGGGTGCGCTGCTGATCGACAGTTCCACCATCTCCGTCGACGACGCCCGCGCGGTGCACGCGCGCGCGGTGGCGGCCGGGCACGTCCAGGTCGACGCGCCGGTCTCCGGCGGAGTGAAGGGCGCCGTCGCCGGGACCCTCGCCTTCATGGTCGGCGGCGATGACGACGTGATCGACTGGGTGCGCGAGGTGCTCGAGCCGATGGCCGGCAAGGTGGTCCACTGCGGCGCCAGCGGCGCCGGGCAGGCGGCGAAGGTCTGCAACAACATGCTGCTGGCCGTCCAGCAGATCGCGGTGGGGGAGGCCTTCGTGCTCGCCGAGAAGCTCGGCCTGTCGGCGCAGTCGCTGTACGACGTCGTGACCGGTGCCACCGGCAACTGCTGGGCCATCCAGGTGAACTGCCCGGTTCCCGGTCCGGCGCCGTCGTCGCCGGCCAACAACGACTTCAAGCCGGGCTTCGCGACCGCCCTGATGAACAAGGACCTGGGCCTGGCGATGGACGCCGTCGGTTCCACCGGCTCACAGGCCCCGCTCGGCGAGCACGCCGCCCGGCTGTACGCGGCCTTCGCCGAAGACCATGCGGGCCTGGACTTCTCGGCGATCATCGAGACCCTGCGGGACTGACCCGTCGTGGGGTAGCAGCGGGTAGACACATGAGCAGCAGTCGCGGGCGCTGCTCATGTGTCGAAGCGCTGCTACGGCCGCGGGCGCACCGATTTGGGTTGCAGCGCGGCGTCGTGCATACTTGGGGGGTTGCCTCTCGCGAGGCGATGAACTCCACCGGACCGCGAACGCGGAGCCGGGCGTGTAACGCGTGCTCTTCTCGATGAGAATCACGGTCACGACACGCCCGACCGCGGGTGCCGGGGGAAGCGTACAACGACGAAAAGAACAGCGTCGATCGCGCCCGCATGGTCGGGCCGTGGTCATTGTGGCTCACGTTGCCGCCCGTTGCTCCCCGAGCTTGTCGAAGGGGGCGGGTGTTGAGCCGCGCGGTGTTCTGTTCGT
Source organism: Gordonia sp. PP30 (assembly GCF_023100845.1). Lineage (NCBI taxonomy): Bacteria > Bacillati > Actinomycetota > Actinomycetes > Mycobacteriales > Gordoniaceae > Gordonia > Gordonia sp. PP30. Next base: position 3,738,560 of record NZ_CP095864.1, on the reverse strand, counting down.
CGAGAGACATACAGACGGAAGAGGACACAGCGTGGCGGGACAGAAGATCCGCATCAGGCTCAAGGCCTACGACCACGAGGCGATCGACGCTTCTGCGCGCAAGATCGTGGAAACCGTGACCCGTACGGGTGCACGGGTGGTCGGCCCGGTGCCGTTGCCCACCGAAAAGAACGTGTACTGCGTCATCCGTTCGCCGCACAAGTACAAGGACAGCCGCGAACACTTCGAGATGCGCACGCACAAGCGACTCATCGACATCCTCGACCCGACGCCGAAGACGGTCGACGCGCTGATGCGCATCGACCTGCCGGCCAGCGTCGACGTCAACATCCAGTGACGGGGGACTGAGCGAATATGAGCAACCAGACTGCAAAGAAGGGCCTGCTGGGCACCAAGCTCGGCATGACCCAGGTCTTCGATGAGAACAACCGGGTCGTCCCGGTGACCGTCATCGCGGCCGGCGGCAACGTCATCACCCAGCTCCGCGACGAAGAGCGCGACGGCTACACCGCCGTGCAGCTCGCGTACGGCGCCATCGACCCCCGCAAGGTGAACAAGCCGGTCTCCGGCCAGTTCGCCAAGGCGGGCGTCACCCCGCGCCGCCACCTCGCCGAGATCCGCGTGCAGGACACGTCGGACTTCGAGGTGGGCCAGGAGCTCGGCGTCGACATCTTCGCCGACGGCGCCAAGGTCGACGTGACCGGCACCTCCAAGGGCAAGGGCTTCGCCGGCGTCATGAAGCGTCACGGCTTCGCCGGCCTGGGCGCGAGCCACGGCGCGCACCGCGTGCACCGCTCGCCCGGTTCCATCGGTGGCTGCGCCACCCCGGGCCGCGTGTTCAAGGGCATGCGGATGGCCGGCCGGATGGGTAACGACAAGGTGACCACCCAGAATCTCACCATCTACAAGGTGGACTCCGAGGCCGGTCTCCTGCTGATCAAGGGCGCGATCCCCGGCCGCAAGGGCGGCATCGTGGTGATTCGCGACGCTGTGAAGGGTGGCGACAAGTGAGCACCGAAACCGCAACCACGCTGACGCTCGACGTCCGCACCCCGGCCGGTGCCACCAACGGCACCGTCGAGCTGCCGGCCGAGCTGTTCGACCAGGACGCGAACATCGCGCTTCTGCACCAGGTGGTCGTCGCCCAGCAGGCTGCGGCCCGCCAGGGCACGCATTCGACCAAGACCCGCGGCGCCGTCCGCGGCGGTGGCGCCAAGCCGTACCGCCAGAAGGGCACCGGCCGCGCCCGTCAGGGCTCGACCCGCGCACCGCAGTTCGTCGGCGGTGGCACCGTGCACGGTCCGCAGCCGCGCGACTACACGCAGAAGGTCAACAAGAAGATGAAGGCCGCCGCCCTGCGCGGTGCCCTCTCCGACCGGGCGCGCAACGAGCGCATTCACGTGGTCACCGAGCTCGTCGAGGGGCAGACCCCGTCGACCAAGGCCGCGCGGACGTTCCTCGAGGCGATCAGCGATCGCCGCAAGTTCCTCGTCGTGCTCTCCCGTGAGGACGACGCCGCTCGCAAGAGCATCGCGAACCTGCAGAACGTGCACGCCATCGCGCCGGACCAGCTGAACACCTACGACGTCCTCGATTCCGATGAGGTCGTGTTCAGCGTCGAGACGCTGAACGCCTTCATCGAGGCGCACACCAAGAAGGAGGCCTGACATGACGACGCACGCTGATCCGCGCGACATCATTCTGGCGCCGGTGATCTCGGAGAAGGCTTACGGCCTGCTCGAGGAGCAGCAGTACACCTTCGTGGTGCACCCGGACGCCAACAAGACCCAGATCAAGATCGCCATCGAGAAGATCTTCGATGTGAAGGTCGAGAGCGTCAACACGGCGAACCGCAACGGCAAGCGCAAGCGCACTCGTTACGGCTACGGCAAGCGCAAGGACACCAAGCGCGCCATCGTGACGCTGCGTGACGGCAGCAAGCCCATCGAGATCTTCGGGGGCCCGGTCGCCTGACCGGAGCGCTCAGAGAGGGACTTGAAAACCTATGGCTATTCGTAAGTACAAGCCGACGACGCCTGGCCGTCGCGGCTCGAGCGGAGCCGACTTCTCCGAGGTCACTCGTGACCACCCGGAGAAGTCGCTGGTCCGCCCCCTGCACAGCAAGGGCGGGCGTAACGCGCACGGCCGGATCACCACCCGGCACCGCGGCGGCGGGCACAAGCGTGCCTACCGCGTGATCGATTTCCGTCGCAACGACAAGGACGGGATCAACGCGAAGGTCGCTCACATCGAGTACGACCCCAACCGCACCGCGCGCATCGCGCTGCTGCACTACATCGACGGCGAGAAGCGCTACATCATCGCGCCGAAGAACCTGAAGCAGGGCGACATCGTCGAGTCGGGGCCCAACGCCGACATCAAGCCGGGCAACAACCTGCCGCTGCGCAACATCCCGACCGGTACCCAGGTCCACAACGTGGAGCTGCGTCCGGGCGGCGGTGCGAAGATGGCTCGCTCGGCCGGCGCCTCGATCCAGCTCCTCGGCAAGGAGGGTCCGTACGCGACCCTGCGTATGCCGTCGGGTGAGATCCGCCGCGTCGACGTGCGCTGCCGCGCCACCGTCGGCGAGGTGGGCAACGCCGAGCAGGCGAACATCAACTGGGGCAAGGCCGGCCGTATGCGGTGGAAGGGCAAGCGCCCCACCGTCCGCGGTGTCGTGATGAACCCGGTCGACCACCCGCACGGTGGTGGCGAGGGCAAGACCTCCGGTGGTCGCCACCCGGTCAGCCCGTGGGGCAAGCCCGAGGGCCGCACCCGCAAGAACAAGGACAGCGACAAGCTGATCGTCCGCCGCCGTCGTACCGGCAAGAACAAGCGATAACTAGGAGGAGGTAAAAAATGCCACGCAGCCTGAAGAAAGGCCCGTTCGTCGACGACCACCTCCTGAAGAAGGTGGATGTGCAGAACGAGAAGGGCACCAAGCAGGTCATCAAGACCTGGTCGCGCCGCTCGACCATCATCCCCGACTTCATCGGTCACACCTTTGCCGTCCACGACGGACGCAAGCACGTGCCCGTGTTCGTGTCGGACAACATGGTCGGCCACAAGCTGGGCGAGTTCGCCCCTACCCGCACCTTCAAGGGTCACATCAAGGATGACCGGAAAGCGAAGCGCCGGTAAACCATGGCTACTCAGACAGACAACGCAGTGCAGAGTGCACGCGCCACGGCGAAGTTCGTGCGCGTCACGCCGATGAAGGCCCGTCGTGTGATCGACCTGATCCGCGGCAAGAACGTCGACGAGGCCCTGGACATCCTGCGGTTCGCACCGCAGGCCGCGTCCGAGCCCGTCTCGAAGGTGCTGGCCAGCGCCGTCGCCAACGCCGAGAACAACCTCGGCCTGGACCGTCGCACCCTGGTCGTCACCGAGTCGTTCGCCGATGAGGGCCCGACCATGAAGCGGTTCCAGCCGCGCGCTCAGGGTCGTGCCTTCCGTATCCGCAAGCGCACCAGCCACATCACCGTGGTGGTCTCGAGCGTCGGCACGGTCGGCGATCGCAAGCGTTCGCGTCAGCAGAAGAAGAAGGGAGCCTGAGCATGGGCCAGAAGATCAACCCGCACGGCTTCCGTCTCGGCATCACGACCGACTGGAACACCCGGTGGTACGCGGACAAGCAGTACGCCGAGTACGTGAAGGAAGACGTCGCGATCCGCAAGCTGCTGAACACGGGCCTCGAGCGCGCCGGCATCTCGGGTGTCGACATCGAGCGCACCCGTGATCGGGTCCGCGTCGACATCCACACCGCCCGCCCGGGCATCGTCATCGGCCGCCGCGGCGCCGAGGCCGATCGCATCCGCGGCGAGCTGGAGAAGCTCACCGGCAAGCAGGTGCAGCTGAACATCCTCGAGGTCAAGAACCCCGAAGCGGATGCGCAGCTCATCGCCCAGGGTGTGGCCGAGCAGCTGAGCAACCGCGTGGCCTTCCGCCGCGCGATGCGCAAGGCGATCCAGTCCGCCATGCGACAGCCGGGCGTCAAGGGCATCCGTGTCCAGTGCTCCGGCCGTCTGGGCGGCGCCGAGATGAGCCGCAAGGAGTTCTACCGCGAGGGACGCGTGCCGCTGCATACGCTGCGCGCCGACATCGACTACGGCTTCTTCGAGGCTAAGACCACCTTCGGCCGCATCGGCGTCAAGGTGTGGGTCTACAAGGGCGACATCGTCGGTGGACGCCGCGAGCAGGCTGCGGCCGCTCCGGCTGCCGAGGACCGTCGTTCGCGCCGCCCGAGCCGTCCGCGTCGCAGCGGGTCGTCGGGCACCACCGGTACCAGCACCGAGGCCGGTCGCGCAGCGGCCACCGCGGAAGCCACCGCGCCTGCTCCCGAGCAGGCCGAGAACCAGGAGGGCTGAGGCATGTTGATCCCTCGTCGGGTCAAGCACCGCAAGCAGCATCACCCCAGCCTGAAGGGTCAGGCCAAGGGCGGAACCAAGGTCACCTTCGGCGACTACGGTATCCAGGCGCTGGAAAGCGCTTACATCACCAACCGTCAGATCGAGTCCGCTCGTATCGCGATCAACCGCCACATCAAGCGTGGCGGCAAGGTCTGGATCAACATCTTCCCGGACCGCCCGATCACGAAGAAGCCGGCCGAGACCCGCATGGGTTCCGGTAAGGGTTCGCCCGAGTGGTGGGTCGCCCCGGTCAAGCCGGGTCGCGTCCTCTTCGAGATGACCTTCCCCAACGAGCAGGTGGCTCGCGAGGCTCTGCGTCGCGCGCAGCACAAGCTCCCGATGAAGACCCGTATCGTGACCAGAGAGGAGCAGTTCTGATGGCACTCGGAATCGCTGCGGGCGAACTCCGCGATCTCAACGACGCCGACCTGGTCGACCGTCTGAAGGAGTCGAAGGAAGAGCTGTTCAACCTTCGTTTCCAGATGGCCACCGGCCAGCTCGACAACAACCGCCGCCTGCGGACCGTGCGTCGCGAGATCGCCCGGATCTACACCGTCATGCGGGAGCGTGAGCTGGGCCTGGCGTCCGGACCGGACGGTGACGACGCATGAGTGAGGACCAGAACGTGAACGTCGAAGAGCGCGGCCGCCGCAAGGAGCGGATCGGCTACGTCGTCAGTGACAAGATGCAGAAGACGATCACCGTCGAGCTGGAGGATCGCAAGAGCCACCCGCTGTACGGCAAGATCATCCGCACCACCAGCAAGGTGAAGGCGCACGACGAGCAGGAAGTCGCCGGCGTCGGCGACCGCGTGCGGATCATGGAGACCCGCCCGCTGTCGAAGTCGAAGCGCTGGCGCCTGGTCGAGGTGCTGGAGAAGGCCAAGTAGGTTTCTTTCGCTCCTGGAGCTGGTTCGCTGGCTCGTTGAGTTTGTCCATACCCAGAAGGTCCGGTATCCCTGTTCGGGACCGGACCTTCTGGCATCCGGTCTGCACTACCCCCGAACCGGGAGAGTTCTTTGTGCCCGTGAGCACGCGGATCGTTTGGTCGCTGCCGCACAGCGGTGCGGCGCGGTGGACGGGAACGAGAAGGAGGGGGGCCAATGCGCCGGACACTGTCGGCAGCGGGCAGTCGGGACGATCACAGGTACACCGACTGCTACGACATCGACACGCAATTGCGGATGTTGCGATTCGAGCCGAACGGCCCGTTGGTCCGCGCGCGGAGGATGGCGTTGGTGGCGCGCTGGTATGGGTTGAAGCACTATTGAGGGTACCCCGCCGCCCGGGCGGATGTGGCTCCGCAAGCTCGGCGGCGGCAGAGTGCTCCCCGACTTCGCGTGCGTGGGTTCGATCAAGGGCGGGACGTCTGATCTCGCGGCCAATCTGTTTTCGCACCCGAGCGTCGTCCCGCCCTTCGCCAAGGAGGTTTTCGACACGGATCCGGAAGTGCGGCGGGAGCACTACCCGACGGTCACGGAGATGCGTCGCGTGCGCCGGCAGACGGGGAACGCCCGCACGGGCTACTTCACCCCCGCGCTCACGTTTCTCGACCTGCCCGGCCGATACCGGGCGGCGGTGCCCGACGCCAAAGTGGTCCTGGTGCTGCGGGATCCCGTATCGCGGGCGTATTCGCAGTACAAATGGGAGCTGCTCGTCGGTGGCCCCGAGGCTGCGGTCGCGCCGGCGTACGCGGCGTTCGTGGAGGCGTCGTTGGCCGCATACCCAGAGCCTGCTCCCACCTACTGCGGTCTGCCATTGCTCCGATCCGGTGAGTACGACGTACTGACGGCAGCGTGGCTCGCCGCGTTCGGGCTGGATCGGATTCACCTGGTGCGTTCCGAGGACTACTTCGCGGATCGCACCACGCTGGCCGGGATCTATGAGTTTCTGGAGCTCCCGGCGATTGACTTTGTGCCGGTGCCGAGAGTCAACGAGAATCCCTTGGTGACGCCGGGCGAGGATCCTGCGTCGAAGGCACTCCTTGCGGAGTTCTATCGACCTCACAACAGGCGCCTAGAGGAATCGTTCGGCCGCGACATGGGATGGACGTGAGGTCGAAGCCAGGCAACTGAGCGGCGCCTTTCGGCGACATTGGCTGCGGGCTCGACGTGGGGGGAGTGGCGCATGTGATTCGCTGGCCCCGATTCGGGTGACAACCGTGTGGACGAAATTCTTTCTCACTTGCCGCAAGAGTCCGTCTCAGCGGGGCCTGTGTTGCGATCCGCATTAGCATCGATGCTGATTCCCGACCGCTGACTCCCATCCGGGTCGGGGGGACCCGAACCGTGGTCCCCGACGATCCGGTCCGGCTGCGGCACGACGAAAGTTGATAGAAGTATGCGCCACCACCCGCGCGCGGCATGGCGCCGCGTCCTGATCGCACTGCTCGCCGTCGTGGCGCTTCTTCCGATCGCCGTCGGCGAAGCGGCTGCGAAGCCGGACTCGCCGGACGAGGTTCGTGCGACCGTTCAGCGGAACCGGGACGACGTCAAGATCGCGGTGGCGAACGGCTCCGTGGCGGTCGAGGACGGTTACCTGCTGTTCAAGAACAGGGCCGGCAAGGTGGTAGACAAGCACAGCCTGATCTTCGTCGCACCCGATAAGGCCGAGTACGACATCGCGGCGACCGTGCGGGGCAACACTGCGACCCTGGTGCCCAGCAAAGTAGCCAAGAAGCGTAAGCCGGGGCAGATCATCTGCGGCCCGCAGACTCGAGCGCAGCGCGATCATGAAGCACGTCAGGCGCTGCTGAGTGAAATCAGTATCTCGACAGCCATCGGCGCCCTGATCGGGACCGCAGTCGGTGCGATCCTCTCGATCGCGCTGACCGCCGGTGGCGGCCTTCCGATCGGCGTGCCGATCGGCGCTCTTGTGGGAGCCGGCATCGGCCTCGGAGGTGCCGTCGTGAACGGCGCGTTCGATCGCTACTTCAAGAAGGTGAACAGCAAGTTCGAACCCAAGTGGTGCTGAGTCGATATCGGTGACCGGCCCCGACTGTCGGGGCCGGCAACGTTACCGGGGAGTAGACGTACGTTCGGTGGAACTTGCGTGCTGTTTTCCCTGGTCGCTGACCGAATACCGTGTCATGCGTTACGAAGTGTGACGCTCACGACGATAGACTCATGGGTGGATTCGTCTGACGCCACGAAGCGGTCGGCAGCGGGGCGGTCGATCCTCACGACTGTGCAGACCCAGCCGGAAGGACCACATGCAGGCTTTTGAGAGGCGTCCCGAAGGCGGGACGACGCCTGAGCTGTCTCATGCCTCCGCGGGGCAGCGGCCCCCGCGCGACCCGCTGGTCGACACCGTGCCGTGGATTCCGGACGACGATCCGACGCTCAATCAGCTGCGGGCGTGGCGCGATCAGCTGAACAGCGACTCTATCGAGACGCGGCAGCCGCTTTCCGGCGCCCCGAACGCGGCCGATTCCGCGCCCCCTGGGTCCGGACCGGAACCCGCGAGCAACGTCGGTGCCCACGCCGTCGTCAAGCACGCCGGCGCCGGCGACGACGATCTGCCGAGCACCACATCCGGTGAACGCCGAGGTGCTCCGACTCGCAGGGGTGGCGCCGCGGCGGCGGGTGGTCGCCGGCATCGGCGCGTCGGGCCGGCTGAGTCCCGGTCGACCGGTGCATGGGTGATTCCGGGTTTCAGCCGAACCCGTCCAGAGCCGTCGACCATCGACGTCTCCGCCCCGGCGGTGGAGCGACCGCTGCCGTCGCGGCATCGCGCCGGCTGGGACGTCAGCGGCCAGAAGGAACAGAATCCTCCCGCCCCGATCGAATCCCGGGAGGAGTTCGTGGCGGCCCAATTGGCGACGACGGCCTTCCCCTCCCTGGATCTCGTCCCGGTCGGTGAGAACGTCGATCTCGAGATCGCCATCGAAGCCAATGGTCTGCGGAAGAAGTTCAGGGACTTCACGGCCGTCGACGGCGTGAGTTTTCAGGTCCCCAAGGGCCGGATCGTCGCGATTCTCGGGCCCAACGGGGCCGGCAAGACGACGACGGTCAACATGCTGTGCACCCTCCTCGCTCCCGACGGTGGTTCCGCGTCGGTCGCCGGTCACGACGTGCAACGCGAGGCGCCCGCCGTGCGTCGAGCGATCACGCTGACCGGACAGTTCGCGGCCCTCGACGAGCAACTCACCGGTCGTGAGAATCTGGTGATGTTCGGCCGTCTGCTCGGCCTCACGAAGAAGAAGGCGCAGGTCCGGGCGGGTGAGCTGCTCGAGTTCTTCGGTCTGGAGTCAGCGGCCTCCCGCAAGGTCCGCGAGTATTCCGGCGGTATGCGCCGACGCATCGACATCGCGTGCGGCATGGTGACCAGGCCGGAGGTGGTGTTCCTCGACGAGCCGACTACGGGCCTCGACCCGCGCAGCCGCCAGGATGTCTGGGCGTTCGTCGAGCAACTGCGTGCGCTGGGTGTCACGATCCTGCTGACCACCCAGTACCTGGAAGAAGCCGACATGCTCGCCGACCGCATCGTCGTGATCGATAAGGGCAAGGTGATCGCGGAGGGAACCTCCGACGAGCTCAAGGCGGCCACCGGAGCCGCCTACTGCGAGGTGACTCCGGTCCATCCCGCTTACGTGCACCGCCTGCGCGCGGCGCTCGGCGACCTGCTCGGACCCACCGCGGCGGAGCTCGACGTTCCGCCGGACGGCACGGTCTCGGTCCCGGCGCCCAACGGGCCGGCCACCCTCGCGGAGGTGCTCAAGCGGGCGGAGCAGGACCAGATCCCGCTCGCCGACGTCGTGCTGCGCAGGCCTTCGCTCGATGAGGTGTTCCTGTCGCTGACCGATCCGGACGCGGCTGGCGCGGACTCGACGCCCGCAGGGGACGGTCGATGACGGCGGTCTCCGAGTCAATCGCAATCTCCGACGCTGGCTGGTCGCCGCCACGGCCGAACGCGATTCAGCAGTGGTGGGTCCTGACGTCGCGCGGAATCCTCAACGCGTACCGGAACGGCGAGTTCATCTTCTGCTTCGTCTCGCCGGCGATGCTGGCGGTGTGCTTCTACCTGCCGCTTCGCCAGGTCGTGGATGAGGCTGCGAGCATCGACTACGCCCAGTTTCTGATGCCGATCATCATGCTCCAGGCGATGGCTTTCGTGGCGTCGTCGGCCGCGCTGAAGTCGGCGATGGACGGCCATGCCGGGGTGCACGACCGGTTCCGGTCGCTTCCGATGGCCGCAGTGATTCCCTTCCTCGCACGCACGGCGACCATCGGGGTGCTGCTGCTGGTGGCCCTCGCCTTCGGTCTGATCTCATGCGTGATGATCGGCTGGCGGCCGATCCCGGTCGACGAGGGCGGCGGTGGTATGCGGGGCGCCCTGCTCGCCGTCCTGATCGTCGGTGCGATCGGCTGGGCGCTCTCGTTCATCTCGGACGGCATCGGCATGGTGAGCAACAGCCCGACCGTGACGAGCCAGCTCGTCGCCTTTCCGACCCTGATCCTCGGAATGCTGTCGGGCGGATTCATGCCGCTGGCGCTGTTCCCCGAATGGATTCGCGGGTTCGTGCGGAATCAGCCGATCTCGCAAGTGGTCAAAGCGATGCGGGAAGCGATGGAGGGAACCGCGACCTGGGCGACCGTCAAGCCCACGTTCTGGTGGTTCATCGGGTTGGTGTCGATCGGCCTGCTGCTATTCGGGATCGCGGCCAGGAAGGAGCGGTAGCGGTGTCGGTTCTCGCGAATGCTCCCGTCCTCGACCAGCAGGCCAGCGCTCTGCCAGAGCGGTCCGTCCGCGCGTGGTGGTGGCAGACCCGGGTGCTCATCGGTCGTCAACTGCTGGTCGCCTTCCGGGACCCGGCGACCCTGATTCAGGTTCTGGTCTTTCCCGCGCTCACGATGCTGATGTTCAAGGTGGTACTCGGCGACGTCGTCAGCAAGGCGACCGGCACCGACAGTGTCTACGGCACCGTGCCGTTGATCCTCCTCACCAGCACGATGTTCGGGTCCGGCGTGTCGGCGATCCGCGTCGTGATCGAGCGGTCGACCGGCCTGCTGAGCAGGCTGTATGTGCTGCCCATCAATCGCGGCGCGGACTTCTCGGCCCGTGTTCTCGCTGAGACGGTCCGGGCGCTCGCGACCTCCATCGCGCTGGTCGCGGCGGGGTTCCTGATCGGGTTCAGATTCACACAGGGCATCGGGCCCGCGCTGGGCCTCTTCGGCGTTGCCATGCTGTACGCGACGGCGTTCGCCATGGTGACCCTCGCGGTGGCCGTGATCTCCCGCCCGGGGCTGCCGCTGGTCGCCTACATCGGGCTGCTGACCACACTGATGATGTTCTTCAACTCCGGCTTCGCTCCGGTCGACGGCTACCCCGGCTGGCTGCAGCCGATCGTCGCCAATCAGCCGATGTCGCCCGCGATCGAACTGATGCGTTCGCTGGCGGCGGGTGGTCCGATCACCGAGAATCTGATCAAGGTGATCATCTGGGCCTTCGTGGCCCTGGCCCTGACGACATACCCGGCGATGCGCGGCTACCGCAAGGCGGCTGCGAACGCATGACGATGTCGATCGAACGAACGGTTCTGTGGGAAGTGTGTCACAGTACCTACTGCGAAAACCGCAGGTCATCCTGGCCACCTCGCACCGGGACCGGCAGAGAGGTCACAGGTTTGGTGCTTCCGCTGTCGCCGGGCAGGAAGAATGGGACCGTTACGAGATGGCATGTGGAACGAGAGGGAGGGGCCGCACCCGACGGACGGTTTGAGTACGGCTGGGCCCCGTACGGGGTTGACGCGGTAGTGAACGACGAGCGGGTGCATTGAGAGGTGAGAGCGCAGTGGCGCAGCAGGTAGACGCCGGGAATGCGGCGAGGGAAAGCTCGGGAGTGGCCGGTCGGCGACCCGGGTTGCTTCCGCTGACCCCGGCCCAGCGCGGAATCTGGTTCGCCGATCGCCTGACGCCCGATTACTCGGTCAACATCGCTCAATATGTCGACATCCGGCACGAACCGGGCGAACTCGATCTGGATCTGCTCGCCGACTGCACTGAGGTCGTCGGCCGGGAGCTCGAATCGCCGTATCTGAGGATCGTCGAAGTCGATGGCATTCCTATGCAGTACGTCGATCCGGAGTACGACCAGAAGGTCGAACGGATCGACTTCCGGTCCGCCCCCGATCCCCTCGGCGAGGCCAAACGCTGGATGCTCGCCGAGTACGGTCGCACGATCGACCTGATCCGGGATTCCCTGGCCGCGTCGGCGCTGATTCGGGTCGCCGACGACCACACGATCTGGTACTTGCGTGGACATCATCTGGTGATCGACGGTTACGGCGCCATGACCATGCTCAAGCGAGTGCTGCGCCGCTACAACGCACTCCGTGCCGGGGGCGTGGTCGATGCGAAGCCCGGCGCGACGCTCGCCGAACTCAACGAGTACGCCTACGGATACGAAGACAGCAGGCGGCGGGAGACCGACCGGGCGCACTGGTCCGAGCGGGTCCGGGACCTGCCCGAGGGGATCGGCCTCGCCGACCCGAAGGGCGCCGTCTCGCCCTCGTTCGAGAACATCGTGAGCGAACGGGTGCTCACGGCGGATCTGCAGAACGGCATCGAAGCCCTCGCTCATGCTCTCGGCAGTTCTCCCGCGGTGGTGGTCACCGCCGCGTTCGGCGCCTATCTCGCGAGGATGAGCGGCTCCGACGACGTCGTCCTCAGTCTGCCGGTGGCGGGCCGGCTCACGGCGAAGATCAAAGACTCGGCGGGCATGGTCTCCAACGTGGTCCCGGTACGACTGCAGGCGCACGCGGCGGCCACCGGCCGGGAGCTGATCGCGGCGACACTGCTGGAACTGACGGGTGCGCTCCGCCATCAGCGGTACCGCTCTGACGACATCCGCCGGGATGCGGGCCTGTCGAGTGCCTCGATGTCCTTCGGCCCGACGGTCAACATGATCTTCTTCGACACGCCGCTCGCCATCGACGGCGGGGAACTCGACTACCACATCCTCGCGGCCGGAGCGCTGGAAGACCTGCTCGTGATGCTCTACCAGCCGGGGCCGGACGCTCCGCTCTCGGTGGATCTACACGGCAATCCGGGCCTCTACACCGGGGAGACGCTGGGCGCGCACCACGTGCGGTTCATCAGCTTCCTCGAACGATTCGTTCGCACCATGCTCGACGATCCGGATCGGTCCCTCGCCGAACTGAGCCTGGTGCCGCACAGCGAGCGTGAGGCGCTCACGCGGCGCGCGCGCGGTGCCCAGCCGTCCACCCTGCGGGACATCCTGAACCGGGGCGAGGCGCTGCGCCCGCCCGACGCGGTGGCCGTCATCGGCGCGCAGAGCATCGGGGCGCAGCAGTTCGAGCAGGCGACCAACCGGCTCGCCCGCGAGCTGATCGCCCGGGGCGCCGGACCCGGCTCCGTGATCGCCGTCGACATGGCGCGGTGCGAATGGTCGGTGGTTGCCTGCGTCGCGGTAGCCAAGACCGGCGCCGCCTTCGTCAGCGTCGATCCCCGGCACCCGGCGGAGCGGCGCGAGATGATGCTCGCCGACGCCGGAGCGATTCTCGGCCTGGCGCTCGGTGGCGTCGGGATCGAATGTCACCTCGGCACCGACTGGATCGTCATTGACGACCCGCAGGCGCAGGAGGCGCTCACGGCACACAGTGCCGAGCCGATCACGAAGGCCGAACTCCTCCGGACTCCGCAGCTCGACGATCCCGCCTATCTGATCTACACCTCCGGCTCGACGGGTACGCCGAAGGGCACCGTCGTGCCCAACCGCGGTCTCGCCAACCTTGTGGAGAACCAGCAGCGGGTCTTCGGTCTCACCGAGAACTCACGTGTCCTGCACGTCGCCTCGCCGAGCTTCGACGCGTCGGTCTTCGAGATGCTCATGGCGCTCGCCCCCGGTGGCCGGCTCGTGGTCGCCGAGGTGAACACCTACGCGGGTCAGGAATTGGAACGCCTGATCACCGAGAACGGTGTGAGTCACGCCGTCATGACGCCCTCGGCGCTGCGCACCATCGATCCCGCCGCGGTGCCCTCGCTGGAGGTGGCCCTCAGCGCAGGCGAGGCCTGCCCGCCCGACCTCATGCGCCAGTGGAGGGCGGCGGACCGCGCCTTCTTCAACCTGTACGGACCGACCGAAGCGACGGTCTGGGCGACCGGCGACGGCCCCTACGAGCAGGACGACGAGATCACCATCGGTCGCGGCCTCGACGGGGTCGGCGCACTGGTGCTCGACGCCGCGCTGCATCCGGCCCCCGTCGGCGCGACGGGTGATCTCTACCTCACCGGCGATCAGCTCGCTCTCGGGTACCTCCACAACCCCGGCCAGACCGCGACCGCCTTCGTGGCGAGTCCGTTCGAGCCTGGCACGCGGATGTACCGCACAGGCGACCGCGCCGCGCGCCGCGCGGACGGGCGGCTGGACTTCCGCGGACGGAGCGACTTTCAGCTCAAGATCCGCGGGATGCGGATCGAGCCGGGCGAGGTCGACGCCGCGTTGCTGTCGCACCCGGACGTCGGCAACGCGTTGAGTCTTGGTGCGCAAGGGCCCGCCGGCGACACGGTGCTCGTCTCCTACGTGAGTCTCGTCGAGGGTTCGGACATCGGGCCCGACGAGGTGCTGGAGTTCGTGTCCGCGCACCTGCCGCCGCACCTGGTGCCGCACACCGTGATGGTGATCGACGAGTTCCCGACCACGCTCGTCGGCAAGATCGACCGTCGGCGGATGCCCCGGGTGGAGTTTCATTCGTCCAGGTCGGAGTACCTTGCACCGCGAACCGCGCTGGAAGAGACCATCGCTCAGATCTACGCCGAGATGCTCGACGTCGAACGGGTCAGCGTCCGGGACAGCTTCTTCGCGCTGGGCGGAACGTCGCTGTCGGCGGCGCGGCTGGCGGCCCGGCTGTCCGAGGCGGTGGGTCGTTCGGTCACCGTGCGCACCATCTTCGACGGCGACGACGTCGCCGGCGTCGCCGCCGAAGTCGAGAAGCTGACTGACACCGATCGCGGTCCGGAGTTGACGGCGCTCGACCACCCCGGCCCGGTGCCCGTCTCCGAAGCCCAGCGCGGCATGTGGCTGCTCAATCAGGCCGACATCGACTCGGCGGCGTACAACCTCCCGCTCGTCCTCCGGCTGCGGGGATCGCTCGATCTCGCCGCGCTGCGGGGGGCCGTCGCCGACCTGGTGGAACGCCAAGCGCCGCTGCGCACCCGCTACCCGATGCAGGGTGGCACCCCGATGATGGTCGTCGAGCCGGCCGAGGTGATGCTGGCGGCCCTCGACCTGGAGCCCGTCGACGTCACCGGGCCGCTTGAGGCGGCGATCTCCGAGGTCACCGATCGTGGCTTCGACGTGGCGACGACCGTGCCCGTCAACATCCGGCTGTTGAAGGTCGCCGAGGACGATCACGTGCTGGCCTTCGTGATCCATCACATCAGTGCTGACGGTGCGTCGATGGCGCCGCTGGCGCACGACTTCATGGTCGCTTACGGTGCTCGCCACTCGGGCGAGAGTCCACGGTGGTATCCGCTGGCCGTGCAGTACGCGGACTACGCCGTCTGGCAGGAAGGGCGGCTGTCGGCGTCCGACGACGGGGTGACCCTGCGTGACCGGCAGGTGAACTACTGGCGCGAGCGCCTGACCGGAGCGCCGGAGTCGATCGATCTGCCCGCCGACCGGCCGCGGCCGGCCACCTCGAGCGGTGCCGGCGGAACCATTCATTTCGATCTGCCCGCCGACCTGGTGGTGGACTTGGAGAAGGTCGCGCGTCAGCACAACGCCACGCTGTTCATGGTGACCCATGCGGCACTCGCCCTGCTACTCGGAAGGCTCAGCGGCAGCACCGACGTGGTGGTGGGCACGCCGCACGCGGGACGCGGGCAGGCCGTGCTCGACGACCTCGTGGGCATGTTCGTGAACACGCTGGCCTTGCGTACGGCCATCGACCCCGGCATGCCGTTCGGCGCGTTCCTGGAGCAGGTGCGCGATGACGATCTGGCCGACATGGCGCATGCGGACGTGGCCTTCGAGTCTGTCGTCGCCGAGCTCGGCGTGCCGCGCTCGAATGCGTTCAATCCGGTGTTCCAGGTGGTGTTCTCGTTCCAGAATCTCGAATTCCCGGCGGTGGCCCTCGATCGTCTGACGATCACCGCAGTGCCTGAAGCCGACACTCCGGCCAAGGTCGACCTGCAGTTGACGCTGTTCCCCAGCGACCCGATCGCGCTCGGTGCACGCACCGCCGACGACGCGATCCGCGCGGAGCTGCTGTATTCGGCGGACCTGTTCGACCAGCGCACCGTGCAGGTGTTCGCCGATCGCTATCTGCGGGTGCTGGAGACGATCGCCGCCGATCCCGAAACGATCCTGGGTGACATCTCGATCGCGACGCCGGACGAAGTGGCCGCCGCCGAGGACGCCGTCACCGAGATCGATACCCCGCTCAGCGACTTGGTCGTGCAGGCCGCCGCGGCCGCTCCGCAGATGCGCGCGGTGTGCGCGATGGGCACGGAGGTCGACTTCGCGACGCTCTCCGGAACGGCTTCGGTGATGGCCGCGGCCATGGCCGATGCGGATGCGGCACTGACCACGGCGCTGCTCACAGTGGTTCCCGGGCTTGCCGCGGCCGGCGCCGAGGCCCTCGGTGATGCACTCGGAGAATTGCGCCGGCACGCCTTGGAGGCCACCGGCGTACTCGAACCGGAGGGATCCCAGCCGAAATGACACTTCCCACGCCAACGGGACTTGAGTTCGCTCGGCTGTGGGGAGGCTCCCCGGCCGTCGTCGACCAGATCGCCTTTGTGGCCGCCGTCGATCCAGACCGGATCGCCATCGATCGCGAAGGTTCCCCGGTCACCTTCGCGAGCTTGCACGCCCAGGTGTCGGCGACCGCGGGTGTGCTCGCGGCACAGGGTCTGGACGCGGGTATCGCGGTCAACGCGGCGATCACCGGAGCCCTCCCGGTCACCGAGCTCTCACCAGATGAGATCGCGGCGCGTTCGGCCGCGGTCCTGTCCGGGATCGCCGCCGCGGTGTACGACGCTGCGGGCAGCGAAGACCTCGCCTCGATGCCGGGGATCTTCCGCGGCGTGGCCCGCCGTCAACCCGACCGGGTCGCCGTCTCGGACCTCGACGGAGGCTCGCTGACCTACCGGGAGCTCGATGAGCGCTCGGACACCCTCGCCGCGGGGCTGATCGCCGCGGGGGCGGGCCCGGAGACCCGGGTCGGCGTGGCGCTGCCGCGCACCGTCGACCTGATCGTCGCCCTGGTGGCAACGCTCAAGACCGGTGCCGCCTATCTGCCGCTGGACACGTCGCACCCGGTCGACCGGCTGCGTTCGATCATCGACGACGCCGCGCCCGTGCTGATCCTCACCGATCCGGCCGGGCGGGAACTGTGGGCGGGCACCGGTTTTCCGCTGATGACCGTCGACGAGGCGGCCGACGGGGCGACCGAGCCGGCGCGGTCGATGATCCCGCGCGCGGTCGACCCGCGCCACGCCGCGTACGTGATGTACACGTCGGGCTCCACCGGCCGGCCCAAGGGCGTCGTCGTGACGCACGCCGACCTGGTCGCCCTGCTCGCGGCGCTGGCGAACGAGTACGACTATTCGCCCGACGACGTGTGGAGCATGTTCCAGTCGTACGGCTTCGACCTCTCCGTCGGCGAGATCTGGCCGGCGTTGGCCTTCGGCGGGCGTCTCGTCGTCCTCGACTACCTGACCACGCGGGCTCCCGACGAGTTCGTCAAGGTGCTCGAGCGCGAGCGGATTTCCGTCGTCAACCTCACCCCGTCGGCGTTCTATCAACTGGCCGCGGCGGTCCGCGAGCCGGCGCCGGGAAGGTTGTCGCCGTCGGTGCGCTCGATGATCTTCGTCGGGGAGGCCCTGGACTTCGCGCAGGTGCGCCGCTGGTTCGACGATCGCGAGCGGTACGACGGCAATGACGGACCTCAACTCAACAACATGTACGGCCCGACCGAGGCGACCGTCTATCTGACGCGGCGGGAGCTGACCCGGGAGTTCGTTCGCGAGACCCTCGCCAGCGACGTGGGCACTGCGCTGCTGACGTCGCGCGTCTACGTGCTGGATGCGCGCTTGAAGCAGGTTCCCGACGGGGTGCCGGGCGATCTCTACCTGGCCGGTGACCAACTCGCGCGCGGTTACGACGGCCGCTTCGATCTCACCTCGACCCGCTTCGTCGCCGATCCGTTCGGCGAGCCCGGCGACCGCATGTACCAGTCCGGCGACGTGGCGATCATCCGCGGGGGCGGCCTGGAGTTCCTCGGCCGCGCCGACGATCAGGTGAAGGTGCGCGGCTACCGGATCGAGCTCGGTGAGGTCGAGGCCGCGCTCGAATCCGCCGACGGTGTCAACGCCGCGGCCGCCGCGGTGAAGCAGCGCGACGGCTTTCCGGAGCAACTCGTCGGGTACGTGGTCGGCACGATGCCCGACGGCGGCTCCCTCGATGCGGCGAAGGTACGCGAAGCGGCATCTTCGAAGGTGCCCGACTACATGGTCCCGGACGTCGTGATGGTGCTGGACCGGCTGCCCCTGAACGTCAGCGGCAAACTGGACCGCCGCGCGCTGCCGAAGCCGGTCGTCGCCTCGCAGGCCGAGTTCGTGGCCCCGGCGAACCGGGTGGAGCAGCAGCTCGCCGGGATCGTCGGCGAGATGCTGGGCCTCGACCTCGTCAGCGTGACCCAATCGGTGTTCGAACTGGGCGGAAACTCGCTCCTGGCCGCCAAGATCGTCGGACGCGCCTGCGAGGTGCTGGGCGTCTACGTGAACATGCGCGACATCTTCGCCGCGCCCACCGTCCGCGGACTCGCGGCGAAGGTGAGCGACCTGGGCGCGGCGTTGCCCGCGCTGACCGCTCCGGACGCCCGCCCGGACCTGCTGCCGTTGTCGTTGGCGCAGGAACGGATGTGGTTCATCAACCGGTTCGATCCGGACGACCCCGCCTACAACATCCCGATGACGCTGCGCATCGGGGGAGACCTGGACCTCGACGTGCTGCGCGCCGCCGTCGGCGACGTGGTGGCACGGCACGAAGTGCTGCGCACCGTCTTCGCCGACGTCGACGGCGTCGCGGTACAACTGATTTCGCCGGTGACCGACATTCCGGCGAAGCTCGATTGGCGAATCCTCGACTCGGCGGAGCAATTCGCCGGGGCCGCGGCGGAGGGGTTCGACGTCACGACGTCGTGGCCGATCCGCGTGCTGGTCTGGCAGAGCGCGCCCGGGGAACATCTCCTCGGGCTGATCGCCCATCACATCGGCGCGGACGGCGAGTCATTGCTGCCGCTGGTCGCGGACCTGGTGACGGCCTACACCGCGCGGCGAGGCGGTGAGATCCCGAGCTTTTCGCCGTTGGCGATCCAGTTCGCCGATTTCGCGCTGTGGCAGCGCACGGCGCTCGGCAGCCCGGACGACGCGGCCTCGGTGCTCGGCGCGCAACTCGCGTACTGGCGTGGACGACTCGCCGGCCTCCCCGACGTCTTGGAACTGCCCGCGGATCATCCGCGGCCGGCCCGGGCGTCGCACCGCGGTGAACAGATCGACTTCGGGATCTCGGCCGCCGTCGCCGGCCGGCTGACGGCACTGGCGCGGGAACTGGACGCGACGCCCTTCATGGTGCTGCACGCCGCGCTCGCGGTGCTGCTCGCCCGGCTGTCGGCCACCGACGACATCGCCGTCGCGACACCGACGGCGGGCCGCGGCCAAGAAGTCCTCGAGCCGCTGGTCGGCATGTTCGTCAACACTCTGGTGCTGCGTGCGCACGTCGATCCGGCCGCCTCGTTCCGCACGCTGGTCGAGCGGATTCGCACCGACGACCTCGACGCCTACGCCAACGCGGACATTCCGTTCGAGGCACTCGTGCAGGCGCTGGATCCGGTCCGCAGCGAAGCGTTCTCCCCGCTCGCCCAGGTGATGCTGTCGCTGGATCCGGCGGCGTCCGCGGCCGCCGCCGGGCTCGAGGTCGCCGGGCTGTCGATCGTGCCCGCGCCGGCGCCCGTCGTGCCCGCCCAGGTGGATCTGACGGTGACGATCGCGAGTGCCGCCGAGTCCGAGGCGTGGAGCGGAACGATCATCTACGCGACCGACCTGTACGAGCCGGCGTCGGCGGAGCGGTTCGCCGAGCGGTTCGTCCGGCTGCTGGGCGAGTTGACCGCACACCCCGACACCCCCGTCGGCGACGAGCCCTTGGTGCTCGACGCGGAGGCGGCCCGGGTCCTCGCGGCCTCGGCTGGACCGGTCGTCGACGTTCCGGCCGGCCGGCTGGCCGATGTCGTCGCCGCCTGCTGCGCGCGGACTCCGTCCGCGCCCGCGGTGGTCTTCGAGGACCGGATTGTCTCCTACGGCGAGTTCGGCGCGCGAGTGGCCGCCCTCGCGCGGGAGCTGATCAGCGTGGGCGTGGGCCCCGATGTGGCCGTGGGTGTGTGCCTGGAGCCCAGCGTGGAGCTGGTGCTCGCGGTTCACGCGATCTCGGCGGCCGGTGGCCAGTATGTGCCCGTCGGTATGGATGCGCCACGCGAACGAGCGGTGGGCATGCTGGCCGCTGCCGGGGCGTCGCTCGTGCTGGTCGCCGCGGGAGATGTGCCCGCGCCGCTGGCCGGCGTGGCGGGTGTGCGACTGCACGAGGTCGATTCGTCGGCCGAGGTGGATCGTGCGGCGGGACCGGTGACCGACCGCGAGCGCTTGGCGCCGGTGCAGGGTGATACCGCCCTCTACACGCTCTTCACGTCCGGATCGACGGGCGTTCCCAAGGGCGTGACGGTCGCGCACGATGCGGTGGTCAATCGCCTCGAGTGGATGCGGCGTGACTACGGCATCGATGCGGGGGACCGTTTCCTGCTGAAGACGCCGTATACGTTCGACGTGTCCGTGTGGGAGTTGTATCTGCCGTTCACGGTCGGCGCGCGGCTGGTCGTCGCCCGGCCGGGCGGACACCGCGATCCCGAGTATCTGGCGGCGACTCTCACGCGCGAGAGTGTGTCGCTGGTGCACTTCGTGCCGTCGATGCTGTCGGTGTTCGTGGACGTCCTCGGCGGGCGACTGGGGGAGCTGACCTCGTTGCGTGCGGTGTTCACCTCGGGTGAGGCACTGACTCCGACGGTTGCGCAGGCACTGCTCTCGGCGCTGCCCGGCGTGGAACTGCACAATCTGTACGGTCCGACCGAGGCCGCGGTGGACGTCACCGCCGCCCGCGTCCTGCCGGGCGAGGTGGAGGTGCCAATCGGCCGTCCGGTGGCGAACACGCTCGCCCTGGTCCTCGATCCGCGACTGTGTCTGGTGCCGGACGGGGTGCCGGGCGAGCTGTATCTGGGCGGTGTGCAGTTGGCGCGCGGATACGCGGGGCGTCCGGATCTGAGCGCCGAGCGGTTCGTGGCCGATCCGTTCGGAGGGTCCGGTGCGCGGCTCTACCGCACCGGCGACCTGGTGCGCAGGCGGGCCGACGGATCGCTCCTCTACCTCGGGCGCACCGATTTCCAGGTGAAGCTGCGCGGCCAGCGCATCGAACTGGGCGAGATCGAGGCGGTGATCGCCGCGACGCCCGGCGTCGTCCATGCCGCGGCCGTCGTCGCGGAGGCCCCAGCCGGCGGCCAGGTGCTGGTCGGCTACGTGGCACCGGCCTCGGCGGATCTCGACGCGGTCAAGGCCTCGGTGTCGGCGGCGCTGCCCGAGTACATGGTGCCCACGATCTGGATGCGGCTCGACGAGGTGGTCCTCAGCAGTGCGGGAAAGCTGGACCGTCGCGCGCTGCCCGAGCCGGATTTCGAGATCGTGGCGGCGGACTACGTGCCACCGGTCGGTCCGATCGAGGAACAACTGGCCGCGATCGTCGCCGGACTGCTCGACATCGACCGGGTGTCGGTCACCGAGTCGTTCTTCGCGTTGGGCGGAGACTCCATCCTCTCGATCCGGCTGGCATCGGCGGCGCGTGCGGCCGGGTGGGAGCTGTCTCCGAAGGACATCTTCGAGAGCCGCTCGGTCCGGAGAATGGCGGCCCTGGCGGCAGACCTGAACCGCGGTGTGCCGCTGCTCGAGGAACTGCCCGGCGGCGGTGCCGGGGCCTCGGTCATCCGGCCCGCGGTCTCCTGGATGCTCGAGTCGTCCGACGGTCCGCGGGACTTCGCCGACTTCTCGCAGTCCGCGATCCTCGTCGCCCCCGAAGGGCTCACCGAGTCTGTCCTGGGTGAGCTCTTGGCCGCGGTCGTCGCGGTGCACCCGATGCTCTCGGCGCGCCTTCGCGACCGGGACGGCGACTGGTCGCTCGACGCGGGTACCGGCTTCGACCCCGCCGACTCGGTGGCCGCGGTGACCTCGCCGCATCCGGTCGATTCGAACGGCTACGCGGCCGATCTGCGCGCCGCGTTCCATGCGGCATCGCGGCGGCTCGATCCCGCCGCGGGACGTCTCGTTCAGGCCGTGCTGGTGTCCGCCGATGGTGAGGGAGCGCGGATCGTCCTGGTGATCCATCACCTGGGGGTGGACACGGTCTCCTGGCCGGTGATCGTGGAGGACCTGATCACGGCCTGGAGCCAGCGGCAGTCGGGTGCGGAGGTCGCGCTGCGTCCGGAGGTGACCTCGCAGCGGACCTGGGCCGCGGCGATCGCCGAGCATGCGAAGGGCTTCGACGATCAGACCGGCTACTGGCTGGCGCGTCTCCCGGAACGGACTACCAGCCTGGGCGCCGAGTTCGACCGCGCGCGCGACCGCGAGCGGACCGCGACCAGCGTGGTGCATCACCTCACGCCGGAGATCACCGATGCGGTGCTGACGTCGCTCCCGCAGGCGTTCGGCGGGAACATCAATGATGTCCTGCTGGGGACGCTCGCGCGGGCGATCCGCAGTTGGCAGCGGGCCCGCGGGATCGTCGACGACGAGCAGATCGGCGTGCTCGTCGAAGGGCACGGTCGCGACGAGCCGATCCTCGAAACCGGCGCCGAGCCGGTCCGCGCCGATCTTTCGCGCACGGTCGGCTGGTTCACCACGCTCATCCCGATGATGCTCGACCCCGCCGACGATGTGGTGCACGCGATCAAGGCCGCGAAGGAGGAGCGGCTCGGTGTCCCCGACCGAGGAGCGGGATTCGGAGAACTGCGCTACCGCGCCGGCGGTGCGCTGGCCGAACGGCCGATGCCGTCGATCCTCTTCAACTATCTCGGCGCGGTCGGCGATTCTCGCGCCGGCGCGGGCCTGGCCTTCTCCCCGGTGGGGGAGGCGCTGGAGCTCCCGGGCTCGCCGAACGGCGACATGGCCATGCCGGCGGCGCTGGTCGTCGACACGGTCGCGATCACCGAGGGTGACGGCCGCCGGCTGCGTACCCGCTTCCGGTTCCCCGAGGCGTTGCTGACCAGCGCCGACGTCACCGACCTCGGAGAACGCTGGTCCGCCGAACTCGCTGAGGCCGCGGCGGCGACGTCCGGCGAGATCGGGCTCTCCCCGTCGGACGTGCCGGGCTCGGGCGTGACCCAATCCGAACTGGACCGCCTGGCCGGCGAGCTCCCCGGTGCCGACGTGTGGCCGCTCACGCCGTTGCAGCTGGGCCTGTACTTCCAGTCGGTCTTCGCCGGTCCCGACGAGGTCGACGCCTACCACATTCAGGTGCGGATCAGTTTCGCCGGCGAGGTCGACGAGGCGCGGTTGCGCGCCGCGATGACCGCGCTCGTCGGCCACCACCGGGTACTCCGCTCCGGCTTCCGGCAGATCGACGCCGGTGTCGTCGCGGTGGTGCCGCCGGAGGTTCCCGTCGCGCTGCGCGTCGTCGCCCTCGACGGCCTCGACGCCGCCGCGGTCGCCACGCGGGTCGCCGAGATCGCAGATGCCGAACGGCTCGAACGCTTCGACCTGGCGGCCCCGCCGCTGATGCGTGCGGCGCTCGTCACCCACGACGGCGGCGCCGATCTCGTGGTCACCTCGCATCACCTGCTCTTCGACGGCTGGTCGGGCCCGCTCGTCATGGCCGATCTGCTCGCCCTGTACGCCACGGGCTCGCCGTACACGCCGACGCACGAGAAGGGCTTCGCCGATCACGTGCGCGCGGTCGCGGGTTCCGCCGACCCCGTCGGCCTCGACGCGTGGCGGAGTGTGCTGCATGCGGTCGAGGGTCCCACCCGTATCGCGTCCGCCGGCGCGACGACCGTCGATGCGATGCCGGAGGACTTCGCCTTCACGCTCGACCGGGCCGAGGTCTCCGCTATCCACCGCCTGGCGCGGGACACCGGGGTGACACTCGCGACGGTGCTGCAGGCCGCGTGGGCGGTGCTGCTCGCCCGCGTCACCGGCAATCGCGTCGTCAGCTTCGGCGAGACCGTGTCCGGCCGTCCCGCCGATCTCGACGGCGTCGACACCATGGTCGGCCTCTTCATCAACACCCTGCCGGTGGTGGTCGACGCCGACCCCGGCCGGTCGTTCCGGGACCTGCTCGGGGCACTGCAGAGCGACAAGGTCCGGGTGCTCGACCACCAGTCGGTGGGCCTGCCCGCGCTCGCGGCGATCGCACCGGCCGCGCTCGAGTTCGACACGCTCGTGCTTCACGAGTCGTATCCGATCGACGCCGAGTCGATCTCCGCGGCCCGTCCCGGGGGACTGGAGTTGCGCGACATCGAGATGCGTGACGCCACCCACTACCCGGTCACCTTTGTCAGCGCGGAGCGCGACGGGCAGCTGATCGCCAATCTCAAGCACTTCCCGGGTGCCTTCGGCACCGAGCAGATCGAGATCTTCGCCGACGGTCTCCGGGAGGTCCTCCGGGCCGCGGCCCGGGCCCCGGAGACCCTGGTCGGGGACCTGCCGCTGACCGACGACTCCGCCCGGCAGCAGCTGGTCACGGCGTCGACCGGTCGGATCGTCGAGGGCCTCGACGAGTCGCTGTCCGGTGCGGTCGCCGCTCAGGTGGCGCGGACGCCGGAGGCGGTGGCGCTGGTCTTCGGTGAGCGGGAGGTGACCTATCGGGAGTTCGGGCTCCGCGTGGCGGCGCTGGCGCGGCGACTGGCCGCCGCGGGTGTGCGCGCGGAGACCGCGGTGGCGGTCGCGGTGCCGCGGTCGGTCGAGGTGATGGTGGCGGTTCATGCGGTGGTGGCTGCGGGCGGCCAGTATGTGCCGATAGATCTCGATACTCCGGTCGACCGGGTCGAGTACATGCTGCGCACGGCCGGTGTGCGGATTCTGATCGTCTCCGACCGGGCGGCCGCGGGCGCCGCGTGCGCGGCCGCAGACACGGTCGGCATCGCCTTCGTCGACGTCGACGCGTCGATGCCGGTCGATGCTGACGCGGTGTGGCCGACGGCCGGGGGCGCCGGGGAGGTGTCCGTGGCATCCGAAGCGGCGGTGTACACGCTGTTCACGTCGGGGTCGACGGGTATGCCCAAGGGGGTGACGCTGTCTCAGGGCGCGGTGGTGAACCGGCTGCGGTGGGGGCTGGACGAGTTGCCGATCGGGGCGGCGGACGTGGTGGTGCAGAAGACGCCGTACACCTTCGACTGCTCGGTGCCAGAGCTGTTCGCTCCGTTGATGGTCGGTGCCAAGCTCGTGGTGCTCAAGCCCGGCGGGCATTTGGAGCCGGGGTATCTCGCCGCGGAGATCGCCCGGACTTCGGCGACGATGGTGCATTTTGTGCCGTCGATGCTGTCGGTATTCCTCGACGTGGTGCCTGCCGAGACGCTGGAGACTCTCCGTTCGGTGCGGATCGTGTCGACGACCGGTGAAGCCTTGCCTCCGGCGGTGGCCGCTCCGGCCCGCGAGGTTTGGCCCGATGCGTTGTTCTACAACCTGTACGGTCCGACCGAAGCCGCTGTCGAGATCACCTACGAGCGGATCGAGCGGGTGTCCGCCGGTGATTCCACGGTGCCGATCGGCGTTCCGGTGTGGAACTCGACGGCGCTGGTGCTCGATGACCGTTTGCGGCTTGTTCCCGCCGGGATTCCCGGTGAGTTGTATCTGGGTGGTGTGCAACTGGCCCGCGGTTACGCTTCGCGCGCCGATCTGACGGCTGAGCGGTTTGTCGCCGACCCGTTCGGTGGCCCCGGTGCGCGGTTGTACCGGACCGGTGATCTGGTGCGTCGCCGCACCGATGGTTCGTTGGAGTATCTGGGCCGCACCGATTTTCAGGTCAAGTTGCGTGGGCAGCGTATCGAGCTCGGTGAGATCGAGGCGGTGCTGGCGGCCGCGCCGGGTGTGGTGCATGCGGCGGTGACGGTGGCCCAGTCGCCCGATGGCGGCGAGCATCTGGTCGGATATCTGGCGGCCGGGCCGGGGCAGGTGCTCGGGCTGGCGGCGGTGCAGGCGTCGGCGGCGGCCGCGCTACCCGGCTACATGGTGCCCACGGTGTGGATGGTGGTCGAGGACATCACGCTGAACACGGCCGGAAAGCTGGACCGTCGGGCGCTGCCGGCGCCCGAGTTCGGTGCGCCGACCGACGTCTACGAGGCGCCGGAAGGTCCGGTCGAGGAACGGCTGGCAGTGGTTTTCGCCGAGGTACTCGGTGTCGATCGGATGAGTGCCACCGAGTCGTTCTTCGATGCGGGCGGCAACTCGCTGTCCGCGATGCGGCTCGTCGCCCGGGCGGGTGAAGTGCTCGGCACGACGCTGTCGGTGCGCGATCTGTTCGCAGACCCGTCGGTGCGCGCCCTGGCTGCGGCAGCGGCCGGCGCCCACACCGCGCTGGTGCCGCTGATTCCGCCGGCGCCACGGCCGACGGACGTCCCGTTGTCGTTCGCCCAGGAGCGGATGTGGTTCATCAACCGGTTCGAGCCGGAGGCGCCGACGTACAACATCCCGGTGCTGCTGCGCGTCACCGGCGACCTCGATCTCGGTGCGCTGCGCGCGGCGCTCGTGGACACCGTGATCCGCCATGAGATTCTGCGCACGGTGTTCCCGGACGTCGACGGCGCCGCGGTGCAGCGGATCAGTCCGGTCGAGGGTGTTCCCGAACTCCTCGACTGGCGGGTACTCGACACCTACGACGACTTCGCCGCGGCGGTCGGCGCCGGCTTCGACGTCACCCGTGTCTGGCCGATCCGCGGACTGGTGCTTCGGGACGGTCCGGACGAACATCTCCTCGCGCTCGTCGTGCACCACATCGCGGCCGATGGCGAGTCGATGCTGCCACTGGTCGCCGACCTGGTGCGGGCGTACGAGGCGCGCCGTGCCGGCGATGCTCCGGCGTTCGCGCCGCTCGAGGTGCAGTTCGCCGACTTCGCGGTCTGGCAGCGCGCGGCGCTGGGTTCGATCGACGATCCCGACTCGGTGCTGGGCGCGCAGCTCGGCTACTGGCGTGAGCGACTGGCGGAACTGCCCGAGGTGCTGGAACTGCCGGCCGATCACCCGCGTCCCCCAGTGGCGTCGCACCGCGGCGCCCGCGTCGACTTCGAGATCCCCGCGACGGTGGCCGACCGGCTGACCACGCTGGCGCGCGAGTGGGATGCGACCCCGTTCATGGTGGTACATGCCGCGCTGGATGTGCTGCTCGCCCGGCTGTCGGCCACCGACGAAGTGGCGATCGCGACGCCGATCGCGGGTCGCGGGCAGGCGGCCCTCGATCCCCTCGTCGGCATGTTCGTCAATACCCTCGTGTTGCGGACGCGCATCGCGTCGTCGATGAGTTTCGCCGCCCTGGTCGAGCAGGTGCGCGCCGAGGATCTCGACGCCTTTGCCAACGCCGACGTGCCGTTCGAGGCGCTCGTCCAGGCCCTCGATCCGGTGCGGAGTGAGGCCTTCTCGCCGCTGGCCCAGGTGATGCTCTCCTTCGATCCGGCCGCGGCCGCCGCCGCGGCCGGCTTCGAGGTGGCGGGTCTGACGCTCGCACCGGTGCCGTCGCCGGTGGTCCCGGCGCAGGTGGATCTGACCTTCACCCTCGCGAGCGCACCACGGTCGCGACCGTGGTCGGGCAGCCTGACTTACGCGACGGACCTGTTCGAGCCGGCCTCCGCCGAACTGCTCGCCGGACGGTTCGTCCGGTTGCTCGACGAGTTGACCGCCGCACCCGCACTTCCGATCGGCGACGAGCCGCTCCTGCTCGACGGCGAGACTGAGCGGATTCTCGCCGTATCTCACGGCTCCACGGTGGCACTGCCGACGGACACGGTGGCCGATGCGGTCGCCGCCCAGGTGACGCGGACGCCGCGGGCCGAAGCCCTCTGGTTCGAGGGCCGCAGTGTCTCCTACGCCGAGTTCGGCGCTCGGGTGGCCATGCTCGCGCGGCGCCTGATCGCCGCGGGAGTGCGTCCGGACACCCCGGTGGGTGTGTGCCTGGAGCGCGGCGTGGAACTCCTGGTCGCCGTGCACGCGGTGACCGCCGCCGGTGGCCGCTACGTGCCCATCGGCGTGGACACTCCGGCCGACCGGGCGCGGTACATGCTGGACACCGCGGGTGTGCGGCTGGTTCTGGTGGCTGACGGTGAGTCGCCCGAGCCGTTGAACGGAGCGGACGAGGTCGTCCTGCTCGAGGTTGACGCGTCGGAGGCGGTGGACCTGACGGTTCCCCCGGTGACCGATGCCGACCGGCTGGCGCCGTTGCGGCCGGAGAACGCCTTGTACACGCTGTTCACGTCGGGTTCGACGGGCGTCCCCAAGGGCGTCACGGTGACCCATCGATCGGTGCTGAACCGGCTGCGGTGGGGGCTGGACGGGTTCGGGTGGTCCGTCGGTGATCGGGTGGTCCTGAAGACGCCGTACACCTTCGATGTGTCGGTGCCGGAACTGTACGGTCCTCTGATCGGCGGCGCCGCCGTGGTGATCGCCCGGGAGGGCGGGCACCGGGAACCGGACTACCTCGCTGATCTGCTGGCCGAGACCGCCGCGACGAGCGTCCACTTCGTGCCGTCGATGCTGTCGGTGTTCCTCGATGTGGTCGACCGGGACCGGCTGGCCGCGCTCACGTCGCTGCGCTGGTTGTTCGCGTCGGGCGAGGCGCTGGCGCCGTCGGTCGCGGCCGCGGCGCACGCGGTGTGGCCGACCACCGAGATCCACAATCTGTTCGGTCCGACCGAGGCCGCGGTCGAGGTGAGCTGGGCCGACGTGTCCGATGCGCCCGAGGTGGTGACGATCGGCGCGCCGGTCTGGAACACCTCGACGCTGGTGCTCGACGACCGTCTGCATCCGGTGCCCGCCGGGGTACCTGGGGAACTCTATCTCGGTGGAGTCCAAGTGGCGCGCGGGTACGAGGCGCAGGCCGGGTTGACGGCGGAGCGCTTCGTCGCCGATCCCTTCGGGGCGCCGGGAACCCGGCTTTACCGGACCGGCGATCTGGTCCGGTGGACCGTGGATCAGCAGATCGAGTATTTGGGGCGGACCGACTTCCAGGTGAAGCTGCGCGGCCAGCGCGTGGAGCTCGGCGAGATCGAGGCGGCGATCGCCGCGGCCCCCGGTGTGGTGCACACCGCGGCGACGGTCGCCCGGGCCGCTGCCGGCGGGGAGTTCCTCGTCGCCTACGTCGCTCCGTCGTCGGTGGACCTCGACGCGGTCAAGGCGTCGGTGGCCGGCGCGCTGCCCGACTACATGCGCCCCTCGGTGTGGATGCCGCTCGATGCGGTGGTGCTGAACTCGGCGGGAAAACTGGATCGTCGTGCGTTGCCCGCCGCGGATCTCGCGATGCCGCAGGCGGAGTATGTGGCACCGGAGGGAGCGAACGAGGCGGCTGTCGCGGAGGTGTTCGCCGACCTGCTCGGCGTCGCGCGAGTCAGCGTGACCGGGTCGTTCTTCGACCTGGGCGGCAACTCGCTGTCGGCGATGCGAGTGGTGGCGCGCGCCGGTGAGGTGCTGGGTGCGGAGCTGAGTGTGCGCGACCTCTTCGACGCGCCGTCGGTGCGGACGCTGGTTGCGGCGGCGGTGGACCGATCGCCGATGCTGGCGCCGATCGTTCGCGTGGAACCGCGTCCGGATCGGGTGCCGCTGTCGTTCGCGCAACAGCGCATGTGGTTCATCAACCGTCTCGACCCTGCCGAGTCGACCTACAACATCCCGTCGATGTTCCGGCTCACGGGTGAGATCGATGCGGACGCGCTCCGCGCTGCGGCGGCGGACCTGGTCGGACGCCACGAGATCCTGCGGACGACGTTCCCGGCCGCCGACGGGCGCCCTCACCAAGTGGTGTCTCCGGTGGACGAGGTGCGCGACCGGCTCGATTGGCGGGAGTGCTCCGCGGCGGACGATCTCGCCGCCGAACTCCGCCGGGGATTCGACCTGGCCACCGAGTGGCCGATCCGCGTGCGCCTCGCGCGTACGGGGGCGGGGGAGACGTACCTCGGCGTGGTGGTCCACCACATCGCCTTCGACGGGCAGTCGTTCGGTCCGCTCGCGAGCGATCTGCTCGCCTCGTACGCGGCCCGCGTGGGCGGGCGGGCACCCGGTCTGGAACCGTTGCCCGTGCAGTACGCCGACTACGCGATCTGGCAGCGGGCGGTCCTCGGTGAGCCCGGCGACACCGAGTCGGTGGTCGGCCGCGAACTGGCCTTCTGGCGCGACGAATTGGCCGGCGTCCCCGATGTCCTGACCCTGCCGTCGGATCGGCCGCGGCCTCCGGTGGCGAGCCACCGCGGTCGGCAGCACGTCTTCGACATCCCCGCCGAGGTCGCCGCGCTGGTGGATGCGGCCGCTGCGCGGTACGGAGCGACGCGCTTCATCGTCCTGCACGCCGCATTCGCGGTCCTGCTGGCCCGCTTGTCGGGTGCGGGCGACATCGTGATCGGCGCACCGGTCGGTGGGCGCGGGCGCCGTGAACTCGATTCCCTCATCGGCATGTTCGTCAACACCCTCGCGCTGCGTACCCGTGTCGACGCCCGGGTGCCGTTTGAGTCGCTGCTGTCCGACGTCCGCAGGCGCGACATCGAGGCGTTCGATCACGCCCGGGTGCCGTTCGAGTCGGTGGTCGACGCGCTGAATCCGGTGCGGTCGGAGGCATTCTCCCCGATCGTGCAGGTGATTCTGTCGGTGGATCCGGTCGGCGCTCCGACCGAACCGGTCACGGTCGGCGGGCTGCGGGCCGAACCGGTCGAGGTGGCCGACGAGCCGGCCCAGCTCGATCTGAATCTGACCGTCGCCACCGGGGAGGCCGGCGAGGCATGGCGGGCCGTGCTCACCTACGCGACCGATCTCTTCGAGCCGTCCACGATCGAGGCGCTGGGCGCGCGGTTCGTCCGCGTGCTCGCGGGGGCGCTCACCGCGCCGGAGACACCGGTCGGCGATGTCCCCCTGGTGCTCGCCGACGAACTGCCGGCGGTGCTGGCGGAGTCCGCCGGCTCCCTCGAACCGGTGCTCGACGAGACGATCGCCGAGGCGGTCGCAGCGAGCGTGGCGCGCGTACCCGAGGCGGTGGCGCTGATCGCCGGCGACCGCGAGGTGACCTACCGGGAGTTCGGTGTGCGAGTCGGCGCACTCGGGCACCGCCTCGCCGCGATCGGCGTGGGTCCGGATTCCGCCGTCGGCGTGGTGATGGACCGCAGCGTGGAACTGGTGATCGCCGTGCACGCGATCATGGCCGCGGGCGGGCAGTACGTGCCGATCGCGATCGACGCGCCGCTCGACCGTGCAAGGTACATCGCCCGGACGGCGGGGGTCGGCGCGGTCCTCACGTCCGCGGCCGAGGCCGCGCCGGACTACGTCACGGCGCTCGACGTGCCGGTCATCGAGGTCGACGGCGCTGCCGAGCTGCCGGTGGACGTGCCTTCGCTCACTCCCGGCGCGGGCACCGCGCTCCGATCCGGTCTCGCGGCGTACACGTTGTTCACCTCGGGCTCGACCGGCGTGCCAAAGGGCGTGACCGTCTCGCATCGCGCCGTGCGGAACTTCGTGGCGTGGTTCGACGAGTTGGTGCCGGCGGGCGATCAGCGATTGCTGTTCAAGACCCCGCACACTTTCGACGCGTCGGTCCTCGAACTGTTCTGGCCGCCGGCTACGGGGCGCACCATGGTGATCGCCGATGCGC
Source organism: Gordonia sp. PP30 (assembly GCF_023100845.1). Lineage (NCBI taxonomy): Bacteria > Bacillati > Actinomycetota > Actinomycetes > Mycobacteriales > Gordoniaceae > Gordonia > Gordonia sp. PP30. The sequence goes on along the minus strand of NZ_CP095864.1, from coordinate 3,707,263 downwards.
AGGGACACCGCGATCCACGGTATCTCGCGGACGTGATGAACGAGGCCGGCGTCACCGTGGTGCAGTTTGTTCCCTCGCTGCTGGCCGCGTTCCTGGACGTAGTCGGGGACGGCCCGCTGCTGCCGGGGCTGCGGGTGCTGTTCTCCGGCGGTGAGGCCTTGCCGCCGGCCGTCGCGAGCGATTTCCGCCGGCGGGTGCCACAGGCGACGGTGACGAATCTCTTCGGGCCGACTGAGGCCGCGGTGTACACGATGTCCGCGCATCTCGATCGGGTCGGCGAGGTGGTGCCGATCGGACGCCCGATGCGCAATACGACGGCGCTGGTGCTCGACGATCGCCTGAACCTGGTGCCCGACGGCGTGTCCGGCGAACTGTATCTCGGCGGGATACAGTCCGCGCGCGGCTACGCGTCCCGGGCCGACCTGACCGCGGAGCGCTTCGTCGCCGATCCGTTCGGTGAGCCTTCGGCGCGCATGTACCGCACCGGTGACCTGGTGCGTCGTCGCCCGGACGGAGAGCTCGAGTACTTGGGCCGCACCGATTTCCAAGTGAAGCTGCGTGGTCAGCGGATGGAACTCGGCGAGGTCGAGGCGGCGATCGCCGCCGCTCCGGGCGTGGTCCACGCTGCGGCCCGCGTCGTCGAGGGACCCGCGGGAGATCAACTGGTCGGCTACGTCGCACCCTCGTCGGCCGGCACCGACCGGGTCGCCACGGAGCTGGCCGCCCGGCTGCCCGAGTACATGGTGCCCACGGTGTGGGTGAGCCTCGACGAGATGCCGCTGAACACCGCGGGTAAGGTCGACCGCCGGGCGCTTCCCGAACCGGAGTTCACCGCCGCCGAGTACACGGCGCCGGTGACCGACGCCGAGCAGGCCGTCGCGGCGGTGTATGCCGACCTGCTGGGGGCCGATCGGGTCTCGGTGACCGAATCGTTCTTCGATCTCGGGGGGAACTCGCTGGCGGCGATGCGCCTGGTCGCTCGCACCTCCGAGGTGCTGGGTGTCCAGCTGTCGGTGCGGGACGTGTTCGATGCGCCGAGCGTGCGGGCGCTGGCAGCGGCTGTCGCCGGCCGGGCGCCCGCGCTGCCCCCGATCACCGCGGCGGCCCCGCGGCCGGAGCGGGTGCCGTTGTCGTTCGCGCAGCAGCGGATGTGGTTCCTCAATCAGCTCGACCCGGCACTGCCGACCTACAACATCCCGACCGTGCTGCGCCTCGAGGGCGCGGTCGACCTGGCGGCGCTGCGCGCGGCGGTGATCGACGTCGTGGGTCGCCACGAGGTGCTGCGCACCACGTTCCCGGCTCAGGACGGTGAACCCGCCCAGCACGTGTCCCCGGCCGCGGACGTGGCGCGGCGGATCGACTGGGCGTCGGTGCGGAGCGCCGACGAACTGCGCACCGAATTGATGCGCGGCTTCGACGTGACGGTCGACTGGCCGATCCGTGTGCGGTGGCTGCCCTCCTCGGGCCCGGACGGGATCCTCGGCGTCGTCGTGCACCACATCGCGTTCGACGGCCAGTCGATGGGACCGTTCGCCGCGGACCTGATGGCGAGTTATGCGGCGCGAGCAGCGGGCGATGCGCCGACGATCGGTGCGCTGGACGTCCAGTTCGCGGACTACGCGATCTGGCAGCACGAGGTCCTCGGTGCCCCCGACGACCAGTCGTCGATCATGGGACGGCAACTCGACTTCTGGCGTTCGACGCTGGCCGGGGTGCCCGACGTCCTCGAACTTCCGGCCGATCGGCCGCGGCCGGTCACGGCCACCCACCGCGGTGCGCAACTCCGGCTGACGATTCCCGCACGGGTCGCGCAGCGCGCCGACGCGTTCGCCGCCGCGCACGGTGTCACCCGGTTCATGGTCTTGCACGCCGCGTTCGCGGTGCTGCTCAGCCGCCTGTCCGGGTCCGATGACATCGTGATCGGCACGCCGACGGCCGGCCGCGGCCAGCCCGCGCTGGACGCCATGGTCGGCATGTTCGTCAACACCCTCGTCCTGCGGAGCCGGATCGACACCGCCGACGACTTCACGGCGATCGTGAAGCAGGTGCGCAGCGGTGACCTCGCGGCGTTCGAGAACGCCGAGGTGCCGTTCGAAGCGATCGTCGACGCGCTGAACCCGACCCGATCGGATGCGTTCTCCCCGCTGGTTCAGGTGATCCTGTCGGTCGACCCGACGACGGTCGACCCCGGCGCGGTCGAGGTGGACGGTCTGAGCATCAGTGCGGCGGAGATCGGCGAGCCCCCGGCGCAGATGGATCTCAACGTCACCATCGTCACAGGCGAGGAGGGTGAGGACTGGACTGGCCTGCTGACCTATGCGACCGATCTGTTCGACGAGGCCACCGTGACGTCCTTCGGCGACCGCTTCGTACGGGTGCTGGACGCGATGCTCACGCGACCCGGTACCGCGGTCGGCGACGTCGCGCTGATGGCGGAGAGGGAACGAGGCCGCGTCCTCGAGGCGTCCGACGGTCCGTCGGCGGCGGTCGACGGTGAGACGCTCGCCGGCGCGCTGGAGCGCAGTCTCGCGCGATCGCCCGAGGCGATCGCGCTCGTCGCGGGTGACCGCGAGCTGTCGTACGCGGAGTTCGGCGCACGAGTCGGTGACTTGGCGCGACGCCTGATCGCCGCCGGGGCCGGGCCGGACGTCGCGGTCGGGGTGGTGATGGACCGCAGCGTGGAACTGGTCATCGCTGTTCATGCGATCACGACCGCGGGCGGGCAGTACGTGCCGATCGATCCGTCGACACCCGCAGATCGTGCCGAGTACATGATGCGGACCGCCGGCGTGGGCGTGACCGTCGTCCGTGCAGGAGGTCCGATTCCCGACTTCGTCTCCGCGCTGAGTGGTCACGTCGTCGAGTTCGATGCCGCGGCGCACACGCCGTGGGGCACCGGTCCGTTGCGCGCGGCGCAGCGGCGTGCCCCGCTGCGCCCCGCCGACGCGGCATACACGTTGTTCACCTCCGGGTCGACGGGACGCCCGAAGGGCGTCACTGTCTCTCACCAGGCGGTCTGGAACTTCCTCACCTGGTTCGACGACCATGTTCCGGCGGGCGAACAGCGACTGCTGTTCAAGACACCGCACACCTTCGACGCCTCGGTGCTCGAACTGTTCTGGCCGCTGGTCACCGGGCAGACGATGGTGATCGCCGAGGCGCAAGGGCATCGAGATCTCCGCTATCTGGCGGAGGAGATCGATCGCGCAGGTGTCACGGTGGTGCAGTTCGTGCCGTCCTTGCTGTCGGCCTTCCTGGACGTCGTCGACGACGATCCGCTGCTGCCGGGAGTCCGGGTGCTGTTCTCCGGCGGCGAGGCGTTGCTGCCCGCGGTCGCGAAGCGGGCCGCTCAGCGGATGCCGGCCGCGACGCTGGTGAATCTGTTCGGCCCGACCGAGGCGGCCGTCTACACGATGTCGGCCGAACTGACCGAGGTCGGTGAGCTGGTGCCGATCGGGCGCCCGATGCCCAACACCTCGGCGCTCGTTCTGGATCACCGACTCCATCCGGTCCCCGACGGGGTCGCGGGAGAGCTGTATCTCGGCGGGGTGCAGTCCGCCCGCGGATATGCCGCTCGGCCGGAGCTGACCGCTGAGCGCTTCGTCGCCGACCCCTTCGGCGCCGCCGGAGCGCGGATGTACCGCACCGGAGACCTGGTCCGGCGCACCGCCGACGGCGACCTCGAATACCTCGGCCGCACCGATTTCCAGGTGAAACTCCGTGGTCAACGGCTCGAACTCGGTGAGGTGGAGGCCGCCATCGCAGCGGTGCCGGGCGTGGTCCTCGCCGCCGCACGGGTGGTCGACGGACCGGCGGGTGAGCAACTCGTCGGCTATGTGTCTCCGGCGGCAGCGGATCTCACGACCATTGAGACGGCTCTCGGCTCGGTGCTGACCGAGTACATGCGCCCGACGGCGTGGGTGCTCCTCGACGACCTCCCGCTGAACGCCGCGGGCAAGGTGGATCGTCGCGCACTGCCCGACCCGGAACTCGGCGCCGCCGAGTACGTGCCGCCGGCGAGCGAAGATGAGACCGTCATCGCCCGGGTGTTCGCCGATCTGGTCGGCGTCGACGAGGTCTCGGTCACCGAGTCGTTCTTCGACCTGGGCGGCAATTCACTCGCCGCGATGCGCTTGGCGGCGCGGGTGGCGGGGGCCCTCGGCGTGCAGATATCGGTCCGTGACGTCTTCGACGCGCCGACCGTTCGGGCACTGGCGGCCACCGTCTCGGGCCGGTCGCCGTCGCTGGCGCCCGTCTCGGCCGCCCATCCCCGGCCTGAGCGCATTCCGTTGTCCTTCGCTCAGCAGCGCATGTGGTTCATCAACCGCTTCGATCCGGAAGCGCCCACGTATAACATCCCGGTCGCGGTGCGTCTGCGGGGTCGGCTGGATCTCACGGCGCTCAGGCAGGCGGCCCGCGACGTCGTCGCACGCCATGAGGTCCTGCGGACCACGTTCCCGGCCGTCGACGGTGAGCCCGTCCAGCTCATCCACGCCGCGGGATCGGCGAGCGCCGAGCCCGATCTGGCCGTCGTCGACGACGACGCCGCGCTCGTCGCCGCCGCCGGTGCCGGATTCGACGTCGCCGAGCGTCCCCCCATGCGGATCCGCCTCCTCCAGGACGGGCCGGACGACTGGGTTCTGCTCACCGTGATCCACCACATCGTCGGCGACGGCGAGTCGATGGGGCCGTTGATCTCGGACATGATCCGGGCGTACTCGGCGCGCGCGGCCGGCGCGGACCCGGGATTCGCCGAGCTTCCCGTGCAATTCGCCGACTACGCGCTCTGGCAGCAGTCCGAACTCGGCCGTCCGGAAGACCCGGACTCCGTCGTCGGCCGCCAGCTGGTGCACTGGGAACGCGCCCTCGCCGGACTCCCCGATGTCCTCGAACTCCCCGCGGACCGTCCGAGGCCACCGGTCGCGACGCATGTGGGCGCGCAGGTGCGCGTCGAGCTGCCACGCGAACTCGGCGAGAGAGTCGAGCAGGTGGCGCGGGAGCGCGGGGTCAGTCCGTTCATGGTGGTGCACGCGGGCCTCGCCGTGCTCCTCTCCCGGCTGTCGGCGACCCCGGACATCGCCGTGGCGACTCCCATCGCCGGTCGCGGCCAAGCCGAACTCGACGGGCTGGTGGGCATGTTCGTCAACACCCTGATCCTCCGCACCGACGTCGACATCGCGGCCACCTTCGACGATCTGGTCGAGCAGGTGCGCGGTGTCGATCTCGAAGCGTTCGCGCACGCGGACGTCCCGTTCGAGACAGTGGTCGACCGGCTCAACCCGGTGCGATCGCAGGCGTTCTCACCGCTGGCTCAGGTGCTGCTCTCGGTGATCCACGCGCACCAGCGCACCGGCGACGTGACGGTGCCGGGGCTGCGGGTGACGCCGGTCCCGCCGCCGGTCACCCCAGCTCAGGTGGACCTCGCGTTCCATGTCGAGGCGCACTCCGGGGCGCCCTGGCAGGTGTCCATCGTTTACGCGACAGATCTCTTCGAGGAAGGGACCGTCGCTAGGCTGGGTCAACGGCTGGTCGCCGTCCTGGACGGCGTGACGCGGCATCCCGGCGACCCGGTCGCGCTCGCACCGCTGGTGAGTGACGGTGAGCGGGAGGAGATCGCGGCCTGGTCGCGCGGCTCCGCGAGCGGCGACACCGATCGGACCCTGGCGGGGCTGATCGACTCATGAGTTTCGGTATCCGTAGTGGTGGAGGACGAGAGTGCCCGATCTGATCGATCTCGCGGCGATTGACGATTCGACGGCACTCGTCTTCGGGGAACGGCGCGTACCGCGCCGGGAGTTCGCTGCTCGCGTCGCGGTGCTGGCGCGCGAGCTGATCGATCGGGGCGTCGGCCCGGACGTCCCCGTCGCGGTGGTGATGCCGCGTTCGGTCGAGTTGCTCGTCGCCTTGCACGCGATCATCGCCGCCGGCGGAGCCTACGTCCCGGTGGATCCCGAGGCGCCCGCCGAGCGTGCCGCGTACATGGTGTCGACGGCGGGGGCGACCCTCGTGCTCGTGCGCGCGGGCGAACTGCCGCCGGCGAACCGGGGGCTCGGTGAGGGCGTCCAGTTCGGGGAAGTCGACGCTGACGGCGCGGTGGACCTGGACGTCGCGCTGGTCACCGACGCGGACCGGAACGGTCCCCTGCGGCCCGCGCATGCGGCCTACACGTTGTTCACTTCCGGGTCGACCGGACAGCCCAAAGGTGTCACCGTCTCGCACCGCGCCATTGCGAATCGGCTCGCCTGGATGCGGGACTGGTATGCGATCGGCGCGTCCGACGTCTTCGTGCAGAAGACTCCGGTCACTTTCGACGTGTCGGTGTGGGAGCTGTTCCTCCCAGCCGTCGTCGGGGCGACCCTGGTGATCGCCGAACCCGATCGGCACGGCGAACCGGATTACCTCGCGGACCTGATCCAGCGTGAGCGGGTCACGGTGGTGCACTTCGTGCCCTCGATGCTGGCCGCCTTCACTGATGTCCTCGGCGCTGAGCTGGGCGCGCTGCGGTCGCTGCGGCTCGTGTTCACGTCGGGAGAGGCGCTCACCGCCCCGGTCGCCCGGAGGCTGATCGACATGCTGCCGGGCGCTGCTCTCCACAATCTGTACGGTCCCACCGAGGCCGCGGTCGACGTCACGGCGCACCACGTCGTCGCCTCCGATACCACGATTCCCATCGGTGTTCCGGTCCCGCGAACCAGCGCCTACGTTCTCGACAGCAGGCTGCAATGGGTGCCCGCGGGTGTGCCCGGCGAGCTGTACCTGGGCGGCGTGCAACTCGCCCGGGCCTATGCCGACCGGCCCGATCTCACCGCCGAGCGCTTTGTCGCCGATCCGTTCGCGGCCCCGGGCGATCGCCTCTACCGCACCGGGGATCTCGTTCGGTGGAGCTCGGGCGGTGAACTCGAGTATCTCGGCCGCACGGACTTCCAGGTGAAGCTCCGTGGCCAGCGGATGGAGCTGGGCGAGGTCGAAGCCGTGATCCTTTCGGCGCCCGGAGTGGTGAACGCCGCCGCCGCGGTCGTCGACTTTCCAGCGGGGGCTCAGCTCGTCGGTTACGTCGCCCCGGAGTCCGTCGACCCGGCCGCGCTCGACGCCGCGATGGCGGCCAAGCTGCCCGAGTACATGCGTCCGAGCCGCTGGGTCATGCTGCCCGAGCTGCCGCTGAACGCCGCGGGCAAGGTCGCTCGCCGGCAGCTGCCCCGGCCGGAGGCACCGGCGCTCGAGTATGTGGCACCGGAGTCCGAGGCCGAGCAACTGGTCGCCGACGTGTTCGCGGGGATTCTGGGCGTCGACCGGGTGTCGGTGAGCGACTCGTTCTTCGACCTCGGCGGCAATTCGCTGGCCGCCACGCGGGTGGCGGCCCGGGTGAGCGACGTGCTCGGGGTCGCGGTGTCGGTGCGGGACGTCTTCGACGCCGCCACGGTGCGCGCACTCGTCGTGGCCGTCGCCGGCCGTCGACCGGCACTCGCACCGGTCGCGCCGGTGGTGCCGCGTCCGGAGCGCATACCGCTCTCATTCGCTCAGCATCGCATGTGGTTCATCAATCAGCTCGAGCCGGAACTGCCGACCTACAACATCCCGGCCGTGTTGCGGTTGACCGGCGACCTGGATCTCGGCGCGCTCCGGGCGGCCCTGGCGGACGTCGTCGAGCGTCATGAGGTCCTCCGCACCACGTTCCCCAGCGTGGACGGGGAGCCGTATCAGAGCGTGAGCCCGGCCGCCGAGGTGGCGACCCGGCTGGATTGGGCCGAACTCGACGATCCCACCGAGTTCGAGGCCGCGATGCGCCGCGGCTTCCACGTCGGAGTGCAGTGGCCGGTGCGCGCGCGTGTGCTGCGTGTGAATGACCGCGAGGCGCTGTTCGGGATCGTCGCGCATCACATCGGCTACGACGGACAGTCCTTCGGGCCCTTGGTGGCCGACTTCGTCACCGCGTTCGCCGCACGAGCACGCGGTGAGGTTCCGGTCTTCCTCCCGCTGCCGGTGCAGTTCGCCGACTTCGCCCTGTGGCAGCATCGGGTGCTGGGCGACCCGGCGGACACGGAATCGGTGCTCGGCCGGCAGTTGAACTTCTGGCGGCAGCACCTCGCAGGTGTGCCCGACGTGCTGGAACTGCCGACCGATCATGTCCGGCCGCCGGTGGCCTCTCATGCTGGTGACGTGGTCCGGTTCGCCATTCCCGGCGAGGTGTCACAACGCCTCGACGCCTACGCGGCGGATCACGGCGTCACGCGGTTCATGGTGCTGCATGCGGTGTTCGCCCTCCTGCTCGCCCGGCTTGCGGCCACCGACGACGTCGTGCTCGGCACGCCGATCGCCGGTCGCGGGCAACGCCAACTGGACGGGCTCGTCGGCATGTTCGCCAACACGCTCGTGCTCCGGACCCGCATCGATCCGGCGGCCTCCTTCGAGGCGCTGCTCGCGACGGTGCGCGACACCGACCTCACCGCCTTCGAGCACAGCGACGTGCCTTTCGAGTCGATCGTCGATGCGCTCAATCCGGTCCGGTCCGAGGCGTTCTCACCACTTGTCCAGGTGATTCTGTCGGTGGATCCGTTGTCGGCGAGTGACACCGTGTCGGTCGGGGGTCTCGACGTGTCTCCGGTCGACATCACGGAGATCCCCGCGCAGCTGGACTTGGATCTCACGCTGCTCACCGATGCGGAGGAGTGGATCGGCAAGCTCACCTTCGCCACGGATCTGTTCGAGCGGTCCCGGATCGAGCGGATGGGCGAGCAGTTCGTCCGGGTTCTCGGTGCGGCGCTCGCGGCGCCTGCGACGGCGGTCGGCGACCTGCCGTTGCTGGCGGCCGGCGACCGGGCGGCGCTGGTCCGCGAGTCGGTGGGGCCGGTGCGGCCGTTGCTGGACGAGACGATCGCCGATGCGGTGGCAGCCAGTGCGGCGCTGGTGCCGGACGCGGTGGCGCTGGTGACCGGTGGCCGCGAGATCTCGTACGCGGAGTTCGGCTGTCGGGTCGGTGACCTCGCCCGTCGCCTGATCGCCGCGGGCGTGGCATCCGACGATGCGGTGGGCCTGGTGATGGACCGAAGCGCTGAATTGGTCATCGCGGTACACGCGATCCTCGCGGCGGGTGGGCAGTACGTGCCGATCGCCGTCGACTCGCCGGTCGACCGCGCCACCTATGCGGCCGCGACGGCCGGTGTGCGGCTGGTCCTGGTGCGCGCGGGTGCTGAGCTTCCCGAGTTCGTCTCAGAACTGGCGGTATCGGTGATCGAGGTGGACGCCTCGGGGGACCTGCCCGTCGGGGCGCGGCCCCTGGATCCGGCCGAGCGGCAGCGACCGCTGCGGTCGTCCGATGCCGCGTACACGCTGTTCACCTCGGGATCGACCGGCCTGCCGAAGGGCGTGACGGTCTCGCACCGGGCGGTGCGCAACTTTGTCGGCTGGTTCGGCCGGTTGGTGCCCGAGGGCGACCAGCGCCTGCTCTTCAAGACTCCGCACACCTTCGATGCATCGGTGCTGGAATTGTTCTGGCCGCTGGTGGCGGGACAGACGATGGTGATCGCCGATGCCCAGGGCCATCGCGATCCGCGGTATCTCGCGACGGTCATGAACGACGCCGGAGTGAGCGTGGTGCAGTTCGTGCCGTCGCTGCTCGCCGCGTTCCTCGACGTGGTCGGCGACGAGCCGCTGCTCCCGGGCCTGCGGGTGCTCTTCTCCGGCGGTGAGGCACTGCCCCCGGCGGTGGCCGTGAACTTCCGTGAGCGCGCGCCGCAGGCTCGCCTCGTGAACTTGTTCGGTCCGACGGAGGCGGCCGTCTACACCATGGCGGCGGAATTGGCGACGCCCGGGGACGTCGTGCCGATCGGGGCGCCGATGACCAACACCACCGCATTCGTCCTGGACGACCGCCTGCACCCGGTGCCGGACGGAGTGGTCGGCGAACTCTATCTGGGTGGCGTGCAGTCCGCCCGTGGCTACGCGGCTCGTCCGGATCTGACCGCGGAGCGGTTCGTCGCCGATCCGTTCGGTGCGCCGGGCGACCGGCTGTACCGCACTGGCGACCTGGTGCGCCGCGGCCACTCCGGGGAACTCGAGTACCTGGGCCGCACCGACTTTCAGGTGAAGATCCGCGGGCAGCGACTCGAACTCGGCGAGGTCGAGGCCGCGATCGTCGCCGGTCCCGGCGTCGTGCACGCGGCGGTACGCGTGGTGGCGGGTGCGGTAGGTGACCAGTTGGTCGGCTACGTCGCGCCGGCCTCGGTCGACGTCGACGCCCTCGGTGCGGACCTGGCCCGGCGCCTGCCTGACTACATGGTGCCGACGAGGTGGGTGCCGCTGGCCGAGATGCCGCTCAACTCGGCGGGCAAGGTGGACCGTCGTGCGTTGCCGGACCCGGTGTTCGAGGCTGCGGAGTTCGTTGCTCCCGATACCCCGGATGAGGCTGCGGTGGCGGCGGTGTACGCCGATTTGCTGGGTGTGGAGCGGGTGTCGGTCACCGAGTCGTTCTTCGATTTGGGTGGCAATTCGCTGGGGGCGATGCGGCTGGTGGCCCGGGCGGGCGAGGTACTCGGGGTGGAGGTGTCGGTGCGGGATGTGTTCGATGCGCCGACCGTGCGGGAACTCGTTACCGCGGTGGCCGATCGTGCCGAGGCGTTGCCGCCGGTGGTCAGGGTCGACCCGCGTCCGGAGCGGGTGCCGTTGTCGTTCGCGCAGCAGCGGATGTGGTTTATCAATCGGTTTGATTCGTCGTTGCCGACGTACAACATTCCGGTGGTTCTGCGGATCACGGGTGTTCTTGATGTGGCGGCGTTGCGGGTCGCGGTGGCTGATGTCGTGGAGCGGCATGAGGTGCTGCGTACGACGTTCCCTGAGTTCGAGGGTGAGCCGGTGCAGTTGATCGCGGATCGGGCGATGGTGGGGGTGTCGCTGCCGTGGTGGGAGGTGGATTCGGAGGAACGTCTGGTCGCTGAGGTGACTCGGGGTTTCGATGTGACTGTGGAGTGGCCGATCCGGGCGATTGTGTATCGGGTTGGTGTCGATGAGTGGTTGTTCGGGGTGGTCGCGCACCATATCGCCACTGATGGCGAGTCGATGTTGCCGTTGGTTGCTGATGTGATGGGGGCGTATGCGGCGCGGCGGTCGGGTGCGGTGCCGGGGTTCGAGCCGTTGCCGGTGCAGTTCGCGGACTTCGCGATCTGGCAGCGAGCTGTGCTGGGTTCCCCGGAGGCGCCGGATTCGGTGATCGGTCGGCAGTTGGAGTACTGGCGTGCGTGTCTGGCCGATCTGCCCGATGTTCTGGAACTGCCTGCGGATCGGAAGCGGCCCGCGGTGGCGTCGTATCGGGGTGCTGAGGTGCCTTTCGAGGTGCCCGAGGCTGTGGCGAGGCGGGTCGCGGCGGTGGGTGGTGCGCACGGGGTGACCCCGTTCATGGTGGTGCATGCCGCGCTGGCGGTGCTGCTGGCCCGGCTTTCGGCGACCGACGATATCGCGATCGTGACGCCGGTGGCCGGTCGTGGGCAGGTTGAGCTCGATCGTCTGGTCGGCATGTTCGTGAACACGTTGGTGTTGCGGACGCGGGTGGGTTCGTCGATGTCGTTCACCGATTTGTTGCGGCAGGTCCGGCAGGTGGATCTGGATGCGTTCGCGCATGCTGATGTTCCGTTCGAGGCGGTGGTCGATGCGCTTGATCCGGTGCGTTCGGAGGCGTTCGCTCCGCTCGCGCAGGTGATGTTGTCGTTTGATCCGAGTGCGTCGGCGCGGGGTGTCGATGCTGCGGTCGAGGGGTTGAGGATTGAGGCGTTGCCCGATCCGGTGGTGCCCGCGCAGGTGGACCTGACGTTCCGGGTGATGTCTGATCCGGCGGGGGGATGGTCCGGGACGGTCGTGTTCGCGACGGATCTGTTCGACCCGGCGACGGCGCGGTGGTTCGCGGAACGGTTCGTGGCGGTCTTGGCCGAGCTGACTGCGGATCCCGGCGGCGCGGTCGGTGACGCCGTTGTGCTCGACGCCCGCGATCGTGAGCGTGCGGACGCGGCGGCGGTGGGGCCGGTTGTTCCGGTGCCGGCGATGACGCTCGCGGACGCGGTGGCGGTGGCTGCTGCTCGGACACCGGATGCGGTGGCGGTGGTGTTCGAGGGCCGCAGTGTGTCGTACGCGGAGTTCGGTGCGCGTGTGGCGGTGTTGGCTCGGGAGCTGATCGGCTTTGGGGTGGGTCCCGATGTTGCGGTGGGTGTGTGTGTTGATCGCAGCGTGGAGCTGTTGGTCGCGATCCACGCGGTCGTCGCTGCCGGTGGCCAGTATGTGCCGGTGGATACCGCAGCCCCGGCTGATCGTGCGCGGGTGATGCTGGAGACTGCTGGTGCCCGGTTGGTGCTGGTCGCGGAGGGGGCCTCGCCTGAGTGGGTGCCTGAGGTGCCGGGTGTTCGGGTGGTGGCCGTGGATGCGTCGGGTGAGGTGGATCTGGCTGTTTCTCCGGTGACCGATGCGGATCGGTTGTCTCCGTTGCGTGGTCAGCACGGTTTGTACACGTTGTTCACGTCGGGGTCGACGGGTGTGCCCAAGGGTGTGACGGTGTCGCATGCCGCGGTGATGAATCGTTTGGTGTGGATGCGTGACGATTACTCGATCGATTGCGAGGACCGGTTCGTCCTGAAGACTCCGTACACGTTTGATGTGTCGGTGTGGGAGTTGTTCCTGCCGTTCTTGGTCGGTGCCCGGCTGGTCGTCGCGCGGCCCGATGGTCATCGCGATCCGCAGTATCTCGCTGCGGAGATCGCGCGGGAATCGGTGTCGGTGGTGCATTTTGTTCCGTCGATGCTCGCGGTGTTCCTCGATGTGGTCGGTGAGGGGGTCGGTGATCTTGGTTCGTTGAGTCGGGTGTTCACCTCGGGTGAGGCGCTGCCCGCTGCCCTCGCTCAGGATGTGCTTGCTGCCCTGCCGTTGGCGGAGTTGCACAATTTGTATGGGCCGACGGAGGCGGCGGTGGATGTGACCGCTGAGCGGGTGCTGGCCGGTGCCGGACTGGTGACTATCGGCCGGCCTGTTGCCAACACTCGGGCGGTGGTTCTCGATGCGCGTCTGCACCCGGTGCCCGATGGTGTGCCCGGCGAGTTGTACCTCGGCGGTGTCCAGTTGGCTCGCGGGTATGCGTCGCGGGCGGACCTGACCGCCGAGCGGTTCGTCGCCGATCCGCAGGGTTTGCCGGGGTCGCGGTTGTATCGCACTGGTGACCTCGTTCGGCGGTTGGGTGATGGATCGCTGGATTATCTGGGGCGTACCGACTTCCAGGTGAAGTTGCGTGGGCAGCGGATCGAACTCAGCGAGATCGAGTCGGTGATCGCGAGTGCGCCGGGCGTGGTGCATGTTGCGGCGACCGTCGCGCAGGCGCCGGCCGGTGGCGAGTTCCTCGTCGCCTATGTGTCTCCGTCGTCGGTGGACCTCGCGGCGTTGCGCGACCACGCGGCCACCGCGCTACCGGAATACATGCGGCCGGCGGTGTGGACACTGCTCGATGAGGTCGCCCTGAACAGTGCGGGCAAGCTCGACCGCCGTGCGCTCCCGGCACCTGACTTCGGCACGGCCGACCACGAATACTCCATGCCCGTCGGGCCGGTCGAGGAGCAGTTGGCGGCGATCGTCGCCGGTCTGCTCGGCCTCGACCGAGTGTCGGTGACGGAGTCCTTCTTCGCGCTCGGCGGCGACTCGATCATGTCGATCCGGCTGGCGTCTGCCGCTCGCGCCGCCGGCTGGGAACTGTCCCCGCGAGAGATCTTCGAGAACCGCACGGTGCGGAAGATGGCCGCGCTCGTCACCGGCGCCGGCCGCGGAGTGCCGCCGCTCGCGGAACTGCCGGGCGGGGGCGTCGGTCCGTCGGCGATCCGGCCGATCGTGTCCTGGATGCTGGAACATTCGGACGCGCCGTCGGATTTCGCGGACTTCGCGCAGTCGATGGTGTTGGTGGGTCCGGACGGGATCACCACGGAAGCCCTGGGCGATGTGCTGTCGGCGATGGCCGCGGCGCACCCGATGCTGACCGCACGGCTCGTCTCCGTCGACGGGGAGTGGAGCCTTGTCGCCGGCGGCGATTTCGATGCTGCCGGCGCGGTGATCGAGGTCCGGTCCGCACACGGCGTCGCCACCGCGGAGTTCGGCGCAGTCGTGCGCGCTGCCTACGCCGAAGCCGTGTCCGGGATGAATCCGGCGACCGGTGATCTGCTGCGGGCCGCTCTGGTGATCGCCGGGGACGGCCGGTCGCGGATCGTGCTGGCCGTGCACCATCTCGGCGTCGACGCCGTGTCCTGGCCGATCATGATCGAGGACCTGGTCACCGGGTGGGCGCAGCGCGCGTCCGGTGCGCCGTACTCGTTGCGTCCCGAAGGCACCTCGCAGCGGACCTGGGCCGCCGGCGTCGACGAGTTGCGGGCCGGCTTCGAGACACAGACCGGCTACTGGCTGGACCGCCTTCCCACACGTCCCACGGACCTGGGCGGCGACCTCGATCGCGCGAGAGATCGCGACCGGACGTCGGACGAATACGTCCACTACGTCGCGAACGAGGTGGCTGCCGCCGCGCTGACCCGGGTGCCGGAGGCGTTCGGCGGCAGCGTCGACGACGTCCTCCTGGGCACCTTCGCGCGGGCGGTGCGCGGGTGGCAGCGCTCGCGCGGCAGCGCCGACACTGCGCCTGTCTCGGTGCTCGTCGAGGGGCATGGCCGCGACGAACATCTGCTCGAACGGGGCGCGCACCCGCGGCGCGGCGACCTCTCGCGCACCGTGGGCTGGTTCACGACGATCGCGCCCCTGCGACTGGATCCGGCGTCGGACGTGGTGCACGCGATCAAGGCCGCCAAGGAGGAGCGCCTGGGCATCCCCGACGGGGGAGCCGGGTTCGGTGCGTTGCGCTACCGCGGCGACGGTCAGCGGAGCGCCACGGAACTCGGATCGCGGCCACTGCCGTCGATCCTCTTCAACTACCTCGGATCGGCGGGTGCGGCGCTCACCGACGCCGAGACGCCCTTCGGTCCCGCCGCGCAGGCACCGCCGCTCCCGGGCAGCGTCACCGGTGCGATGGCCATGCCTGCCGGGCTCGTGGTCGATGCGACGGGCATCGTGGACGAGCACGACGGCGGACGGCGACTGCGGATGCGGTTCCGGTTCCCCGCGGCGCTCCTGAACCCGGCCGATGTGGCCGATCTCGCCGACCGCTGGACCGCCGAGCTCGACGCTGCGGTGGCCGAAGCCGCGGGACCGGTCGGGTTCTCGCCGTCGGACGTGCCGGGCTCGGGCATCACGCAGGACGAGTTGGACCGGATCGCGCTCGAGTCGCCGGGAGCTCAGGTGTGGCCGCTCACACCGCTGCAGACCGGGCTGTTCTACCAGTCCGGACTCCTCCGCGGCGGCGAGATAGACGCCTATCACATCCAGGCGTGCGTCCGGTTCGGCGGCGACGTCGACGCCGACCGTCTGCGGACCGCGGTCGACGCGCTGCCGGCCCACCACGAAGTGCTTCGCTCCGGCTTCCGGCAGATCGATGCCGGTGTCGTGGCGGTGGTCCCCGCCGCGGTCTCGGTGCCGCTTCGGGTCGTCGACCTCGGGCACCTCGATGAGGCGGTCGCGGGCGAGCAGATCGCCGAGATCGCCGACGCCGAGCGGGCCGAACGATTCGACCTGGCGTCCCCGCCGCTCATGCGTGCGGTGCTGGTCCGCCACGGCGGTGGCGCGGATCTCGTGGTCACGTCGCATCACATCTTGTTCGACGGCTGGTCCGGACCCCTGGTGCTCGCGGATCTGCTCGCCGTCTACGCGACCGGTACGCCGTACACGCCGATCCACGAGCGGAGCTTCGCCGATCACGTGCGCGCGATCGCACGCACCGATGCTTCCGCGGGAATCGAGGTGTGGCGGGACATTCTGGCACCGGTGGACGGCCCGACACTGGTCGCCCCGGCCGGCGTGACGCACGGTGATTCTCTCCCGGAGGACTTCCGGTTCACCATCGACGCGGACGCCGTGGCAGCGCTGCACGACCTCGCCCGACATGCCGGGGTGACACTCGCGACCGTGCTGCAGGCGCTGTGGGGCGTGATCCTCTCGCGGGTCACCGGAAAGCAGGTGGTCGTGTTCGGCGAGACCGTGTCCGGGCGCCCGGCCGATCTCGACGGCGTCGACACCATGGTGGGCCTGTTCATCAACACGCTGCCGGTGGTGGTCGACGTCGACCCGTCGGTGACTTTCGCCGAGCTTCTCGCCCGTGTGCAGGCCACGAAGGTGCGCCTGCTCGATCAGCAGCACGTCGGTCTGGCGGCGCTCGGTGAGATCGAACCGGCCGCGCTCGCCTTCGACACCCTCGCGGTGCACGAGTCCTACCCGATCGATACCGAATCGATCACGTCGGTGCGAACCGATGGACTGGACCTGCTGGATGTCACCACGCGCGACGCCACGCACTACCCGCTCACCTTCATCACCGAGGAGCACGGCGGCGAGATCGGCGCGAACCTGAAGTACCTGGCCGAGGTCTTCGACCGTTCCCAGATCGCGGTGTTCGCGGAGGCCGTCGACGCACTGATACGCGGTGTCGTCGCCGCTCCCGATTCCGTCGTCGCGGATCTGACGCTACTCGGAAAGTCCGAGCGCGACCGCCTCGCGGCGCTGCCCGCACCGAGTGTTCCGGCATCGGCGGAGCGTTCGCTGGTGGAACTGTTCACGGCGTCGGCCGCCGGCCAGGCGAGTGCGCCCGCGGTCACCGCCGGCGGTCGCACCGCGTCGTACGCCGAGCTCGACGACGCGTCGGATGCGGTGGCTGCCGGGTTGCGGGCCGCCGGCGTCCGGCCGGGAGACCTGGTCGGGGTCGCCACGGCGCGGTCGGTGAATCTGGTGGCGACGATCGTGGGTGTCTTGAAGGCCGGCGCCGCGTATCTGCCGCTGGACACGACCAATCCGGTCGAGCGACTGGCCTACATCGTGGCCGATGCGGGAGCGGCTGTGGTGCTCACCGACGCGTCGACGGCCGGGCACGACTTGTGGTCGCGGGTCGGCGAGGAGGTTCGGGTGCTCGACGTCGACGAGCTGATCGCGCGCGGTGCCGGCGATGGTTTCGTGCCGGTTGCGGTCCCGCCCGCCTCGCGGGCGTACGTGATCTACACCTCGGGGTCGACCGGTCTGCCGAAGGGCGTGGAGGTCACCCATGCTGATGTCGGAGCCCTGATGGGCGCGGCGTCGAACGATTTCGATTTCCGGTCCGGCGATGTGTGGACGATGTTCCACTCGTATGCGTTCGACTTCTCGGTGTGGGAACTGTGGGGTCCGTTGCTGTCCGGGGCGCGGCTGGTGGTGGTGGACCGTGATCTGGCGCGTGACCTGGATGCGTTCGTGCGGTTGCTCGCCGACGAGCGGGTGACCGTTCTGAACTTGACCCCGTCGGCCTTCTACCAGCTCATCGAAGCACGGCGGCGGAACCGCGGGGCGGATCTGGCGTTGCGGTATGTGGTGTTCGGTGGCGAGGAACTCGCCTTTGATCAGGTGCGTCGCTGGTTCGACGAGAATCCCGGCGACGCCGCGCAATTGGTCAACATGTACGGCATCACCGAGACGACGGTGCACGTGAGTTTCCGGCCGATCGAGCGGGCCGAGGTGTCCGCGGCCGATCCGTCGTTCATCGGTCGTCCGTTGTCGTCGTTGGCCATCCACATTCTCGACGACCGGCTGCGTCCGGTGCCGGCGGGGGTGGTCGGTGAGATGTACGTGGCCGGTGCGCAGTTGGCGCAGGGCTACCTGGCTCGCCCGGGGTTGTCGGCCACCCGTTTCGTCGCGAATCCGTTCGGTCTGGGCGGTGCCGGCTCGCGTCTGTACCGGACCGGTGATCGGGCGCGTTGGGTCGGCGCGGACATCGAGTATCTGGGGCGTGCGGACGGCCAGGTGCAGTTGCGTGGTTTCCGGATTGAGTACGGCGAGGTCGAGGCCGCGCTGCTGGCCGCCGATGGCGTCGTGGGTGCCGCCGCCGCTGTGGTGTCCGATTCGGCGCGCGGAGATCTGCTGATCGGTTATGTCGTTGCCGACGACGGAGTGACGGTCGACCCGGCGGCGGTCCGGGAGTGGGCGGGGTCGCGGGTGCCGCGGTACATGGTGCCCGACCTGGTGGTCGTGCTCGGTGCGCTGCCGTTGACCGCGAATGGAAAGCTGGATCGCGGCGCGTTGCCCGCGCCGGTCTTCGACGGCGGCGGTGAGTACGCGGCGCCGGCCTCGGTGGCCGAAGAGGCGGTCGCGGCGGTGTTCGCGAAGGTGCTCGGCGTGGAGCGGGTGTCGGTCACCGAGTCGTTCTTCGACTCAGGCGGGAACTCGCTGTCGGCGATGCGGGTGGTCGCGCGGGCCGGTGAGGCACTCGGAGTGGAATTGTCCATCCGCGACCTGTTCGAGGCGCCGACCGTTCGCGGTCTCGTTGCCGCATCGGCGGACCGGGCGGCGGCGTTGCCGCCGGTCACTGCGGTCGTCCCGCGGCCGAGCGAGATCCCGCTGTCGTTCGCTCAGCAGCGCATGTGGCTGGTCAACCAGGCCGATCCCGCCTCGGGTGCCTACAACATCCCGATGGGGCTGCGCATCGCGGGACCGCTGGACCTCGACGCATTGCACGCGGCGATGGTCGATGTGGTGCTCCGCCACGAAGTGCTGCGCACCACCTTCCCGTCGGTCGAGGGGCACCCTCGGCAGCGCATCGCGCGGGATTCTTCGGTGGCGGCGCGCATGGACTGGGACGTCGTCGAGTCGTTCGAGGAGATTCAGGATGCCCTGACCTCGGGATTCAACCTGACTCGGCAGGCGCCGGTCCGGATCCGGGTGTTCGCGGCCGGCACCGACGAGCACGTCGTCGTCGTGGTGGTGCATCACATCGCCTTCGACGGCGAGTCGATGGCACCGTTCGTCACCGACCTGGTCACCGCCTATCTGGCCGAAGTCGACGATCGTGATCCCGAGTTCGCCGAGCTTCCCTTCGGCTTCGCCGATTACGCGATCTGGCAGCACGAGGTGCTCGGTATGCCGGACGATCCGGCCTCGGTGGTCGGCGTCCAGCTGGAGTACTGGCGATCGCAGCTCGCCGGACTACCCGAACTCGTCGAACTCCCGCTCGACCGGCCGCGTCCGGCGGTCGCCTCCCAGCGCGGTGCCGTCGTCCCGTTCGTCATCGCCGCGGAGACCGCCCGGAAGATCGCGCTGCTCGCCGATCGTTCGGGGTCGACCCCGTTCATGATCGTGCACGCGGCGCTCGCGGCACTCGTCGCCCGGATGACCGGGCAACGTGACATCGCGATCGGCTCGCCCATCGCCGGACGCGGCCAGGCCGGACTCGACGGCCTCGTCGGGATGTTCGTGAACACCCTGGTGCTGCGCACCGAGGTGCGGCGCGGGATGACCTTCGATGAACTGGTCGCCGAAGCCAAGCGGGTCGATCTCGCCGCCTACGACAACGCCGACGTCCCGTTCGACACCGTCGTCGACGCACTCGCCGTCGCGCAGTCGCCGGCCTTCTCTCCGTTCACCCAGGTCTGGCTCACCTTCAATCAGACGGACGTGCCGGAACTGGCCGGGGAGAAGCTGACGGGCACCGAGATCGGTGGTCTCACCATCGAGCCTCTCGCCCAGACGGAACATCCGGCGAAGGTCGATCTACTCGTCGCGGTCGAACAGAGCGACGGCGACTGGTCCGGCGGCCTGGTCTACGCCGCCGACCTCTTCGACGAGCGCAGCATGACCGTCTTCGCCGCGTACCTGGTGGCGGTTGTCGAGCAGGCGGTCGCGGATCCGGCGCTCGCGGTCACGAGCCTCGCGCTGCCTGAGCACGTCGTCGCCGAGGAGAGCGTGCCCGCGACGCCCGCAGCCCCCGGCCCACTGCCGGTCAGGACGGCCCGTCCGATCCCGGCCGGCGGCCCGATCGTGTCCGGCGGCGACGGGACCGACCCGGTGCTGCTGAGCGAGATCTTCGCTCACGCGGCAGACCGGTGGGGGCCGCGACAGGCAGTGGTCGACCCCGACGGGTCCTACCTCACCTACGCCGACCTCGATGCCCGATCCAACCGGCTCGCGCGCTGGCTGATCGGCCACGCTGTGGGCAGCGAGCAATTGGTCGCCCTGGCGATGGAGCGGTCGTCGCAGTTGCTCGTGGCGATCTGGGCGGTCGCCAAGACGGGTGCCGGCTACGTGCCGATCGATCCGACCTACCCGGCTGACCGGGTGATCGCGATGGTCGAGGATTCGGGAGCGATGATCGGCCTGACGGCCGGGGCACCCGGGGAACTGCCGGCGGGCGACTTCAGCTGGTACCGGCTCGACGACCGCGAGCTCAACGCGACGGTGGACGGTCTTGACGCCGCACCCCTGGCCGAGGCCGAGCGGGTGCGGCCGGTATACGTGGACAACACCGCCTACGTGATCTTCACATCGGGATCCACCGGTCGGCCGAAGGGGGTCGCGGTCACTCACTCAGGACTCGCGAACTTCGCGGCGGAGGAAGTGCGCCTCGCTGAAGCGGACGAGAGGGCCCGCGTGCTCGGGTTCGCGTCGCCGAGCTTCGACGCATCGGTGCTGGAGTACCTCCTGGCGGCACGGTCCGGCGGCGTCCTCGTGTACCGGCCGTCCGGGGCGGTCGGTGGACAGGTCCTGCAGGACTTCATCATGCGCCAGGCGGTGACCCACACCTTCCTGACTCCTTCGGTGCTGGCAACGATGGATCCGGCGATGCTCCCGTCGTTGCGGGTGGTCTACGCCGGAGGTGAAGCGGTGCCGCAGGCGCTCAAGGACCGCTGGGCGATGTTCCCGCGGATTCAGAACCTCTACGGTCCCACCGAGACCACGATCGGCGTCGCCATCAGTGCACCGATGCAGATCGGTGCGCCGGTGTACCTCGGCGGCCCGCTCGCCGGGGTCGGCTTCCTGGTGCTCGACGACGAACTGCAGCCGGTTCCCGTCGGCGTGCCCGGTGAGCTGTACGTGTGCGGCGACCAACTCTCCCGCGGTTACCTGGGGGTTCCCGTGCTGACGGCATCGCGGTTCGTCGCGAACCCGTTCGGGATCGCCGGTGACCGCATGTACCGGACCGGCGACGTGGTGCGCTGGCGGCAGTCCGACGACGGTCGCCGGGTGATCGAGTACACCGGCCGCAGTGATGACCAGATCAAGCTGCGCGGCCTGCGGATCGAACTCGGTGAGATCGAGACCGTCCTGGCCGGCCATGCCGATGTGACGACGGCGGTCGTCGTGGGCGTCGGGGGATCGGTGGCCACCGCACTTGCCGCCTACGTCACGCCGCGTACCGGTGCCGTGGTGAACTCCGCACAGTTGCGCGCCTACCTGGCCGACCGTCTGCCCACCCACATGGTTCCGGCAGCGGTCACCGTGCTGGACGAGATGCCGCTCACTCCGGTCGGGAAGCTCGACAAGAACGCGCTGCCCGAACCCGTCATCGACCAAGCCGAGTACGTGTCTCCGGAGGACGGCGCCGAGACCGTGATCGCCGAGGTGTTCGCGGAGATCCTGGGTATGGACCAGGTATCGGCGACCGCATCGTTCTTCGATCTCGGCGGCAACTCACTGTCGGCGATGCGGGTTGTCGGCCGGGTGGGGGAGGCGCTCGACGTGGAGATCTCCATCGCCGACGTCTTCGCCGCCCCGACGGTGCGGCAGCTCGCGCTCGCCCTCGGTGGCCGCGGACACGCCTTGCCTGCGGTCACGATCGTGACGCCGCGCCCGGAGCCCGTGCCGCTGTCGTTCGCTCAGCGGCGGATGTGGTTCATCAACCGGCTCGATCCGTCGGCGCCGACCTACAACATTCCGGGCGCGGTCCGGCTGCGCGGCAGCCTGGACCTAGTCGCCCTGAAACAGGCGATGGCCGACGTCGTCGCCCGCCACGAGGTTCTCCGCACCGTCTTCCCGGACCGCGAGGGTGTCCCCGCGCAAGTGGTGATCGACGCCGACGACGTGGATTCGGCGCTCGATTGGGACGTCGAGGAGTCCGTGGCCGACGTCGCCGACGTACTCGCGCGAGGCTTCGACGTCACCACCGAGCTGCCGTTGCGGGTTCGGCTGCTGAGCGAGAGCGACGACTCCGCGATCTTGGCGTTCGTCTTCCACCACATCGCGTTCGACGGGCAGTCGTTCGGTCCGATGCTCGCGGACTTGCTGACCGCGTATGCCGCGCGCGCGGCCGGCGGTGTCCCGGAGTTCGCCGAGCTACCGGTTCAGTACGCCGACTACGCGCTCTGGCAGCGTGACGTGCTCGGGTCCCCGGATCAGGAGGAGTCGATCCTCGGACAGCAACTCGCGTTCTGGACGGACACGCTCGCCGGTGCCCCCGAGGTGATCGACCTGCCGACCGATCGGCCCCGGCCCCCGGTGTTCTCTCCGGACGGCGGCCAGGTGGGTTTCGCGATCCCCGCGGAACTCGGGGCCCGCGTCGACGAGTTCGCCGCCCGGGCGGGGGCGACGCGATTCATAGTGCTGCACGCGGCGTTCGCTGTACTGCTGTCTCGCCTGTCCGGTTCTGACGACGTCGTGCTGGGCACGCCTTTCGACGGTCGCGGACCGCGCGGCCTGGGGGCTCTGGTCGGCATGTTCGTGAACACGGTGGTGCTGCGGAGCAGGGTCAGGCCGGGCGAGTCGTTCGAGTCGCTGACGGCTGCGACCCGGGACGCTGATCTCGCGGCGTTCGCGCATGCGGACATGCCGTTCGAGTCGGTGGTCGACGCGGTGGACCCGGTCCGCTCGGAGGCGTTCTCTCCGCTGGTGCAAGTGATCCTGTCGGTGGACCCGGTCGCGGAGGTCCCCGATGAGGTGGCCGTCGCCGGTGTCGTGGTCGAGCCCTACGGCGACTATCAGATTCCGGCGCAGATGGATCTGAATCTGACGGTCTCGGCGGGGGAGGAATCCGGCGACTGGTCCGCGGTGCTGACGTATCCGACGGCGCTCTTCGACCGGTCGTCGGTGGTGACCCTCGGGGACCGCCTCGTCGGGGTGCTCGAGGGCCTGCTCACCGACTCGGAGGCCCCGGTCGGCGATCTCGCGCTGCTCGCGGATACCGAGTCGGCGGCGATCCTCGCCGAGTCGACGGGCCCGGAGGTGCCGTGGCTCGAGGAGACGATCGCGGATGCGGTCGCGGCACGGGTGGCCGCAGCACCGTCGGCGATCGCACTGGTCGCGGGCGCTCGCGAGCTGTCGTACGGCGAGTTCGGTGCGCGTGTGGGTGAGTTGGCCCGCCGTCTGATCGCCGCGGGTGTGGGCCCGGAGTCGGCCGTGGGCCTGGTGATGGACCGCAGCGTGGAACTGGTGGTCGCGGTGCACGCGGTCCTTGCCGCCGGTGGTCAGTACGTGCCGATCGCGGTGGACTCACCGGCCGATCGTGCCGTGTTCGTGGCATCGACCGCGGGTGTCGGCACGGTGCTGGTGGCCGCCGGTGCACAGGTGCCCGAGTTCGTGTCCAGCATGGCTGTCCCGGTGCTGGAAGTCGATTGTTCGAACGACCTCGCCGCCGGAACCGAGCCGTTGTCCGCGGCGGAGCGGTCGGGCGTCCTGCGTTCGCCGGATGCGGCGTACACGTTGTTCACGTCCGGGTCGACCGGCCTGCCGAAGGGCGTGACCGTGTCGCACGGCGCGGTGCGCAACTTCGTGGCGTGGTTCGACGAGACGGTGCCCGCGGGCGCGCAGCGTCTGCTGTTCAAGACTCCGCACACCTTCGACGCCTCCGTGCCGGAGCTGTTCTGGCCGCTGGTCGCGGGACAGACGATGGTGATCGCCGACGCCGGCGGTGAGCGTGATCCGCGGTATCTGGCCGAGGTGATCAACGACGCTGAGGTCTCGGTCGCGCAGTTCGTGCCGTCGCTGCTGTCGGCGTTCCTGGACGTCGTCGACGATGCGGAATTGTTGCCGGGCCTGCGGGTGCTCTTCTCCGGCGGCGAGGCGTTGCCGCCGGCCGTGGCGAGGGATTTCCGGCGACGAGTGCCGCACGCGACGCTGGTGAATCTGTTCGGACCGACGGAGGCCGCCGTGTACTCCATGTCGGCGGTACTCGATGTGGTGGGCGAGACGGTGCCGATCGGCGCACCGATGGCGAACACGACGGCGCTGATTCTGGACAACCGTCTGCAGCTGGTGCCCGTTGGGGTGGCGGGCGAACTGTACCTGGGTGGTGTCCAGTCGGCGCGCGGCTACGCCGAGCGGCCGGATCTGACCGCGGAACGATTCGTGGCGGACCCGTTCGGCGCTCCCGGTGCACGCCTCTATCGCACGGGTGACCTGGCGCGCCGCACCAGCTCCGGTGCCCTGGAGTACCTGGGCCGCACGGACTTTCAAGTCAAGCTGCGGGGGCAGCGCCTGGAGCTCGGCGAGGTCGAGTCCGCGATCGCCGCGGCCGAGGGCGTCGTCCACGCGGCCGCACGGGTGGTCGGGGGCCCCGCCGGAGATCAGCTGGTGGGCTACGTCGCACCGGCGTCGGTGGACACCGGCGCCGTGGCCGGTGAACTCGCCCGGCGCCTGCCCGGATACATGGTTCCCACTGTCTGGGTGGCCCTCGACGAGATGCCGCTCAACACCGCGGGCAAGGTGGATCGCCGGGCCCTTCCCGAGCCCGTGTTTGAGGCCGTGGAGTACATGGCCCCGGCCACCGCGGCCGAGGAGTCGGTGGCGGCGGTGTTCGCGGAGCTGCTCGGTGTGAAGCGGGTGTCGGTGACGGCGTCGTTCTTCGACGCGGGCGGCAACTCGCTGGCGGCGATGCGGCTGGTCGCACGGGTGGCTGACGTGTTGGGCGTGCAGGTGTCGGTGCGGGATGTGTTCGACGCGCCGTCGGTGCGGGAACTCGTCGCCGCGGTCGCCGACCGCCCCGCAGCCCTGCCGCCGGTGACCGCGCAAGAGCCGCGTCCCGGCCTCATTCCGCTGACCCGCGCGCAGCTGCGCATGTGGTACCTGAACCAGGTCGATCCGTCCTCGGCGACGTACAACGTCCCGATGGCCGTCCGGCTGAGCGGAGACGTCGACGTCCAGGCGCTGACCGCCGCGATCCGCGACGCGCTCGACCGCCACGAGGTGCTGCGGACGATCTATCCGGCGCAGGGCGCCACTCCCCGCCAGGAGATCCTCGCGGTGGACGCGGCGCTCGAGCGCTTCGACTGGGCCGAGGCCGGTTCGCTCGACGACCTGATCTCCGCGGCGACCACCGGGTTCGACGTCTCGACGGACCTTCCGGTCCGCGGACGGATCCGGCGCGGCGACGACGGCGTCGTCGAACTGGCGATCGTGGCGCACCACATCGCCTTCGACGGAGAGTCCACTCCCGTCCTGCTGCGCGACGTGCTCGCCGCCTACGCCCACCGGGTGGACCCGGCGGCGCCTGCACAGCCGCAGCTCGCCGTGCAGTACGCCGACTTCGCGATCTGGGAGCACGATGTGCTGGGCGACGCGTCGGACCCCGAGACCCCGCTGGGCCGCCAGACGGCGTACTGGCGCGAGAAGCTGCGCGGTCTCCCCGAGGTCACCGACCTGCCGATGGACCGGCCGCGGCCCGACGTCTTCAACAGCCGCGGTGACCTGGTGACTCTGGTCGTCGACGACGAACTCGCTCTCGGGATCGACGAACTGTGCCGGGCGTATCGGGTGACGCCGTTCATGGTCACCTATGCGGCGCTCGTGGTGCTGATCGCCCGACTGGCCGCCACGTCGGACGCCGTGGTCGCGGCACCAACCGCCGGCCGGACCAGCGCCGCCCTCGACGATCTGGTCGGCATGTTCGTCAACACGCTGGTCCTGCGCGCCGACGCCGCACCGGGCCGCTCGGTCGACGATCTGCTCCGGGCGGTGCGCAAGGACGTGCTCGACGCGTTCGCCAACGCCGACGTCCAGTTCGACGAGCTGGTCGAGGTGCTGGCGCCCCGGCGCTCGACCGCCTACTCGCCGCTGGCCCAGATCGCGTTCACCTTCGCCGAGCAGCCCGCGCACGACGACGCGGTGTCGGTGGGCGATATCCAGGCCGAACCGGTCGAGGTGGGCGGCCACGAAGCCAAGTTCGACCTGATGGTGGTCGCGGCGGCCAAGACCGCGGCGACCCCGATGTCAGTCGGATTCCTGTACTCGGCGGCGCTGTACGACAAGCGCACCGTCGAGGGATTCGCCGACGTGTACCAGCGGATTCTCGCGGCGATGGTGGCCGATCAGCGCGTCGCCATCGGCGACATCGACATCCTCGGGCCCCGGGCCCAGGACCGCGCTCCGGAGCCGCGTGTGGCGGCGGGGACGGAGCCGCGTGTGGCGGCGGGGAGCACCGGAGGGCACGTCGAGGAGGGCACGCTGATCGAGCTCCTGTCCCGGCGCGAACTGGACGGATACCACCCGGCCCTGATCTGCGGCGACGAGGAGATCGACTACGACGAGTTCGAGGCCCGCACCGATCGGGTCGCCCGGGCACTGCTCGGGCGGGGCGTGACCCCGGACGACGTGGTCGTTCTGGGCCTGCGACGGTCGATCGACTCGGTGGTCGCGATGTGGGGCGTTGTCAAGGCGGGCGCCGCGTACGCGGCGATCGATCCGGACGGGCCTGCGGGACAGCTCGCGGCCCTGCTCGGCGGCTCGGCGGCGGCTCTCGCGGTGAGCCGTGCCGAGGACGCCGACGCGCCGGGACTCGAGGGCGGGGAGTGGCTCGATCTCGCCGAGTTGGCGGCGGAAGCCGATTCGGCGGCGCCGATCAGCGAGGCGGAACGCCGCTGTCCGGTGCGGCTGGCGAACCTGGCCTACGTCGGGGGGCCGGCGCAGTCCGGCGAGCGCGCCGGTCCGGTGGCCATGCCGCAATCGGGAGCGGCCGGCCTCGTCGCCGCCTTCGGGAAGGTCACCGGGACGCTCGACGACGATCCGGACACGCG
This sequence comes from Gordonia sp. PP30, assembly GCF_023100845.1. Lineage (NCBI taxonomy): Bacteria > Bacillati > Actinomycetota > Actinomycetes > Mycobacteriales > Gordoniaceae > Gordonia > Gordonia sp. PP30. The sequence goes on along the minus strand of NZ_CP095864.1, from coordinate 3,680,414 downwards.
CATCCTGCACCTCGCGAAGCCGGGCACCGATCGCGCCTTCGCTGAGACCGCCTGGGCCGTCACGATGGGGCACACCCTGGTGATCGTCCCGCCCGGCAGCGAATCGGGCGACGACCTCGGCGAGATCCTCGATGCCGGTGAGGTGACCGATCTGATGGTCACGCCCGGGGACTTGGACTCCGTCGATCCGGACAGCGCCGAATACGTCCGCAACCTCATCCTGGTCGCGGCGTCGTGTCCGGACGAGGTCGTCGTGCAGTGGCAGGCCCGCGGACGCCGTCTCTTCACCGCGTACGACGACGCGGGGATGATGGGCTCCGTGACCCGGTCCCGGGTGACCGGCCGCGCACCGATCACCCCTGGCCGGCCGGTCGAGGGGGTCGCGGTGCGCGTACTCGGCGAGCACGCGACTGCGGTCCGTGGAGGCGAGACCGGCGCGCTCGCCTTCGCCGGGAGCGGCCTCGCGCGGGGCTACCTCGGTGCAGCCGCAGAGACAGCCGCGCGCTTCGTGGCCGATCCGTGCGGCGAACCGGGCACGAGGATGTATCGCGCGTCGGAGTGCGGGCGGATCGTCGAGGAGCACCTCGAGATCGTCGTGGAGGAATCGGAGTGACTGCTCCGACAGGTGAAGCCTCCGTTCGACTGACTGCCTGTGCCCCGTGCGCCACAGTATCGTTGATGGTTGCGTTGGGAGTCCGTGAGCGCTGCGTGGAGACGCGTTCGGCGAGGTAACACTCGGTGATCGCGCGGCGATTAGGTCAGTGGCGCGGTGCCGCACGAAGGGAAATTAGTGTTTGAAGAAGGTACCTCGCGAGGCCGTACGATCCACGGGAGGAGCGTCGAAGCGGGAACGCTGCTCGACTTCCTCGCCACCCGGGATCTCGACGAGGACCATCCCGCACTGATCTGCGACGGTGTCGAGGTCTCCTACGGCGAGTTCGAGGCCCGCACCAACCGGATCGCGCGGGCATTGCTCGCCCGCGGCGTCCGGCCCGACGACGTCGTCGCGGTGGGTATGGAGCGGTCGATCGACTCGGTGATCGCGGTGTGGGGCGTCGTCAAGTCCGGTGCCGCCTACCTGTCGATCGACCCCGACTATCCGGACGAGCGCATCGCCCACATGCTCGACGACTCGGCGGTCGAGTTCGGGATCACCCTGGCGGATACGCGCGAGCGCCTCGGCGACACCCGCTGCACCTGGATCGAGGCGGCCGCGCTGGAGGCCGAAGCCGACTCCGGTGCGCCGATCGCGGATGTCGAGCGCACTGGTTCGGTGCGGCTGGCGAGCCTGGCCTATCTGATCTACACGTCCGGTTCGACGGGGCGTCCCAAGGGTGTAGGGGTGTCGAACGCAGGGATCGCCGACCTCGTCGCGAACTACCGCAAGGTCACCGGAGCCCGCGAGGACGACCCCGACACCCGGGTGTTGCACGTGGCATCTCCGAGCTTCGATGCGTCGTTCTTCGAGATGGCCTGGGCGATCACGGCCGGGCACACCCTCGTCATCGCACCGCACGCCGACTACGCCGGGCCCGCGCTCGACGCCGTGCTCGAACGCGACGAGGTGACCGACCTCGTGATCACGCCGTCGGTGCTGGCCACACTGGCCCCAGAGCGGGGTGAGTCGGTGCGGAACCTCGCGACCGCCGGTGAGGCGTGCCCACCGGAACTCGTCGAGCGGTGGGCGGCGCGGGGACGCCGTCTCTGGAACTTCTACGGTCCGTCGGAGACGACGGTCTGGGCGACGCGCGCGCGCATGATGCCGCGCAAGCCGATCACCATCGGCCGGGCCGTCATCGGATTCCGCGCATACGTGCTCGATCCGCGTCTGCATGAGGTGCCGACCGGTGTGGTGGGCGAACTCTATCTGTCAGCCGCGGGACTGGCGCGAGGCTACCTCGGCCGCGCGGCACTGACCGCGACCAGCTTCGTCGCGGACCCCTTCGGCGCCCCGGGCGACCGTATGTATGCCACCGGCGACCTGGTTCGTGTGGTCAAGGGCGACCTGGAGTTCGCCGGCCGGGCCGATCATCAGGTCAAGATCAACGGTCAGCGAGTCGAACTCGGTGAGATCGAATCCGTACTCGAGGAACAGTCCGGCGTCGCGCAGGCCGTCGTCGTCGGACATGACGTGGAGCAGGGCGGTCGCAAGCACACCCAGCTGGTCGCGTACCTGGTCGCGAGGCCGGGGGAGTCGGTCGATGTCGACGCGGTCGCCGCAGCGGCCGCAGACCGGCTGGCCGCGCATATGGTCCCGTCGCAACTCTTCGCCATCGATGAGATTCCGCTGACCCCGGCGGGCAAGCTCGACCGGACCGCACTGCCCAACCCCGAGGCGGGGGCCGCGCGGGCGGCCTATGTCGCGCCCGAGACCGACGGCGAACGCACGCTGGCCGCCATCATCGGCGGCCTGCTCGGGGTGGAGCAGCTCGGGGTCACCGAGTCGTTCTTCGCGCTCGGCGGCGATTCGATCATGTCCATTCAGGTGTCGTCCGCGGCCAAGGCGGCCGGGCTCCCGGTGTCGCCCCGAGACATCTTCCAGTACAAGACGGTGCGCGAGATCGTCCGCGCGGTGGATTCGGCAGCCGACGCCGTGCCGACGCTGGAGGAGCCGAGCGGCGGCGGAGTCGGTGAATTGGTACTCCCGCCGATCGTCGAGTGGATGATCGACTCGGCGGCCGAGCCCGCCGGATTCGCTGACTTCAACCAGTCGAGCCTGCTGTCGGTGCCCCCGGGTCTGGACACCGCCCAGCTGCGCGAGGTGCTCGCCGTGGTTGTCGCCGCACACCCGATGCTCGCTGCCCGGCTGAGCCGTACCAACGACCGATGGACGCTGGCAGCGGGCGAATCGTTCGACGCCGGCCGCGCGTTGACCGAGCGCGATGCCGCCGATACGTCCGATTCACCCGCGTACGACGCCGAGATCCTCGACTCGCACGCGCGGGCGAGGGGCCGCCTCGATCCCGCGGCGGCCCGAGTGGTCGAGGCGGAACTGGTGCGCTTTCGCGACGGTGCCCGGCGGCTCGTGCTGGTGGTCCATCACCTGGCAGTCGACGCCGTGTCGTGGCCGATACTCATCGAAGACCTCGCGACGGCCGCCGCCCAGATCGCCGCGGGCGAGCCCGTCGCGCTGCGGGCGGAGGCCACCTCGGAGCGCGCGTGGTTCGCCGCGCTGGCCGCCCGGCGCGAGGACCACGCGGGTGAGCTGGACTACTGGCTGCGGCAGTCCCCGGAGCAGCCGACCCGGTTCAGCGTGGAGCCGGTCCGCAACACTCTGATCGGGGAGTCCACCTCGCTGGCGCATCACATTCCCGCGCGCCTCACCGAACGGCTGCTCACCGATGTGCCGTCGGCTTTCGGCGGCACGCTGACCGACGTGCTGCTCGGCGCGCTGGCCCGGGCGGTCCGGTCCTGGCAGCACGACACCGGGATCGACGATACCGCGCCGATCACGGTGATGAATGAGGGACACGGCCGCTACGAGGACGTGCTCGAAGCCGGTCGGGACCCGCGGCGCAGCGACCTGTCCCGGACTGTCGGCTGGTTCACGACCATCGCGCCGATCCTGATCGACCCGGCCGGCGACATCGTCCACGCCGTGAAGGCGGCCAAGGAAGCCCGCCTCGCCCAACCGCACCACGGAATCGGCTTCGGTCTCCTCCGGTACGGTTCGGACACCGAACTCAGCCGCCGTCCGCTGCCCTCGGTGGCCTTCAACTACCTGGGCGGGCGAGGGGCGTCCGCGGACGAGTCTGCGGCCACCGGCGACCTGCTGTTGCCCGCCGCCGGCCCCGCCCTGCCCGGCGGTGCCGGGGGGATGATCGAGACCGGGGTGCTGGCGATCAACGCCAGCACTGTCGCCGGCGACGACGGACCGACGATCGTGGCCGGCATCCGCTTCCCCGAGGCGGTGATCCCGACCGATCACGTCCGCGACATCGCGGCACGGTGGACCGCGGAGATCGACGCCGCGGTCGGCGCCGCGGATCGGGGGCGGATCGGCCTGTCCCCGTCGGACGTCCCCGGCGCCGGGCTGACGCAGGCAGACCTCGACGCTCTCGCTCAGGATTACCCGGGAGCCGACCTCTGGCCGTTGACCCCGCTGCAGCGGGGTCTGCACTTCCAGTCTGAGCTCGCCGGCGGCGAAGAGCTGGACGTCTACGTCGCGCAGACCATCCTCAGCCTCGGTGGCGACATCGACACCGACCGGCTCCGCGGCGCGGTCGAGAAGCTCCTCGAGCAGCACCGGAGTCTGCGGTCGGCTTTCGTTCGCGCCGAGTCCGGCGCGGTGGTCACTGTAGTTCCGCGGAGCGCGACCATGCCGTGGCGGCTGGTGCGACTGTCCGTCACCGATCCTGCGACGGTGCGCGCCGAGGTGGACCGTATCGCGCGCGAGGAGAAGGTGACACCGTTCGACCTCACTCGCCCGCCGCTCATGCGCATCGTGGTGGTGGCCCATCCCGGCGGCGCCGACGTGGTGGTCACCAATCATCACATCCTGCTCGACGGCTGGTCCGGTCCGCTGGTCCTGGCCGACCTGCTCGCCCTCTATGCGACCGGCGGCACGTATACCGGTCAGATGAGCGACGGCGCGCTCGACTTCGCCGACTACGCGCGGTGGCTCGCCGCCCAGGATCACGCAGCCGGCCTGGCCGCGTGGCGAGAAGTGCTCGCCCCGGTCACCGAGTCGACCATGGTGGCGACCTCCCTGATCCCGGATGCCGACCCCGTGCCGCGAGACCTGAGCGTCTCGTTGGGCGCGGAACTGACCGGCCGCATCGAGTCGCTCGCGCGGGACCGCGGAATCACCGTGCCGACCGTGTTGCAGTTCGCCTGGGCGGTGCTGCTCTCGCGGCTCACCGGCAACCAGGTCGTCAGCTTCGCCGAGACCGTGTCGGGGCGCCCCGCCGACCTCGACGGAGTGGAGTCCATGGTCGGGCTCTTCATCAACACCCTCCCTGCGGTCGTCGACGTCGATCCGGCGCTGACGGTCGGGCAGGCGCTCGACGCGACCCAGGCGCGCAAGGTGGGTGTGCTGGAGCATCAGCATCTCGGTCTGCCGGAACTGACCGCGCTGACCGGTCTCCCGGCCCTCTTCGACACGCTGACGGTGTACGAGTCCTACCCCGTCGACCGCGACAGCCTGACCGGCACCGAGCTTTCGTCCGAGGGCGCCGGGCCGGCCATCCTCGATGCCCGAATCGGCGACGCCACCCACTATCCGCTGAACCTGGCGGCGGCCCCCACCGCCGACGGCATCGTCCTGCTCCTCAAGTACCTCCCGGCCGCCTTCCCCGACGAGCAGATCGCGGTGTTCGGATCGATCCTCCGGACGGTGCTCGAGACCGTCGTCGCGGAGCCCGACCTCCCGGTCGGGGGCATTCCCCTCCTCGCCGGCACCCGAGCCGCCGACCGCATCCTCGCGATGTCGACCGGCGAGGTCGTCGACGTCGCTGACGAGACCGTCGCGGACGCGGTCGCGGCGCAGGCCCGCCGCTCGCCCGAAGCGACCGCGATCCGGTACGGCGATCGAGAGGTCACCTACGCCGAGTTCGATGCATGGGTCGACGCCGAGGCCCGCCGATTGATCGAACACGGCGTCGGTCCCGATCACGCCGTCGGCATCTGCCTGGACCGCGGCGTGGAACTCGTCGTCGCGATTCACGCGATCGTGCGGGCCGGCGGGCAGTACGTACCCATCGGGACCGACGCGCCCGCCGACCGCGTCGCCTCGGTGGTGAAGACCGCGGACGTCCGCGTGGTGCTGGTCGACTCGCATGCGGCGATCCCGGCCGCGGTGGCGGGCCTCGACGAGTCGGTGACCGTGCTCGGCGCCGGCGCCCACGAGGGAGTCGTGCCGGGCGCCCGGCCCGTCGGCGATGCCGACCGGATCGCGCCGCTGCGGCCGTCGAACGCGCTGTACACGTTGTTCACCTCCGGGTCGACGGGCGTGCCGAAGGGCGTGACGGTCTCGCACCGAGCGGTGCTGAACCGCCTGCGGTGGGGCCTCGCGAAGTTCGGCTGGACCGTCGGCGACCGGGTGATCCTGAAGACGCCCTACACATTCGACGTGTCGATTCCGGAGCTGTTCGGTCCCCTCCTCAGCGGCGCGACCGTCGTGGTCGCGAAGCCGGACGGGCACCGTGATCCCGGCTACATCGCGGACCTGATCGCGGATGCGCAGGCGACGAGCGTTCACTTCGTGCCGTCGATGCTCGCGGTGTTCCTCGACGTGGTGGGACGGGAGCGGCTCGCTGACTTGACCTCGCTGAAGTGGCTGTTCGCGTCCGGCGAGGCGCTGCCGCCGGCGACGGTCGCGGCGGTGCACGAGGTGTGGCCACACGTGGGTATCCACAATCTGTTCGGTCCCACGGAGGCCGCGGTCGAGATCGGCTGGTCGGACGTCTCGGCGGCGCCCGACGTCGTCACGATCGGTCAGCCGGTGTGGAACTCGTCGATGCTGGTTCTCGACGAGCGCCTGCGGCTGTTGCCACCGGGCGTGCCGGGAGAGCTGTATCTCGGCGGCGTCCAGGTGGCTCGTGACTACGCGGCGCAAGCCGCCCTGACGGCCGAGCGCTTTGTCGCCGACCCGTACGGCGCGGCGGGCTCCCGCCTGTACCGGACCGGAGATCTGGTCCGCTGGAACACGTCCGCGGAGATCGAGTATCTGGGCCGGACGGACTTCCAGGTGAAGCTGCGGGGACAGCGGATCGAGCTGGGCGAGATCGAGGCGGTCTTGGCGGCTGCACCGGGTGTGGTGTTGACGGCGGTGACCGTCGCGCCTTCCCCGGACGGCGGCGAGCATTTGGTCGGGTATGTGTGTGCCGGTCCGGGGGAGACCCTGGATTTGGAGGCGGTGAAGGCGTCGGCGGTGGCGGCGCTACCGGGGTACATGGTGCCCTCGGTGTGGATGGTCGTTGACGATATCGCCTTGAATACAGCAGGCAAGATCGACCGCAGGTTGTTGCCGGCGCCGGAATTCGGGGTGCTGGAAGCCGAGCACGTCGCGCCGTCCGGTGAGGCAGAGTCTGCGGTGGCGGTCGTGTTCGCCGATATTCTGGGTGTTGAACGGGTGAGCGTAGCCGCGTCGTTCTTCGATATGGGCGGTAACTCGCTGTCGGCGATGCGGCTTGCGGCGCGGGCCGGGGATGTGCTCGGAGTCGAGTTCTCGGTGCGGGATGTGTTCGATGCGCCGTCTGTGCGCGAGCTTGTGGCGGCAGTGGTTGATCGGGCGCCGGCGTTGCCGCCGGTGAGGGCGGTGGTGCCGCGTCCGGAGATGATTCCGTTGTCGTTTGCGCAGCAGCGGATGTGGTTTATCAATCGTTTGGAACCGGAGGCGCCGACGTACAACATGCCGGCGGTGTTGCGACTGTCCGGTGAGGTGAATGTAGAGGCGTTGCGGGCGTCGGTGGCTGATGTGGTGCGTCGGCACGAGGTGTTGCGGACGAGTTTCCCCGATGTCGATGGCGTCCCGGTTCAGCTGATCGCTCCCGAGTCGTCGGTAGAAGCAGACCTGGCGTGGCGTGACGTCGATTCGGTGGAGGCGTTCGAGGCGGCGGTAGCGGCAGGTTTCGATCTGGCGGTGGCGTGGCCGATTCGTGCGGTGATCTGCCGTCAAGAAGGCGCGATTCTGTTTGCGGTGGTGGCGCACCATATCGGTGCTGATGGTGAGTCGATGCTGCCGTTGGTCACCGATGTGCTGACCGCGTATGTTGCGCGGGCGGCCGGTGAGGTGCCGGTGTTTGCCCCGTTACCGGTGCAGTTTGCGGACTATGCGTTGTGGCAGCACGCGGTGCTGGGTTCTCCGGATCAGCCGGATTCAGTTATCGGGCGTCAACTGGCCTACTGGCGCGACCACCTCGCCGGCATTCCCGACGTTCTAGAATTACCTGCATCGCGGCCGCGCCCCGTCGTAGCTTCACGCGACGGTGCGCTGGTCCACTTCACGATCCCAGCGTCGACTACTGAGCAGATAGTCGCGCTTACTCGGGACGCGGGAGTGACTCCGTTCATGGTGGTGCACGCGGGCTTGGCGGTGTTGTTGGCTCGCCTTTCAGCGACGAATGACATCGTGATTGCGACTCCGACCGCAGGCCGCGGTTCGGAGGTTCTCGACCATCTGGTGGGCATGTTCGTGAATACGCTGGTACTGCGTATCCCGGTAGACTCGTCGACGACATTCGCGGAATTTCTCGAGCAAGTCCGGGAAGTCGATCTGAAAGCCTTCGTTCACGCTGACGTTCCGTTCGAGTCGGTAGTCGATGCTCTGGATCCGGTTCGCAGCGAGGCGTTCTCGCCGCTCGCGCAGGTCCTCTTGTCCTTCGATGCGGCGGCTTCCCTGGCAAAGACCGATGTCGCTGTTGCTGGATTGTCTGCCGAGCCAATCGCTCCTCCGGTGGTCCCGGCGCGCATGGATCTGTCCTTTTCCGTAGCGTCGGGTGCGGCAGGCCAGGATTGGGCAGCTTCGGTCACGTATCGGACAGATCTGTTCGATGAGTCGGTCGTTCAGGACCTTGCTGAACGGTTCGTCCGGCTACTCGGCGGGTTGACCGAAGTCACGACGAAGGCAGTTGGGAGCGTTGCACTGACCGGGGATCGTGAGCGTGCCGCACTGCTGGCAGCGTCCACGACGCCGGCGCTGCCGGCCGATGGCCGGTCGATCGTCGAGATGATCGACGCTTGCGCTCTGGCGACTCCGGATTCGGTTGCAGTAACGGACAGCAGTGCGGCGTACACCTATCGCGAACTGATCGGCCGTGCGGATGCGCTTGCAGTACGTCTCGTCGCATCAGGGATAGGTGTTGATGACGTCGTCGCTCTGGTCCTTGATCGGTCGGTGCACTGGGTCGCGGCGATGCTTGCCGTCTGGAGAGTGGGCGCAGCCTATGCGCCGGTGGACCCGCAGGGTCCGGTCGGACGACTGGAAGCGCTGCTTGAGGATGCCTCGGTCGTCGCCGTCGTCACGCGTCCGGGCTGGGCTGACGGTGATGGTTGGGCAGCAGCGGTCGGAACGGTACCGGTGGTCGCGATCGATGACGAGGTCGTCGACGTGATCGCTGGGTGGTCTCCGGTTTCGAAGGGGCTTGGGTCGCGCCTGGGCTACGTGATTACCACGTCGGGCTCGACGGGCAGACCGAAGCCGACCATGGTTGCAATGGACGGCGTCGAGAACACTGTGCGCTGGTACCGGAGCGAGCTCGGGTTTTCCGAGAGCGACAGCATGTTCGTGGCCTCGTCTCCCAGTTTCGATCTTACGCAGAGGAACATCTGGGCTCCGCTGTCGTCGGGCGCCGCAGTGCACCTCGCCGACGCGGTGTTCGACCCTAGCCAGATCGTTGCCGCCATCGCTGACCGTTCGCCGACGGCCATGAACGTCGCGCCTTCGGCTCTCGGCGTGATCGTCGAAGCGGACACCCATCACGTACTTCACACACTTCGGCTGATCGTCGTGGGTGGCGAGGCGGCTCAGCCCGCCGTCCTCTTGCCGTTCCTGCGCGCAGGCGTGGGAGTCGTGAATGCGTACGGACCGACTGAGACTTCTGCGACGGTGTCTCGCCACCGGATGTCTGAGAGCGATCACCTCACCGTGCCGATCGGTACTCCTATTCCGGGAGCGGAACTGTACGTCCTCGACGACCGCCTGCAGCTGGTGCCGATGGGTGTCCCGGGCGAGTTGTACATCGGCGGCGTACCGGTGGGCAGGGGGTATGCGGCTATGGCGGGCCTGACGGCGACCCGCTTCATCGCCAGTCCGTTTGATGCCACGGGCTCACGCCTATACCGAACCGGTGATTTGGTGCGATGGAACTACAGTGGGGAATTGGAATTCCTCGGCCGCACCGATTTCCAGATCAAGTTGCGGGGCCTGCGGATCGAGCTGGGCGAGATCGAGGCAGCGCTAGCGAACTCGCCCGGTGTAACTCATGCCAAGGCGTTCGTTGACACCGACCCCGATGGCCGGGAGAACCTGGTCGCCTACGTCGCTCCGGCCACGGCGGACATCGATGAGATTAAGCGTGCCATCGGCAGGTCGTTGCCCGAGTATATGGTGCCCACCGGATGGGGTCTCGTCGACCGGATCGAACTCAACTCGGCTGGAAAGGTCGATCGGAGGTCACTGCCGGCTCCGGACTTCATCACAACGACCGAGTACGAGGCTCCGGCAGGGGCGAGTGAAGCCCGGGTCGCCGAGGTGTTTGCGAATGTGCTGGGCGTGGACCGAGTGTCCGTGACGAAGTCATTCTTCGATGCGGGCGGCAATTCGCTCAGTGCGATGCGTTTGGTCGCCCGAGTCTCGGAAGCGCTGGGCGTCCGGGTGTCGGTGAGAGATGTATTCGACGCGCCAACGGTGCGTGACCTCGTTGCGACATCCGTTGATCACGCCGCAGCGCTGCCGCCGGTGACGGCGGTGGTGCCGCGTCCGGAGCGGATTCCGTTGTCGTTCGCGCAGCAGCGGATGTGGTTCATCAACCGCCTCGATCCGGCGTCGCCGGTCTACAATCAGCCGACCGTTTTGAAGGTCACCGGAGCACTCGATCTTGCGGCTTTGCGGGCTGCGTTGGTCGACCTGGTGGTACGGCACGAAGTGCTCCGGACATCATTCCCGGAAGTGGATGGTACGCCGTTCCAGTCGATCGGTAGCGCCGCGTCTGTCGCCGCTGCGCTTGATTGGGCGAACTCACCTTCACTTGATGACCTCCAGGCGGAGGTAATGGCAGGCTTCGATCTGGTGCGGGAGTGGCCGATTCGGGTTCGGGTGTGGACTGGCTCTGCCGAGGAACACGTTATCGCGATCGTGACGCACCACGTCGCCTTCGACGGCGAATCGCGATTGCCAATGATCGCAGATCTGCTCACCGCCTTTGCGGCTCGGGTCGACGGGCGAATCCCCGAATTCGAGTCACTGCCGGTGCAATTCGCCGACTATGCGATCTGGCAACACACGGCCTTGGGTTCGCCAGACGACGCAGAATCGGTAGTCGGGAGGCAGCTCGAGTACTGGGCTGATCAGCTCGAGGGTCTTCCTGACGTGCTGGAGTTGCCAGGTGATCGAACGCGCCCGGCGCGGGCAAGTCACCGCGGTGCAATGATCCAGTTCCAGATTCGGGCTGACGTCTCTGACCGTATCGGAGACCTCGCCAAACAGTTCGGGATGACGCCGTTCATGGTGGTTCACGCGGCCCTGAGTGCGTTGCTGGCGAGGTTGTCAGCGACGGAGGACATCGCGATCGCGACACCGGTCGCCGGCCGGGGTCAAGCAGAACTCGACAGCCTCGTCGGGATGTTCGTGAACACGCTAGTGTTGCGGACCCGAGTTGAGTCAGGTCTGAGTTTCGAGAATCTGCTGAAGCTGGTTCGAGAGACGGATGCGGACGCATTCGCTCATGCGGACGTTCCGTTTGAAGCTGTCGTGGACGCCGTTGACCCAGTGCGCAGCGAGGCGTTCGCCCCACTCGCGCAGGTGATGTTCTCGTTCAACTCGGTGGTCCCGGCAGCCGACGCCGAGACAGTGCTCGCTGGCCTCGAGTTCGAGGTGATGTCCTCCGACAAAGTACCGGCCCAGGTGGATCTCGGTGTTTTGGTATCCGCGTCCGTGGATGGACCGTGGGTCGGCTCTTTGGTATATGCCGAGGATTTGTTCGATGTGTCGTCGGCGCGGGTGTTTGCTGATCGCTTCGTGGTGTTGCTTGATGCGTTGACTGCTGATCCGGCTGTTGCGGTGGGTGATGTGCCGGTGCTGATCGGTGATGAGCGTGCTGCGGCGCTAGCGGCGGGGACCGGGCCGGTGACCATTCGGCAGGCTCGGGGTGGAGCGGAGGTTGCCGCAGTCTCGGTTTCGGATGCGGTTTCGGCGCAGGTGGATTTGACGCCGGATGCTCCGGCGTTGCTGTTCGAGGGGCGTGAGGTTTCGTACGCCGAGTTCGGTGCCCGGGTGGCGACATTGGCGCGTGAATTGATCGCTGCCGGTGTGGGTCCGGATGTGGCGGTCGGTGTGTGTATCGATCGAAGTGTGGAACTGCTTATCGCGATTCATGCGGTGACCGCTGCCGGTGGACAGTATGTGCCGGTTGATATGGATACGCCGGCCGAGCGTGCGCGAGTGATGCTGGAGACTGCGGCCGGTGACATCGTATTGGTGGCTGCCGGTGTGGTGCCAGAACCGGTGTCGGGTCTGTCTGGTGTGCGGGTGGTCGAAGTCGACGCCTCGGGTGAGGTGGATCTGTCGGTTTCGCCGGTGACCGATGCGGATCGGTTGGCTCCGGTGCGCGGCGCGAATGCTTTGTATACGTTGTTCACCTCGGGGTCGACGGGTGTGCCGAAGGGCGTGACGGTGTCGCACGCGTCGGTGCTGAACCGTCTGCGGTGGGGACTGGATGCATTCCCGTGGTCTGCTGGGGATCGGGTGATTCTGAAGACGCCGTACACCTTCGATGTGTCGGTTCCGGAGTTGTATGGCCCGGTGATGTCGGGTGCGACGACGGTCGTCGCGAGTCCGGATGGGCACCGGGATCCGGGGTACATCGCGGATCTGATTGCCGAGACTCACGCGACGAGTGTGCATTTTGTTCCGTCGATGCTATCGGTGTTCCTGGATGTGGTCGATCGAGATCGGTTACGGTCGCTGACTTCGTTGAAGTGGTTGTTCGCATCTGGTGAGGCTCTTGCCCCCGCGACGGTGGCGGCCGCGCGCGAGGTGTGGCCGAGTGTGGAGATCCATAATCTGTTCGGTCCGACCGAGGCTGCGGTCGAGGTGGGCTGGGCCGATGTTTCGGATGCTCCGGCGTTGGTGACGATCGGTACGCCGGTCGCGAACACGTCCATGCTCGTCCTCGACGACCGAATGGAGCTGGTTCCGGACGGGGTTCCGGGTGAGTTGTACTTGGGTGGAGTGCAAATCGCGCGCGGATACGCCGGTCGGCCAGGATTGACTGCGGAACGCTTTGTTGCAGACCCGTTCGTGGCACCGGTCGCAACGGTCCTGTCGGTACCACCCGTCCCGCCAGTGCCTACGGTTCCGCCAGCGCCTCCGGTCCCTCCTGTCGCGTCGGCGGTTCCGGCAGGTCCAGCCACACCGGCTGCTCCTCTTCCTCCCCTGGCGCCGTTGGCGCCCCTCGCGCCGCTAGCTCCCGTTGCGTCGACTGCACCGGTTGCGCCGGTTCCTCCCGTCGTCCATGGTGCCCGTTTGTACCGCACCGGCGATCTGGTCCGGCGCTTGGCCGATGGATCGCTCGAGTACCTCGGACGTACCGACTTCCAGGTGAAGCTGCGGGGGCAGCGGATCGAGCTCGGTGAGATCGAGTCGGTGGTCGCCGGCGGGCAGGGTGTGGTTCATGCTGCGGCGACGGTTGCGACGGCACCGGCCGGTGGCGAGTTCCTGGTCGGGTATGTGTCGCCCGCATCGGTCGACCTCGAGGCGCTGAAGACTCATGTGTCCGGCGCGCTGCCGGAGTACATGCGGCCAAGCGTGTGGATGCTGCTCGACGAGGTGACGCTGAACTCGGCTGGCAAGCTGGATCGTCGTGCGTTGCCTGCGCCAGACCTGACTGGCACGGAGACCGAGTACATCGCACCTGTCGGTGAGGCTGAAGTGGCGCTCGCTGCGGTGTTCGCTGAGGTGCTGGGTGTGGAGCGAGTCAGCGTGACGGAGTCGTTCTTCGATATCGGCGGCAACTCGCTGAGCGCGATGCGGGTGGTGGCCCGGGCCGGGAACGCACTTGGTGTGGAGCTATCGATCCGGGATCTATTCGAAGCTCCGTCGGTACGTGACCTTGCGGCAGTCTCGGCAGGTAAGGGTGCGGCGTTGTCGCCGGTCACCGCGGTCGTGCCGCGGCCGGATCGGATTCCGCTCTCGTTTGCGCAGCAGCGGTTGTGGTTCATCAATCGGCTTGATCCGGCGTCCGCCGGTTACAACCAGCCGACCGTGCTGAGGGTGAGCGGCGAACTCGACGTCGCCGCGCTGCGCGCAGCGATCGTCGATGTCGTCGTGCGGCACGAAGTGCTGCGGACGACGTTCCCGTCCGACAGCGGTGTCGCGTACCAGGAGATCGGTGAGGCGGCTTCAGTTCCCGGCCGCCTCGATTGGGCAGTGGTGTCGTCGCAGGCGGAGATCGAGTCCGCCGTGGCGACCGGTTTCGACTTGGCGCGCGAATGGCCGCTCCGGGCGAGGGTGTGGGAGTCGGTTCCAGGCGAGTTCGTGGTCGCCTTGGTGACGCATCACATCGCCTTCGACGGCGAATCGCGGATCCCGCTGGTCAGTGATCTGCTTGCGGCCTATACCGCGCGAGCCGCAGGCCACGCGCCGGACTATCCGGCGCTGACGATCCAGTTCGCCGATTTCGCGATCTGGCAGCACGAGGTGCTGGGTTCTCAGTCCGACCCCGAATCGGTAGTCGGGCGTCAACTCGAGTACTGGCGAGGTCAGCTCGCTGGGGCGCCGGACGTGCTGGAGCTGCCGTCCGACCGGTCTCGGCCGGCTGTGGCGAGCGGTCGCGGCAAGCAGCTGGAGTTCGGCATCCCAGAAGAAGTCGGTGAGCGGGTGTTGACGCTGGCGCGCGAGCACGGCGTGACGCCGTTCATGGTGCTCCATGCCGGGCTGGCGGCGCTCCTCGCGCGGCTGGGCACGACGGACGACGTCAGTGTGGCGACGCCGATCGCCGGCCGCGGTGATGCGGTGCTCGATCCGCTGGTGGGCATGTTCGTCAACACGCTGGTGCTGCGGACCAAGACGCGCTCTGGATTGCCGTTCACCGACTTCTTGGACGTGGTCCGCACCGTCGATCTGGACGCATTCGCACATGCCGACGCACCGTTCGAGTCGGTGGTCGAGGCGGTGAATCCGGTGCGCAGCGAGGCATTCCAGCCGCTGGCACAGGTGGTGCTGACGGTGAACCAGGGCGGGGGAGTCGAAACCCCGGCCGTCGATCTCGGTGACCTGCGGGTGGAGCCGATCACCTCTGAGGAACTGCCGACGCAGTACGACCTGCACATCGGAGTCGGCATCGAAGCCGGCCGTGAATGGCACGGCGTGCTGCGCTACGCGACCGATCTGTTCGACGAGGCTACGATCGAGCAGTTCGCGACACTGCTGGTGTCGGCGCTGGATGCGCTCACTGCTGATCCGACGCTGCCGATCGGCGGCGTCGACCTGCTGAATGACGCCGAGCGCGCGCGGTTGGCTCGGCTGCCAGCGCCGGTGGTGCCCGCTGCGGCGGGGCGTTCGTTGGTGGAGGCTTTCGCCGGATCGGTGCGGGAGCACGGTGCGTCGGTGGCGGTATCCGCCGGCGGTGGGTCGCTCTCCTACGCCGAGCTCGACGCGGCGTCGGATGCGGTGGCTGCCGGACTGGTCGCTGCCGGTGTGCGGCCTGGGGATCTGGTGGGTCTGGCTACGGCGCGGTCGGTGAATCTGGTGGCGTCGATCGTCGGTGTGTTGAAGGCGGGCGCGGCGTATCTACCGCTGGACACCACCAACCCGGTGGGCCGATTGCACTTCATCATCGCCGACGCGGGGGTGTCGGTGATCCTCGCCGATGCGTCCACGCAGGGCCATGATCTGTGGTCCGGTGTCGGTGGCGCGGTGCGGGTTCTGGATGCCGATGCACTGGTGACCGAGGGCAATCGTGCCGGTTTCACCGCGGTGACGGTGTCGCCGGCATCCCGGGCGTATGTGATCTACACGTCGGGTTCGACGGGGCTCCCCAAGGGCGTCGAGATCACGCACGCTGATGTGCGCGCGCTGATGAGCGCCGCGACTGCCGACTTCGACTTCCGTACGGATGACGTTTGGACGATGTTCCACTCCTACGCCTTCGACTTCTCGGTGTGGGAACTGTGGGGACCGCTGTTGTCCGGTGCTCGGCTGCTGGTGGTCGATAGGGAACTGGCGCGTGATTTCGATGCCTTCCTGAGCGTGCTCGAGGACGAGCGGGTGTCGTTCCTGAATCTGACGCCGTCGGCGTTCTATCAGCTCATCGACGCACGCCGACGCCGTCCGGACGTCGATCTGGCGTTGCGCTATGTCGTATTCGGTGGTGAGGAACTCGGGTTCGATCAGGTGCGCCGCTGGTTCAGTGAGAACCCTGACGACCCCGCGCAACTGGTGAACATGTACGGCATCACCGAGACGACGGTGCATGTCAGCTTCCGGCCGATCGATCGGTCCGCGGTGTCGGCGGATGATCCGTCGTTCATCGGTCGTGCGTTGAGTTCGCTGGCGATTCGAATTCTTGATGACCGGATGCGGCAGGTTCCCGCCGGGGTGGTCGGAGAGATGTATGTGGCCGGTGCGCAGCTGGCGCAGGGCTATCTGGACCGACCGGCGCTCTCGTCGACGCGCTTCGTAGCGAATCCGTTCGCGGTGGACGGCTCACGTCTGTACCGTACCGGTGACCTGGCGCGCTGGGTCGGCGAGGACATCGAGTACATGGGTCGTGCCGACGGCCAGGTGCAGTTGCGCGGATTCCGTATCGAGTATGGGGAGGTCGAGGCTGCGCTGCTGTCCGCCGACGGGGTGACCGGCGCGGCGGCCTCGGTGGTCGCCGATACGGCCAGGGGCGATCTCCTGATCGGCTATGTCGTCGCTGATCACGGCATCATGCTGGACGCTCAGATGGTGCGCGCGGACGCGGGGGCGCGAGTTCCGCGGTACATGGTGCCGGATCTGGTGATGGTGGTGGATCGGCTGCCGTTGACTGCGAACGGAAAGCTGGACCGTAAGGCGCTGCCCTCGCCGGTGTTCGACGGTACCGGCGACCATGTGGCAGCGGAGTCGGAGACCGAGCGCGCCGTGGCCGCCGTGTTCGCCGAGGTGCTCGGTGCCGATCAGGTCAGTGTCACCGAATCGTTCTTCGACGCCGGCGGCAACTCGCTGAGTGCGATGCGGGTGGTTGCCCGGGCCGGTGAAGCTCTGGGCGTCGAGTTGTCGATCCGGGACCTTTTCGATGCGCCGTCGGTCCGTGAACTTGCTGTCGTGGCCGCTGGCCAGGCTCCCGCCTTGCCGCCAGTGACCGCGGTGGTGCCGCGTCCGGAACTGGTGCCGCTCTCGTTCGCACAGCAGCGGATCTGGTTCATCAACAGGTTCGACCCGTCATCGCCGACGTACAACATCCCCGCGGTGCTGAGGATCACCGGCGAACTCGACGTGAACGCTTTGCGGACCGCTGTCGCCGACGTGATTCGCCGACACGAGGTGCTGCGGACGAGCTTCCCCGATGTTGACGGCGTGCCGTGCCAGTTGATCGCGTCGGAAGCTGGTGTCGATGCGGAGCTCCCGTGGATCGACGCGCCCTCGGCGGCGGAGTTCCGCGCAGCAGTGGCCGCAGGATTCGATGTGGCCACGCAGTGGCCGATCCGGGTCGTGATACACCCTGAACACGAAGGCTTCCTTTTCGCGATGGTGGCTCACCATATCGGCGTTGACGGTGAGTCGATGTTGCCGTTGATGAGCGACGTGCTGGCGGCTTACTCGGCCCGGAGTGCCGGTCAGGTCCCGGAGTTTGCGCCATTGCCGGTGCAGTTCGCCGACTTCGCCATTTGGCAGCATGAGGTGCTGGGTGCGCCTGACGATCCAGATTCGGTGCTGGGTCGCCAGCTGGCGTTCTGGCGGGACACCTTGACGGGTATCCCGGATGTGCTGGAGCTACCGGCAGACCGGTCGAGGCCGGCCGTGGCGTCGTACGCGGGCGCGAGTGTCGGCTTCTCGATTCCGGCCGACGTCGCTGCTCGGGTCGCCGAGGTGAGCCGGGCCTCTGGTGCGACGCCGTTCATGGTGGTGCATGCGGCGTTGGTGGTGTTGTTGGCGCGGTTGTCTGCGACGCAGGATATTGCGGTGGCGACGCCGACTGCTGGTCGTGGTCAGGCTGAGCTGGATGCGTTGGTGGGTATGTTCGTCAACACGTTGGTGCTGCGTGCCCGGGTTGATTCGTCGGAGTCTTTTAGTGATGTGCTCGCTGAGGTGCGGGCTTTTGATCTTGCGGCGTTGGCTCATGCGGATGTGCCGTTCGAGTCGGTGGTCGAGGCTCTGGATCCGGTGCGTAGTGAGGCGTTTGCGCCGTTGGCGCAGGTGATGTTGTCGTTTGATGCGGCGGCGTCGGTGGCGCAGGCTGAACTGGAGATCGCCGGTATCACGGCGCAGCCGTTGCCGGCGCCGGTGGTGCCTGCGCAGGTGGATCTGACGTTCAATGTGTCGTCGGCGAGATCGGGTCAGGACTGGTCGGGGTCGATCGTGTATGCCACGGATTTGTTCGATGAGTCGACGGCCGTGTGGTTGGGTGATCGGTTCGTCGCGGTGTTGGGTGAGTTGACGGCTGATCCGGGGATGGCTGTTGGTGATGTGGCCGTTTTGGCGCCGGTGGAGAAGGCTGCGGCGTTGGCTGTTTCGTCGGGTCCGGTGGTTGAGGTTCCGGCGGGTTCGGTGGCGGATGTGGTTGCGGCGCGGGTGGCTGCTGTCCCTGGTGTTGCGGCTGTGGTGTTTGAGGGTCGTGAGGTTTCGTACCGTGAGTTCGGTGCGCGGGTCGGCGTGTTGGCGCGGGAGTTGATTGCTGCGGGTGTGGGTCCGGATGTGGCGGTGGGTGTGTGCATCGATCGCAGTGTGGAGTTGGTGGTGGCGATTCACGCGATCACTGCTGCTGGTGGCCAATACGTGCCGATCGATGTTGAGGCACCGGTTGATCGTGCGCGGGTGATGTTGGAGACCGCTGGTGCGCGGATGGTTCTGGTGGCTGCTGGTGTGATGCCGGAGCCTGTTGCCGGTGTGTCTGGTGTTCTGGTGCTCGAGGTCGATGCGTCGGGTGAGGTTGATCTGTCGGTTGCTCCGGTGACCGATGTGGATCGGTTGGCGCCGGTGCGTCCGGAGTCGGCGTTGTACACGTTGTTTACGTCGGGGTCGACGGGTGTGCCGAAGGGTGTGACGGTGTCGCAGTCGGCGGTGTTGAACCGTTTGTGGTGGGGTTTGGATGCATTCCCGTGGTCTGTTGGTGATCGGGTGGTGTTGAAGACGCCGTACACGTTTGATGTGTCGGTGCCGGAGTTGTATGGGCCGGTGATGTCGGGTGCGACGGTGGTGGTTGCTCGGCCGGGTGGGCATCGGGATCCGGGGTATATCGCGGATCTGGTTGCTGAGACTGAGGCGACGAGTGTGCATTTCGTGCCGTCGATGTTGTCGGTGTTTTTGGATGTGGTCGATCGTGATCGGCTGGTGGGGTTGACGTCGTTGCGGTGGGTGTTCGCTTCGGGTGAGGCTCTTGCTCCGGCGACGGTGGCTGCGGCGCATGCGGTGTGGCCGCGGGCGGGGATTCATAATCTGTTCGGTCCGACTGAGGCTGCGGTCGAGGTGGGTTGGGCTGATGTGTCGGGTGCGCCGGAGTTGGTGACGATCGGCAAGCCGGTGGCGAATACGTCGATGTTGGTGCTTGATGAGCGTTTGCGTTTGGTGCCCGATGGGGTGCCGGGTGAGTTGTATTTGGGTGGGGTGCAGGTGGCGCGGGGTTATGCCGGTCAGTCGGGGTTGACGGCGGAGCGTTTTGTTGCTGATCCGTGTTCTGCGGTGCCGGGGGCCCGGTTGTATCGCACTGGTGATTTGGTGAAGCGTTTGTCGGGTGGGGATATCGAGTATTTGGGTCGTGTGGACTTTCAGGTGAAGTTGCGTGGTCAGCGCATCGAGTTGGGTGAGGTTGAGGCGGTGATTGCCGGTGCACCGGGTGTGGTGCATGCGGCGGCGACTGTGGCTGTGGCGCCCGCTGGTGGCGAGTTCTTGGTCGGTTATGTGTCGCCGGTGTCGGTGGATCTGGACGCTGTCAAGGGGCATGTGGCGGCCGTGTTGCCGGAGTATATGCGTCCGAGTGTGTGGATGTTGCTCGATGAGGTGGCGCTTAACAGTGCGGGCAAGTTGGATCGTCGGGCGTTGCCTGCACCGGATTTGTTGTCGACCGTGACCGAGTACGTGGCACCCGACGGTGAGGCCGAAGAGGTACTTGCTGGTGTGTTTGCTGATGTTCTCGGGGTGGAGCGGGTCGGTGTTACCGAGTCGTTCTTCGATGCGGGCGGTAACTCACTGAGCGCGATGCGGCTGGTCGCACGGGCGGGCAAGGCGCTGGATATCGATCTGTCCATTGCCGACATCTTCGCGGCCCCGTCGGTCCGTCAGCTGACCATTGTCGCCAGGGGGCGCGGCGGCGCACTTCCGCCGGTGACGAGCGTTGTTCCGCGGCCCGACAGCGTGCCGCTCTCGTATGCGCAACAGCGGATGTGGTTCATCAATCGTCTGGATCCGTCTGCGGCGACATACAACATTCCAGGGGTGTTCCGGCTCCGCGGTGCGGTCGACGTCGGTGCCCTGCGGCAGGCCGTGATCGATGTGGTGTCCCGTCACGAGGTGCTGCGGACGATCTTCCCCGAGCATGGCGGTGTGCCGCACCAGGTGGTGCTCGCCGCCGGTGATGCCAGCACCCGGATCGACATGCGAAGTGTTGCCTCCGCGGCGCAGCTGTTTGCCGACCTCGGCCGTGGATTCGAGGTCACCCGCGAAATGCCCATCCGGGTGCGTTTCCTGGTGGAAGGCGATGATGCAGTGGTACTGGCGGTCGTCGTGCACCACATCGCCTTCGACGGGCAATCGTATGGCCCGATGGTCGCGGATCTGATGACGGCGTACCTGGCACGGAGCCTGCGCACTTCTCCGGAGTGGACGCCGTTGCCGGTTCAGTACGCGGACTATGCGTTGTGGCAGCACCGAGTGCTCGGCTCGCCCACGGATACGTCGTCGCTGATCGGCCAGCAACTGGGTTACTGGACGCGGACGCTGGCGGGAGTTCCGGACGTGATCAGCCTCCCGACCGACCGGCCGCGCCCGCCGGTGTTCTCGCCGACGGGCGAGCGACTCAGCTTTGAGATTCCGGCCGAGGTTGCGCGCGGCGTCGACGCGTTCGCGTCCCGGACGGGCGCATCCAGGTTCATGGTTCTCCATGCGGTGTTCGCGGTGCTGCTCGCGCGTCTGTCCAGTTCCCGCGACATCGTCATCGGCACGCCTATCGACGGACGCGGACCGCGTGATCTGGGTGCCCTGGTCGGTATGTTCGTCAACACCTTGGCGCTCCGCACCGCGGTGGATCCGAGCGAGAGCTTCACCAGGTTGATGGAGCGTACTCGCGCCGCCGACATCGAAGCATTTGCGCATGCAGAGGTCCCCTTCGAATCAATCGTCGATGCACTCGACCCGGTTCGCAGCGAGGCTTTCTCACCGCTCGTCCAGGTGATCCTGTCCGTTGACCCGGTTGCCGGACCCGACGCTGCGGTGCAGTTCGCGGACTTCACCGTCGAGCCTTTCGGTGAGGTCGGCGCGCCAGCTCAGATGGACTTGAATCTCACGGTGTCGACGAATACCGATGCGAGTTGGACGGGTGTGCTGACCTTTGCGACGGCGCTGTTCGATCGCTCGTCGATCAATCTGTTCGGCGAGCGCTTCGTCCGGCTACTCGGCAGTCTGGTCGCCGCCCCCGATACGCCCGTGGGCGACACCGCCTGGCTTGACGAGACCGAGCAGGAGACGGTACTCGCCGAATCCGCGGGGCCGTTGTCGCCGGTTCGGGCTGAGACGATCGCCGACGCGGTGACCGCGGTGGCGACCCGGGTGCCGGAGGCTCTCGCCCTCATCTCCGGACCGAGACACATTTCTTACCGTGAATTCGGTGGGCGGGTCGGCGCCGTCGCTCGCCAGTTGATCGCCATGGGAGTGCAACCGGGATCGGCCGTGGGTGTGGTGATGGACCGCAGCGTCGAGCTGGTGCTGGCCGTGCACGCGGTGATTGCCGCAGGCGGACAGTACGTCCCCATCGCGGTCGATGCGCCAGCGGACCGGGCTGAGTACATGGCGGCGATCGCCGGAGTGGACGCGGTGCTTGTCCGTGCGCGGGCCCCGCAGCCAGATTTCGTGATGGGATTGGGTGTGCCGGTCGTCGAGGTCGACGCCGCTATCCCGATGGCGAATGCGCCCGTTCTCGATCCCGACGACCGCCTGACTACGCTTCGGCCGCAGGATGCGGCGTATACGCTGTTTACGTCGGGTTCGACGGGTGTGCCCAAGGGCGTGACCGTGACACACGGAGCGGTACGCAATTTCGTGGCATGGTTCGGCGAGCTCATACCTGCAGGTGAGCAGCGTTTGTTGTTCAAGACGCCGCATACCTTTGATGCGTCGGTGCTGGAGTTGTTCTGGCCGTTGGTGGCTGGGCAGACGATGGTCGTCGCTGAGGCCGACGGTGAGCGTGATCCGTCGTATCTGGCGGAGGTCATGACTCAGTCGGGTGTGTCGGTGGTGCAGTTCGTGCCGTCGATGCTGGCGGCGTTCCTGGACGTGGTCGCTGATGAGCCGTTGTTGCCGGACCTGCAGGTGTTGTTCTCGGGAGGGGAGGCGTTGCCGCCGGCGGTGGCAAAGGCTTCCCGGCGCCGGATCCCGCAGGCCGAGTTGGTCAACTTGTTCGGTCCGACTGAGGCTGCCGTGTACACGATGTCGGCGGTACTCGATCAGGTCGGCGAGGTGGTGCCGATCGGTCGCCCGATGGCCAATACGACG
Organism: Gordonia sp. PP30; assembly: GCF_023100845.1. Lineage (NCBI taxonomy): Bacteria > Bacillati > Actinomycetota > Actinomycetes > Mycobacteriales > Gordoniaceae > Gordonia > Gordonia sp. PP30. The sequence goes on along the minus strand of NZ_CP095864.1, from coordinate 3,657,850 downwards.
GCCCTGGTTCTCGACGGCCGTCTGCATCCGGTACCTGACGGAGTGGCGGGCGAACTGTATCTGGGGGGTGTGCAGTCCGCGCGTGGTTACGCATCTCGTGCGGATCTGACGGCGGAGCGTTTTGTCGCCGATCCGTTCGGGGAGCGGGGTGCGCGGTTGTACCGGACCGGTGATCTGGTGCGCCGCAGCGCGCAGTCCGTTGATCTGGAGTATCTGGGCCGCACCGACTTCCAGGTTAAGTTGCGTGGTCAGCGTCTGGAATTGGGGGAGGTCGAATCGGCAATTGCTGCCGTTGAGGGTGTCGTACATGCGGCAGCCCGGGTAGTCGAGGGTTCGGCCGGCGATCACCTCGTCGGTTACGTCGCACCGGCGACTCTTGATACCGATGTGATCGCTCGACACTTAGTCAAGCAGCTGCCGAAGTATATGGTGCCCACCGTGTGGGTGGCATTGGCGGAGATGCCGCTCAATACAGCAGGCAAGGTCGATCGCCGGTCGCTTCCCGCCCCGGAGTCGGTCGCCGTCGAGTACGTGGCTCCCGAGACCGCTGCTGAGGAGACGGTGGCGGCGGTGTTCGCCGGTCTGTTGGGTGTGGACCGGGTGTCGGTGGACGAATCGTTCTTCGACGCCGGCGGCAACTCGCTGGCGGCCATGCGCCTGGTATCGCGAGTGTCTGAGGCGCTGGGTGTGCAGGTATCGGTGCGAGACGTCTTCGAAGCACCGTCCGTGCGGCAACTGGTCGCCGCGGTAGCAGACCGAGCTGCTGCCCTCCCGCCGGTGACGGCGGTGATACCGCGGCCGGACATGATTCCGCTGTCGTTCGCGCAGCAGCGTATGTGGTTCATCAACCGCTTCGATCCGTCGCTGCCGACATACAACATTCCGGCGGTGCTGCGGATCAGCGGTGAGCTTGACGTATCGGCGCTGCGCGCCGCGGTCGTCGATGTCGTCAAGCGACACGAGGTGTTGCGCACGTCGTTCCCCGAGATCGACGGAGTGCCCTTCCAACAGGTCGGGGCCATCGCAGAGATCGATGACCGCGTCGACTGGGCCGTCGTCGATTCGATGGAGCTGCTGGACGAAGCATGTCGATCCGGGTTCGACGTCACCACCGATTGGCCGCTGCGCATTCGGCTGTGGCCGGCCGGTGAGAACGCGTACGTACTCGCCGTCGTCATGCATCACATCGCTGCCGATGGCGAATCGCGTTTGCCATTCGTCACGGATTTGGTGGCCTCGTATGCTGCGCGTGCCGCGGGTGAGGCTCCGGACTTGGCTCCGCTTCCGGTGCAGTTCGCAGATTTCGCGATCTGGCAGCATCGGGTGCTCGGTTCGGCGGAGGACCCGGCCTCGGTAGTGGCCAGCCAACTCCGATACTGGCGTGATCAACTCGCCGGCGTGCCCGACGTCTTGGAATTGCCGACCGACCGTCCGCGGCCGGCCGTTGCCTCGCATCGCGGCGCGGAGTTCAGGTTCACGATCCCCGCGGACGTGGCGGACAGAGTCAGCGCACTGGCTCGCCAGCGCGGCGTAACGCCATTCATGGTTGTTCACGCATCCCTGAGCGTTCTGCTTGCCCGCTTGACGGCGACGAATGACATCGCGGTGGCGATCCCGGTAGCAGGGCGTGGAGATACAGCGCTGGATCACCTGATCGGCATGTTCGTCAATACCCTCGTTCTGCGCACGCAGATCGATATGGGGATGCCCTTCGATACGTTGGTAGACGTGGTCAGCCGAGTTGATCTCGCAGGCTTCGCGCACGCTGAGGTCCCGTTCGAGGTGGTCGTTGACGCTCTCGATCCGGTGCGCAGTGAGGCATTCGCGCCGCTGGCGCAGGTGATGTTGTCGTTCGATCCTGGTGCGTCGGTCCAGCAGGCTGAGGCCGATATTGTCGGCCTGTCCATCTCGGGGGTAGATTCCCCGCTGGTCGCTGCGCAGCTAGATCTGGCTTTCGCCGTGCTGACTTCAGCTCCAGGAGCAGGCTGGATGACAGCGTCCCTTAGAGTGGTGGACTTTGGATCGGCGTGAGTGCGCGTTGATCAATGAGTCGAGTCGAGGTTAGGCGATCTGTTGATCGGTGGTGGCGGGTTCGGGTTGTCCGTTGGTAAGTGACTGTTGTTTGGCTGCGATCGTGCGGCGGAGATCGGCCATGGAGACGTCAGAGAAGTAGCGGCGGGTGACTTGCCATTCGTCGTGGGCCTCGATGACCACGGCGGTGGCCAGGCGCAGGAACGCGGCCGGGTTGGGGAAGATCTCCACGACGTCGGCGCGGCGTTTGATCTCTTTGTTGAGTCGCTCGATCGGATTGTTCGACCAGATCTTCTGCCAGTGCGTCTGCGGGAACGCGCTGAACGCGAGGACGTCGGGTTTGGCCTGGTTCATCATCGCTGCCACTTTCGGAAACGAGGCGGCCAGCGAGTCGGCGACCTGGTCCCATTGGGCAGACAGGTCGGCCGGATCGGTGTGAGCGAAGATCGTGCGGACTGCCGCGGTCACGACCGGGCCCTGTTTACCGGGGACGACCCCGTGCAGGTTCCGCATGAAATGCACGCGGCAGCGTTGCCAGGCCGCGCCGGTGAACTGCTGGGCGACGGCGGCTTTGAGTCCGGCGTGCGCGTCGGAGATCACCAGATGCACGCCGGTCAGGCCTCGGGCTTTGAGGGAGGCCAGGAACTCGCGCCAGAACTCGAACGATTCACTATCTCCCACAGCGGTACCGAGGACTTCACGGGTTCCGGCCGCTGAGACCCCGGTTGCTACGACCAGGGCTTGGGAGACCACGTGGGCGCCGACCCGCACTTTGCAGAACGTGGCGTCGCAGAAGATGTAGGGAAACTCGGTGTGGGTGAGCGAACGCTGCCGGAACGCGGTGATCTGCTCATCGAGGCCACCACAGATCCGGGAGACCTCGGACTTGGAGATCCCGGTATCGACGCCGAGGGCGCGCACCAGATCATCGACATTGCGGGTAGAGACGCCGTGGACGTAGGCCTCCATGATCACCGCATGCAATGCCTGATCGACCCGTCGCCGCTTCTCCAGTAGGGATGGGAAGAACGACCCCGACCGGAGCTTGGGGATCTTCACCGATACATCCCCGGAAGTCGTCGAGATCGTCTTGGCGCGGTGCCCGTTGCGGTGGGTGCAACGATCAACACTGCGCTGGTAACGGCCGGCACCGATCTTCCCGGCCGCTTCGGCCTCGATGAGCGATTGCAAGCCCGCACGGATCAGCTCAGCGAACACCGCACCGGAATCGGCGGAGGCAAGAGCATCGAGCTGAGCGAACAGGGCAGAATGGTCGCGGGTCATCGCGTGGTCCTTGTCTTCGAGTCACTTTTGTCGGTAACTCATTGACCTCTACGCGATGGCCCACCCATCTACAGGGAAGACACCCCGACCCCGGCCCCGAAACCCCACCACTCCACGGGACTTACCCGGCTGGATCGGGTCCATCACGTACGCGACCGACCTGTTCGACCAACCGACGATCGCTCGCTTGGCGGAGCGATTCGTGACGCTGCTCAGTGGGCTCACCAGTCTCCCGGCACGGGCCGTGGGCGATGTCCCGTTCCTGGCGCTTGATGAGGAATTCCGGGCTTTCGAGTTGTCCGCCGGGCCCGAGACTGAGAACGGTCCCACGGAGACGCTGGCAAGTACGCTGGCCGGGCAGATCCTGCGGAAGCCTGATTCGACAGCGGTGATCGTCGGCGATCGCGAGGTCGGATATCGCGAGTTCGGGGCACGGGTAGCGGTACTCGCACGCGAACTGATCGCGGCCGGCGTCGGACCCGACGTCGCAGTCGGAGTGGTGATCGAGCGTTCGTTGGAGATGCTGGTGGCTGTGCACGCGGTGATCGCGGCAGGTGGACAATATGTCCCGATCGACACAGCGGCACCGTCGGACCGAATCGAGTACATGCTCGACGTATCCGGCGCGACTCTCGTTCTTGTCGCCGCGCTCGCGGAGCGACCGGAGGCATTGCGCGCGGAGAGTGGCCGCGCGGTGATCGAGGTCGATGCCGCGGGTACGACCGACCTCACTGCATCGCCTGTCTCAGACGATGAGCGGTCGGCGCTGTTGACCGGCGATCACGCAGCGTACACGCTGTTCACCTCGGGCTCGACCGGTCGGCCGAAGGGCGTTACGGTGACGCAGGCCGGCATCGTCAATCGGCTTTCCTGGATGCAGAAAGACTACGCCGTAACTGAGTCTGATCGGATTCTGCAGAAGACGCCGTACACGTTCGATGTCTCGGTGTGGGAACTCTTCCTGCCGCTCATGTGCGGAGCATCCGTGGTCATCGCCGAGCCTGATGGCCACCGGGATCCGCACTATTTGGCTAAGGCCATCGCGGAACGCAGCGTCTCGGTCGTGCATTTCGTCCCGTCGATGCTTTCGGTGTTCCTCGAAGTGCTCGGCGACTCGGTGCGGGCGCTCGATTCGCTGCGGATGGTGGTCACCTCGGGCGAGGCGCTCACTGCGGCGAATGCTCAAGCACTTCTCGCCGAGCTCCCCGGGGTGCGGTTGGAGAACCTCTACGGTCCCACCGAGGCCGCTGTCGACGTGACAGCGCAAACGGTGTTGCCGGGAGACACTGCGGTCCCGATCGGTCGGCCGGTGGTCAACATCGGCACGCTCGTCCTCGATTCCAGGCTCGTACCCGTTCCGATCGGTGTGGCCGGCGAACTCTACCTGAGCGGCATCCAGCTGGCCCGCGGATACGCCTCCCGGCCGGAGCTGACTGCAGAGCGCTTCGTCGCGGACCCGTACGGGGTGGCCGGCGAGCGCCTATACCGGACCGGTGACCGGGTGCGATGGAATGCCGACGGCGCACTGGAGTACCTGGGGCGCACCGACTTCCAGGTGAAATTGCGCGGCCAGCGCATCGAATTGGGTGAAGTCGAGTCGGTCATCGGCGGGGTCCGCGGCGTCGTGCACGCAGCCGTGACGGTCACAGCGGCGCCGGATGGCGGCGAACACCTCGCCGCCTACATCTCGCCGGCGACGATCGATCTCGATGAGGTGAAGGCGGCCCTCGGACGCGCGCTGCCCGGCTACATGGTGCCGACTGTGTGGTCCGTGCTCGATGAGCTACCGCTGAACGCCGCCGGCAAGATCGACCGCCGCGCACTGCCGCCGATCGACATGCAGCAGCTCGCCGCCGAGTACGTGGCTCCACAGGGCGACGTCGAAGAGCTCGTCGCTGCAGCCTTCGCCGAGGTGCTGGGTGTCGACCAGGTTTCCGCGCTGGATTCGTTCTTCGACCTAGGCGGAAGTTCGCTCGCCGCAGTCAGGCTCGCCGCCAGACTGCGGCAGGCGAGTGGCCGCACCGTCGAATTGCCCTGGTTGTTCTCGCACCCGACAGTGCGGGATCTCGCGTCGGTGATATCGGGTGGCTCCGATGCCAGTGGTGTGCTGATCGCGCTGCGGACTGGAGGGAAGCTGCCCCCGTTGTTCTGCTTTCCTCCGGCTAACGGTGTCGCCTGGGTGTACGGAGGCCTGTTGCCCTATCTCGACGATCGTCCGGTGTACGGTCTGCAGGACCCCGCCGTCGTCGCTGATACGGATCGGTTGTCGACGATCGACGAGTTTGCCGACCGCTATATCGCCGAGATTCGCAGGGTCACGCCTCGGGGCCCCTACTATCTGCTCGGCTGGTCGCTGGGCGGTGTCATCGCCTTCGCGGTCGCCCAGAAGCTGCGGGCCGACGGTGATGAGGTCGCGTTCTTGGGCCTGATGGATCCCGCTGCCGGCGCGCTATACGAAGAACAGGTCTCCGCAGTCGAGCATGCGGCGCTGGTCGCCGAGCTCCGGGCCGACTGGGAGCAGTTGCGTGGCGGCAACGGCGCCGAATCGGCGGCCGACGAGACGCTCGCGGCTCAGTTCGCCGAGGTGTCAGACCTGACTGGACTGGCTCGTCGGATGATCGATGCCTTTGCGGCGGGAGCCGAGTTGCTCGCCGATCACGAGCCGGGCGAGGTGGACGCGCCGGTACTCTTCTTCACTGCTCGTCGCGAACGGCCCGAACGCATCACCGAATACTGGCGGCAGCGGGTGTCCGGTGACTTCGTCAACATCGACGTCGACGTCGAGCACGGGGCGATGGGGTCCACACAGGGATTCAGACTGATTGGACCGGACCTCGGCCGTCATCTGATCGGACCAAAATCGTGATGGTCCGTAACGCGACGCGCCTACCGCGTCGATTCGCATACTGAGTGGTCAGGGCGAGGGTGCGACCGGGCATACCGGGTGCGACCGCGCCGCCGATTGGATGGACCGTCCGAACGGCAATGAATATGCGAGTATCGTTCGGCGTGAATATCCCGAAAGGAACGGCAATGTCACAAGTCAGAGCCTTCGTCGTGCTCTGCGCTGCGCTGCTGATCGCTACCGGACTGCTGGGGGCGGGCCCGGCGTCGGCGGCGCAGTCGCGAATCGTCAGCGTCGAGAACAACGGGCCGCAGCATCAGCGATTCACGGTCTACTCGGCGTCGATGGATCGGAATATTCCGCTCGACGTGTTCCTCCCGCGTGATCAGAGCCGCCCGGCGCCCGTGCTGTACATGCTCAACGGTGTGGCCGGTGGCGAAGGTGAAGGCAACTGGGCCGACAAGACCGATTACCAGAAGTTCTTCGCAAACAAGCACGTCTATGTCGTGACTCCGCTGGCCGGAGGCGGCTCATACTATACCGACTGGCAGCGGGTCGACCCGAAGATCGGCCGGAGTAAGTGGGAGACATTTCTTCTGAAGGAGTTGCCTCCGCTACTCGAGCAGCGGTTCAATACCAACGGCAAGAATGCGATCGCCGGTATCTCGATGGCTGGCACGTCGGTGTTGAATCTGGCCGTCAGAAAGCCGGGACATTTCCAGGCAGTCGCCGCGTACAGTGGCTGCGCCCAGACGAGCGACCCGATCGGCCAGGAGTTCATTCGGCAGGTCATCGAGGGCCGGATCGGAGCGGACATGACCAAGATGTGGGGTCCGCTCAACGGTCCGGACTGGCGTCGGCACGATCCGTACGTCAATGCATACAAGCTGCGCGGCACCTCGCTGTACATCTCGTCGATGTCGGGTCTTCCCGGCCCCGACGAGCAGATTCACTCGCTCGATGACCTCAACCCGAAGATGATCGATCAGATCACGCTCGGTGGTGGAATCGAGGCCGCGATGACGTATTGCACTCTGAACATGCAGCAGCGGCTGAAGCAACTCCACGTTCCGGCGACCATCGTGATCCGGCCGGTCGGCACCCACTCATGGGGGTATTGGGAGCGTGAGCTGAAGGCATCGTGGCCGCAGATCTGGGCAGCGATCCGCTGATCTGCTTACGTTTCTGCTTTGACCGCGCGGTAAAATTCGACTTCGTGCCGAGGTCTCACGCGCGTGAGGCCCTGTTGATCCATAACCGAGGAGATTGATTGTGACTAACCCCTTCGACGATGAGAACGGCCGCTTCTTCGTCCTCGTCAACGACGAGAACCAGCATTCCCTGTGGCCGACCTTCGCCGACATTCCGGCCGGCTGGACCAAGGTGTTCGGTGAGGACAGCCGGGAGGCGTGCCTGAAGTACGTGGAGGAGAACTGGACCGACCTGCGCCCGAAGAGTCTCATCGAGGCGATGGAGCGCGATGCGGCGGAGCGTGCCGCCAAAGGCTGACGGTGTCTCGATGTCGCTGTCGGCGGGTACAGACTCGCCGACAGCGACATCCTCGTAACGGGGGTATCACGAATGTGATTCAGCCACACTGGCCTCACTGGTGCTGGCGATATTTCGTGTCATGCTCGATATCGTGAGGCAACGACATCGAGTGTGGGTTGCATCATACGGTGGGCGCCAGGCCTGTTGCCCGTAGCGATGCTCTGCGATACTGGGCGGTAGGGTCCCAGTATTGGGGTCATCCGAACAGATGCTCGCACCGGCGGACAGGCGGAATCATGAACGACCTTCTCTCCCGCATCGAGCAGCGTGCTGCGGCGATGCCCTGGATGACTGCGGTGCGTCTGAGTGGTGAGGTGGTCACCTACGGCGATCTGTACCAGCGCATCTGTGAGTACGACCGCGTCGTCTCCCGGCACGCGCTCTCCGAGAACGCCGCGCTGTCGGCCGCCCTGATGAGCTTTCTGCCCGACGCGATCCGCCGCCTCGAGCCCGAGGTGCAGGGTCGCTGGGTGGCCGACGCGATCATGTGGCTCGGCCGCGGTCTCGCCGAAGACGACACGCTCAGCGCCACCGGTTGAAGGCGAAAGCCCCGCTCGTCGCCTCCTGGGCGATCGGGCGGCTAGACCCCCGATTCCCCGGGTGTGTGGTCGTGGGCGGCGGCGAAGATCCTCCTTTGGCGAGGGGCCTCATCGCACTCTCTAAGAGCAACCTGAGAATCCTGACTCGCAGTACAATCAGCAACGATGAATTGTCCGTTTGAGTGCTGTGTCGTCGGGGCGTGACCGGATGAACGTGTGGCGCCTGCAGCGCGCCGCGGCTTTCTGTATCGGCGTGATGCTGGTGCTCACTCCTCTGCTGGCCCTCGGCGCCCTGGTCGACAACTGGGTGCTGACCAGGCTGTGGTGGAACATTCTCGCGGTGGTCGCGCTCGAGCTCGCCGGCCTCGGTCTGATCCTGGCGGCCGGTGAACGCTACCGGCGGTATCTGCGGCCCGCCGCGCTGACGGCCTGCGCGGTGGAACTCGTCCTGCTGCTCCTCTGGTTCGCCGCCCGCACCGGCCGGCTCGCCGATCCCGACGCGATCAATCCGGTGTGGGTCTGCACCACGGCCACGATGGCGTGCATCGGTGTCGCGGTCACCGCCGGATACCGGGCGGCCATCGCCTACGCGACCGTGCTGGTCACGGTGATGTGGGCGGTCCTCAGTTACGCCCACGCCGGGGAACTGCTGCCGGCCGAGTCGTACCGCGCCGTCGTCAACGGTTCCCTGATCGGTCTCTTCCTCGCGATCGTCGCGGCCTCCATGAAGGCGGCGCGGCAGGTCGACGACGACCGCGTCCGCGTGCTCGCGAGTGCCGCGGCGGATGCGGCGGGAGCCGCACGCGCCGAGGAACGCATCCGGGTCGACGCCGTGGTCCGCGACGAGGTGATCGCCGTCCTGCGCACGGTGACGGGTGGCCGGCCCGCCCCTGTGCAGCGCGACCAGGCGCGTCGTGCGCTCGGCGTCCTGCACGGCGCCGAACGCCCGGAACGGCCCGAATTCGTCGACGCGCACACCGCGCATCTGCGGGTCCGGGAGGCCGTCGTGGCGCACGGCGACCACATCGCTGTCGCACTCGACGTCGACGGCGCCGACCACTATCCGCTGGCGGTGGTCGAGGTGCTCACCGAGGCCGTCGGCGAGGCGCTCGGCAACAGTCTCCGGCACGCGGGCGAGGGGGCCTCGCAGGCGGTGGTCGGCTATTTCTCGGACGACGGGATCCGGCTGCGCGTGGTCGACGACGGCGTCGGTTTCGCGCCCGACCGGGTGCCCGCCGATCGCCTGGGCATCGAGATCGGCATCCGCGCGCGCATGGCCTCGGTGCCCGGCGGCGCGGCGTGGGTGCAGAGCGCACCGGGTGAAGGCGCGATGGTGTCGATCCACTGGGAGCGGGCATGACCGCCCGCCCCGATCCGGCGGCACCCGAGGCACCCGACCTGCCGACCCTGATCGGCTTGCGGTCGCCCCTGGTCACCGTCGCCGCCGCGGTGCTGGTGGCCGGCTATGTCATCGCGATGATCGGCGCGTCCGCATCCGCGTCCGGCGGACTCTGGGCCGCGCAGGTGTTCTCGCTCGTGCTGCAAGTGCTGTGCCTGGTCGCCGTGATCGCGATCCCCGCCGACCCCCTCCCGGTCTGGGCGGCCGCGGTGATCGGGGTGGCCTCGCTCTGCGCTCTGGCGCTGGCCTGGTGGCATCTGCCGCACGGATCGCAGTTCTGGGTTCAGGTGACCATGCCGCCGGCGCTCGCCGCCGTCGTCGCCGGCATCGTGGCCATTCGCGGCCGGTTCCTCGTCGCCTGGCTGATGATCGGCGGCACCCTGCTGACCGCGGCCGTCTGGACGCGGTCGCACGGCTATCCGGCCGGGATGGTGGTGCCGATGAGCAACCGGGTGATCGGGACGGTGCTGCCCGCGGTGATCGTCGCCGCCATGATCCGGCCGATCATGGAACTCATGGGTGCCCTGCGCGAACGCGAACTGGCCGCCGTCCGGGCCGGCGCCGCGCGGCGGGCCGCCATCGACGAGCGGGACGAGCGCCTCGCGCAGGTCGCCCGCGAGGCCGGACCGATCCTGGCGCGTATCGCCGACGGCGACAGCTTCACAGAGGAGGAGGCGCTGGCCGTCCGGCTCCTCGAATTCACGCTCCGCGACGAGGTCCGCGGCCGCGGCTGGTACAGCGAGGGCACCCGCGTTGCGGCGGCCGCCGCCCGGTCCCGCGGCGTCACCGTCGCGCTGTTCGACGACGGCGGCCTCGATCTCGACGCGCTCACCGCCGCCGATGCGGAGCGGCTGCGCGGCGAACTGATCCGGGTGCTGCACGCCGCGTCGTCGGGGGCGGTCACGGCCCGCATCCTGCCGCCCGGCCGGGACGAGGTCGCGCTGATCAACGTGGTCGACGGGGAGGTCGTCGAGCGACGGTCCTGCGTCCGGGCCGCGGCGGGGTTGCGCTGGGCGTAGCGGGTCGCCCGGCGCGATCTGTCGCGGATCGTGTCGGGGCCGAAATCCGACGCGCCGGTCACCCTTCGACAGGCTCGGAGAGCGTGTCGGACCAGCTCGGCCGAGCGGGTAGGACCAGCCCGGGAAGCGTGTCGGGGAAGGGTGCCGGCGCGTCGTCGCGGATGCTGCGGGGTCAGTGACCGCCGTGGCTGCCGGCCATCGACGACAGCTGGGTCACGGCGTCGCCGCTGAGCTTCCAGGTGCCGTCCACCTTCACGTAGACCAGCGGGTTGTCGGTCATCTCGACCGGCTGCGGCGCGTGCGGCGACTTCACGGTGATGACGACCTTGGCGGCGTCGTGTCCGTCGACCTTGTCGGTCCCGGTGACCGAGCTGACCGTGTACACGTCCGGGGTGTAGCCGCCGGCGGCCGAGCCCTTGGCATAGCCGATGATGGCGGCCTTGGTGGCCGGGTTGGTGACGTCGACGACGCTGTCGATCTGGTCGGCCGGGGTGGCCGGGTCGACGGCCTTGCGGAGGATCTCCTGGGCCTTGGCCACGTCCAGGCCCTCGACCGCCGACTTGACCGAGTCGGTCGCCGAGGTGGCGGCGGAACTCGCCTTGGCGGCGGTGTCGCCCGAGTCACTCGAGCAGCCGGTCAGGGCGATGGCGGCGCCGGCGGCGAGCGTGACGACCGCCAGGACGGGGCGGCGCAGGTTCTTCTGCATAACGGAGGTCCTCCTCGGATCTAGTCAGGTACGCCTAACTTAACCAGAAGGCGGCACGCGCGGCCAGCGCGGGCGGCGGGCGCCGGGCGCCGGGCGGCCCTCCGTTCGGGTCGAGTTTGCGGCGCGGTGCCTGCCTTGTCGGTGCAGGTCATTAAGATGACTCCATTGCTGGATTGTCGCGCGAGCGACATGGTGCTCGGAGAAGCCGGGGACGCCGCAGCTCGGGAGGAGCGTGATGGGTGTGACGAATCCAGGTCAGGGGCCGTCGGGTGGGGCCCGAACGATCGTGCGGGTCGGTATGGTCGACGACCATCGCGCGCCGGTCTGGGGGATCGAGCGGATCTTCGAACAGCAGCCGGATCTGTCCCTGGTCGCGTCCGCGGCGACGGTCGGCGAACTCCTCGATCAGACCACCGATCTCGACGTGGTGATCCTGGATCTGCGCCTCGGCGACGGCACCACCCCGCGCGAGAACGTCGAACGACTCACCGAGCACGGCATCGGCACCGTCGTCTACACCTCCGGCGAGCATCCGGATCTGCTGCGCTCCGCGGCCCGCGCGGGCACCCTCGGCGTAGTCCTGAAGTCGGCGACCGAGGGCGAGATCATCGACGCCATCCGGGCGGGCAGCCGCGGCGAGGAGGTGCTGACCACCGAGTGGGCGGCCGCGATCGACGGCGATCCGAATCTCGACGCCGTCGAGCTGAGTCCCCAGCTCCAGCGCGTGCTGACGTTGTACGCGTCGGGCGGGACGTCGATCAGCGTCGGCCAGGAGCTCGGGGTCTCGCCGGACACGGTCAACGAGTACCTCAAGCGGATCCGGCAGAAGTACGCCGATGCCGGCCGGCCCACCCGCACCAAGCTCGATCTGTTCAAGCGGGCCGTCGAGGACGGCTGGCTCCCGATGCCGCAGCGCTCGCGCCCTGAGTAAGCATGACCGCTGCCACGCCGGACGCCAGCCGGGAGCGCACCCGGATCGTCACGGCGATGGCTCGCTTTCTCGGCGGGGGATTCGTCGCGTACCTGCTGATCTCGATCCCCGACTTCGGGCGTCCGCCGGGAATGGTGGCGGGCTGGTTCACGCCGGTGGCGGTGCTTCTGTCCCTCGGGCCGGGTGTCCTGCTGCTCGGCGTCACCTTCGTTCGCCGCGGTGATCGCTACATCGCCCCGCTGGTCTTCGCCTCCGCGGCCGGCTTCCTGTTCGCCGGCGGGCTGTGGTTCCCCGCCTGGACCGGTGCACGGGTGGCCGACGGCGACGTCACCTGGCTGATGACCTTCGCCGGCCTGCCCGCGCTGGCGGTCTCGATGTTCCGGCTGCGCCTGGGCATCGTCGTCCTGGTACTGACGTCGGTGCTGGCCGCGGCCATCAACGCGGCCGGGCGGTCCGGCGGTGCGACGCACCAGTTCGTCTACGAAACCCTGTGGAGCATCGTCTTCACCCTGCCGTTCATGATCGCCGTGCGGTTGCTGGTCCGGACCGGACGGGTGCTCGACGCCACCCGCGCCGACGCGATCGAGGCGGCGGCCGCGTCGGCGTCGTCCGCCGCCCACGATGCCGAGCGCGCCCGTTTCGACGCCCTCATCCACGACCGGGTGATCGCCACCCTCGTCGCCACCCGCCGCCATGCCGCCGATGCGCGGCTGCCGGAACAGGCGCGGGGAGCGCTCGACGAGCTGAGTCGCCTGGCGGAGGGACCGGATCCGAACGCGCCGGACGTCAGCGTCGTCGGGACCCTCGCTCGGCTGCGCACCTTCGCCACCGCGATCGACCCCGACATTCCGGTCGGGCATCCCGACGATGCGCTCGATCCGTCGGTGCCGCGGTATCCGGACGCCGTGGTGCGGGCGATGGCCGAGGCGATGGGCGAGGCGCTGCGGAACGCGGTGCTGCACGCCGGCCCGCACGCCCAGCGTGCGCTGCTGGTCGAGACGGGCGAAGCGTCGCTGATCGTGACAGTCGGCGACAACGGCTGCGGTTTCGACGTCGCCCGCGTGCCGCCGGAACGCCTGGGCATGGCGGTGAGCATCCGTGCGCGGATGGACGAACTGCCCGGTGGCAGCGCGACCGTGCGCAGCGCCCCGGGCGAGGGGACCACCGTGGTGCTGCGCTGGGACGGCGCCCGATGACGGACGTCGCGTGGTGGCGGTTCTGGATGCGCCCCTGGCACGCCGATGCGACCAGGATCATGGGGCTGCGCCGCGTGCAGGTCTACACCCTGGCGGCGATGCTGATCTGCGCGGCGGCCGCGCTCGGCCTGGCCGCCGGCGGGGTGGCGAGGCCTTGGCTCTACTTGATCGCTTTCGTCCTGAACGCGGTCGCGGTGGTGGTGTTACTCGAAGCCGGTGGCGACCCGGTGGAGGGGCGGGCCACGGCGGTGATCATCGGGCTTCCGGTGCTGTCCGTGGTGTGCGCGCTGGCCGCGACCGCGCGTGACGCTCAGCTGGCCGAGAATACGGTGTCCGGCGTCATCGTGACGATTTTCGCGTTCGTCTGCGTGCGCGGCCGGGTGACCGCGGCGTGGGGTGGGCTGCTGCTCACGGTGCTGATCTCGCTGATCTGCCTGCGCTGGCGCAGGCCGGACGACGACTTCCTCAGCATTCTGCTGCCCAACATCGCGGTGCTGGTGATGGCGACCCTGTTCGCGATGATCGTGCGGCCCCGGGCCCGCCAGATCTACGCGCTGCAGCTGCGGGCCGAGCAGCGCTCGGCCGCCGCGGCCGGCTCCCGGGCGGCGCGCGCGGTGCGCGACCAGCAGATGGCGTACCTCGATCAGCGGGTGCGCCCGATGCTCGAACTGATCGCTTCCGGGGCAGAGATCGACGATTGCCTGGTGGACGAGGCGCAACTGCTCGAGGCCGCGCTTCGCGACCGGATCCGAGCACCCGGGCTCGACCGTGTGGACCTCGCCGCGGCGGCTTGGGGAGCGCGGGCCCGCGGCGCCAAGGTGGTCCTGCTCGACGACCGCACCGGACGCGCCGACGACGACGTCGAGCCGGAGCGGCTGGCCGCGGTGTGCGAGGTTGCCGGGGCCGTACTCGCGGACGTGGATCACGACTGCGTCGTGACCATCCGGCTCCTTCCCGAGCGCCGGGAACGGCTCGCGACCGTCACCGTAGTGCGCGGCGGTGAGATGCGGCGCTGGGCGTTCGACGCCGCCGGAAACCGGGTCGAAGGTCCCGGGACCGGAGACTTCTGACGGGCATCTTTGGTGACTCTTGTCCGCGAGTGGTCGAATGAATGATCGAGTTTGCCCAGCGCGGTGTGCGTCGCGGCGTCGGGCGCGCTTCGCTGACCAGCGGCGACGCTGGCGATGTAACGCTCGTAACTGACTGGTCGATTGGGTTTGGTTGAGGCAAGTTGCCGTTTCTGTCCCCTTTTTGGGGTCTTTCACCGGTACACGCCCGTTCCTAACCTGTGAATACCCTGTGCGGCGCCCGTGGAGGGCAGCTCCTCCGCGACGGCGCCCGGCCTGCTTTCGGGCCCGGGGAATCAGGGGAGGGAACGCACGTGACTGTGACGGCAGCCGAGATCGCACGGGACTATGAGGAAGCGCCGATCCGTGGGCCGCGGACCGGCGTCCTGCGGGTCGTGAGCGCGCAGGCGGCCGGTGCACCCGGCCCGGTGCCGGAGGTGCGGCGCCCCGCGCTGTCCGACCGGGAGATCGAGGTGCTCCTCGCGTGGCTCGCGGCCGACTCGAAAGAAGAGGCGGCCGACCAGCTGTTCATTTCCGCGTCGACCGTCAGCACGCACATCTCGCGTATCCGTGCCAAGTACGTCAGCCTCGGCCGCCCCGCGCCGACCAAGGCGCACCTGCTGGCTCGCGCGCTCCAGGACGGGTACACCATGCTCGTCGAGTGGTGAGCTGCTTCGTCGGCTGAGCCGGGCGGAGGAACGAAGTGACGATGCTCGTGTCGAAGCCCCGTCCTCGGGCGGGGCGTCGTCGCCCGATTTGTATCTCACCTGCGTGAATACGTAGACTGAGCAGGTTGCCTGCGGTGCGTGCACCGCGAATCGGCTCGCGAACCCACTGGGATCTTCTCGCTTCACGGCGGAAAATGCCAGGCAGGCGCGTGTTTCGATGGCGACAGACCGTGTGCGTCGGGTCGGAAATCCGGCGTGCAGAAAAGTCCAGGTCAAGGAGACCAAGCAGTGATTCAGCAGGAATCGCGCCTGCGGGTCGCCGATAACACCGGTGCCAAGGAGATCCTTTGCATCCGCGTGCTCGGCGGTTCCTCGCGGCGATACGCCGGCGTGGGTGACGTGATCGTCGCCACCGTCAAGGATGCCGTCCCCGGCGGCAACGTGAAGAAGGGTGAGGTCGTCAAGGCCGTCATCGTGCGCACCGTCAAGGAGCGCCGTCGCCCGGACGGCTCGTACATCAAGTTCGACGAGAACGCGGCCGTCATCCTCAAGAACGAGACCGAGCCCCGCGGCACCCGTATCTTCGGCCCGGTGAGCCGCGAGCTGCGCGACAAGCGCTTCATGAAGATCGTGTCGCTCGCACCGGAGGTGATCTGACAATGAAGGTGCACAAGGGTGACACCGTGATCGTTATCGCGGGTAAGGACAAGGGCGCCAAGGGCAAGGTCATCGAGGCCTACCCGAAGCGCGAGCGCGTCCTCGTCGAGGGCGTCAACCGCATCAAGAAGCACACCGCGCAGTCGGCCAACGAGCGCGGCGCCGAGTCCGGCGGAATCGTGACCCAGGAGGCCCCCATTCACGTCTCGAACGTGATGGTCGTGGACTCCGAGGGTAACCCGACCCGCATCGGTTACCGGATCGATGAGGAGACCGGCAAGAAGGTCCGCATCTCCCGCAAGACCGGGAAGGACATCTGAACATGACCACCTCTGAGAAGGTTCAGCCCCGCCTGAAGACTCGCTACCGCAGCGAGATCAAGGACAAGCTGAACAGCGAATTCAACTACGACAACGTGATGCAGATCCCGGGTGTCGTGAAGGTCGTCGTCAACATGGGCGTCGGCGACGCCGCCCGCGACGCCAAGCTGATCAACGGCGCCGTGGCCGACCTGGCCCTGATCACCGGCCAGCAGCCGGAGATCCGCCGCGCCCGCAAGTCCATCGCGCAGTTCAAGCTGCGCGAGGGCATGCCGATCGGTGCCCGCGCCACCCTGCGCGGCGACCGCATGTGGGAGTTCCTGGATCGCCTGGTGTCGATCGCGCTCCCGCGTATCCGTGACTTCCGTGGCCTGAGCGATCGCCAGTTCGACGGTAACGGGAACTACACCTTCGGCCTGAACGAGCAGTCGATGTTCCACGAGATCGATATCGATTCGATCGACCGTCCCCGCGGCATGGACATCACCGTCGTCACCTCGGCCACCAACGACGAGGAAGGCCGCGCGCTGCTTCGCGCCCTGGGTTTCCCGTTCAAGGACTCGAACGCGAAGGACAACTGACATGGCTAAGAAGGCTCTGAAGATCAAGGCCGCCAAGAAGCCGAAGTTCGCGGTGCGTGCGTACACGCGCTGCAACAAGTGCGGTCGCCCGCACTCGGTGTACCGCAAGTTCGGCCTGTGCCGGATCTGCCTGCGCGAGATGGCGCACGCCGGCGAGCTGCCGGGCGTGCAGAAGTCGAGCTGGTGATCTCTCACCGGCGGCACTAGCTGCTGCTTGACGACGGCCCCGTCTTCCCATGAGGGAGACGGGGCCGTCGTGCGTTCGCGGTGCGCCGGGCCGTGCGGTGGTCGCGAACTCGCTCGGCGGGTGTCATGCCGGCGGTGCGGGTGGTCAGTCCCGCTCGAGGAGGAAGTAGCAGGTCTGCTCGTCGCCGCGCCGATCCATCAGACCGAAGAGGGTGTTCCGGTCGAGGCGGCGGAAGTGGTCGATGATCGGCAGATCGTCGTACACCATCGCCGCGCTCGCGATGCCGCCGTAGTCGACGGTCCGCAGCCGCGCCCGCGGTGCTGTCGTGCGCAGCGCGCGGAACGCGGTCTTGCTGCCCGGTGGCAGCGTGTTCGGCAGCCTGTCGGCGACCCGGTATATCGAACGCAGGGGGATCAGTCTCGGGTTCACCGCGTACAGGCGGCCGGGCGCGCCGAACAGCAGCGGATGCACGGTCTCGGCGTCGATGAACTCCTTGCCGTACCACCCCGCCGTCGCGAGCAGCCCGTCCATCGGGTGTCCGCTGGGGGCCACGGATCCGCGCCAGCGTCCCAGCATCTCGTCGACGCCGACCGGCGGCAGCGAGTCGAAGAGCTCTTGTGCGGCGAGGGGACTCACTCCACGTCGGAGGTCGTCGGCGGTCGTCATGATGGGTACCTCATCGTCGGTGGTCGGCGGACCCGAAGGGAACATAACGTCAGTTATGTTCCAGTGGGGCGAGACGCTACGGTATTCCGCCGGACGGGGCAACCCCTGTGCCGGCGGTCGCTCGAACCGCGTGGAAAGCGACGGCCCCCGTCTCCCGGGCGGGAGGCGGGGGCCGTCGTGCCTCGCGGGGTGCCTACTTCAGGCGTTCCTGCTCTTCGCGCGCGAGGCGGTCGCGCTCGGCCTGGCGGGCCCGCTCCTCTTCCTCGATCTTCTGCTCGTGCTCGTTCTTGTTGCTCATGGGCATCTCCCTCTGTCGCGGTCTGGCCGAAGTCGAGCCTACTGGGCGCGTCGTGGAACCGGATCGGGGCGGCGTGCGTCTAAGTCTCATGGGTATCGAGAACGGGGTGTTCAGCAGGCACGATCTGACGCGATTGGGGGTGAGCAAGGAGGAACTGCACCGGTATCTGAACGACGGCGTGCTGGTCCGGCTGCGGCGCGGCTGGTACCTGCGCGCGGAAGCGCACGACCCGGCCGCGGTGGCCGCGGTCCGCGACGGCCGCTGCGGACGGTGGTGGAGCCGGACCGATTCACGTCGGCTGATCGACCACTGACCGGGGCGGCGAGCGGTCGCCGCCGGGTCAGAACAGCTGGTAGATGGTGTCGGAGACGGTGAAGCCGTGGCCGGAATCGTTGTTCCGGCAAGTGACCCCGGAGGTCCGCCCGAGGATGCAGGTGAACGGGCCGACGGTCAGGGAACGGTCGTAGGGGAGGACCTTGCCGGTGGCGCCCGGGGTGCCGCCGCCGGGGAGGAACGCCGGATCGCCGTGCTGGGTGAACTCGCCCGGCCCGCTCGCGCCCACCTCGATCGCGTTGGGCGGACCCAGCTGGTCGGGCGCTCCGGCCTGCGGGACGCGCGGTGCATCGGCCGGGAGCGGTCCGTGGCAGCCGGCGACGCGCAGGTCTTGCTCGCCCACCATGATGGCGCAGGTCCATCGGCCCGAGTGCGATGTGAAGTAGTGATAGCCGGCGAGAGCGTAGGCGTCGGCGTCGATCGGGGTCGCGACGTCGTCCGACCGGTCGCGGGAAGTGCTGGTGGGGACCTCCGAGGCCTGCGGTGACGGGGCGTCACCGGTGGTCTCGGTGACCACCGAGACGACGGTCGACGCGGCCGGGTGGGCATCGTCGTGTGGAGAGCGATCGCACGCGGTCAGGGCCAGCAGCGGCAGCGCGGACGCGGCGGCGGCGAGGAGGCGGCGCATGGTCGTGGGGGTCAGGCCCGGTCGGGCTCGGCGCGTCCGGTGAGCAGGTACGCCGCCGGCAGGACCCCGGCGGAGTTGACGACGGACAGCCCGGTGGCCCACAGCCACTTCGGGCCGTTGACCTCGCTGGGGGCACGCCCGGCCAGGTCGCCGAGCGCCCAGACACGCAGACCGGCGTCGACGGCCGCACCGACGACTATCGCGGACCGCTGGGCGGTGGACAGATCGCACCACTTCTTCTTGGCCATGGGGTGCTCCTGATTCCGGTGAGGGTCGGGGTGTCCAGAGTACCGATCGGGGGCGTGCCGGGCCGGGACACTTACGCGGGCGACTGCACGAGCGCGTCTCGCATCGGACGCGCGTGGGTCTAGGCATCGACGGAGACGTTGGTCGAGCGGAGCCGAGGCCTCGACCGTCATGGGGCGTGGGTCGTTCCGTGCGGGACTTTGGCCTCGTGCCCCGGAGGGCGTCGATCGGTAACGTGGATCACACATCGCGGCTCCCAGGGGAAGGTATGCCGGTGGCTGAGAATTGGGTCCGTTCGCTCGGCGAACTCGGGCTGGGGGACGCGCCGTCGGTCGGCGGCAAGGGCGCGAATCTAGGGGAGCTGATCCGGGGCGGATTCCCGGTGCCGGGCGGCTTCGTCGTCACCAAGCAGGCGTATCTCGCCGCCGTCGACGCGGCCGGGCTGCGTGACCGGCTCGCCGCGCACGCGCTGCCGCCGGCCGGGGCGAGCGAGACCGAGCTGCTGGCCCTCGCGGACGAGTTGCGCGGCGAGGTGGCGCGCATCGAGATCCCCGAGGAGATCGCCGCGCAGATCGTCGCGGCGTACGCCGGGCTCGGCGACGATCGGCGGGTCGCGGTGCGCTCGTCGGCGCCGGCCGAGGATGCCGCGGACACGTCGTTCGCCGGGATCCACGACAGCTTCACCGACGTCGAGGGGACGCGGAATCTGCTCGCCGCGATCAATCGCTGCTGGCAGTCGTTGTGGTCTGCGCGGGCGTTGACCTATCGCCGGGTGCAGGGCGTCACCGAGGAGCCGTCCGTCGCGGTGGTGGTGCAGTTGATGGCCGACTCGCTCAGCGCCGGGGTGATGTTCACCGTCGACCCGCGCACCGGCGAGACCGACCGGATCGTGATCGAGGCCGCGCGCGGGCTCGGCGAGGTGGTGGTCGGCGGCCAGGTGGAACCGGACACCTACGTCGTCGGCAAGGCCGAGCCGCGGCAGATCCTCGACGTGCACCTCGGTGCGCAGGACTTCCAGTTCGTCGCCGGGCACAGCGCCGACGAGGTGCCCGAGGCGATCGACGCCGCCGACCGTGGCCGGCGCGTCCTCGACGACGCCCAGGTGCTGGCCCTCGCACGACTCGCCGTCGCCGCCGAGAAGCACTACGGCGCGCCGCAGGACATGGAGTTCGCGTGGTGCGCGGCGCCGGGCGGCGGGCAGGAGGTGTTCATCGTGCAATCGCGGCCGATCACCACGCTGGGTGGCGAGAACGGTTCGGGCGGCGGAGACGGCGCGGGACGGGCCGCGGAGGCGCTGGTGACCGGGCTCGGGGCCAGCCCGGGGATCGCGTCCGGCCGCGTGCGGATCCTGCGCGAGGTCGCCGAGGCGGCTCAGCTGAACGACGGCGACGTCCTCGTCGCCCCCATGACTCGTCCGGACTGGCTGCCGGTGCTGCGGCGCGCGTCGGCGATCGTCACCGACGGCGGCGGGATCACCTGCCACGCGGCGATCGTCGGGCGCGAGCTCGGCAAACCGGTGGTGGTCGGGGCGCGCGGAGCCACGGGCACCCTCGTCGAGGGTGCCGTCGTGACGGTTGACGGCAGCGCGGGCACGGTCTCGGCGGGCGCTGCGCCCGCCGAGACACGGCCGTTGCCGTCACCCGAATCCTCCCCGCGGGCGCCGGAGGTCACCGCCACGCGGGTGTATGTGAATCTGGCGACCCCCGACGCCGCCGAAGAGGTGGCGGCGTCGGGCGCCGACGGCGTGGGCCTGCTGCGCGCGGAGTTCATGATCACCGAGGCGCTCGGCGGTCTGCATCCGGCCAAGCTGCTGGCGCAGGGCCGCCGCGAGGAGTACGTCGCGACGATGGCCGACGGGGTGTCGCGGATCGCCGCCGCCTTCGCCGGCCGGCCGGTCGTGTACCGGACCATCGACCTGCGCTCGAACGAGTTCGCCGCCCTCGACGGCGGCGACACCGAACCGGACGAGGACAACCCGATGATCGGGTACCGCGGCTGCTACCGGTACATCCGCGAGCCCGAACTGTTCCGGCTCGACCTCGACGTGATCGAGCGTGTGCGGCGTACCCACCCCAACGTGCACCTGATGATCCCGTTCGTCCGGACCCGCTGGGAGCTGGCCGAATGCCTCGCGCTCCTGAACGACCACCCGCTCGGCGCGGACCGCGGCCTGAAGCGATGGATCATGGCCGAGGTGCCGTCGGTCGTCTACTGGCTGGACGAGTACGCCGCGCTCGGCATCGACGGCGTCTCCATCGGCAGCAACGACCTCACGCAGCTGATGCTCGGGGTCGACCGCGATTCCGAGGTCTGCAAGGAACTCTTCGACACCATGGATCCGGCCGTGCTCGACGCCATCGACGCGATCATCGAGAAGGCGTCCGCCGCCGGACTGACCACCTCGCTGTGCGGTCAGGCGGTATCGCTGTACCCCGAACTGGCCGAGCACCTGGTCCGGCGGGGCATCACGTCGGTGTCGGTCACTCCGGACGTCGCCGAACGGACCCGCCACAACGTGGCGGTCGCCGAACGGGCCATCCTGCTCGATGCGGCCCGGCGGGGCTGATCCGCGGGACGTGTGGGCGCGAGCGGTATGCGTCCGCGACAACCGCGAGCTGCCCGCGACAGCGGTCGGCGACGCGACGCGCGCGGTTGTCGCGTCGCCGACCGCTGTCGCGTGGGCGTGACGACTGTCGCGGGTCCCGACGAGTCGAAGCGCCGTTCGCGGCGCTCCTGCTATAGGGCGACCGTCAGCAGGACCACGGCGTCGGTGTCGGCGGCCAGGCCGTGGCGGACCGGTGGGATGTCGGTCCGCTGGCCCTCGGTGAGCGAGAGATCCGGGGTACCGGGGGCGGTGAGCCGGACCGTGCCGCGGAGCACCTGGAGGGTGGCCTCGCCGGGGCTGGAGTGGTCGTGCAGGGCCTGGCCCGCGACCAGGGCGATCACGGTTTCGCGGAGCCGGTCGCCGTGGCCCCGGACCGTCGCGGAGGCGCGGTGGGCGGGGGCGTCGTGCGCGGCGGCGAGAAGTTCGTCGGCGAGGGCGGGAAGGTCGGTGACGCTCATAGCGGTGGTCTCCTCGGAAATGGGGGGCTTCGACACGGGCTCCTTCGTCGCCCGGCTCAGCCGGCGGGTAGGGGCTCCTTCGTCGCCCGGCTCAGCCGACGGGCAGGGGCTTCTTCGTCGCCCGGCTCGGCTGCCGGGTGTGGGCTCCTTGTCATCCGGCTGAGTCGGTGGTGGGCTCCTTCCTTGCCCGGCTGAGTCGGCGGGTATGGGCTTCTTCGTCGCCCGGATCGGCTGGCGGGTGTGGGCTCGTTCGTCACTGGCTCAGCCGGCGGGTGCGGGCTCCTTCCTCGCCCGGCCCGGCAGGCGGATACGGGTTCCTTGTCGCCCGGTGGTTCTGAGCGGAGCCGAGGGGCTCAGCCGGCGGGCGCGTCCTCTCGGCGCGGGATGCCGAAGATCGTGAACAGGCAGGCGACGGCGGCGAAGCACACCAGCAGGATCAGCCCGACGGTGTAGCTGTGGGTCGCGGCGTCGTAGGTGGCACCCATCACCAGCGGCGGGAAGAAGCCGCCCAGACCGCCGGCCGCGCCGACCAGGCCGGTCACCGCGCCGACGCGGGCCGGCGGGCTGGCCAGCGCGACCCAGGCGAACACCGACCCGGCGCCCATACCCATCATCACGGCCATCAGGATGAAATCGACCGCGGCCAATCCGTTGCCCAGTTCCGGCTTGAAGATCATCCAGACCGCCAGGAGCGCGGCGCCACCGCACGAGATCGCGGTGATCAGGCGCGGACCGAACTTGTCCGACAGCGCGCCGCCGATCGGCCGGGCGATGACCGCGGCGATGGCGAAGCCCGCGGTCCGGGCGCCGGCCGACTTGAGATCCTGGATGTCGTACACGTCGGCCAGATAGGTCGGCAGATAGGTGGAGAAGGCGACGAAACCGCCGAAGGCCGCCGCGTACAGGAACGCCATCTGCCAGGTGATCGGCAGCTTCAGCGCGCTGACCAGCTTCGGCACGGCCGGCTCGGTGTTCGGGGTCCAGGCGGGCGCATCGCGCATCATCAGCCACGTGATCACCGCCATCACGACCAGCGCCACCGCGATGATGATGTGCGTCGGGAAGTAGCCGAACCATTCCCGGAACCGCGGGGTGAAGAACGCCGACAGCGCGGTGCCGCCCATACCGGCCCCGAAGATGCCGGTCGCGAAGCCGCGGCGGCTCGGCTGGTACCAGTTGTTCACGAACGGGATGCCGGCGGCGAAGCTGGTGCCCGCGATACCCAGGAAGAAGCCGATCACGACCATGAACGGGAAGCTCTTCATCTGCCCGGCGACGGCCACCAGGAGCACGAACGGCGCGGAGAGCAGAAGCAGCCCGGTGAACATCACCCGGCCGCCGAAGCGCGGCGTCAGCACGCCGACCACGATGCGCCCCAGCGAACCGACCAGGATCGGCACGGCGATCAGCACCGACTTCTGCGTCGGGTCGAGGCCCATCTCCTTCTCGTAGAACTTGGCCAGCGGCGCGATCAGATTCCACGCCCAGAACGTGAGCGCGAAACCGGCGGTGGCGAGGATCAGGTTCCGGGTCTGGGCGCCGGACGTGACGCCGGGCGGCAGCGCGTCGACGGGAGCGGGGGTGACGGTCATGACTCTCGATCCTCGGTGCCGATGGGAGCCCAGGCCTTGGACCTGGGGTGCGGACCCGACTGCGGGCCGCGGGTGGTCTTGGTGTCCCGGCTGCGGTACACGATGTACGGCCGGAAGAAGTAGTGCAGCGGTGCGGTGAAGATGTGCACCAGCCGGGTGAACGGCACCAGAATGAACATCAGCATGCCGAGCAGCACATGGATGTGGAAGCGCAGCGGCGCCTCCTCCATGGCGTGGATGTCCGGCTGCAGGATGAAGATCGACCGGAACCACGGTGCGACGGTCTCCCGGTAGTTCACCCCCGGCCCGTGCGGGTCGACGGCGCCGACGAGGGTGATGTAGCTGCCGGCCAGCATCGCCGACACCAGCACCAGGTACATCAGCTTGTCGTTCCAGGTGGTGGCCGCGAAGACCGGTCCGACGGTGCGCCGCCGGTAGATCAGGATCGCCACCCCGGCCAGCGCGGCGACCAGCGCGATGATGCCGCCGATGGCCGCGACCATGTGGTACAGGTCCTCCGAGACGCCGAGCGCGGTGGTCCACGACTCGGGGATCAGCAGACCCATCACATGGCCGACGATGACCAGCAGGATGCCGTAGTGGAACAGCGGCGACCCGATGCGGAGCAGCCGCGATTCGTAGAGCTCGGACGACCGGGTGGTCCAGCCGAACTTGTCGTACCGGTAGCGCCAGACGGTGCCGCCGATCACGGCGACCAGTGCCAGGTAGGGGATCACTCCCCAGAGAAAGACGTTCATCGTCTCGCCTCCACACGTGCGTCGGGACGCGGCGATGTGCGGGTCATCGCCGCCATGTCTTGGGCGGTGAACAGGGGGAGCAGCCGGGGATCGCCCGACTCCAGGCCGACACGTTCGACGGCCGGCGAACTCTGCCGCATCGACAGCGCGGTGGCCTTGTCCTTCGGGGACTCGCCCGGCAGGGTGTCGCAGATCGCGCGCAGGACGCCGGCGTAGGCCGACCCCTTCTCGAGCAGGGCGAGCCGGATCAGTTCGAGCGACGCGCGGTGCTCGATCAGCAGTTCGCGTCCGGCGGGCAGATCCGCCCGCGCGGCGAACTCCAGAATCATCGGCAGGTAGTCGGTCAGTTCGCCGTGGGTGTCGACGAGGAAACCCGAGTCCCGGTAGGTCTGCTTGATCGCGGCCAGGGCGCTGCCGCGCCGCCGGGTGTCCCCGTCGGACCAGTAGGTGAGGTACAGGGTCTGGTGGCGGGACAGGTCGAAGACGTCGACGTAGTCGCGCCGCAGGTCGTCCGGGGTCGGCGCCGCGTCGCCCCTTGAGCCTGTCGTGTCGTCCCTCGAACTTGTCGTATCGCCCCTTGAGCTTGCCGAAAGGTGCTCGACGAACCGCGCCAGCGCCCGGGTGGACGGGGAATCCGGGAGGTCGGCAAGGGCGGCCGCGAGGAGAGGGGTCTGGGACAGCAGCTCGTCGTCGGGGTACTGGAGGGTCAGCGACGCGACCTGGTAGATCACCCGGTGGGTGGTGTCGGTGGCCGGCCTTCGTCTGGTGATCGGGTGTCGAGAACGGCGTTTCGACACGGGTTCGGCTAGCGCCTCACCCGGCTCAACGGGCTGTATTGACTCCACGGGTTGCCTGGACTCCACGGGCTGCCTTGACTCGGCGGGTTTCCGGGACTCGGCGGGTTTCCTGGTGGGCTCGGCGGGCTGTCGGGGGCGTTTCGACACGATCTCGCCTAGCGGCTCGATCGGCTCAACGGGCTGGTGGGCGAGCTCAACCGGCCGCATTGACTCCACGGGCTGCCTGGACTTGGCGGGCTTGGTGGGGCGGCGGAGGGGGTTGCGCATCACTTCCTCCCGAGGGGGGAGCCGTTGCCGTCCCAGTTGAGCAGGTTGACCCGGCGGCGGAGGGTGGCGTCGTCGGCGGCGTGGTCGCTCGACTGGCGCTGCTTCAGGGCCTGGAAGGTCTCGATGGAGACCGGCGTCGCACGACCGCTCGCCTCACCGAAGGGGCCGGACTCGTACATGCCGGGGCCGTCGTCGTAGTCCAGCGAGCAGGCCATCTCCTCCAGCCGGTGGCCCTCCTCCTTGTGGGCGGTGGGGATCACGTAGCGGTCGTCGTACTTGGCGATCGCCATCAGGTGGTACATCGCCGTCATGGACTCCTCGTCCATGCCGACCGACGCCGGGATCAGCGGGTTGGGTTCGCGGCCCAGGGCGACGTCGCGCATGTAGCTGCGCATGGCGGCCAGTTTCTTGAGGACGCCCTCGACGACGGAGGTGTCGCCCGCGGAGAACAACTCGGCGAGATACTCGAGCGGGATGCGGAGCGTGTCGATGGCACCGAACAGGTTGTCGTGGTTCTCGCCGTCGTGCCCCTGCCCGGTGAGCAGGTCGACGATCGGCGACAGCGGCGGCACGTACCAGACCATCGGCATGGTGCGGTATTCCGGGTGCAGCGGCAGCGCCACCCGGTACTTCTTCGCCAGCGCGTAGACCGGCGAACGGCGGGCCGCGTCGATCCAGTCGTCCGGGATCCCACTCCGGCGAGCGTCGGCGATCACCCGGGGATCGGCCGGGTCGAGCATCAGGTCGAGCTGCGCCTCGTACAGGTCCGTCTCCTCGGGCACCGAGGCGGCCGCGGTCACCGCGTCGGCGTCGTACAGGAACAGCCCGAGGTAGCGGAGGCGGCCCACGCAGGTCTCCGAGCACACGGTGGGCTGCCCGACCTCGATGCGCGGATAGCAGAACGTGCACTTCTCGGCCTTGCCGGTGCGGTGGTTGTAGTAGATCTTCTTGTACGGGCAGCCGGTGATGCACTGGCGCCAGCCGCGGCAGCGATCCTGGTCGACCAGCACGATGCCGTCCTCTTCGCGCTTGTAGATCGCACCGGACGGGCACGACGCCATGCACGACGGGTTGAGGCAGTGCTCGCAGATCCGTGGCAGATAGAACATGAAGGTCTGCTCGAACGAGAACTTGATCTTGTCCGAGGCCTCCTGGCGGAGCTTCTGCAGGATCGGGTCGAGTTCCTCGGTCGCCGCGGAACCGCCGAGGTCGTCGTCCCAGTTGGCCGACCAGGTGATCTTCATGTCCTCGCCGGTGATCAGCGACTTGGGCCGGGCGACGGGGATGTCGTCGCCGAGCGGCGCGGAGATGAGGTTCTCGTAGTCGTAGGTCCAGGGCTCGTAGTAGTCCTCGAGGGTGGGCTGGACGGGGCTGGCGAAGATGGTCGCCAGCTTCTGCAAGCGGCCGCCGGTGCGCAGCCGCAGGTGGCCGCGGCGGTTGAGCTTCCAGCCGCCCTTCCACTGCTCCTGATCCTCGTAGCGGCGCGGATAGCCCTGGCCGGGCCGCGTCTCCACGTTGTTGAACCACACGTATTCGGTGCCCGCGCGGTTGGTCCACGCCTGTTTGCAGGTCACCGAACACGTATGACATCCGATGCACTTGTCGAGGTTCATCACCATCGCGACTTGGGCCATGACTCGCATCAGTAGGTCACCTCCTGGCTGCGCTTGCGGATAGTCGAGACGATGTCCCGCTGATTGCCGGTGGGGCCGAGATAGTTGAAGGCGTAGGAGAGCTGGGCGTATCCGCCGATGAGGTGCGACGGCTTCACCAGCAGGCGGGTCACCGAGTTGTGGATGCCGCCGCGTCTGCCGGTGGCCTCCGACTTCGGCACGTCGATGGTCCGCTCCTGCGCGTGGTGCACGTAGGTGACGCCCGCCGGGATGCGGTGGCTGACCACCGCCCGGCCCACGAATACGCCGTTGGCGTTGACGCACTCGATCCAGTCGTTGTCGACGACGCCGATCGCCGCGGCGTCCTCCGGCGCCAGCCATGCCGTCGGCCCACCCCTCGAGAGCGACAGCATGAACAGGTTGTCCTGGTACTCGGAGTGAATCGACCACTTGTTGTGCGGCGTCAGGAACCGGACCGCGATCTCCATCTCGCCGGTCGGGCCGAGCTTGGGTTCGCCGAACAGCCGGTGCATGTCCAGCGGCGGCCGGTAGATCGGCAGCGCCTCGCCGATGTCGAGCATCCAGTCGTGATCGAGGTAGAAGTGCATCCGCCCCGTGAGGGTGTGGAAGGGCTTCTCCCGCTCGATGTTCATGGTGAACGGGGCGTAGCGCCGGCCGCCGGTCTCACTGCCCGACCACTCCGGCGAGGTGATCACCGGCTGCGGGCTGTCCTGTGTGTCGGCGAAGGTGATCCGCTTCTCTTCCGAGCCCGCCGCGAGGTCGACGAAGGTCTTGCCGGTGGTCCGCTCCAGCTTCTCGAAGCCGTCGACGGCCAGTTCGCCGTTGGTGGTGCCGGAGAACATCAGGATGGCCTCGGCGAGTTTGGCGTCGGTGTCGATCGCCGGCCGCCCATCGACGACGGATCCGCCGCGGGATCCGTTCGGCCCGCTCGCTGCGCTCCCGGTGCCGAGCATCACGCCGTTCTTGGCGGCGAGCTTTCCGGTCTGCGAGGCGATGTCGAAGGTGACGTTCTTGACCGTGAACCCCAGCTTGTCGGCGAGCGGACCCACCGAGGCGAGCTTGTCGGCGATCGCCGTGTAGTCGCGTTCGACGACGACGTACTGCGGCAGATTCTTCCCGGGCACGCCCGGGGAGTCGCCGCCGAGCCAGTCGTCGACGATGCCGTGCGGATTCGCGGTCTCCCCCGGGGTGTCGTGCTGGTTGGGGGTGGCGACGATGTCCCGCACGGTGCCCAGGTGCTTGCGCGCCTGCTTCGACAGCTCCGCGGCCAGCGCGTGAAACAGGTCGAAGTCGCTCTTGGCCTCCCACGGCGGATCGATCGCCGGGCTGAACGCGTGCACGAACGGATGCATGTCCGTCGAGCTCAGGTCGTACTTCTCGTACCAGGTCGCGGCCGGGAGCACGATGTCGCTCATCAGCGTGGTCGACGTCATCCGGAAATCCGCCGACAGCAGCAGGTCGAGCTTGCCCTCGGGGGCCTCGTCGCGCCAGCGGACCTCATTCGGATGCGGGGTGTCCGGGTGCTCGGTGCCGAGCACGTTGTGCTGGGTGCCGAGCAGATGCCGGAGGAAGTACTCGTCGCCCTTGGCGCTGGAACCGAGCAGGTTGGAGCGCCACAGCACCAGCGTGCGGGGCCAGTTCTCTTCCGCGTCGACGTCGTCGATCGCCGGGGTCAGTCCGCCGTCGTGCAGTTTCTGCGCGACATACGCGCCGGGGCTGGCGGCCTCGCCGGCCTCCACGGCCGCCGCCGCGGCGTCGGCCACCTGCAGCGGATTGGTGGAGAACTGCGGGTAGAACGGCATCCAGCCGAGCCGCGCGGACTGGGCGATCGCGTCGGCGGTGTGCGGATGATCCAGCACGCCCTTGCTGAGCGGAGACGCCAGCGCCGTCGTCGAGTAGCCGTCGTTGCGCCACTGATCGGTGTGCATGTACCAGTACGACGTCCCCGGCTGCGTCCGCGGCGGCCGGCTCCAGTCCAGGGCGTTGGCCAGGGAGATCCAGCCGGTGATCGGGCGGCACTTCTCCTGCCCGACGTAGTGCGCCCAGCCGCCGCCGTTGCGGCCCATGCTGCCGGTCAGATTGAGCAGCGCGAGGATCGCGCGGTAGGTGACGTCGCCGTGGAACCACTGGCAGATGCCCGCGCCCATGATGATCATCGAACGGCCGCCGGACTCCTCGGCGTTGGTGGCGAACTCGCGGGCGACGCGGATCGCGGCCGCGGCGGGGACCGAGGTGATCTCCTCCTGCCACGCCGGGGTGTAGGGCGTGGACGCGTCGTCGTACCCGGCCGCCCAGTCGCCGGGCAGGCCGTCGCGGCCCACGCCGTACTGGGCGAGCATCAGGTCGTACACGGTGGTGACCAGCCGGTCGCCGATCCGGCGTGCGGGCACGCCGCGGGTCAGCACGGTGCCGCTGCCGTCGGGGGCGTCGAACGCGGGAAGGCTGATCGTCTCCGGGGTGGCCTCGGCGTCGTCGTACAGGCTCAGCCGCGGGACGACGCCCTCCAGGTCGAGGTTCCATCGCCCCTGGCCGGACTCGGCGTAGCGGAAGCCCATCGAGCCGTTGGGGACGACGACGTCGCCGGTGGCGTCGTCGAGGAAGACCGGCTTCCACGCGTCCTCGGCCGCCTCGCCGCCGAGCTGCTCGGCGGTGAGGAACTTGCCGGGGACCAGTGTGGGGGCGCCGTCGTGGTCCTGCTCGTCGAGCTCGATGAGGAAGGGCAGGTCGGTGAACTTGCCGACGTACTCGGTGAAGAACGGCACCTGCCGGTCGACGAAGTACTCCTTCAGGAGCACGTGGCCCATGGACATCGCGAGCGCGGCGTCGGTGCCGGCCTGCGCGGGCAGCCATTCGTCGGCGAACTTGGTGTTGTCGGCGAAATCGGGCGAGACGGTGACCACCTTGGTGCCGCGGTAGCGGACCTCGGCCATCCAGTGCGCGTCCGGGGTGCGGGTGACCGGGACGTTGGAGCCCCACATCATCAGGTAGGTTGCGTCCCACCAGTCACCGGATTCGGGGACGTCGGTCTGGTCGCCGAAGACCTGTGGGCTGGCCACCGGCAGGTCGGCGTACCAGTCGTAGAACGACGTCATCACGCCGCCGATCAGCTGGATGAACCGGGTGCCGACGCAGTGGCTGACCATCGACATGGCCGGGATGGGCGAGAAGCCCGCACAGCGGTCGGGGCCGTAGGTCTTGATGGTGTGCACGTGCGCCGCGGCCGCCATCTCGACGGCCTCGGACCAGGTCACCCGGATCAGGCCGCCCTTGCCGCGGGCGCGCTGGTAGGCGCGGCGCCGCAGCGGGTCGCCGGTGAGGTCGGCCCAGGCCTCGACCGGGTCGAGCCCTTTCGCCCTGGCCTGGCGGTACATCTCCACGAGGACGCCGCGCGCGTATGGATGACGCACCCGCGTCGGGGAGTAGGTGTACCAGGAGAAGGCCGCGCCGCGGGGGCAGCCGCGGGGCTCGTACTCGGGGCGGTCCGGGCCGACGCTCGGGTAGTCGGTCTCCTGCGTCTCCCAGGTGATGATGCCGTCCTTGACGTACACCTTCCACGAGCACGACCCCGTGCAGTTCACCCCGTGCGTGGAGCGGACGATCTTGTCGTGACTCCAGCGGTCGCGGTAGAAGACATCGCCCGCGCGCCCGCCCTCGCGGAAGACCGCGCGCTTATCGTCCGTCTCGTCCCACTTCGTGAAAAACTTGCCGATGTCGAGGAGTGCCTGCGCCGCTTCGCCCTGGGTTCTCGGTGTGCCGACCATGGTGTCAACCGTAAGGTAATTCCGAGCACTTCGGCTCATTTAAAGTATTTAGTCCCTGATTGAACGGAGTGGTTCATGTCCGGTTCGCTCGGTCGTCTCGTGACGGCGTGGCGGGGTCTGCGCTTGGATCACTTCACGTTCGTGATGGCGACGGGGATCGTGTCCACCGCGCTGCACAACACCGGCGCCGAACTGCTGTCGCTGATCGTGCTGTGGATCGCGATCGCCGGGTACGCGGTGCTGGTCAGCGGGGTGGTGGCCGGCGCGGCGGCAGCGGGCATCGGCGAACTCGGCGAGCAGGTGGTGTCCCGGCGGTGCGGGACACTCGCGTTCGTCGCCGCCGGCGGGGTGCTCGCCGCGCGGTTCGCCGCGATGGGACTTGCGACCCTGACACTGGTGGTGATCGTCGTCTCGGCGATCACCTGGGCGGCGCTGCAATACGGTGTGCTCGGCACGGTGGTGGGGCAGGCGAGTCGTCGCCGGGGCGGCCGCGGCGCGCCGGGGTTGTCGATGTTCGACGGCACCTGGTTCCTGGTGGTGGTCTCCACGCAGGCGCTCGCGGTTTCGCTGGGTGCCTGGTCCAAGGCCGCCGGATCGGACATCGGGGCCACGCTGGCGGTGCTCGCGTGGGGTCTGGGGATCCTGCAACTGGCGGTGATCGCACCGCTCGTCGCGGCGCGGCTGCTGCTGGTCGGTGTGCGGCGAGACGACGAGGTGGCGCCCTACTGGGTCTTTCTCGGCTCGGGGGCGATCTCGATTCTGGGCGCCGCGGAGGTGCTGGGCACCGCGGAGGAGCAGATCGTGATGCCGCGCCCGGTGGTCGGCGGCATCGCGATGGCGCTGTGGGCGTTCGTGACCTGGATGCTGATCCCGACCATCGCGCTCATGCTGTGGCAGCACTCGCGGACCGGCGCGATCCGCGGCTACCGGCCCGCGCTCTGGGCCATGGTGTTCCCGATCGGCATGTACGGCGAGTCGACGCGCCAACTCGGGTACATCCGCGGCACGTCGTGGCTCGACACGATCGGCACCTGGGAGTCGTGGGTGGCGCTGGCCGTGTGGCTCTGCGTGGCCGCGCTCCTGGTGGGCGCGCTGGCCCGGATCGTGACCGGGCGGCGCCCGGCTGAGACACGACGGAGCCTCGAGCCGAGTGACGGGTGAGCAGGTCCGTCGTCGGTGACCGCCATGTGACCACCTGTCCCGGGGTTTCTCGCTCGTGTCTGGGGCGGGTCGGGAGGTCCGGGGGTGGTGTTCGGATGGTGGTCACGGGTGACGGGACTCCTGCGGCTGGGCGTCGCGCGCGGTGACCGGGGAGCGCCGGGTGGCGCGGCAGAACAACGGCACGATAGCGGGGCACGATCCCCATGTGCACGCGTGAGCCGCTAAGACGCCGTCGTCGTGCGGGCCGCCGTCGATTCTGAGCCCGCGTCGAAGCGCTGTAGACCTGCGCGGGACGGCGCCCGGGATCAGAGCAGGCGGCGGTTGCGGTCGTAGAGCTTGCCGCCGGCGACGAGGAGGCCGTACGAGTTCTTCAGGTACACGGTCCAGTCGGCGGCATAGCCGCGGCCCGGGCCGTAGGCGCCGAAGCTGCCCGACGAGCCGGAGTCGTTGCTGACCAGCAGGCGTTCGCCGTCGGTGCCCAGGACCTTCGGCAGTGTCACGGTGATGTCCTGTCCGCCGCCACCGGAGTAGGCGTCGAACCAGGCCGTGGCGTAGCCGGAGCCCGAACTCGCCGAGGCCGTCGGCGAGGTGTAGGACACGGCCACCGCGGTGCCCACGGCGGCCAGGATGCGACTGGCGTCCGACTCCAGCCGGACGGTCACCGCGGGTCTTCCGGTCGCCGGATCGAAGGTCGCGGTCTGGTTGCTCTTGTCATCGGTGAGGACGGGCAGTCCAGTGGCCGCGGCGGAGGGTTCGTAGTCGACGGGGAGCCAGCCGTCGTCGACGGTCGCGGTCTTGGTGCCCGCGGCGTTGTAGAGGTCGACGCGGTCGGCGTCGTTCACCACCGCGAAGCCGCCGCGGAACGGCATCCAGGTGGTCTGCACGTCCTGCTCGGGGTTGATCGCCTTGGAGGCATTGTGGGTGAAGAGCACCTTGCCGGTCGTGATGTCCCGCAGCGTGAAGACGGCGCCGTCGGTGACGGCGGCCACCGGGGATCCGTCCGGCACGGTGTCGGTGGACGAGGTGCTGTCGTCGGCCGACCAGAGTTTCCGGCCGGTGAGACCGTAGGCGGCGACCGAGTAGTCGCTGCTGATCAGCGCGGTGTCGCCGGTGACGGTGAGCCGGGTGCCGCTGCCCGTGGGCAGTGTGGTCGCCGCGCCGGTGGTGAGGTCGACGATCGCGTAGCCGCCCGAGGAGGAACCGGTCGAGCAGATGATCTTGTTCGCGGTCGCGAGGTTCCGGCAGCCGTAGAGGTCATCGAAGCCGGTGACCCGGACGGTGCGCTGCAGCTTGCCGGTGGCGGCGTCGACCAGGTCGATGGTGGTGCGGTCGGCGTCGCTCTCGGCCATGTACACGGTGGTCTCGGTGCCGCCGATCGCCTGCGGGCTGGAGTAGTCGTTCGCCGAGGGCTTGTAGATCCACAGTGCCTCCTTCGGCTCGGTGGCCAGCGATGCCATGTCCGGGGTCACCGGGTCGCGCTTGAGCTTCTTCGCGTCGGCGGCGACGGTCACCGGCGACGACGCCCCGCCGCCTCCGCCGTGACCGTGGCCGCCGACCGTGGTCGCGACCGCGATCACCGCGCCGACCAGGATCAGCACACCGACCACCGCGCCCACGATCAGCGCGGTCCGATGCTTGCGGGGCTCCCGTCCGGGGATCTGCGGACCGGCGCCGGAGGCCGGGGCGAAGGGCGGATACCCGCCGCCGGCCGGCACGAACGGCGGGTGCTGCCCGGGCGGTACCTGGTGCGGTGCCGCGGGGACCGTGTGCGGGGTCGCGGCGACCGTCGGGGGTGATATGTCGCGGCGGGGCTCGGTGACCGGTGATCCGCCGTGCGCGGGGGCGGCGACGGTGACGTCCAGAGCCGCGGCCAGTGCCTCGGCGAAGGCGCGGCTGGTCGGGAAGCGCTCGGCCGGATTCTTGGCCAGCGCGCGGGCGAAGACGGCGTCGACCGCCGGACTCAGGTCGCCGCGCCTACTGGTGACCGCCGGGACCGGCTGCTGAAGGTGCGCCATGATGATCGACACGGCGTTGCCGCCGCCGAACGGCGGGACCCCGGTGAGCAGGGTGTGCGCGGTGCAGGCCAGCGAGTACTGGTCGGCGCGGGCGTCGAGCGGCAGCGATTGCAACTGCTCGGGGGAGGCGTAGGTGACGGTGCCGATCGTCATGCCGGTGCCGGTGAGTTCGGCGGCCTCGGCGGCGAGGTGCGCGATACCGAAGTCGGTGAGCAGGGCGCGGCCGCGCTTGTCGAGCAGGATGTTGGCGGGCTTCACGTCGCGGTGGACCAGCCCGTGGTCGGCGGCCTCGTCGAGCGCGTCGGCGATCTCGGCGACGATCGCGATGGTCTCGGCGGCCGGGACGGGGCCGCGCGCGATGACACCGGTGAGGTCGGTGCCGTCGACCAGTTCGAGAGCGATCCAGAGGCGGCCGTCGGCCTCGCCGCGGTCGTGCACCTTGACGATGTTGGGGTGGGAGAAACCGGCGACCACATCGGCTTCCCGCTCGAAGCGCCTGCGGAACTGGTCGTCGTGGGCGAGCTGAGCGGCGAGCACTTTGAGGGCGTCGTTGCGGGGCAGTCGTGGATGGCGGGCCACGTAGACCTCGCCCATGCCGCCCGCCCCGAGCAGGCGCTCGACGGTGTATCCGGCGAAGACCTCGCCCGGCTGCAAAGTGCTCATGTGCCACCCCTGTTTCGACCGATCGCAGATCAGCGTAACGGTGGCGCCGGGCGGTCGGTGGTGGCGGGACGCCGGACCGGCGGGTGTTTCCGGCGGGTGACGTTCTGGTTACGCGTATCGGGGCGACCTCGGCAAACGGGCCGAGAGTGGCCGGACGGGCCGCGCGGGGGTGGCACCATCGGGCGCATGCACCTGACACCCGGAGACAGCGAGAAGCTGCTGTTGGCCGTGGCCGGGATGGTCGCGCGCGACCGTCGTGAGCGCGGCGTGCTGCTGAACTACCCGGAGGCGGTCGCGCTGCTCTCGACGTGGGTCATCGAGCGGGCCCGGGAGGGCTTGCCGGTCACCGAACTCATGACAGCGGGCCGCGAGGTGCTGCGCCGCGACGAGGTGATGCCGGGCGTCGCCGAGATGATCGACGACGTCCAGGTGGAGGCCACCTTCCCGGACGGCCGCAAGCTCGTCACCCTGCATCACCCGATCGAGTCGTAGGAGCGCGCATGTCGCTGAACACCGAGGGACCGGGCGCCGTGCGGGTGCGGCCCGGGACGATCGACCTCAACGCCGACCGCACCGACGACGAGCGGCTGATCCTCGTCGTCGTCAACACCGGCGACCGGCCCGTTCAGATCGGTTCCCACCTCCATCTGCCCGACGCCAACACCGCGCTCGACTTCGACCGGGACGCCGCCCGCGGTTTCCGGCTGGACATCCCGTCCGGGACCTCACAGCGTTTCGAGCCGGGGGCGTCGCGGCGTGTCGAGGCGGTCGCCCTGCGCGGCCGGCGGCGGGTGCCGGGTCTGCAACTCGGGAAGACGGAGCGGTAGGACATGCGCATTGACCGCGAACGCTACGCCGCGATCTACGGGCCGACGGCCGGTGACCAGGTACGACTCGCCGACACCGACCTGTGGATCGAGATCGAGCGCGACCTCACCGTGGGCGGCGAGGAGGCCGTGTTCGGCGGCGGCAAGTCGATCCGGGAGTCGATGGCACAGTCGACGACCCCGCGAGAACCCGGCGCCGGGAGCGGAGCGAGCGGGCCGAATGTCACCGGTGCGCTCGACACGGTCATCACCAACGTGGTGATCCTCGACTGGTGGGGCATCGTGCGCGCCGACGTCGGGCTGCGCGACGGCCGGATCGTCGGTATCGGGCGCTCGGGCAACCCGGACATCGCCGACGGCGTCGACCCGGCGCTGATCATCGGACCGTCGACCGACGTGATCGCGGGCGAGGGCAAGATCCTCACCGCGGGCGCGATCGACTCGCACGTGCACCTGCTGTCGCCGTCGCAGTGTCATGAGGCCCTGGCCACCGGCATCACCACGATCATCGGCGGCGGCACCGGGCCGTCGGAGGGCTCCAAGGCGACCACGGTGACGCCGGGCGCCTGGCACCTGACGCAGATGCATCGCGCGCTGGACCGGTTGCCGCTCAACGTGCTGCTGCTCGGCAAGGGCAACACCGTCTCCGCCGAGGGCCTCGCCGAGCAGGCGCTCGCGGGTGCCGCCGGCTACAAGGTGCACGAGGACTGGGGTTCCACGCCCGCCGCGATCGACGCCGCGCTGACCGCCGCGGACGACTGGGGCCTGCAGGTGGCGCTGCACTCGGACTCGCTCAACGAGACCGGCTTCGTGGAGTCGACGGTCGCCGCGATCGACGGCCGCAGCATCCACGCCTTCCACGTGGAGGGTGCCGGCGGCGGGCACGCCCCGGACATCCTGTCTATCGCGTCGCTGCCGCACATCATCCCGGGATCGACCAATCCGACGCTGCCGCACACGGTCAACACCGTCGCCGAGCACCTGGACATGCTGATGGTGTGTCATCACCTGAATCCGTCGGTGCCGGAGGACCTGGCCTTCGCCGAATCGCGTATCCGGGCCACGACGATCGCCGCCGAGGACATCCTGCACGACCTCGGGGCCCTTTCGATCACCTCGTCCGACGCACAGGCGATGGGCCGGATCGGTGAGGTGATCACCCGGACGTGGCAGGTCGCGCACGTGATGAAGGCACGACGCGGCGCGCTCGACGGGCCGAGTCCGGCGGACAATCTGCGCGCCCGGCGGTACGTCGCCAAGTACACGATCAACCCGGCCGTCGCGCACGGCATCGACCACGAGGTCGGCTCGGTCGAGGTCGGCAAGCTGGCCGACCTGACGCTGTGGGAACCCAGGTTCTTCGGGGTGCGGCCGTCGGTGGTGATCAAGGGCGGCGGCCTGGTGTGGGCGGCGCTCGGCGACCCGAACGCGTCGATCCCGACGCCGCAGCCGGTCCTGATGCGGCCCGCCTTCGGCGACGCGATCGGGGCCGATCTGTCCGTGTCCTTCGTGTCGCCGGCCGCGCTCGACGACGGCCTCGCCGGCCGGCTCGGGCTTGCGCGCCGCCTCGCTCCGCTGCGCCCCACCCGCGGCATCGGCAAGAAGGACATGAAGGTCAACGACGCCCTGCCGCGCATCGAGATCGCACCCGACACCTTCGCGATCGCCATCGACGGCGAGCCGGTGACCCCCGCCCCCGCTCAGGAACTCCCGCTCGCCCAGCTCTACTCGATGTTCTGATGACCTTCGCCGCCATGCTGCTCGCCGACGCGCGGCTGCCCACCGGCGGCCACGCGTACTCGTCCGGTGTCGAACCGGCGCTGCGCGGTGGCCTCGCCGCGGAACGGGTGCGGGAGTTGATGCTCGGAAGGGCGGTGACCACGTCGTGTGTGGAGGCGGGGACCGCGGTGGTGGCGCGGCATCTGCTCGTACCCTTCGACACGCCTCCTTCGTCGGCGGCTCAGGGGGCTGAGTCGAGTGTGTCTGGCCTGCTCGCGGTCGAGAAGGCGTGGGCGGCGCGGACTCCGTCGCCCGCGCTCCGTGATGCCTCCCGCGAACTCGCCCGGGGCTACCGCAGGCTGGCGCGGCGGCTGTGGCCCGAGTCGCCCGCGCTGGCGGCGCTCGACCGGTGGTTCCTGAGCGGAGCCGAAGGGCTCGACCGCCCGTGCCGCGCGGTGGTGCTCGGGGCGATGGCCGTCGAACTCGGCCTGTCGCCAGAAGACCTGGTGCGCCTGGTGATCTACGACGAGGCGGCCGGCGCGGCGGCGGCGCTGCTGAAACTCGAACCCCGCGACCCGGCCGAGGTCAGCGGCTGGATCATGGACGCGTGCGCGGCCGCGGAACCGCGCGTCGCCGGCCTCGCCGCACTGACCGAGTCGGCCGCGATCCCCGCGGCCAGTGCTCCGCAATCGGAAGAGTGGGCGCAGGCCCACGCCACATCGGATCGGAGGTTGTTCCGTGCCTGAATCATCTGCGCAGTCAGCTGGGCGCGCATTGCGTCTGGGGGTGGCCGGGCCCGTCGGCACCGGCAAGTCGTCGTTGATTGCGACGGTGTGCCGCTCCCTCGCCGACGACCTGCGGATCGGGGTGATCACCAACGACATCTACACCGACGAGGACGCCCGCTTCCTCAAATCCGCGGGCGTCCTGCACCCCGACCGCATCCGCGCGGTGGAGACCGGGGCCTGCCCGCACACCGCCATCCGCGACGACGTCACGGCCAACCTGATCGCCGTCGAAGACCTCGAGCGCGACTTCGCGCCGCTCGACCTGGTGCTCATCGAATCCGGCGGCGACAACCTCACCGCCACCTTCTCGCCGGCCCTCGTCGACGCGCAGATCTTCGTGCTCGACGTCGCCGGCGGCGGCGACGTCGCCCGCAAGGGCGGCCCCGGCATCGCCCGCGCGGACCTGCTGGTGGTGAACAAGACCGATCTCGCGCCGCACGTCGAGGTCGACGTGGAGCAGATGGTGGCCGACGCGGAGGCGGCCCGCGAGGGCGGGCGGGTGCTCGCGCTGTCCCGGAAGCGACCCGACTCGATCGTGCAGCTGCGGGCCTGGGTCCTCGGCCTGATCGACGCGCATCGCACCGGTGCGCACACACCGATCGACCCCGGGCCGATGGCGCCGCACTTCCACGCCGACGACGACCACCCCGAGGGCGGTTACACCCACACCCATGGCTGACCGCGCGACGCCGTCGCCGACGATCGTCGAGGTGGAGCGGGCGCCGGGCCGGGCTCGCGTCACCATGGCGGCGGGCGCCGGGGCCGTGCTGGTGCCGCGGCTGATCGAGCGCACC
Source organism: Gordonia sp. PP30 (assembly GCF_023100845.1). NCBI lineage: Bacteria > Bacillati > Actinomycetota > Actinomycetes > Mycobacteriales > Gordoniaceae > Gordonia > Gordonia sp. PP30. The sequence continues at coordinate 3,618,859 of NZ_CP095864.1, read as the reverse complement.
GGCGACACCGCGCACCTGGCGCTGATCGCCGGGGGAGCGATGCTGCTCGGCGGCGACCACCTCGACGTGCGGATCGTCGTGGGAACCGGGTGCCTGCTGGAGATCACCGAGGTGGGCGGCACGGTCGCGTACGGCGGCGGTGAACCCGGCCGCCAGGCCGAGCCCTGCTCGTGGACGGTGACGGTCGATCTGGCCGCCGATGCCGCCCTGAGCTGGCCGGGCCGGGAGACCGTCGTCGCCGACGGCGCCGACCTCACCCGGACGCTGACGCTCACCCTGGCGGCCGGGGCGTGCGCGCTGCTGCGTGAGACCACGGTGCTCGGACGCTCCGGCGAACGGGGCGGCCGGGTCCGGCTGCGCACCGCCGTCACCCACGACGAGGCGCCGCTGCTGGTCGAGGACACCGACATCGCCGGAGACGCTCCGGTGCCCGGGATCGTCGGCGACGCTCGTATCATCGACACCGTGCTGCTCGCCGGGCGGCGACCGGCCGCCCTCGCCGGGGCGATGGCCCTGGACGGGCCCGGGGCGCTGGCCCGGCACCTCGGCGCCGACCTGCACGACAGCCCGCTCGGCGCCGTCTGGGACGCCTGGCGCACCGAACTCACCGACGGGAGACCGGCATGAGGCGCGACGAGCGGCGCGACGCGGCATTGCGGCTGTCCGGCTGGCCGGTGGCCGCCGCGGTGATCATCGGGCTGAACCTGCTCGGCTGGGGTCTGCTCCTGCTGGTCGTCGCCCCCGCCGGGGTGCACTACTCGGCCGGCGGCGGTGCGGCGCTGGCCGTCGGGCTCGGCGCCTACGTGCTCGGCATGCGCCACGCCTTCGACGCCGACCACATCGCCGCCATCGACAACACCACCCGGCGGCTCGTCGGCCGCGGACGTCCGGCGTCCACGGTCGGCCTGTGGTTCTCGCTCGGGCACTCGTCGGTGGTGGTGCTGCTGTGCACCGCCCTCGCCGCGGGCATCGGCGCGGCCGCCCGTGCCGTCGCCAGCGACGACTCCGGGGTGCATGCGTTCAGCGGGGTGTGGGGGCCCGCGGTGTCGTCGCTGTTCCTGCTGCTCATCGCCGGTATCAATCTCTGGTCGCTGCGCCGGGCGCGTCGTGCCCGGGCGACCGGCGACGCCGCCGCCCAGGGCGGCCCGATGTGGTGGGTGCTGCGCCGGTTCGAGACGCTGATCGACCGGCCGTCGCGCATGTTCGGCGTCGGCTTCGCGTTCGGGCTCGGCTTCGACACCGCCACCGAGATCGGGCTGCTGGCCCTCGCCGGCACCGCCACCGTCGGGAAGGTGCCGTGGTGGGCGGTGATGACGCTGCCGATCCTGTTCGCTGCGGGGATGTCGCTGCTCGACACGGTGCAGGGCGCCGTCATGCGGCGCGCCTACGCGTGGTCGCCCGGGGCGGCACCGGATCGCCGGGTGATCCCGTACGCGCTGATCATGACGGGCATCTCCGCCCTCGTCGCGATCGCGGTCGCCGTCGTCCAACTGGCCGGGATCGGCGCCGACGCCTTCGGGTGGGGTGGGGTGGTCGCGGCGGTCGGATCCGCCGACCTGGAGACGTTCGGCCTCTGGCTGACCGGGATCCTGCTGTCGCTGTGGGCACTGGTCGCCGCGGCGGTACTGCTGCGGCGCGGCGCCGTCGACCCGGAGAGATGATCGACTCCGAGCGGTAACCTGGCCGCCGCCCGCGAAACACGGCCGAAACTCCGGCGTCGCGGCCGCGGCATGAGGCCTTCCTACATTCGGTGCACCGGGAGTAACCCGGCACGAGTGGGAGGGTCAGATGACCGAACAACTGGTACGCGGGGAGGCGGGATCGTCGCCCGTCGACCTCGCCGAGCGCGAGGCGCTGAAAGAGACGCTCGAGGACTACACGTTGCGGTTCGCGCCGCGCAGCTACCGCAAGTGGAGCGCCGCGGTGGTGGCGACGTCGGCGCTGGGCGGCATCGCCTACCTGGCGGACTTCTCGATCGGTGCGAACATCGGCATCGCGCACGGCACCGGTAACGCGCTGTGGGGCATCCTGCTGTTCGCCGTCGTCATCGTGATCACCGGTATTCCGCTGGCGGTGTACGCGGCGCGCTACAACATCGACCTCGATTTGATCACCCGCGGCAGCGGATTCGGCTACTACGGCTCGGTCGTCACCAACCTGATCTTCGCGTCGTTCACATTCATCTTCTTCGCCCTCGAGGGCTCGATCATGGCGCAGGGCCTGAAGCTCGGCCTCGGCATACCGCTATGGATCGGTTACCTGGTCTCCACACTGATGGTGCTGCCGCTGGTGATCTACGGGATGAAGGCCCTCGCCAAGCTGCAGGTCTGGACCACCCCGCTGTGGCTGATCATGATGGTCGGGCCGTTCGTCTACCTGGTCGCCGCGCACCCCGGGTCGGTCAGCGACTTCTTGAACTTCTCCGGTGTGGACTCCGACGGCCAGCCGCTCGGCAAGGGCGTCAGCTGGGCCGGGATCATGCTGTGCGCCGGTGTCTGCCTGTCGCTGATCGCGCAGATCGCCGAGCAGATCGACTACCTGCGCTTCATGCCGCCCAAGACCCCGGAGAACAACCGCAAGTGGTGGACCGCGGTGCTCGTCGCAGGACCCGGCTGGGTGGTGTTCGGTGCGCTCAAGCAGATCGCCGGCCTGTTCCTGGCGGTATACCTGATCGGGCACGTCGCCGACAGCGTGGGCGTCGCGAACGAGCCGGTGCACCAGTTCGTGATGATCTACGAGGACTTCATGCCGGCCTGGCTGGCGATGACCCTCGCGGTGATCCTGGTGGTGATCTCGCAGATCAAGATCAACGTCACCAACGCCTACTCGGGGTCGCTGGCCTGGACCAACTCGTTCACCCGCGTCACCAAGACCTATCCGGGCCGCCTGGTGTTCGTGGTGGTGAACCTGGCGATCGCGCTGGCGCTGATGGAGGCCGACATGTTCAGCTTCCTGTCGCAGCTGCTCAACTTCTACGCCAACTGCGGTATCGCCTGGATCGTCGTGGTCGCGACCGACATCGTCGTCAACAAGTACCTGCTGAAGATCAGCCCCAAGGCGCCGGAGTTCCGCCGCGGCATGCTGTACGCGGTCAACCCGGTCGGCTTCGTGTCGGTGATCGTCGCCGCCGGGGTGTCGATCATGGTGTTCTTCGGGGTCTTCGGCGACGGCGTGCAGCCGTTCTCCCCGCTGTTCGCCGCCGGCATCGCTGTGATCCTCCCGCCGGCCCTCGCGGTGGCGACCAAGGGCCGCTACTACCTGCGCCGCGGTGACGACGGCATCGATCTGCCGATGTACGACGAGTACGGCAACCCCAGCGACGCCAAGCTGTGGTGCTGCGTGACGCAGACCGAGTTCGAGCGCCCCGACATGCTGGCCTCGGCCCTGCCCGGCCCCGGCGGCGAGAAGCAGTACATCTCGTCGCTGGCCCTGGCGTGCGACCGCTCCGGCGAGCACGTCCTGCCCGCCGACCCGCCCGTGCGCTGATTCCGTGGGAGCCCCGGGGCTGGTGACCCGATACTGGTCACCAGCCCCGGGGTTTGCCCCGGTGCGACGGATGGGAAGTGCCGTCGTCCATGGCGCACGGGTGGGGTGGAAACCAGGCCAGGCCATCTGCGTCAAGAGCGGGCGGGGCAGGTCTTCGAGGTGCAGGGGGCCGGGGTTCCGGGCCAGCCGCCCTGCCGCAGGAGCGCGCCGATCTTGACCGCCGTCGCGCACGCGCTCGTGGTGGCCTGCGCATAGCAGAGCCGGACCGTGCGGCGGCGCGCGCCGACCGCCGCGTCCAGGTCGCGCTCGAAGTCGCGGGTGCGGGCGACGGAGTCGTCGTGCCCGAGGCGGCCGTCGAGCTCGATGATCAGTCCCCATTCGGGGTAGTCGAGATCGCGGAAACCTGGGCGGCCGGTCCCGGTCGGAGCCTGCCGGACGGGTTCGGGCAGGCCGTGGGCGCGCTCGACCCCGGTGAGGTACGCGTGTTCCAGCACCGAGCAGGTGCCTTTCGCGACGTCTCCCAGCACCGACCGGAGGAAGGCGCGGCGCGGCAGAGTCGGCCTCGACTCGAGTGCGGCGAGCAGTTTGTCGGCCCGGGTGAGGCGCGACTGCACCGCGGCGGTGAGGTGCGCGATCGCCGTCGTCTCGTCCGTCGCCTCCGCGGCGAGTTCCAGGTAGGCGTGCTCGACGCGCAGCCGGGGCGGCGCCGCGTCGAGGAGGGCCCGTGCACCGAGCTTGCCCCGGTAGTGCACGACCATGCCGTCGCGTGCAGGGAGGTGGCGGTGATCGGCGACGGCGAGATGGATCGGCGCATCGTCGCGCGCGGCGCCGATCGGTCCGCCCGCCGCGCGGATCGCGCACTCGTGACTGAGCGCCGACGGCGAGGTGGCCAGCGTCGCGGCCCACGCGCGCTGCACCCATGTCAGCGGTCCGTTGTGGGTCACGTACACGCCGTGGTGCCGGGCGGTCCACTCGCCGCGGCGCAACTTCCTGCGCAGGTACGACGCCGGGACTCCGGCCGCCAGCAACTGCGCGCGGGTCGCGACGCCCTCCTGCCGGCCGAGCAGTTCGGCCAGCGCTGTCGCATAGGCCGGCTCGTCCGTGGGCGTCGGATCCAGTGCGGGTTCCGTGGTGACCGTCATGCACCGACCTTGACCGGGCGCATCGTCCGGCGTAACCCCTCACCTGCGTAATCTGTGGACAACCCCGAGACACGCCCCGCCCTGTGGACACCCGGTTGCGCGACCGGCCACGACGTGCCGTTCCCGGTGGCGCACTGTGGCACGTGGGAAGGTCCGCCCACGGTGTCGCCTATCTGGTCCTCACCCACGGACCTCCCCGCCAGACTAGGGAGTCAGGCCAGGGCGTCGTCGAGTGTGTGCGCCGTGACGCGTGAGAAGGTCCGTCGGTCGTGTCGCGTATGTGGTCACCGGCCCCGGGGTTTCGACAGGCTCGATCGGCGAGGGGCACCCGACCGTCGCGGGGGCCGATTTGGTATGACGGCCTCGGGTTTCCTACACTAGAGCGGTTGCCCGGGTGAAGTGTGCCCCCGGGAGCCACAACTTCATACCTTTTCCGGTCCCGGCGAAAAGCCAATGGAACCGGACAAGGTCACCGGGTGAGCGATCGCCCGGGATGAACCTTGCACAACTATCCACTTCGTGGAAGGCCCACCGGCAAGCGCCCCGAGGAATCGGGCACTTCTCGCTGTATGGGAACCGCTACGAGAAAGGTTGACGGTCAACCATGACCATGACTGACCCGATCGCAGACTTTCTGACGCGTCTGCGTAACGCCAATTCGGCGTACCACGACGAGGTGTCGCTGCCCTCGTCGAAGATCAAGGTGAACATCGCCGAGATCCTCAAGCGCGAGGGCTACATCACCGACTACAAGGTCGAGGATGCCGAAGTCGGCAAGAAGCTCACCGTGACCCTGAAGTACGGCCCGAGCCGCGAGCGCAGCATCGCCGGTCTCCGCCGTGTCTCCAAGCCGGGTCTGCGCGTGTACGCAAAGTCCACCAACCTGCCCAAGGTCCTGGGCGGCCTCGGCGTGGCCATCATCTCCACGTCGTCCGGTCTGCTCACCGATCGCCAGGCAGCCAACCAGGGCGTGGGCGGCGAAGTCCTCGCTTACGTCTGGTAGGAGCGAAACAGATGTCGCGTATTGGTAAGAACCCCATCGAAATCCCCGCCGGCGTCGAGGTGAACATCGACGGCCAGGACGTGAAGGTCAAGGGCCCCAAGGGCGAACTGAACCTCAGCGTCACCGAGCCGATCGCTGTCGCCGTCGAAGAGAACGCCATCGTGGTGACCCGGCCGAACGACGAGCGTCGCAACCGCGCGCTCCACGGCCTCAACCGCTCGCTGATCGCCAACCTCGTGGAGGGTGTGACCAAGGGTTACACCACCAAGATGGAGATCTTCGGTGTCGGTTACCGCGTCCAGGCCAAGGGCAAGGACCTCGAGTTCGCCCTCGGCTACAGCCACCCCGTGCCGATCGAGGCGCCGGAGGGCATCACCTTCGCGGTGGAGTCCCCGACCAAGTTCTCGGTCTCGGGTATCGACAAGCAGCAAGTCGGCCAGATCTCGGCGAACATCCGCCGCCTGCGTCGCCCGGACCCGTACAAGGGCAAGGGCATTCGCTACGAGGGTGAGCAGATCCGCCGCAAGGTCGGAAAGACGGGTAAGTAAGACATGAGTGAAGCAACCGTTCGCAAGCCCATCGGCAAGGACGTGTCGACCCGTCGCCGCACCGCGACCAACCGTCGTCACTTCCGCCTGCGCAAGAAGGTCAACGGCACCGCCGAGCGTCCGCGCCTGGCCGTCAAGCGCAGCAGCCGGCACATCCACGTCCAGGTGATCGACGACCTGACCGGCCACACCCTGGCCGCCGCCAGCTCGATCGAGGCCGACGTCCGCGCCGCCGGCGGCGACAAGTCCGCGCAGGCCGCCAAGGTCGGCGAGCTCGTCGCCCAGCGCGCCAAGGCCGCAGGCATCGACACCGTGGTCTTCGACCGCGGTGGCAAGGCCTACCACGGGCGCATCGCCGCCCTGGCCGATGCCGCCCGCGAGGGAGGCCTGGCGTTCTGATGATGAAGACCAACATGACGAAGACCAACGGAGGGGACCTCTGATGCCCGGACGTCAGCGTGACGGCGGAAACGGACCCGCCGGCGCCAACAACAGCAACGACAACCGCGGCGGCGGCGAGCGTCGCGGCCGCGGCGACCGCCGGGACAACCGCGGCGGCCGGGGTGAGCGCGAGGAGCGCAATCACCTCGAGCGCGTGGTGACCATCAACCGCGTGTCGAAGGTGGTCAAGGGTGGCCGCCGCTTCAGCTTCACCGCTCTCGTGGTGGTCGGCGACGGCCAGGGCATGGTCGGTGTCGGCTACGGCAAGGCCAAGGAAGTTCCGGCGGCGATCCAGAAGGGTGTCGAGGAGGCTCGCAAGAGCTTCTTCCGCGTCCCGATGATCGGCGGCACCGTGACCCACCCGGTTCAGGGTGAGGCCGCGGCCGGTGTGGTCATGCTGCGCCCGGCCAGCCCGGGTACCGGTGTGATCGCCGGTGGCGCCGTCCGCGCCGTGCTGGAGTGCGCCGGTGTGACCGACGTCCTCGCCAAGAGCCTGGGCTCGGACAACGCGATCAACGTCGTGCACGCCACCGTCGAGGCCCTCAAGTCGCTGCAGCAGCCCGAAGAGGTCGCTGCCCGACGTGGTCTCCCCGTCGAAGACGTCGCCCCGGCCGGCATGCTGCGCGCTCGCGCCGCTGCCGCCGCCGCGGCGACCGAAGGAGCGTAAACCAATGGGACAGCTGAAGATCACCCAGATCAAGGGCACCGTCGGTACCAAGAAGAACCAGCGTGACAGCCTGCGCACCCTTGGCCTCAAGGGGATCCGCAAGACCGTCACCCGCGAGGACACGCCGATCAACCGCGGCCTGATCAACGTCGTGCGGCACCTCGTGACTGTCGAAGAGGTCAGCGAATGAGCACAATCAAGCTGCATCACCTTCGCCCCGCTCCGGGTGCGAAGACCGAGAAGACCCGCGTGGGTCGCGGTGAGGGCTCCAAGGGTAAGACCGCGGGTCGCGGCACCAAGGGCACCAAGGCACGCAAGAACGTGCCGGCCCGCTTCGAGGGCGGCCAGATGCCGATCCACATGCGGCTCCCGAAGCTCAAAGGCTTCAAGAACCGCAACCGGGTCGAGTACCAGGTCGTGAACGTGGGCGACATCGCCCGGCTGTTCCCGGAGGGTGGCACCATCGGTGTCGCCGAGCTCGTCGCCGCTGGCGCCGTGCGCAAGAACCGCCTGGTCAAGGTCCTCGGCAACGGCGAGCTGAACGTGAAGGTGGACATCACCGCCGACAAGTTCACCGGCTCGGCCACCGAGAAGATCACCGCCGCCGGCGGTACCTGCACCGAGCAGTAACCCGCTCGTGCACCGCCTCGCATGAGTCCCCGGTCAGGTGGACCGGTCCGTGAAATCCGTCAAACGGGTGAGCGGCCGGTGCACCTGACCGGTGGCGGTTGGGGCATCCGATAGAGTTTTGGTTCTGTGGGAGAGATCGTCTCCCACCGCGGTGCCGCCCACGGTGCGCACCACCCGAGTTTTCGTTGAGTAGACAGCCGAGCACCGCAGCCGGTCGCCAGATCGCGCGGTCGTAGGAGGAGTTAGTGCTTTCCAGCCTCATGGCGACCTTCCGGACGCCGGATCTGAGGAAGAAGATCTTCTTTGTCCTCGGCATCCTCGTGCTGTACCGCTTCGGAGCCACGCTGCCGTCCCCCGGTGTGAACTTCAAAGAAGTCGGCCGGTGTGTGGACGCGGCGAACTCCGGCGACCACGCGCAGATCTACTCGCTGATCAACATGTTCTCCGGCGGCGCGCTGTTGCAGCTGTCGGTCTTCGCGATCGGCATCATGCCGTACATCACCGCGTCGATCATCGTGCAGCTGCTGACCGTGGTGATCCCGCGCTTCGAGCAGTTGCGCAAGGAAGGCCAGTCCGGCCAGACCAAGATGACGCAGTACACGCGCTACCTGACCGTGGGTCTGGCGCTGCTGCAGTCGACCGGCATCGTCGCCCTCGCCGCGAACGGCGGCCTGCTGCAGAGCGTGCAGGGCGAGTGTGATTCCGACGCGATCATCCACGACCACAGCATCTTCGCGCTGACCATCATGGTGCTCGTGATGACCGCGGGCGCCTGCCTGGTCATGTGGTTCGGCGAGCTGATCACCGAGCGCGGCGTCGGCAACGGCATGTCGCTGCTGATCTTCGCCGGTATTGCCGCCCGCCTGCCCGCGGAGGGCCGCACCATCCTGCAGAGTCGCGGTGGCCTGATCTTCGGTCTGGTCTGCGTCGCGGCGTTCATCATCCTGCTGGCCGTCGTGTTCATCGAGCAGGGCCAGCGCCGCGTCCCCGTGCAGTACGCCAAGCGCATGGTGGGCCGCAAGATGTACGGCGGCTCGTCCACATACATCCCGATCAAGGTGAACACCGCGGGCGTCATCCCGGTGATCTTCGCGTCGTCGCTGCTGTACATCCCGCAGCTGGTGATCAGCCTGACCCAGAGCAGCGGCTCCACCGACGGTGCCGGCTGGAAGTCGTGGGTCCAGGACAACCTGGTCAACCCGGGCAGCTGGGTGCACATCCTCGTGTACTTCCTGCTGATCATCTTCTTCACCTACTTCTACGTGGCGGTGACCTTCAACCCGGAGGAGCGCGCCGACGACATGAAGCGCTACGGCGGCTTCATCCCGGGCATCCGGCCGGGCAAGCCGACCGCCGACTACCTGAGCTACGTGCTGAGCCGCATCACGCTGCCCGGTTCGCTGTACCTCGGCATCATCGCGATCCTGCCGAACCTGTTCCTGGAGATCGGCAACGGCGGCAGCGTGCAGAACATGCCGTTCGGCGGTACCGCGCTTCTGATCATGGTGGGCGTCGGCCTCGATACGCTTAAGCAGATCAACAGCCAGTTGATGCAACGCAAATACGAAGGGTTCCTCAAGTGAGACTCGTCATCGTCGGACCTCCCGGAGCAGGCAAGGGCACGCAGGCGGAACTGCTGTCGGAGTCGCTCGGTATCCCGCACATCTCCACCGGCGATCTGTTCCGCGCGAACATCAGCCAGGGCACGCCGATCGGTGTGGAGGCCAAGAAGTACCTGGACTCGGGCAACCTGGTTCCGCCGGAGATCACCATCAGCATGGTCCGCGACCGGCTCGGCGAGCCGGATGCCGCCAAGGGCTTCCTGCTCGACGGCTTCCCGCGCTCGGTGGAGCAGGCCGAGGCGCTGAGCGGCATCCTCGCCGATCTCGGGGTGAGCCTGGACGGTGTGCTGTCGATCGTGGTCGACGAGGACGCCGTGGTCGACCGGATGCTGGCCCGCGGCCGCGCCGACGACACCGAAGACGTGATCCGTAACCGTATGCGCGTGTACGCCGACGAGACCGCGCCGCTGCTGGAGTTCTACGCCGACGACATCATCGAGATCGACGGCATGGGCGAGGTCGCCGACGTGCAGCAGCAGATCCTCACCAAGCTCGGGAAGGCCTGAGCCGGTCGATGGTGCGCTTTCGCAAGCGGAAGGTCGTGCCGTTCCGGTCGGCCGGAGAGCTTGATGCGATGGCGGCGGCCGGCGCGATCGTCGGCGCCGCCCTCGTCGCCTGCCGCGACGCGGCCGCACCCGGCGTGAGCACCCTCGACCTCGACGAGATCGCCGAGACGGTGATCCGCGAGGCGGGGGCGGTTCCGTCGTTCAAGGGCTATCACGGTTTCCCGGGCTCCATCTGCAGCTCGGTGAACGACGTCGTGGTCCACGGCATCCCGAACAAGACCACCGTGCTCGCCGCCGGCGACCTGGTGTCCATCGACTGCGGCGCCATCCTGGACGGCTGGCACGGCGACTCGGCCTGGACCTTCGGCGTCGGGGACCTGTCCACGGACGACGCCGAGCTCAGCGAGGCCACCCGGCTCTCCCTGGAGGCCGGTATCGCCGCGATGCTGCCGGGTAACAAGGTGAACGACGTCTCGCGCGCCATCGAGGCCGGGACGCGCGCCGCGGAGAAGCGGTTCGGGCGCAGCTTCGGGATCGTCGACGGCTACGGCGGCCACGGCATCGGCCGCGAGATGCACATGGACCCGTTCCTCGCGAACGAGGACAGCCCGGGCCGCGGCAAAGAAGAACTCGTCGTCGGCTCCACCCTGGCCATCGAGCCGATGCTGACCCTGGGCGGGCCGGACACCTCCGTGCTCGACGACGACTGGACCGTCGTCACCGACGACGGCACGCGCGCCGCGCACTGGGAGCACACCGTCGCGGTCACCGCCGACGGCCCCCGCATCCTCACACTGCGGCCGTGACCTCGGCGGCCGGTTCCCGGACCGCCGGGCGATAGCAGGCCACCCCGCCGACGAGCACCGCGACGGCGACCAGCCAGTAGGCGTCACCGATCGGGTGCTGCCACCACGCCCAGGTCAGTTCCCGGTCGTGCCGATGCGGCAGCAGCCAGTGCGGACCGATCGCGAAGACGACGGTCACGACGGCCGTCGCCGGAACGGTGAACGCAGGCCGCACCCCGCGCACGATCGCGTCGAACGCGACGAGCAGCGCCGGGGCGATCCACACCCAGTGGTGCGACCACGACACCGGCGAACACAGCAGCACCGCGATCGCGTTGACCAGCATCGCCTCCACCGGGCGGCCGGCGCGCAGCAGTCGCGACATGAGCACGGCCGCGAGGACGACGGCGAGGATCGCGCCGAGCAGCCATGCCGCGGTGGGCGCGTGCGGGTCGATCCTGGTCAGCACGCCCTTCCACGACTGGTTCGAGGTGAAGTACGGCGCCCCGATCCGGTTGGTCTCACCGAGGGTGCCGCGCAGCCAGTACTGCACCGAGTCGTTCCACGCCAGCGCGAAGCCCAGAGCGGTCGCGGCGGCGGCGCTCACCACGGTGACGGCCGCGTCCCGCCACCGCTTCGACACCAGGAAATACAGCAGGAATGCTGCCGGGGTCAGCTTCACCGCCGCCGCGATCCCGATGAGCATGCCCCGCGGCCACCACGGCTTGGCGACCAGGATGTCCGCGGTGACGAGGAACATCAGCAGCAGATTGAGCTGCCCGAAGCCGAAGGTCTCCGAGACCGGTTCCAGTTGCAGGGCGCCCGCGGTGGCCAGCAGGGTCAGGGTCAGCGCGGTCGTCGGGGCCAGGCCGGGGCGGATCCGGGTCAGCACCAGCCAGAGGGTGCCGAACAGACTCGCCAGGGAGATCACGAACATCAGCGCTCGCGCGCCGCCGTCGGCCAGCATCGCCAGCGGCGCGAGCACCACCGCGGCCAGCGGGGGATAGGTGAACGGCAGGTAGATGCCCTGCACCGGGAAGGCGCGGCCGTAGAGGGCCTGGCCGTCGAGCCAGGCGCGGGCGCCGATCCGGTAGACGGCGAGGTCGATCTGGCCGTGCCCGAACCGCAGGGTCAGCCCGATCACGATCGACGCCGCGAGGACCGCCGCGGCCAGTGCCGGCGGTGCGTACCGGACGATGGGGGACGGTGCGGCGGGTGCGGTCACCCGGTCAGCGTATCGGTGCCCCGTCCACCGGCGACGTCCGCCGCCGACGTGACGACGCGGTCGTCGCGCGCGTACAGCACCAGCGAGTCGCCGCGGACGAACCCGGCTAGAGTGATACCCCGCTCGTCGGCGAGTTCGGCCGCCAGTGACGACGGTGCCGACACCGCCGAGAGGAACGGCACCCCGGCCATCGCGGCCTTGAGCACCAGCTCGAAACTGGCCCGGCCGGACACCTGCAGCACGGTCCCGGTCAGCGGCAGCCGGCCGCCCGCCAGCGCCCAGCCGAGGACCTTGTCGACGGCGTTGTGCCTGCCGACGTCCTCGCGCACCACCAGGAGCTCGCCGGTGGCGACGTCGAACAGCCCCGCGGCGTGCAGACCGCCGGTCTTGTCGAAGGCCGACTGTCTGCGCCGCAGACGGGACGGAAGATCGAGCAGGAAGTCGGCGGTGACGGTCGCGGTGTCGCCGGACGAGTCGTACCGCGAGGTGGCGGTGACCGCGTCCAGGCTGGTCTTGCCGCAGACCCCGCACGCGCTGGTGGTGGCGACCCGCCTGGCCAGCGCCACCGACGGCGGGGGAACGTGCGCGGCGAGCATCACGTCGAGCACGTTGTAGGTACCGCGCGGGGTCCCGTCCGGTCCGTCGATGGTGCTGTTCGCGCACGGCCGCGCGGCGATCACGTCGTCGCGGCCGCCGATCACGCCCTCGGCGAGCAGGAAGCCGAGGGTCAGTTCGGCGTCGTGCCCGGGGGTGCGCATGGTGACCGACAGCGCGGTGCCGCCCACCCGGATCTCCAGCGGTTCCTCGACGGCCAGGAGATCCGCGCGAACGTCGGGGGCACCGCCGCGCTGGACTCGAGTCACCCGCCGCCGAGCGGTAATTCTGCCCATCACCCACGACGCTACCGACCGCGAGTCCGCGGCGACCACCGATCGGGTCCCCCGATCGGTGGAAAGCCGCGGTCGGGGCAGGGTGGGGCCGGGCTCGCGGCACTAGGGTGAGGCACGAGTCCCGGTACGGGACGACGGCGAAGGACGGACGACGATGGCGTATCCCGGACACGACCCGCGGTCGGGCCGGCCGACATCGGCGCCCGGCCCCCGCCCGCCCACGACGCCGTACCCGCCATCGGGGCCGTACCCACCGGCGGCGCCGCGCCTCACCGGGCCACCGCCGCCGGCGACCGGGCGCCCGGCGGGACCGGCCGCACCGCGGACCGTGACCGCGCCACCGCACCCGCCGACGCCTCGCTCGCCGACGCCCTACCCACCGACGGCCTATCCGCCGACGGCCCCCGGCCGGGGCGCCCCGGTGCCGCCGCACCCCTATCCGGGGCCGCCGCCGGGCTACCCCCGGCCGGCGTCCGGCCCGGCCGGTGCCGCGCCGCCCGGCTGGGACCCGCTCGGCCCCGCCGGGCCGGGACTGCCACCCGCCGGGCCGCCCCCGCGACAAGGGCGCGGCGGCCTCGTCGCGATCGTGCTGGCCGTCGTCGTGGTGCTGGTGCTGGGTATCGGCGGCATCGTCGGCTGGAACCTGCTGAGCGGGTCGTCGAACGGGGTTTTCGGCGGCGCGGACACGCCCTCCGGATCGGGTGACGCGTCGGATCGCAGTGCCATCAGTGCGCAGTTGCACGGGTATGTGAACGACCTGAAGCGCGGTGACTGGCACGGCGCCGCCGGGCGCATCTGCGCGGGCACGCCCACCCGCGCGCTGATCGAGGGGATGGCCGGGTTCATGCAGGGCAACGCGGTCGACGACGCGTCGTTCGGCATCGTGATCGACGAGATCAACGTGCACGGCAGCACCGCGGACCTGACCGCCCGCTACACCAGCGCGGGTGAGACCACGGCGCCGCTGCCCGGGCAGGCCAGCAAGGACGGCGGGAGCTGGTGTCTGGTGGCCTGAGCCGTGCTCTCAGACGTCGAGGATCAGGGTGACCGGGCCGTCGTTCGTCAGCGCGACCTTCATGTCGGCGCCGAAGCGGCCGGTCGCCACGGTCGCGCCCAGCCGGCGCAGTTCCTCGGTCACCGCGTCGACGAGGGGTTCGGCGACCGGGCCCGGCGCGGCGGCGTTCCACGACGGACGGCGCCCCTTCGCGGTGTCGGCGTACAGCGTGAACTGACTGATCACCAGGATCGGGGCCCCGGCGTCCGCCGCGGAACGTTCCGGGGTGCCGGGGAAGATCCGCAGGCCCCAGATCTTGCCGGCCAGCTTCGCGGCGTCGGCGGGCGTGTCGTCGTGCGTGACGCCGATCAGCGCGACCAGCCCGAGCCGGTCGCCCGGCAGGTCGAGCGCGCCGACCACCTCGCCGTCGACCGTGACCGACGCGGCACCGACCCGCTGCAGGACCGCCCGCATCAGGTGTAGAGGTTCTCGGCGCGGTCTGGGATCAGCATCGCGGTCAGCCAGCTGACGATGGAGATCACCAGCGCGCCGAAGATCGCCGCCCAGAAGAAGCTGTGCACCTCCAGGCCCCAGTGGGTGATGTTGTTGGTGATCCACGCCGTCAGTTCCAGCATCAGGGCGTTGATGGCGATGTGCACCAGGCCGAGGGTGAGGATGTACAGCGGGATCGACAGGATCTGCACGATCGGCTTGATGAAGGCGTTCACCAGGCCGAAGATCACCGCAATCAACAGCACCACGCCGAACTTGGCCCACCAGGAGGTGAGCGAACCGAAGTCGAAGGCCAGACCGGGAACCAGGGACACCGCGGCCCAGAGTGCGAACGCGGTAAGCAGTGTCCGGATGAGGAAGGCGCGCATGGCAACCAGTCTGTCAAACCGTCCGCCGCCGGGGGAGTGGTCGGCGCGGTTTGGACGACGACGCCCGATCCGCGTAACATAGAACCTCGGTGCGTCGTGCGCTCCCGCATGCCTGCGACCCGCCACCCGCGAGGGTGGACGGAGGACAGGATCGGATCAACGCCGATGTGCCGACCGTAGCGGAAAACCAAGGATTCAACCGGGAGACGCGCGTCGTCGCCCAGAATCGCGGAGGACATGGCTAAGAAAGACGGAGCCATTGAGGTCGAGGGTCGCGTCGTCGAGCCCCTGCCCAATGCGATGTTTCGCATTGAGCTGGAGAACGGCCACAAGGTACTCGCCCACATCAGCGGCAAGATGCGGCAGCACTACATCCGCATCCTGCCGGAGGATCGCGTCGTCGTGGAGCTCTCGCCCTACGACCTCAGCCGAGGCCGCATCGTCTACCGCTACAAGTAGGCCACCGGGGCCGCAGGCGTCCCGGGAGTGAATAAGGAGAAGCTGACGTGAAGGTCAAGCCGAGCGTCAAGCCGATCTGCGAGAAGTGCAAGGTGATCCGCCGTAACGGCCGGGTCATGGTGATCTGCGAAAACCTGCGTCACAAGCAGCGTCAGGGCTGATCGCCGCCCTTCTTCGGGTCGCTTGAAGAAACAACTGAATAACGGGAAGTGATGAACTCCCAGCACCAGCGGGCACAGACGCGTGCCCGCCTGCCCCCGGACAGAGGCCGGGGCCCGTCGCAGAGGCGGGACGGACTGGGAGCAGACCTCTGAAACCGAAGGAAACGCCACATGGCACGTGTTGCCGGTGTTGATCTCCCCCGCGAGAAGCGGCTGGAGATCGCACTCACCTACATCTACGGAGTGGGTCGTACCACCTCCAAGGAAATCCTCGACGCCACCGGGCTGAACCCCGACATGCGCGCCAAGGACCTCACGGACGCTGACGTCAGCAAGCTCCGCGAGTACATCGAAGCCTCGGTGAAGGTCGAGGGTGACCTGCGCCGCGAGGTGCAGGCCGACATCCGTCGCAAGATCGAGATCGGCTGCTACCAGGGTCTGCGTCACCGTCGTGGCCTGCCCGTTCACGGTCAGCGCACCAAGACCAATGCCCGCACTCGTAAGGGCCCGAAGAAGACCATCGCCGGGAAGAAGAAGTAATGCCGCCCAAGTCACGCAGTGCCGGCCCCAAGAAGGGCACTCGCCGGCGCGATAAGAAGAACGTCCCGCACGGCCACGCGCACATCAAGTCGACGTTCAACAACACCATCGTTTCGATCACCGACCCCGAGGGCAACGTGATCAGCTGGGCCTCCTCCGGCCACGTGGGCTTCAAGGGCTCGCGCAAGAGCACCCCGTTCGCCGCGCAGCTCGCTGCCGAGAACGCCGCTCGCAAGGCGCAGGAGAACGGCGTCAAGAAGGTCGACGTGTTCGTCAAGGGCCCGGGCTCGGGCCGCGAGACCGCCATCCGTTCGCTGCAGGCAGCCGGCCTCGAGGTCGGCACCATCTCCGATGTGACCCCCCAGCCGCACAACGGCTGCCGTCCGCCCAAGCGGCGCCGGGTCTAGCGGGAGAGGGAGAGAGAAGAAAACATGGCTCGTTATACCGGCCCCGCAACCAAGAAGTCCCGTCGTCTCCGTGTCGATCTGATCGGCGGAGACCAGGCGTATGAGCGTCGCCCGTACCCGCCCGGCCAGCATGGCCGCGCGCGGATCAAGGAGACCGAGTACCTGCTCCAGCTGCAGGAGAAGCAGAAGGCTCGCTTCACCTACGGCGTCATGGAGAAGCAGTTCCGTCGTTACTACGAGGAGGCCAACCGCCGCTCGGGTAAGACCGGCGACGAGCTGCTGAAGATCCTGGAGACCCGTCTCGACAACGTCGTCTACCGGGCCGGCCTGGCACGGACCCGTCGTCAGGCCCGCCAGCTGGTGAGCCACGGCCACTTCACCGTCAACGGTGTCCCGGTCGACGTCCCCAGCTACCGCGTCAGCCAGTACGACATCATCGACGTCAAGCCGAAGTCGCTGAACACGCTGCCGTTCCAGGTCGCCAAGGAGACCCTGGGCGATCGCCCGGTTCCGGCCTGGCTGCAGGTGGTTCCGTCGACCCTGCGCATTCTGGTGCACAACGTGCCCGAGCGCGCGCAGATCGACGTTCCGCTCACCGAGCAGCTCATCGTCGAGTTCTACTCGAAGTAATCGCTCGCACGGGGGCTCCGCCCCCGTGGACCCCCGGAACGACCCGCGTCCTCACATTGGTCGGTCGGGCGGGTTCGCAGCGAGACACTTCAGCGCAGCAAGCTCAACTCAAGTCCCTCGAACGTCGTCATATAGCGGACGGCAAAGGAGAAATCACTCACCCATGCTCATTTCACAGCGACCCACTCTGTCCGAAGAGGTCATCGCCGAGAACCGCTCCAAGTTCGTCATCGAGCCCCTGGAGCCGGGCTTCGGCTACACCCTCGGCAACTCGCTGCGGCGCACGCTGCTGTCGTCCATCCCGGGCGCGGCGGTCACCAGCATCCGCATCGACGGTGTGCTTCACGAGTTCACGACGGTTCCGGGCGTGAAGGAGGATGTCACCGACATCATCCTGAACCTCAAGGGCCTCGTGGTCAGCTCGGAAGAGGACGAGCCGGTCACCATGTACGTGCGCAAGCAGGGTCCGGGTGCCGTCACCGGCGCCGACATCGTGCCGCCGGCCGGTGTCGAGGTGCACAACCCGGATCTGCATATCGCCACCCTGAACGACAAGGGCAAGCTCGAGATCGAGCTCGTCGTCGAGCGGGGCCGCGGCTACGTGCCCGCCGTGCAGAACAAGGCCACCGGCGCCGAGATCGGCCGTATCCCGGTCGACTCGATCTACTCGCCGGTCCTCAAGGTGACCTACAAGGTCGAGGCCACCCGCGTCGAGCAGCGCACCGACTTCGATCGTCTGGTGCTCGACGTGGAGACCAAGAACTCCATCACCGCGCGGGACGCCCTGGCGTCGGCCGGTAAGACCCTGGTCGAGCTCTTCGGCCTGGCTCGGGAGCTCAACGTCGAGGCCGAGGGCATCGAGATCGGACCCTCGCCCGCCGAGGCCGATCACATCGCCGCGTTCAGCCTGCCGATCGAGGATCTGGAGCTGACCGTCCGTTCGTACAACTGCCTCAAGCGCGAAGGTGTCCACACCGTCGGCGAGCTGGTTGCCCGGACCGAGTCGGATCTGCTCGACATCCGCAACTTCGGACAGAAGTCGATCGACGAGGTCAAGGTCAAGCTGCACGGCCTCGGTCTGTCCCTCAAGGACAGCCCGGCCAGCTTCGACCCGTCGCAGGTCGCCGGTTACGACCCGGCCACCGGCACGTGGAGCGATGAGGTGTCGTACAGCGATGACGCTGGTGAGGACTTCGCCGAGACCGAGCAGCTGTAGCAAGACCAATCATGACTGCCGGTCTGCGATCGGCGACCTCCTAGGAGAAACCAATGCCCAAGCCCACTAAGGGTGCCCGCCTCGGCGGGTCGGCCAGCCACCAGAAGGCGATTCTCGCCAATCTGGCCACGGCGCTCTTCGAGCACGGCCGCATCACCACCACCGAGGCCAAGGCCAAGCGCCTGCGCCCGTACGCCGAGAAGATCATCACCCACGCGAAGGGCGGCTCGCTGGCCAACCGTCGCGAGGTGATGAAGGACATCCGCAACAAGGACATCGTCCACAAGCTGTTCGAGGAGATCGGTCCGTTCTTCTCCGACCGCAACGGCGGCTACACCCGTATCGTCAAGGTCGAGAACCGCAAGGGCGACAACGCCCCGATGGCTGTGATCGCTCTGGTCACCGAGACCACCGCGTCGAACGAGGCCGCGCGCGCCACCCGCGCCGCCGCCTCCAAGAAGAAGGCCGCCGAGGCCGAGGCTCCGGCCGAGAACCCGGTCGCCGAGGTGATCGACGAGGCCAGCGAGGCCGAGGTCGAGAACGCGGAAGCCGTGTCGGGAGGTGCCGACGAGAACCAGGCCGCGGCCACCGCGGACGAGGCTCTCGCCGAGGGTGCCGACGTCGACGGTTCGAACGAAGAGAAGTGATCTGCCGCTAGGCTGAGATCGCTGAACTGATTCAGCCCGCCGAGTCCTTCGGGGTTCGGCGGGCTGAGTCGTATGCGGGGCCCGGACGCGACAGCCGGGCCGGCGACGCGACAGCGGTTCGTGGAAGCGACACGCGCGAGTGTCGCGTTCTCGCCGGGTGTCGCGGATGCCGGGCGACTGTCGCGGAGACGAGCGGAGTGCAGGGAGGCGAGTGATGGCGGAGACGAGCGATGCCGGGGTCCGGCTGCGGCTGCTGATCGGATACGACGGCACCGAGTTCTCCGGGTGGGCCACTCAGCCGGGGCGCCGCACCGTGTGCGAGACCCTGGAGACCACGCTGGCCACGGTGCTCCGGGTGCCGGTCCGGTTGACCGTCGCTGGCCGCACCGACGCCGGGGTGCACGCGACCGGGCAGGTCGCGCACTGCGACGTCCCGGTGTCGTCGCTCGACACCCGGTCCATCGACGGCGACCCCTCCCGCCTGGTACGGCGACTCGCGAAGCTGCTGCCCGACGACGTGCGGGTCAAGACGATCGACGCTGTGCCCGCCGAGTTCGACGCCCGCTTCTCCGCGCTGGCCCGCCGCTACGAATACCGGATGTCCGACGCGCCCTGGGGCGCCGAACCGCTGTCGGCCCGGAGGACCGCCGACTGGACGCGTCCGCTCGACCTCGACCTGATGAACGCCGCCGCGGCGCGCCTGCTCGGCCTGCACGACTTCGCCGCCTTCTGCCGGTTCCGCGAGGGCTCGACGACGATCCGGGACCTCCAGGAGTTCTCCTGGGTGCGCGACGACGACGGGGTGCTGGTCGGGCGCGTGAAGGCCGACGCCTTCTGCTGGTCGATGGTCCGCTCGCTGGTCGGTGCGGTCGCCTCGGTAGGCGACGGCCGCCGCTCCGCCGACTGGTGCGCGGCACTCCTCACCGAGCGCTCCCGGAGCGCGCAGGTGCCGGTGGCCCAGGCCCGCGGGCTGTCGTTGGCCCGGGTCTACTACCCGCCGCGCGACGAGTGGGCCGCCCGGAACGCGCTGACCCGCGATGTCCGCAAGTCGTCGGACGTGGGTGGCTGCTGCGGCGGCTGACGATCCGTACTTTTGAACGGGCGTTTCGACACGGTTCGTCGCGGAGTTCATATTGAGCCCGTCGAAATGCTCCTCACCGGCTCAACGGGCTAAACAGCCCGCCCCGCCGATCGAGGCGTTAGCCGAGATCGTGTCGAAACCCCGCGATGTGTGGAGGTCGTCGGACGTGGCCGGCTGCTGCGGCGGCTGATCCGTGTTTTCAACGGGCGTTTCGACACGGCTCGTCGCGGAGTTCATATTGAGCCCGTCGAAATGCTCCTCACCGGCTCGACGGGCGGTCGAGTCACAGCCCGCCCCGCCGATCGAGGCGTTAGCCGAGATCGTGTCGAAACGTACCTCTGGCGGGGGAGGGGCGTTTCGACACGGTTCGTCGCTGCGCTCCTCACCGGCTCAACGGGCTAAACAGCCCGCCCCCGCCGGTCACGCCGCCGCCAGGCGCAGAGCGTGTCGAAACGACCCCCAGGACCGCGCACTATCGCCGATACCCGTGGGTCAGCTCGGTCAGCAGCTCGGCGACCAGGGGATTCGGGGTGGCATCGGTGCGCAGGACGGCGGACACCGGCAGGGTGAACTCCAGGCCGCGGCGGCAGACGAGCCCGGGCACCAGCGGGTCCTCGTAGAGCAGCGTCCAGCTGTCCGGGTGGTTCACCAGCTCGAAGGCGACGGGATGGCCCGGCCGGATGTCCGGGCCGAAGGTCGGCGTCACGCCCGCCCTGGTGAAGACCCGCTCCACCAGCGTACGGAGCAGCACCTGCTGCTCCGGTGGTGGCAGGAGCAGCGGGTAGCCGGCGAGTTCGGCGGGCGTGGGGCTGCGGCCGAGACCGGCCAGGGGATGCCGGGACCCGAAGGTCACCACCGGCTGATCGACCCACAGCGGATCCAGGTACAGCCCGTCGCGTTCCACGGCGCCGCGGACCAGAGCGAGGTCCGCCTCGCCGGCGGCCACCGCGTCGATCCGCTGCGTGAACGATTTGAGGAGGAAGTCGATCTCGGCCTCCGGGTGCCGCTCGCGCACCGCCGAGACCGCGCTGAGCGCCGCCCGCGCGAACGACATGTTCGCGGCGATCCGCACCCGATCGCGCCGGGGAGCGACGGCCGCCGCGGCGTCGTCGCGCAGCCTCAGCAGCTCGCGGGCGCGGGGGAGCAGGGTCTCGCCGGCCTCGGTGAGCGTGACGGTCCGTCCGGACCGCTCGAAGAGGTCGACGCCGAGCTCGCGTTCCAGCGCGGCGATCTGATGGCTCACCGCCGACTGCGAGACGAAGCATGCCCGTGCGGCGCGGGAGAATCCGCCGTGGGCCGCCACGGCCGCCAAGTACTCCAGTTGCCGGAACTCCATGACCTCATTGTATGAACAAGACAGATGGGTGCCATACCGAAAGGGCAGTTCATCGCGGTTGAGTACGAGATCGACCATCGACAAGAGTGGTGACATCGCCCGATTGACTCAAGGAGGATTCATGCGGAGCACCGACGTCGTCGTGATCGGTTCGGGATTCGGTGGCCTCGCCGCCGCCAAGCAGCTCGCCAAGTCGAAGGTGCCGACGGTGCTGATCTCGGCCACCGAGGAGCACCTGTTCCAGCCACTGCTGTACCAGGTCGCGACGGGGGTGTTGCCGGCCGCGGAGATCGCACCGCCGATCGCCGGTGTGCTGGAGTCCAAGGAATCGGTCGAGGTGATCAAGGGCTACGTCACGGCCGTCGACGCCGATGCGAAGACGGTCACCTATCGCACCGACGACGGTGACGAGCAGATCGCCTACGAGTACCTGATCGTCGCGGCCGGCGCCTCGCAGGGCTACTTCGGGCACGACGAATGGGCGCAGCGCACGTTCTCGCTGAAGACCCTGGACGACGCCGTCACCTTGCGCGCGCATCTGCTGGAGCGCTTCGCGGCGCCCGCCGCCGACGAGGCCGCGCACACCTTCGTCGTGGTCGGCGGCGGCGCGACCGGCGTCGAACTGGCCGGCCAGATCCGGGAACTGCACAACCGGCACTTCACCGACGTGCCGGCGGAGGTGTACCTCGTCGAGGGGGCGGGCGAGTTGCTGCCCGTCTACGGCGGAAAGCTGTCGGCGTTCACCCGCCGCACGCTGGAGGACGCCGGAGTGCAGGTGCTCACCGATACCTTCGTCACCGGTATCGACGACGGCGAGGTGACCGTCCGCGGCGGCGACGGCGCCGAGCGGCGGATCGCCACCGAGACCGTCGTCTGGTCGGCCGGTGTGCAGGCGACGCCGCTCGCCGGGATCGTCGCCGCGGCCACCAAATGCGACACCGACCGCGCAGGCAGGCTGCTGATCAACCCCGACCTGACGGTCGGCGCGCGGGCCGACGTGTTCGCGATCGGCGACATGACCAGCCTCAAGGGCTACCCGGGCCAGAGCCCGGTCGCCATGCAGGAGGGCAGGCACGCCGCGGACATGATCCGCCGGCGCAAGCCCTTCGGGTCGGAGTTCCGCTACCTGGACAAGGGCAGCATGGCCGTCGTGAACCGGCACAACGCCGTGGTCGACGCGCCGTTCGGCGTCCGGCTCACCGGTCTGCTCGGCTGGTTCACCTGGCTCGGCGTGCACCTGTTCTATCTGGTCGGCTTCCGGAACCGGTTCGGCGCGGTCGCGTCGTGGGCGCGGGCGTTCGGCGGTCGGGCACGGCCGGGTTTCGCCGAGGTGGAGGCGCGGGACACCGCCGACGATCGCCGGCCGGCCGGCGATGCCACCGGCGAGACGCGGGAACTGCAGGACGCGACGGTCTGACGCGTCAGAGCGACAGCGACTGCGCGTACGCCACTCGCGAGGAGATGTCGGGCAGGACCGCCGGTGAGTACGCCGGAATGTTGCAGACGTGCTGCACCCCGTTCGCGCCGGCCACGATCACCTGCACGTAGCCGGTGGTCTTGTCCTCCTTCATCAGCAGGAAGAGCAGGCTGAGCGCGCAGATCAGCACGGCGCCGACGATCGCCAGGATGAGGCCGGTCTGCGACGTGGTCTGGGTGGTCTGGGTGTAGTTCACGACGTTCCAGCGCGCGCCCTTCAGGGCGAAGGTGCCGGACGGAGTGATCACGTGGCTCCGGGTGACGACGATGTCGCCGATCGTGACCAGCGGGGGTTCCAGGGGCCCGCCGGGCGGCGGCGCGCCGTAGGGTGGCCCGGCCGGCGGACCCGGGATGATCGGCTGGAACGGATCCCGCGGCGGCGGGCCGTAGGGCTGGCTCACGACTGTAGTTTCCGGCCCTGCACGTCGGTGACGTTCCCGGTGAACATCATGATCGCGTCGACGAACGCCCAGACCCAGACGCCGATCAGCATCGGGAAGGCGATGATCAGTGGCACGAACAGGAACATGCCGATGAAGAGGAAGAACCAGCCGCCGAGGGTCAGGCACAGCTGGGCGGCGCCGAACCCGTTGTAGCCGAGGTAGAAGCGGCCGGCGCCGAAGCCGCCGAGGAAGAACTGAAGGAGACCGGCGGTCATCTTCGACTTGTCCGACATCGCCATGCCGGTATACGGATCGACGCCGCCGTAGCCGGCCATGCCGTACGGGGTGGTGCCGTAGGGTGCTGCCGGGTAGCCCGGTGCGGTGCCGTACGGGTAGCCGGGCGCACCACCGTAGGGCGCGACGGGCGGAACCGGCTGGGCGACCGGGTAGGGCTGCTGGGCCGGGTACTGGGGTGCGCCATACGGCTGCACCGCCTGAGCGGGGGCGGCCGGAGCGCCGTACACCGCGCCGTAGGGGTTCGCCGGGGTGCCGGGCTGCTGCGGGCCGTTCGGGTAAGTCACCGGCCGATTCTCCCACAGCGGCCCCGGTGTGGTCCGATCAGCTGACGCTGCGTTCCTCTTCCAGGGCGACGAACACGTCCTCCAGGAGGGCGTCATCGCCCACCATCTCGTCGAGGCGCTGCCCGTCGACCATCATCCGGCGCCAGTTCAGCGGGTCGAACTCGTTCGGCTCGGTCCGCGCGAGGAAGCCGCGGAGCAGGGTCACGAAGCGATCGGGGTCGTCCCGGAACGGGAAGTGCCCGGCGCCGGCAAATATCTCCACCTCGGCGTGCGGGATCACCGCGCCGGCCAGGTGCGCGTGGTGCACGGGGATCACCGTGTCCTTGTCGCCCCACACGACCAGCAGGGGCAGCGGTTCGGTGAGGTAGGCGCGGTCGAGCATGGTGATGGTCTGTCCGCGCCAGTCGACCACCGCGCGCAGCGTCCGGATGAACGCGGACTGGGCGCGGGCGTCGCTCAGGTCGCCGATGATGCGCAGCAGGTCGCGGTGGTCGGTGATCACGTTGCGCGGGGCCAGCCGCTCCGGGATCGATCCGGCCTCGTCGGCGCGGTCCAGGGCGCGTGCGGTGCCGCGCAGCAGCGGGAGGACACCGGGCAGGCCGAGGGCGCGCATCGCGGTGGGCATGCCGGGCACCGACGCCAGGCGCAGCACCGGGTTGACGTCGTGCGTGACGCCGCCGGCCGCCACCAGCACCAGCCGCTGCACGAAGCGCGGGAACTGGTAACAGAACTGCATCGCGACGCCGCCGCCGAGCGAATGCCCCACGACGGTGACCTTCGTGATGCCGAGGACCACCAGCAGGTCGCGCATGCCGTTGGCGAACGCGGCCACCGAGTAGTCGGCCTTCGGCTTCTCCGAGAGACCGTGTCCGAGGAGATCGGGCGCGATCACGGTGTGGTCGCGGGCCAGCTCGCCGATCACTTCTTCCCAGGTCGACGAGTTGTCGCCGATGCCGTGGATGAGCAGGATCGCCGGGCCCTCGCCCGCGATCCGGTAGGCGCGGCGGTGTCCGTGGATCGTGTGGTACTCGATCCGGACCGGCGGCACGCCCTTGCCGCGTGTGGCGTCGGACTCAGCCATGGTGGGCTCCCAACAGTCGGTAACCCGACGCGTTTGCCGGGTCTTCGCCTGTTATTCAACCCCGGGCCGCGCCTTGGTGCCACTCGGCGTTGTCACGATGTGCCCGCCCTCTCAGTCGGGAAGAAACGGTGGGCGCCGTCTCAGCGCGGTGCCGCCGAAGTCGTCGGCGATCACCGCGGCGAGTTCCACGAAGGCCCGCCGGGTCTTGCGATTGAGGAGTTCGAGGTCGATGTCGGCGCCCTCGGCGAGGTGGTCGTCGAAGCCGATCGGCTGCACCGCGCGGCACCGGGTGAGGAAGTGCTGGGCCAGCTGATCGGTGTCGATCGACGACGATCCCGGCCGCGCCGAACTCAGCACGACGACGCACCGCGGGATCAGGTGACCGAAGCCGTGCCCGGCCAGCCAGTCGAGGGTGGCGCCGGCGCTGCGCGCCCCGTCCAGCGCCGGCGAGCTGACCAGGATCAGGGCATCCGCCAGGTCGAGGACACCGCTCATCGCGTCGTGGCTCAGGCCGGTACCGCAGTCGGTGATCACGATGTTGTAGTAGCGCTGGAGTATCGCCATCACCCCGCGGTACTCGCGCTCGGTGAACGCCTCGGCGGCCGCCGGATCCCGTTCGGAGGCGAGTACCTCCAGCCGGCTGGGTGCCTGCGAGGTGTGCGCTCGCACGTCGGAGTAGCGGTGGATGGCCGGATCGGCGAGCAGATCGCGGACGGTCGAGTCGGTCTGCAGCGGAATGCGTTGCGCCAGCGTGCCCAGGTCGGGATTGGCGTCGATGGCGATCACCCGGTCGCCGCGCAGGGCGGCGAAGGTGGAACCGAGGCCGACGGTCGTGGTCGTCTTGCCGACACCGCCCTTGAGTGACAGCACGGCGATCCGGTAGTCGCCGCGTACCGGGCGCCGGAGCCGTTCCAGCAGCTCCTGGTACTCCAGCTCGGCCGGGGACTCGCCCGGATTGACCAGTCCGCCGGACACGTTGTGCACCGCGCGCCGCCAGCCGCCGGCCGGGGCGCGCCGGGCCTTGCGGAGCAGGGCCACCTGATCCAGCGCGGGGCCGGGAGCGTAGTGCGGGGGCGCGTCGTGCTCGGGTCCGCCGTGTGCGGGTCCGCTGTACTCGGGTCCGCCGTGTGCGGGTCCGGAGTGCTCGGGCGCGGGTCCGGCGGGTCCGGGAGCCGGTCGTCCGGGCGGGGCCGGCCGGACCGGCGGTACGGGAACGGCCGCTGCCGGTCGTGCCGGGAGGTGCGGGGAACCGACGGCCGGGTGCCCGGACGGCGGCGCGGACGGATAGGCGGTGTCGGCGGGTCGCGGCGGCGGCGGTCCGTCGGGTACCCCGACCCGGGACAGGTCGACGCGGACGTCGTCGTCACTGAGCCACGGCGGCAGCGCCACGGGTGTGTCGGTCATGGTGATCCCCCTTGTCGTGCCGGTCGGGCCGGGGATTCCGGCCGGCCGGGAGCCGAACGCTACGCGCGCGGCGGCGCGCCACGCCCGGGAAACGGAGGATGGAACCGGAACGGCGGCCGGTGCGTCCAAGAGGGAATGCCTCCCGGCCGTGGCGGGCGGTGGTGGAGGAGATTTCCGGTGAAACAGGGAACCGGAATCGCCGCCGGTGCGTCTAAACCTCATGACGAAACTCGATGACGACCCGCTCCGCCCCGACTCCGACGCCGCACCTCCGGCGCCCGAGCTCTCGTACGCGTCCTCGCCGTGCGGTTCGCTGTCGGTCACGACGACCGCCGAGGGCCTGCCGGTGGGGCTGCGGATAGCGCAGTCGCAACTCGCCGTCAGCCTCGATGTGCTGGCGCGGCGGATCGTCGTGCTCTGCCGGCTGGCCCGCGGCGACGGCGCGCATCGGCGGCGTCTCGCCCTGGCCGAGGCGGGTGTCGACGCGGAAGTGCTCGACGCGCTCGGGTTGCCGGACCGCGCGGAGCTGGTGCGGCTGGAGGACGACGCCGACCGGTGGTGCCGGGAGCAGGTGCGGTCGTGACCGCCGCGATGGACGCGATCGTCGCCCAGGCCGGTGCGCACCTGGCGGCACTGGAACGGATCCAGCACGACCTGAACGGGCTGTCGGTGACCAGCCGGACCGACGGCGGCCGGATCGTCGTCCGGGTCGACGCGACCGGCGGGCTCGCCGAGGTGCGCCTGCTGCCCGGTGCCGGTAACGGCGACGCGGCGCATCTGGCTCGGCTGATCGTGGAGGCGGCGGCCGCCGGGGCCCGCGAACTGCGGGCGCGACAGGCCGAGCTCACCGGCGATTTCCTTGCCGAATGCGGCGACACGCCGGAACCGGAGGGAACCGGCGGGCGCTCCGCCGCGTCCAACTATCACGCACCCGCCGGGCGAGCCGGCGGGACCGTACCGATCGAGGGGGAACGATGAACCAGCTGACCGTCGTCACACAGGCAGTCGAGTCGTTCGCGGCCACGGCCGCGGCGCTCGGTGCCGCCACTGCGGCCGCGGGCACCGCCGACTGCGCGGCGCAGACCGCGGTGATGACCACCGCCTTCGGCGTCATCGGCCAGGAGTTCCTGGGCGCGTTCGCCGTCGCCCAGGCCAACCACCTCGCGTCCGTCGGGCAGCTCGCCGCCGTGCACTCGGCCACCGCCGCCGCGGCCCTGGCCGGACTGGGCGCGCTGACCGGCGCCGACGGTGCCGGCGCGGCCGGAATCGTGTCGGCATGAGCGAGCACGGCGGGTCCGGAACCGTCCTGCACGAACCCGCCCTCGGCGCCCCGCACGAACCCGCCCTCGGCGTCCTGCATGAACCCACCCTCGGCGACCTGCTCGCGCCCACCGGACTGACCGCGCTGCTCGACCGCACCCCCTCGGAACTGCTCGGCGATCTGCCCGACCTCGGCGCGCTCTTCGCTCCGCCCGGCCTGCCCGAGCTGCCCGCCCTGCCACCGCTCGATCCGCTCGCCCTGCTGGAACCGCTGCGCAAGCTACTCGGATCCTTCGGCACCGGGACGCTGCCGAGCGGCAGCGACCCGACGACGATGCTCACCGGGCTGGCGCAGACCCTGCAATCCGGAGCCGGGGCGGCGACCACGGCGCTCAAAGCGCTCGACGGTCTGTGGTCGGGACAGTCGGGTCAGCGTGCCGCCGCCAAGTCGGCACTGTCGGCCGCCGATAGCGCGACGCTCGCCGCGCAGGGCACGTCGATGGCCGCGAACATCCAGGGAGGACTGGCCATCGTCGGCGCCGGGCTGGCCCAGTTGACCTCCGTGATCGTCAAGACGGCCGGGCTCATCGCCGGCACCATGCCGGCCATTCTCACGCCGCCGGGGCAACTCGCCGCGCTGGGTTTCGCCGCGGAAGGACTCGCCGAGGGCCTCGCGGTGATCGCGGCCACCCGTGCGCAACTGGCCGCGCCGACCGCCAAGATGGCCGTCGACGGAACCAAGGTTCCGGTCACGCCGCCACCGGTCACGCCCGGCCAGCTCTCCGGCCTGATCGACGCCGCGTTGCCGCTCGTCTCGTCCGGTCTGCAACTCGCGGGTACGTTGCTGACCTCGGCCGCCGGGCGAGGGACGACGCCCGCGGGCACACCGGCCACTCCGAGTCCGGCTCCGGCGGTCCCCGCGCCGGCGGGCGCCGGGACCACGACACCCACCGGCGGCTCCCCGGCACCCACCGCGCTGCCGACCGTGCGCCCCTCGGGGCTGCCCGGCGGCGGTGGCGGTGCCGGCGGGGGACTCGGCGGCGGGGGACTCGGCGGTGGCGGAGGAGTGCCCGCCGTCGAGCCCGTCCTCGGGGACCGGCCGGTCAGCATGGAGCCGGCCACCGGTGCGACACCCTCGTCGGGGTCGACGGCCGCGGGCTGGACCCGCCCGGTCGCCGCCGCGCCGATGGCGCCGTTCGCGCCGATGGCCCCCGCCGCCGGGGGCGGGGCTCGGGGCACGACGGCCGCCCGGACCGCCGTGCTCGCCGCGGTGCCCGACGGTGCGGCGGGTACCGGCGCGGTCCTCGGCGAGGTGGCGCCGCCGCCGGTGATCGTCGACGTCGACTTCACGATCGACGCCCCGGGCGCCCCGGTGTGAGGGCCCGGCGACCAGGACTGACCGACCGGACCCGTCCAGTGGTCCGGCGGCGATGAAGAAAGAAACGAATAGGAGCAGGCAATGGCACACGGACTCAATCTCGACCTCGGGGCCGGTCAGGCCGCGGCGTCGAGCATCAAGGCGATCGTGGGTGACATGCGCGGCGTGATCGGCCGCATCAAGACCTCGGCGGCGAGCGGCATGGGGGACTGGGTCGGCAAGGCGGCGTCGTCGTTCGACGCCACCCACACCGACTGGCACGCCACCGCGGTGAATCTGGAGCACGCCCTCGACGACATCGAGCGCAAGCTCACCACCGGCTTCCTCGGGTACGAGGATCAGGACACCGACGCCGGCAACACGATCGTGTCGGCCGCCGCCGGCGGCCTCAATCTCTGACCCGGCGACACCAACCACCACTATCCACGGGGGAACAATGAACATCCGCTACAACTTCGAGAATCTCGGGACCCTCTCGGGCGACCTGAAGAACCAGTTCGCGCAGCTCGAGCAGCTGTCCGGGCAGCTCAAGAAGCAGGTCCACAGCCTGGCCGCGAACTGGGAGTCCGGGGGTGCGGTCGACTACCTCGCCGCGCAGCAGCGCTGGGACTCGCTGTTCGCCGACGCGCGCACCCGTCTCGACGGCCTCGGGACCGGCGTCGCGAAGGCCAGCACCCGGATGCACGAGACCGATCAGCGGGTCGGCAAGTCGTTCGGGGTGTGACCTGCTGCTCCGGCCCCGGTTCCCGGTCCGCCGGATCGGGGCCGGAGCGCCGCCGGACGGCGCCGCGTTTGGCACGATGGGACGGGTGTCGGATGCTGTCGTCAGCCTGATCGTCCTCGGCGTGACGGTCGCACTCTTCGTGTGGAACCGGTTGCCGGTGGGGATCGTGGCCGTCGGCTCCGCGCTCGTGTTGTACTTCTGCGGCCTGATCAGCGTTGACGACGTGACCGCGGGCCTGGGTGCGTCGGTCATCGCTTTCATCGCGGCGCTGTTCGTCGTCACCGCGGGGCTGGAGGCCTCCGGGATCACCGCCTGGATCGGCGGCGCGATGAGCCGCGTCGCCGGCACGTCGCCGCTGCGGGTGACCGCGGCGATCACGGTGCTTGCGGCGATCCTCAGCGCGCTGATCACGGTGAACGGTGCGGCCGCCGCCCTGGTCCCGGTCGCGGTCGCCATCACCCGGCATGCGGGGCTGCTGCCCTCGCGGGTGCTGATCCCGCTCGCCTTCGCCGCCAGTGCGGGTGCGTTGCTGACGTTGTCGGGAAGTCCGGTCAACGTGATCATCGACGAGGCCGCGGTCGCCGCGACCGGCCGGGGATTCGGCTTCTTCGAGTTCGCGCTGGTGGGGCTGCCGATTCTGGCGGTGACGGTCGGTCTCTCCGTGCTGCTGGGTGGCCGGTTGCTGCCCGAGCGCGCCCCGCAGAACCTGCTCGCCGACTTGCGCGACTACCTCGGCGACGTGATAGACCACTACGACCTGGACCGGCGTGTCTACCGGCTCCGCGTCGAGGCGGGTTCGGCGGCGATCGGCGTCAGTTCGCGGGATGTCGTCGACGAATCTCCTGTCGTGCTGCTCGGCACCCAGCACGGTTCCGCCGCGCGGGTCGTGGGGGCGGGGCGGCCGCTCGCCGACGGTGATGTGCTGGTGGTCGCGGGGGCCGACGGCGACGTCAAGGGACTGGCGCTGCGGTGCGGGCTGGTCGTCGAGGACATCGCGGCGCGCCGCGGCCGGCAGCTCGTCGACCGCGACGCCGGGATCAGCGAGGTGGTGATACCGCCGCGTTCGCCGCTCGTCGGGACTCCGGCGTTTCCGGGCATGGTACGGCCGGACGACGACTTGCTGGTGCTGTCGATCAGGCGACGGAACAAGGGCGTCGGGACCCGGGTGGATCTCGCCGAGGGCGACACCCTGCTGGTGCAGGGCCGGTGGCCGGCCATCGAGTCGCTCGACGACAGCCACGAGGTCCTGGTGGTGGGCTCATCCGAGCAGCTCCGGCGGCAGACGGCGGGCCTGGCGCGCACGGCGCCGCGCGCGGCGGTCATCATGGTCGGGACCATCGCGCTGCTCGCGTCGGGGGTGGTGCCTCCGGTCGTGGCGGCGCTGCTCGGGGCGGTGGCGATGGTGGGCACTGGGGTGCTCCGGTCCGAGCAGGCGTACCGGGCGATCTCCTGGTCCACTCTCGTGCTCATCGCGGCGCTGATGCCGATGTCGTCGGCGATCGCCGACAGCGGCGGGGCCGAACTGATCGCCAGGCCGATCGTCGCGCTCGCCGAGGGCCGCAGCCCCTATCTGCTGCTGGCCGCGCTCTTCGTGTTGACGGCGGTGCTCGGCCAGTTCATCTCGAACGCGGCCACGGTGCTCATCGTGATCCCGGTCGCGCTGGCCGCTGCCGCGCAGGTGCACGTCGATCCTCGCCCGGTGCTGATGCTGGTCTGCGTGGCCGGTGCCGCCTCACTCCTCACCCCCATCGCGACCCCCGCGAACATGATCGTGATGGGTCCGGGTGGCTACCGATTCGGCGACTACTGGCGTCTCGGTGCCGTGCTCATGGCCGCCTGGCTGGTGGTCGCGGTCTTCGTGATTCCGGTCTTCTGGCCGTTCCGCCCGTAACTCGAATATCCGGCCGGGCGCGTACGCGGACCGATCGTGCCGCACCGAGGCCGCCGCACTACGCTGGCGGGGTATTTGCCGCCGCGATCGGTTCGTGGCCGGCACGGAGCTGGAGAGGAACATCCCATGTCTGCAGAGGGATCTAAGAAGGCGATCATCGCGGCCCTCGCCGCGAACGCCGGGATCGCCGCGGCCAAGTTCGTCGGCTTCGCGATCACCGGATCGTCGTCGATGCTCGCCGAGGGTGTGCACTCGGTGGCCGACACCTCCAACCAGGGGCTGCTGCTGCTCGGCCAGAAACGGGCCGCGAAGCAGGCCGATGAGCTGCACCCGTTCGGCTACGGGCGGGCCCGCTACTTCTATTCCTTCGTCGTCGCCCTGGTGATCTTCTCGCTGGGCTCGCTGTTCGCACTGTACGAGGGCGCGGAGAAGATCCGCCACTCGCACGACCACGGCCTGGAATCGCCGATCGTCGCCGTCGTGATCCTGCTGGTCGCGATCGGCCTCGAGGGGTACAGCTTCTTGACCGCGCAGAAGGAGTCGCGCCCGCTCAAGGGCGACGCGTCGTGGTGGCGGTTCATCCGGAACTCCCGCAACCCGGAACTGCCGGTGGTGTTGCTTGAAGACTCCGGCGCCCTGATCGGTCTGGTGCTGGCGCTCGGCGGCGTCGGCCTGACCATGGCGACCGGGGACCCGGTGTGGGACGGTATCGGCACCGTGGCGATCGGTGTGCTGCTCGGCGCCATCGCCATCGTCCTGATGACCGAGATGAAGAGCCTCCTGATCGGCGAGGGCGCCACCGAACCGGAGGACCTGGCCATCCGGGCGGCGCTGGTCGGCGGTGGCGTCGACCGTGTCATCCACCTGAAGACGCAGTATCTGGGCCCCGAGGAACTGCTGCTCGCCGCGAAGATCGCGATCTCACCGGGCTCGACGGCCACCGAGATCGCGACCGCCATCGACGACGCCGAAGCACGCGTGCGGGCCGCCGTCCCGCAGACCCGGGTGATCTACCTGGAACCGGACATCGATCGCGGATCGGATGCGGCCGGGGCCTCCTCCACATCGAGCACGTCCTGACCGCGGGACTACCGCGGACGGACCGATTCGGGCCGACACCCGGCGAAAAGCGCCGTACTGGCGCGGGTGCTTCGCTAGGTTGAACGCGACCCGTTCCCGGCGCCGTGTGCGCCCGAACCCGTGAGGAGGCCCGATGAGCAACCCTTTTCTTCGGGTGAAATCGGTTGAACAGTCGATCTCGGACACCGACGAACCGGAGACCAAACTCCGGAGAGACCTGACGTGGCTGGACCTCACGGTCTTCGGTGTCGCGGTGGTGGTCGGCGCCGGTATCTTCACCCTCACGGCGCAGACCGCCGGAAACATCGCGGGTCCGTCGGTCTCGCTCGCCTTCGTCCTCGCGGCGATCGCGTGCGGCCTCGCGGCCCTCTGCTACGCCGAGTTCGCCTCCACCGTGCCCGTCGCCGGCAGCGCGTACACCTTCTCGTACGCGACCTTCGGCGAGTTCGTCGCCTGGATCATCGGCTGGGACCTGATCCTGGAGTTCGCCCTCGCCGCGTCCGTGGTCGCCAAGGGCTGGTCGAACTATTTGAACGAGTTCCTGTGCCTGATCGCCGGGCGGCAGTCCTCGGACACCAACTTCACCGTCATCACCTGGGGTAACGCCGAGAAGCCGTTCGGCGCCTTCGACTGGGGTGCGGTGCTGCTGATCGCGGTGCTGACGCTGCTGCTGGTGCTGGGCACCAAGCTCTCGTCGATCGTGTCGCTGATCATCACCGCGATCAAGGTCGCGGTGGTGCTGCTGGTGATCATCGTCGGCGCCTTCTACATCACGCCGAAGAATTACACCCCGTACATTCCCCCGTCCGCGCCGGCGGCGGATTCCGCGACAGGCCTGCACCAGACACTGTTCTCCCTGGTCACCGGTGCCGGCGGCTCCACCTACGGCTGGTACGGCCTGCTGGCGGCGGCGTCGCTGGTGTTCTTCGCCTTCATCGGCTTCGACGTCGTCGCCACCACGGCGGAGGAAGCGCGCGATCCGCAGAAGGACCTGCCCCGCGGCATCCTCGGTTCGCTCGCGATCGTCACCGTCCTGTACGTCGGCGTGACCCTGGTCCTGACCGGAATGGTGAAGTACACCGATCTGAAGGGTGAGCACTCGACGCTCGCGACGGCCTTCGGGATCCACCACATCACCTGGGCGCAGTGGCTGATCGTGATCGGCGGTCTGGCCGGTCTGACCACGGTCGTCATGGTGATGCTGCTCGGCCAGACCCGCGTCGGCTTCGCCATGGCGCGCGACGGGCTCTTTCCGCGCGGTCTCGCCAAGACCGGCAGCCGCGGTACCCCGTTCCGCATCACCGTGCTCGTCGGCGTGGTGTCGGCGTTCCTGGCCGGCTTCTTCCCGATGGGTGAGCTGGGCGAGATGGTCAACATCGGCACGCTGTTCGCCTTCGTCCTGGTGTCGATCGGGGTGATCGTGCTCCGCAAGACGCGGCCCGACCTCAAGCGCGGCTTCTCCGTGCCGTTCGTGCCGCTCGTGCCCATCCTCTCGGTGCTGGCCTGCGCCTGGCTGATGTTCAACCTGACCGCCCTCACCTGGATCCGGTTCGTGGTCTGGATGGCGATCGGGTTCGTGATCTACGTGGTGTACGGCATGAACCACTCGGCGGTCGGACTGCGCAGTCGCGGTGAGGTTCCGGGCTACACCGACGGTGTCGCGGCGATCATCAGCGCCGAGGACCTGGCCAGACCGCTCGACTCCCTGGGCCCGGACGGTGAGCCGCCGGCGGGCTCCGCACCGACCGAGGCGAAGGGCGATAAGGCCGGCGACGACGGCTGACGCACCACCGCACGACCACCGGGCCGGTCCGCGACATCGCGGACCGGCCCGGCGTCTGTCCGCAGCGCAGGCTAGCCTGATGAACGACAATCCGAACGGCGTTCCTCCTCGGAGAACGTCCGGAGATTTCTGCTGTACACCGAGAGGGACTTTATGACCACCGCGCCCGACAGCGCACTGCACGCCGACGTCGTCAACGGGATCGACTTCAAGGTCGCCGACCTGTCGCTGGCCGAATACGGCCGCAAGGAGATCCGGCTCGCCGAGCACGAGATGCCCGGCCTGATGGAACTGCGTCGCGAATACCACGACGTCCAGCCGCTCAAGGGTGCCCGGATCTCCGGGTCGCTGCACATGACCGTGCAGACCGCCGTGCTCATCGAGACCCTCGTCGCGCTCGGCGCACAGGTGCGCTGGGCGTCGTGCAACATCTTCTCCACCCAGGACGAGGCCGCCGCGGCGGTCGTCGTCGGCCCGCACGGCACCCCGGAGGCGCCGCAGGGCGTTCCGGTGTTCGCCTGGAAGGGCGAGAGCCTGGAGGAGTACTGGTGGGCCGCCGACCAGATGCTCACCTGGCCGGCGGAGTCCGGCCCGGCCAACATGATCCTCGACGACGGCGGCGACGCCACCATGCTGGTGCTGCGCGGTGCCGAGTTCGAGAAGGCCGGGGTGGTGCCGCCGGACGACGACGGCTACTCGGCCGAGTACAAGGTGTTCCTCGCGCTGCTGCGCAAGACTCTCGCGGAGACCCCGAACAAGTGGACCGCCATCGCCGAATCGGTGCGCGGCGTCACCGAGGAGACCACCACCGGCGTGCTGCGCCTCTACCAGTTCGCCGCGGCCGGCGACCTCGCCTTCCCGGCGATCAACGTCAACGACTCGGTCACCAAGAGCAAGTTCGACAACAAGTACGGCACCCGCCACTCGCTGATCGACGGCATCAACCGCGGCACCGACGTCCTCATCGGCGGCAAGAAGGCGCTGGTCTGCGGCTACGGTGACGTCGGCAAGGGCTGCGCCGAGTCGCTCGCCGGTCAGGGCGCCCGCGTCCAGGTGACCGAGATCGACCCGATCAACGCGCTGCAGGCGCTGATGGACGGGTTCGACGTCGTCACCGTCGACGACGCGATCGGCGACGCCGACATCGTCGTCACGTCGACCGGCAACAAGGACATCATCCTGTTCGAGCACATGGGCAAGATGAAGAACCAGGCCATCCTGGGCAACATCGGCCACTTCGACAACGAGATCGACATGGCCGGCCTGGAATCCGCCGACGGTATGACCCGCATCAACATCAAGCCCCAGGTGGATCAGTGGGTGTTCCCGGACGGGCACTCGATCATCGTGCTGTCCGAGGGCCGCCTGCTGAATCTGGGCAACGCCACCGGCCACCCGTCGTTCGTGATGAGCAACAGCTTCTCCAACCAGGTGATCGCGCAGATCGAACTCTGGACCAAGAACGACGAGTACGACAACGAGGTGTACCGCCTCCCCAAGCACCTCGACGAGAAGGTCGCGCGCATCCACGTCGAGGCGCTCGGCGGCACGCTGACCAAGCTCAGCAAGGAGCAGGCCGAGTACATCGGGGTGGACGTCGAAGGGCCGTACAAGCCTGAGCACTACCGCTACTGATTCGTCAGTGCGCGGGCGGCCCGCCTCGCACATGTCCTTCTTCGGCCCTTCGATGTCGGTGTCTAGAATCCGCGCCCGTCTCGAGCCACAGAAGGATATGCGCGAGGCGGGCCTCTCTCGTCGGGTCGGTCGCGGGTGCTCGGCGGGCTTGCCCGGTGGAATGGAGTGTGTGGCTCCGTGTTCGAGACGGTGACTGTAACCGCCCGTTGAGCCGGCGAGCCGATTGGCGAGTCGAGTCGAAACGCCCGCCCGACGCGAGAGTTCGTGCGGGCGGAAGACATGCGTGAGGCGGGTTTCTCTTCGGGTGTGTGCTGGTAGCTGTGGCCGCCCGTTGAGCCGGTGAGGAACGAAGTGACGAGCCGTGTCGAAACGCCCACCTGACGGGGAATGCTGGACGAAGACGGTGCTCGCCCTCTTGTCAGGGGTGCCGGGCACCCATTTCTCGTTCTCGCGCCCTCGGCAGTGGGGGGCGAGAACGAGGGACCGGGCGAAGGGGGCGAGAGTTCGGTGCTCGGGCAGGAGGCGTGCGCGCGGTCCGGGCTTGTCCGGTGGAATCGAGTGTGTGGCCCCGTGTTCGAGACGGTGACTGTAGCCGCCCGTTGAGCCGACGAGCCGATTGGCGAGTCGACGCCCGCCCGACGCCAGAGTTCGTGCGGGTGGAAGACATGTGTGAGGCGGGTTTCTCGTCGGGTGCGTGCTGGTAGCAGCTCATCGGTTCCGCGGCTGTAGCCGCCCGTTGAGCCGGTGAGGAATGCACGAGGCCGAATCGGTCGGGGCCGGTGCCGAACCGGGTGAGACGCTCGCGCACCTTCTCCTCGGCCCGCTCGATGCTTTCGCGGTCCTCGTCGGTGAGATTCGGCGCGTCGCGCCAGTCGCCCCACCGGCCCTCGCTGCCGAGCATAGTGCAGAGGTCCCAGCTGAATCGGCGGAATCCGTCTGGCGGGGTCCAGCCGCGCGCATGGCGATGCAGCTCGGCGGTGATCGACCCGAGGTGGAAGAAGTCGATTCCGGAGTCGGGCGACTCGGCGATCTCGCCCGGGATGAACTCGAAGGCGTCGACCAGCCGGGTCTCGTCGCCGCGGGTGACCTCGGCGGCCAACCATGCCGCCGCCCCCGGGTCGGCAATCCCCGGTGCCGCAATCCCTGGATCTGCAATCCCCGGTGCCGTCGCTTTCGGGGCTGCAGTCGCCGGGCGCCTGGTCGAGGTCGGTACCGCCGCACGGTCCGCGGCCGATGACTCCGCCCCCGCCGGGCCGGTTCCCGCCTCCGCCGCCCGTCCACGGTGCTCCGCCGAGCGGTCGCGCCGCGCCCGGAGCGATGGTCCCCGGCGCCGCGCGCCCGGCGAGCGGCTACGCCACCTTCCATCCCGTGCCGGGTGCGGCCGGGCAGACCGGGACGCCGCAGGCCCCGCCCGGCGGCGGCAAGGGCATGAAGGCGCTCAAGACCACCGGCTCGGTGCTCGGCACGCTGCTCAGCATCCTCGCGTGGCTGCTCGACTCGGTGATGACCGTCATCTACCACGCGCTCTGGATCGCGATCGGTGTCGCCGGCGTCTGGATGGGCGTCTCGGGCTTCCCGATCGGCTTCGTCGCGCCGGTGATCTCGTTCCTGATCCTGCTGCTCTACTGGACCACCGGCTGGATGATCTGGTGGGACTGAGAACCGGGAACTACGACGGCGGCAGCAGGGCGAGGACGGCCGCGACCGCGTCGTCGCCGTCGGCGACCGTCCAGTCCGACATCCACGACGCGTCGGCCAGCGCCAGGTACGACCGGTAGACGCGCGTCTGCAGGTCGGCGTCGCGCTCGTAGGCGTCCCGGGCGCGCGCGGCATCGGCCGCCGCACGACCCTCCGCCCGTTCCATCGCCACCTCCGGCGGGACGCCGAGGAGAAGCTGGTGTGCCGGGCGGGGGAGCGCGAAGCGCCCGAATTCCAGGTCGCGGACCCACGTCACCACGTCGCCGTCGGGTCCCTCGCCGAGCCGGGCCGCGCTGTAGGCGGCGTTGGAGGCGACGTAGCGGTCGCACAGCAGCAGGTCGCTGGTGTCCAGGGCGGCGGCCAGTTCGCTGCGCGCTTCGCGGCGGTCGAGCGCGAAGAGCAGGGCCATCGCGTACGCGCTCTGCGCCAGGTCGCCGTGCTCACCGTGCAGCGCTTCGGCGGCCAGATCGGCGGTGAGATGCGTGCCGTACGACGGGAACGTCGTCGATGTCACGGACAGGCCGCGGTCGGTGGCCTCGGCGACGATCCGCCGGGTGATGGTGTTCTTCCCGGCGCCGTCCAGGCCTTCGATCGCCACGAGGATTCCCATGCGGTGATCGTAGGGTCCGGGCGGCGATGCCGATCGGGCGGAGTCGCGATCTCGGCTCCGTGTGGGGGATCCCCGGCCGGCCGGAGGGTGTCGTTACCGCGCGGAACAGCCGTCGAGTGCCACGATGGTCGACATGAAGCCCCGGATCCTGGTCGTCGACGACGACGCCTCGCTGGCCGAGATGCTCACGATCGCCCTGCGCAACGAGGGCTTCGAACCGTTCGTCGTCGGCGACGGCACCCAGGCCCTGCCCGCGGTCCGCGAGCTGCGGCCCGACCTGGTCCTGCTCGACCTGATGCTGCCCGGCATGAACGGGATCGACGTCTGCCGCGCCATCCGGAACGAGTCGGGTGTGCCGATCGTTATGCTGACCGCCAAATCCGACACCGTCGACGTGGTCCTCGGCCTGGAATCGGGCGCCGACGACTACATGGTGAAGCCGTTCAAGCACAAGGAACTCGTCGCCCGTATCCGGGCACGACTGCGCCGGCAGGGCGACGAGCCCGCCGAACTGCTCGCGATCGGCCCGGTGGAGATCGACGTGCCGGCGCACAAGGTGACCCGCGACGGCATCCCGATCTCGCTGACCCCGCTGGAATTCGACCTGCTGGTGGCGCTGGCCCGGAAGCCGCGGCAGGTCTTCACCCGCGACGTCCTCCTCGAACAGGTCTGGGGCTACCGTCATCCCGCCGACACCCGGCTGGTGAACGTGCACGTCCAGCGTCTGCGGGCGAAGGTCGAGACCGACCCGGAGAATCCGGAGATCGTGCTGACGGTGAGGGGGGTCGGCTACAAGGCCGGACCCCCGTGATCAAACATAAGTCTGTGTTCAACCGCCGCCGGATCAACCGGTCTGTGGCCTCGATGCAGCGCGCGGCCGGCAGTGTCGGCCGCGCGTTCGGCGCGCTGTGGAGCCGGTCGCTCCAGCTGCGGGTGGTCGTGTCGACGCTGGTGCTCTCGTTCGTGGTGCTGCTGATCGTGGGCTTTCTGCTGGTCAGTCAGATCACCGGGCGTCTGCTCGACGACAAGCAGGCCGTCGCCCTCAATCAGCTCGAGCGTTCCCGCAACCTGGTGGAACGGGTGCTGACGACCACCGAGTCGAGCACGTCCACCGAATCGCGCCTGGCGCGCGCCCGGGCGTTGATGACCGACCAGGACACCGACTCGGCGCAGAGCGCCGGTGCCGGCGCGTACGACACGGTGCTGCTGGTCCCGGGCCGCCGGGGCGAGCCGCCGGTGGCGGCCGCCGGGCCGGTGACCGAGGTGTCCGAGCAGCTGCGCACCATGGTCAGTCGCGGCCAGGTGGCCTACCAGTACACGACGGTGCACCGCGGCGGCGAGCACCTGCCCGCGCTGGTGGTCGGCACCCCGGTGGAGAGCGCCGTGCCCGACCTCCAGCTGTACATGGTGTTCCCGATGGGCAGCGAGCAGAAGACGGTCAACCTGGTGCGCAGCACCCTGATGGTCGGCGGTCTGGTGCTCCTCGGCCTGCTCGCGGCCATCGCCTGGCTGATCGCGCGGCAGGTGGTGGCGCCGTTGAAGAGCGCATCGCGCATCGCGGTGCGCTTCGCCGACGGCCGGCTGTCCGAGCGGATGCCGGTGCGCGGCGACGACGAGTTCGCGCGGCTGGCGGTCTCCTTCAACGACATGGCCGAGAGCCTGTCCAAACAGATCACCCACCTCGAGGAGTTCGGCGGTCTGCAACGGCAGTTCACGTCCGACGTCTCGCACGAGCTGCGCACCCCGCTCACGACCGTCCGGATGGCCGCCGACATGCTCTACGAGAGCCGCGACGATCTCGATCCGCTGCAACGCCGCAGCGTCGAGCTGATGGACACCGAGCTCGACCGTTTCGAGACCCTGCTCACCGAACTCCTGGAGATCTCCCGGCACGACGCCGGGCAGGCCGAGCTCTCCGCCGAGCGGATGGACATGGCGATCCCGATCGAGGCGGCGCTGGCCACCGTCGAACCGCTCGCCGCCGACAGCGGCACCGAACTGATCGTCGACCTGCCGGTGGAACCGGTGCTCGCCGAGATCGACCCGCGCCGCATCGAGCGCATTCTGCGCAACCTGCTGGCCAACGCCATCGACCACGGCGAGCAGCGCCCGGTCACGCTCACCATGCGCTCGGACGGCGACGCCGTCGCCATCACCGTCCGCGATCAGGGCATCGGCCTCAAACCGGGGGAGGAGAAGCTGGTCTTCAACCGGTTCTGGCGGTCCGACCCGTCGCGCGTCCGGCGATCCGGCGGCACCGGCCTCGGCCTGGCCATCAGCATCGAGGACGCCCGGCTGCATCAGGGCAGACTGGAAGCGGCGGGTGAGCCCGGCGTCGGGTCGTGCTTCCGCCTCACCCTGCCGCTGGTCCGCGGCCACAAGCTCCTCGGCAGTCCGCTGCCACTCAATCCGGACGGGGGAACCCCGCGATGACACCGCGCCGAACAGTGCCGGTGCTCCTGCTGCTGGCGATCATGCTGGCCGTCACCGGATGCGTGGCGATCCCCGACTCGTCGGCGCCGCAGCCGGTGGAGCAGTTCAACCGGACCCAGCCGACCAATCTGGTGCCGACGCCGCGCCGCAGCGACGACCCGGAGACCGTGGTCCGCAACTTCCTCAAGGCGATGGCCGATCCGGCGTCCGGGCACAAGGCCGCGCGCCGGTTCCTCACCACCGGCGCGTCGTCGCGCTGGGACGACCAGGGCCCGACGACGGTGCTCGACGATGTGCGCGTGGTGGTCGATGAGCGTAACGAGAGCGCGATCCGGCTGCGCGTGATCGGGACGCGCGTCGGCGTCCTCAGCACGATCGGCCAGCTCACCCCGGTTGACGGCGAGATGGTGATGCCGCTGACGCTGAACCAGGTGAAGGGCTCCTGGCGGGTGGAGGGCGACCTGGAACCTGGCACGGTCACCGATCGCACCCAGTTCGACTCCTCTTACCGGCTGGCGCAGCTGTTCTACCCCGACCGCACCGCGACCCGGCTGGTCGGCGATCCGCGCTGGCTGTTCGGCGGCGCGCTCGATCCGACGGCGGTGGTCACCCGGCTGCTCGCCGGCCCGGCGCCCGACCTCACCGGCGCCGTCGAGTCGCCCGCGGGCAAGGACGTCGAGCTGCGGGGGCCGGTCGCGATCGACGGCGACACCGTGACGATCAATCTCGGCGGGCTGGTCGACGCCGATCCCCGCAACCGCACGGTGCTCGCGGCACAGCTGATCTGGACACTCGACGCCGCCAGTTTCCGCGGCACCTACCGCATCACGTCCGACGGTTCCCCGCTGGTCGCGGACCGGGCGGACGGCTGGCGCACCGCCGACGTCAAGTCCTTCGATCCCGAACCGGACACCGGACAGGTGCCGCCGCTGCACGTGGTGCGGGGCGGTCTGCTGCGGGTCACGTCGGCGGGCACCGCGCAGGTCTCCGGGCCGCTGGGCAGTGCGACGGATCTGCGGGCGGCGGCGCTGTCCGCAGATCAGACCCGGGTGGCGGCCGTCGCCGACCGCGGCGGGCGCCGAGTCCTGCTGCAGGGCCCGTACGGCGGCATCCCCACCGAGGTGGTCTCCGGCGGCGACATCGTCACGCCGGGCTTCGGCGCGACCGCCGATGTCGGCTACGCGGTGGTCGACGGCAAACCCGTGCAGTGGACGACGGACCAGGCCGGTGCGGCCCGTGTGGTGCCGCTCGACATCAGTCAGGTGGCCGCGATCGATCCGCGACCGATCACCGCGTTCCAGGTGTCGCCGGACGGGGTGCGTGCCGCGCTGCTGGTCGGGGGTCGTGTGCTGCTGGCCGTGCTGACCACCAATGATCGCGGCGTGCCGTCGCTCAGCGGGGTGCACCAGACGGCCTACGACATCGGCTCGGTGGTCGCGCTGGCCTGGGGCGGGATCGAGAACCTGTACCTCGCCCGCACCGGCGACGACGCACCGGTCCTGCGCATCCCGGTCTCCGGGGTGCCCGCGCTGCCGCTGGTCTCCGGCAACCTGAAGCCGCCGGTGGTCGCGCTGGCCGCGACCCGCACCAAGGTCTACGCCGCGGACAGCAACGGCATCCTGGAGATCGGCACCGCCCCCGGTGGCGTCGACCAGTACTGGACCTCGGTCGGCGACACCGGCCGCGGCGCCATCCCCGTCTCGTAGCGCTCGTCGGGCGCGGCCGGTCGGCGGAACTCGTCGTGACGGTCGAGCGGAGTCGAGACCGCTCGCTCCGGATAGCGCGACGCCCGGATCCCTGTGGACAACGTGTTCGACAGCGGGCCCGCCGGGCGACGACGATGCATCCATGACCCCGCCACTCGGATCGGGACGCGCGCTGCGGGAGGTGTTCGCGGCGGCGCTCGATCTGGCGCTGCCGCGCGAGTGTGGGGGTTGCCGTCGGCCGGGGACGCCGTGGTGTGCGCGCTGCGCCCGGCGGGTGGTCGACGATCCCGTGCTGCTCCGTCCGCGCGTGGAGCTCCCGGTGCCGGCCTGGGCGCTCGGCCGTTACCGCGGGCCGCTGCAGAGCGCGGTGGTCGAGCTCAAGGAGCACGGGCGGACCGATCTGGTGCCGATCCTGGGCGCCGTGCTCGCCCGGGGCCTGGTCACCCTCGCCGACTGGGAGCAGCTGCCCGGCGCGCGGCGGCTCGCGCTGATCCCCGCGCCTACCCGGGCGATGTCGGCGCGGCGCCGCGGCGGAGATCCGGTCACCGCGATCGCCCGATCCGCGGCCACCGCCCTCGGCCCGCGCGCGGGCGTGGTGCCGCTGCTGGCGACGGCCGGCTGGACCCGCGACTCGGCGGGCCTGTCCGCGGGTGGCCGGATGGCGAACCTGGCCGGTGCGATCACCCTGACCGGGCCGCCGCCGGCCGCGCTGCTTGCGCCGTGCGAGGGTGACGCGGCCCGCGCCGCGGTGCTGCTGATCGACGACGTGCTCACGACCGGCGCCACCGCCGCGGCGTCGGTCGCCGCGCTGTCGCGCGGCGGCGTCGAGGTGTCCGGAGTGCTCGTCGTCGCCGGTGCGTGAACCGCAGCCTGAGCGTCGCATGTGAAGGGCGACACGACTCGCTTCCGGTACCCCGGAAATGTGGA
Organism: Gordonia sp. PP30; assembly: GCF_023100845.1. Taxonomy (NCBI): domain Bacteria; kingdom Bacillati; phylum Actinomycetota; class Actinomycetes; order Mycobacteriales; family Gordoniaceae; genus Gordonia; species Gordonia sp. PP30. The sequence continues at coordinate 3,575,512 of NZ_CP095864.1, read as the reverse complement.
GAAGAAACGACGGAACCGATAACGTCGAACTCGACAGTGATGAACCTTCAGGTGCAGGAGGTGAGGGCGTTTCGCCCGGTGCCGGAGTTCGTCGGAACCGGGACACTCGCAGCCGGAATCCTGCGGTGAATTCACTGCTAACTGCCGCGCAAATCCCTTGTGCGGCAAGCGAATTGCTCTGTGTCTCGGAACCGAGGAGGTTCCGGCGCAGCGATCGGAGGAGGATGTCGATGTCGGTTGTTCATCGCAAAGGACAGCGCGAACCCAAAGGCCCTGCCCCCACCCAGGCGGAAGTGAACGAGGCGTTCACCCGGCCCGCCTTCGTCGCGGAGGTCGCCGAGCCCGCCGAGCCCGACGCCGAGGTCGTTTTCAACGGCCGCAACGTGGTGATCCCCGAGCACTTCCGCGTGTACGTCGCGGACAAGCTCGCGCGGCTGGAGCGCTTCGATCCCTCGCTCACCCGCTTCGAGGTGGTGCTCTATCACGAGCCGAACCGCCGTCAGCTCAAGCAGGCGCAGGTGGTCGAGGTGACCGCCCGGTGCGACGGCCCCGTGGTCCGGGCCCAGGCGAGCGGCGAGAACTTCTACGCCGCCACCGAACAGGTGATGGACCGGCTGCAGAAGCAGCTGCGCCGCGCCCGCAACCGCAGCCGTATCCGCAAGACCGGCCCGGGCCGGGCGATGAGCCTGTCCGAGGCGGTGGCCCCCGGCGCCCTCCCCGACGATCCGCATCCGGAGACCGTCGCCGAGGCAGAGGACCGCTGGGACGACGGCGTCGAGCCGTACGAGCCCGGCCAGGTGGTCCGCGTCAAGGAGCACGACGCGGTCCCGATGACCGTCGACGACGCGCTCTACGAGATGGAACTGGTCGGTCACGACTTCTTCCTGTTCCACGACCAGGAGAGTGACCGCCCGTCGGTGGTCTACCGCCGTCACGCCTTCGACTACGGCGTCATCCGTCTCTCCTGAGGCGCGGCCGCGCTCACCCGGTACGATGGAATCCGGTCTGCACTCCTGCGGTGCGGGCCGGATTCTTTCGTTGCGACCGATGGGGACTGTGGGACCGTGCTGAACAAGCTGCTGCGCCTGGGCGAAGGCCGGATGGTCAAGAGGCTCGACGCCATCGCCGATCAGGTCGAGGCCCGCGAGGGCGAGATCGAGGCGCTGACCGACGCCGAACTCAAGGCCAAGACCGACGAGTTCAAGGGACGGCTCGACGACGGCGAGACCCTCGACCACCTGCTGGTGGAGGCCTTCGCGGTCGCCCGCGAGGCGGCCTGGCGCGTGCTCGATCAGAAGCACTTCCACGTCCAGATCATGGGCGGCGCGGCACTGCACTTCGGCAACATCGCCGAGATGAAGACCGGTGAGGGCAAGACCCTGACCTGTGTGCTGCCGGCCTACCTCAACGCGCTGTCCGGCGACGGCGTGCACGTGGTCACGGTCAACGACTACCTCGCCAAGCGCGACGCCGAGCAGATGGGCCGCGTCCACCGCTTCCTCGGTCTGCAGACCGCGGTGATCCTCACCGGTATGACGCCGGACCAGCGACGCGTCGCCTACAGCGCCGACATCACCTACGGCACCAACAACGAGTTCGGCTTCGACTACCTGCGCGACAACATGGCGCACGAGCTGGGCGATCTGGTTCAGCGCGGCCACAACTTCGCCGTCGTCGACGAGGTCGACTCGATCCTCGTCGACGAGGCCCGTACCCCGCTCATCATCTCCGGCCCGGCCGACTCGTCGAGCAAGTGGTACACCGAGTTCGCCCGCATCGCGCCGCTGCTGGAGAAGGACACCCACTACGAGGTGGACATCAAGAAGAAGACGATCGGTGTGCACGAGGCCGGCGTCGCCTTCGTCGAGGATCGTCTCGGCATCGACAACCTGTACGAGCCGGAGAACTCGCAGCTGGTCAGCTACCTGAACAACGCGATCAAGGTCAAGGAGCTGTTCCACAAGGACAAGGACTACATCGTCCGCCGCGGCGAGGTCCTGATCGTCGACGAGTTCACCGGCCGCGTGCTCGACGGCCGCCGCTTCAACGAGGGTCTGCACCAGGCCATCGAGGCCAAAGAGGGCGTCGAGATCAAGGCGGAGAACCAGACGCTCGCCACGATCACCCTGCAGAACTACTTCCGCCTCTACGACAAGCTGTCCGGCATGACCGGTACCGCCGAGACCGAGGCCGCCGAGTTCCACCAGATCTACAAGCTGGGCGTCGTCCCGATCCCGACCAACAAGCCGATGATCCGCGACGACCAGTCGGACCTGATCTACAAGACCGAAGAGGCCAAGTTCGCGGCCGTGGTCGACGACATCGCCGAGCGGAACGAGAAGGGGCAGCCGATCCTGATCGGCACCACCAGCGTCGAGCGGTCGGAGTACCTGTCGCGGCTGCTGGCCGACCGCGGCATTAAGCACACCGTGCTGAACGCGAAGTACCACGAGCAGGAGGCGCAGATCGTCGCCGAGGCCGGCCGCACCGGTGCGGTCACGGTCGCCACCAACATGGCCGGCCGCGGTACCGACGTGGTGCTGGGCGGCAACCCGGAGGTCATCGCCGACACCCGGCTGCGCAAGGCCGGCCTGGACCCGGTCAACACCCCGGACGAGTACGAGGCCGCCTGGGACGAGGCGATCGCGGTGGCCCGCGCGGATGCCGCCGACGAGGCCGTCGCCGTGTGCGAGGCCGGCGGCCTGTACGTGCTCGGCACCGAGCGTCACGAGTCGCGGCGTATCGACAACCAGCTGCGCGGCCGCTCCGGACGACAGGGCGACCCGGGTGCGTCGCGCTTCTATCTGTCGCTGGGCGACGAGCTGATGCGGCGCTTCAACGCCGCGGCGCTCGACACCATCATGACCCGCTTCAACCTGCCCGACGACGTGCCGATCGAGGCCAAGATGGTCACCCGGGCGATTCGCAGTGCGCAGACGCAGGTCGAGGAGCAGAACTTCGAGATCCGCAAGAACGTCCTCAAGTACGACGAGGTAATGAACGAGCAGCGCAAGGTGATCTACGCCGAGCGCCGCGAGATCCTCGAGGGCGACGACCACAGCGAGCAGGTCCGCCAGATGGTCGCCGACGTGGTCGGCGCGTACATCGACGCCGCCACCGTCGAGGGCTACGCCGAGGACTGGGACGTCGACGAGCTGTGGACGGCGCTGGGGAACCTGTACCCGATCTCGCTCGACGCCGACACCGTGTTCAAGGTCAACGAGTTCGGCGAGCGCGACGACCTCGACCGGGACGAACTGCGGCAGATCGTCGTCGACGACGCCCTGGCCGCCTATGACCGGCGCGAGAAGGAAGTGGCCGCGATCGGCGGCGACGGCGCCATGCGTCAGCTGGAGCGGTCGATCCTGCTGAACGTGCTCGACCGCAAGTGGCGCGACCATCTCTACGAGATGGACTACCTCCGCGAGGGCATCCACCTGCGTTCGATGGCGCAGCGCGACCCGGTGGTGGAGTACCAGCGCGAGGGCTACGACATGTTCATGGGCATGCTCGAGGGCATGAAGGAGGAGACCGTCAGCCTCCTGTTCAACGCCCAGGTGCAGGCCGAGGCCCCCGAACCCGCCCTCGGCAGCAGCGTCTCGGACATGCTGGCCGGCAGCGGTCTCGGCGGATCGGTCGAGGACGAGGAGGCCGCCGACGGCATCACCTACAGCGGCCCGGCCGAGGACGGCACCCCGGAGATCCACTCCGCGGTGGAGGAACTCTTCTCCGGCACGCCGTCGGAGGTGCTGGGCGACGAGCCGGTCGTCGGCAGCCGCAAGGAGCGCCGCGCCGCCGAGCGCCGCAACCGCCGCCGCCACGCCAAGTAGGTTCCGCCGATACAGCCCGTTGAGTCGCCCGGTCGTGCGCCGGGCTTCCCGATGGTCCGTTGAGTCGTCCGGTCGTGCGCCGGGCTTCTCGATGGTCCGTTGAGTCGTCCGGTCGTGCGCTGGGCTTCCCGATGGCCCGTTGAGTCGCCCGCTTGTGCGCTGGGCTTCTCGATGGTCCGTTGAGTCGCCCGCTTGTGCGCTGGGCTTCTCGATGGTCCGTTGAGTCGCCCGCTTGTGCGCTGGGCTTCCTGATGGTCCGTTGAGTCGCCCGCTTGTGCGCTGGGCTTCCTGATGGTCCGTTGAGTCGCCCGCTTGTGCGCTGGGCTTCCTGATGGTCCGTTGAGTCGCCCGCTTGTGCGCTGGGCTTCCCGATGGCCCGTTGAGTCGCCCGCTTGTGCGCTGGGCTTCCTGATGGCCCGTTGAGTCGTCCGGTCGTGCGCTGGGCTTCCCGATGGCCCGTTGAGTCGTCCGGTCGTGCGCTGGGCTTCCCGAAGCCCGTTGAGCCACCCCGAGCCCGCCAGGGCGAGGGGTGAGTCGAAACGACCTCGAGCCGGACGTGCGATCTCGCGCCGGCGAGCAGATTTCGGAGAAATCCGGCGTGTCGTGGAACCGGAACGGGGGCTGGCGCGTCGGACTGTGCATGAGGGGGACTCTGCTCGACACTCAGCCCGGCACGGCGATCCACGGACCGCGGCCGAAGGCTCCGGCGCCCGACCTGCAGGTGGCCACCGCGGCGCGGTCGTTCGCGATCGCGGTGGTGGCCCGCACCCTGGAGGTGCTCGACGGCAAGCGGCCGCGCGGGCAATTGGCCGGAGCGGTGTCCGACGACGTGCTCACACAGATCGCGACCCTGCTGCAACTCGGCGCGGGCGGACCCGACCGGGAGATTGCCCGGCTCCACCGCGTCCACGTCCAGCTGCGCTCGAGCGCAGCGGCCGAGATCTTCGGCACCTACGTGCGCGGACCGCGGACCCGGGCGTTCGCCGGCGCCATGGAGACCGCGGCGGTGCGGGTCTCCGCGCGCGGCGCGCAGCGGCGCGAACTGTCCCGCCGCTGGGTGGTCACCGAGTTCGCGATCTTGTAGAACCGGTGCCGCGGCACTGGCCCGGCCGGTACGCCGGGGGAGTCGTAGTATCAACGGCACCATGGTGAATCGACTGTCGCCCGACGACGCGATGTACTACTTCCTGGACGGGGCCGGAACGACGACCCATCTGGGCACCCTGTCGATTCTGGATCCGGCGCAGGGCGACGGCGCCCCCCTCGATTACCCGCGGCTGGTGGCCCTGGTGGAGAACCGGTTGCAGCAGATGCCGCGCTACCGGCAGACCGTCACCGAGGTGTCGCTCGGGCTGGCGCGCCCGCTCTGGATCGACGACCCGGACTTCGACGTCACCTTCCACGTGCGCCTCTCGGCCATCCCGCAGCCCGGCAGCGACACGCAGTTGCAGGAACTCATCGCGCGCGTGATGTCGCGGCCCCTCGACCGCCGCCGCCCGATGTGGGAGCTCTACCTGATCGAGGGCCTCACCGGCGGCCGCCTGGCGATCCTCACCAAGACCCATCGCTGCTTGGTCGGCGACGGCAGTCATCCGGAGATCAGCGAGGTGATCACCGACGAGTCTGCCGACACTCCGCGCCTGGATGACGACCTCTGGATGCCGGGGCGGCGCCCGAGCGCCCGGAGCGTCACCCTGGGTGCGCTCGCCGAGGCGATGGCGCGACCCGGGGAATTCGCCGACTCGGTCCTGCACGGCGGCGGGCCGATCGCCGACCTGCTGAGTTTTGCCGACCGCTCGGCCCGCTTCGTCGGCACCACCGTCCAGCAGCTGGTGAACTCGGCGCCGGACAGCCCGCTGAACGCCGCGCCGACGTCGGCCCGGCTCTTCACCTTCGCGTCGGTGCCGCGTGCGGCGGTCCTGGGTGTCGCGAACCGCTTCGAGTGCACGTTCAACGACGTCGTGCTCGGCATCGTCACCGGGGTGATGCGCCGGTGGATGCTGTCGATCCGGGACTCCATCGCCCACGGCGAGACGATGCGGGCGGTGCTGCCGCTCGGGGCGCGCGACGGCGTCGCCGAGTCGCGGCGGGCCGGCGGCGGCTGGCTGTGCGCGGGTTGTCCCGAGTTCATCACCGACCTGCCGATCGGGGAGGACGCGCCGTCGGTGCGGCTGATGCAGGTGGCCGGGCTGGCCGACCGCTACTCGCAGTCGCAGCGGCGGATGACCTCGGGCCTGCGGCCGATGCTGCCCGAACTGGGTGTGGTGCCGTTCGCCGACTTCTCCACGCGCGTGTTCAACGGGCTGTTTCAGCGCTCGTACAACGTGCCGATCAGCATGAGCGACCACCAGATCACTCGCCGCTACGTGGGCGGCGTGCCGGTGGCGGCGCTGTACACCATCCCCGCACTGGTCGCGCGGCGCGCGCTGGCGATCAGTGTCAACGAGTACTGCGAGCGTGTGGAGTTCGGCTTCTTCGCCGACCGCAACGTGATGGGCGATCTGCCCGCGATGGCCGGATACGTGGCCGACTCGCTGGAAGAACTGCGGACCGGCGGCTTCGGTCCGCGGCCGGTCACCCGGATCCCGGTCGCACCGCCGGCCGCCGACGACGATGAGGTCCAGTCATGAGGGTCTACCTGCCCGCAACCCTGAGCGGCGTACAGCGATTGCTCGGCGACGGCGCCTGGATGCCGTTGGGCGGCACCGGTTTCGCGCTCACACCGGCGCTGCGTGAGGCGTACACGGCCGGCGACGACGAAGAACTCGCCGAGGTGGCGCTCCGCGAGGCCGCCCGCGCGAGTCTGCGGCTGCTCGGCACCGAGGCGGGCGAGCTGCCGGTGCGTCGCGTGGTGGTGGTCGCCGAACGCGATGATGCCGTGCCGCGGCCGGATCTCGACGACGCCGTCGTGAAGGTCTCCGGCCCGGTCACCGTCGATCAGGTGGTCGCGGTGCACGTCGACGGCGCGGACGCGCAGGACGCGGTCGCGGCCGCCGTGGCCGTCGTCGATGCGGCCGACCTCGGGGACGAGGACGCCGAACTGGTGGTCGGCGATGCGGAGGATCACGACCTCGCCTGGTACGCCACCCAGGAACTGCCGTTCCTGCTAGACCTGTTGTAGGCGGCGGTTCGTCGGCGCCGACTTGCACACTGTGGTTACGCTTCCGTAAGTTACGGTTCCGTAGGCGGTTCGCGTTCGCGGGCCCGCGAGAGGAGAGCGTGATGGGGTCTTGGCGGGAACGGTTCGAGGCACCGGCGAGGGCCGCGTCGTCGAACGGGAAGATGGCGCACTGGGTGCGGGCGGCGGTCTCCCGGGTCACCACGCCGCTGCTGCCCGACGACTACCTGCACCTGGCGAACCCGCTGTGGTCGGCCCGCGAGCTGCGCGGCCGGGTGGTGTCGGTGACCTCCGAGGCCGGTGATTCGGCGACGATCGTGATCCGGCCGGGCTGGGGCTTCTCGTTCGACTACACCGCGGGTCAGTACCTGGGTATCGGCATCCCGGTCGACGGCCGCTGGACGTGGCGGAGCTATTCGCTGACCAGCGACCCGGACACCTCGGCCGGTGACAAGACCGTCGCGATCACGGTGAAGGCGCTGCCCGAGGGCTTCCTGTCGTCGCACCTGGTCAACGGCCTGGAACCGGGCACCGTCGTCCGGCTGGCCGCCCCCGCCGGGGAGTTCGTGCTGCCGGAGCCGCTGCCGCCGAAGCTGCTGCTGGCCACCGCGGGCAGCGGCATCACGCCGATCATGTCCATGCTGCGGACCATGCGCCGCCGCGGACAGCGGCTCGGCGGGTCCGACGTGGTGCTGGTGCACTCGGCGCCCACCGAGGACGACGTGATGTTCCTCGACGAGCTGCGGGCGCTGGCCGCCGAGGGCGTTGTGACGCTCAAGCTGTGGTTGTCCGCGAACGAGGGGCGGCTCGACGAGGAGGCGCTGTCGGTGGTGTGCCCGGACTGGGCGGAGCGCCAGGCGTGGGCGTGTGGTCCGGGCGGATTCCTGGACATGCTGACCACTGCCTTCGAGAAGGCCGGGGTGGGCGACGCCCTGCACATCGAGCGGTTCGCGCTGGAGCGCGGTGCGCACGGCGCGCAGGGTGGAACGGTCACGTTCGGGACGCGCGACAAGTCGATCACCGTCGACGGCGCCACGACGCTCCTGGAGGCGGGTGAGCAGGCCGGCGTGCAGATGCCCTACGGCTGCCGCATGGGCATCTGCCAGACCTGCGTGGTGATGCTCGACAAGGGCTGCGTGCGCGACTTGCGCACCGGCGTGGAGCATGTCGAGGGCGAACGGATCCAGACGTGTGTCAGCGCGGCCGCGGGGGACTGCACGCTCGACGTGTGAGGGCACTCCGGCCGGCCGTCTCCACCGGGATTCTCGGTGAATCGGCGGCGGCCCGGCCGTCGTTCCCGGGACTATGGAAAGTGCACTCGCATCGGACCACGCCCGGAGGACCCCATGTACGCACCCGCTCGCGACGACGAACTGACCGGACTGATCAACTACGCCGACCAGCAGCTGGGCGCGCTGCGCGCCGCGCTGTACGGGCTCACCGAGGAACAGGCCCGGATGACGCCCTGCCGCAGCGCGCTGTCGCTCGGCGGGCTCCTGAAGCATGCCGAACAGGGCATGGCGGGTGCGATTCACCGACTCCGGGAGGGCACCGAATTGATCGCGCTCGACGAGGCGGGCTTCGCCGCGTACATGAGCGGGTTCACTCTGGGGGACGATGAGACGGCCGCCGGACTCGTGGACCGCTTCGACGCGACGCGCGGCGAGTTCCTCGCGACGGTGGCCGGGATCGATCCGGATGGTGAGGCGCTCGCGCCGCCGGCGCCGTGGGCCGGGATCTATGAGCCGATGCCGATCAAGAACCGGTACTACCTGGTCCACCAGGTCGAGGAGTTCGCGCGGCACGCCGGGCATGCGGACATCCTGCGCGAACAGATCGACGGCCGGTCGATTCCGGCGCTGGAGATGTCGATCGCGGGCGCCCTGCCGAATCGGTTCTTCACCCCGTTCGTGCCGGAGCCGGGAACCCTGCTCGCGTGAGATCCGTCGCTGTCGTCACCCGCACTGGACAACCTTCGGAGCCGTAACCTACGATTGCGTAAGTTACGGAAACGTAAGTGAGGAGAATCGGTGGCCATCAAGGACATCCCCGAGTACGCGCACCTGACCGACGAGGACATCGCGGCGATCGCGGTGGAACTCGACCAGATCCGGGCCGACATCGAGGCCGATCGCGGTGAGCGCGACGCCCGCTACCTGCGCAACACCATCCGGCTGCAGCGCGGCCTGGAACTCGGTGGCCGTGCGCTGATCTTCGGCTCGCGCAAGCGGTCGCTGTGGTGGACCGGTGCGGCGGCGCTGGGCACCGCCAAGATCATCGAGAACATGGAGCTCGGGCACAACGTGATGCACGGGCAGTGGGACTGGATGAACGACCCGGAGGTGCACTCCACGTCGTGGGAGTGGGACAACGCCGGGCCGAGCGCGCACTGGAAGCACCAGCACAACTTCATCCATCACAAGTACACCAACGTTCTCGGCATGGACGACGATGTGGGCTACGGTCTCCTGCGGGTCACGCGCGACCAGCGCTGGCGGCCGTTCTACCTCGGCAATCTGCTGTGGAACACGCTGCTGATGCTCGGTTTCGAGTACGGCGTCGCCGCGCAGCACCTGGAGCTCGGCAAGAAGCGCAAGACCGAGGAAGCCAAGATCGCGTTCCAGAAGGACCTGCGCGACGCCGGTACCAAGATCGGTAAGCAGATCGCCAAGGACTACGTCGTGTACCCGGCGCTGGTCGGCGGTGCGACCCGGTCCCGCCGGGGCTTCCGGAAGGCGCTGACGGCCAACCTGATGGCCAACGTGATCCGCAACATCTGGACCAACGCGGTGATCTTCTGCGGCCACTTCCCGGACGGCGCGGAGAAGTTCACCAAGCGCGACATGGACGTCGAGAACCAGGGGCAGTGGTACCTGCGTCAGATGCTGGGCAGCGCCAACTTCCGGTCCGGCCCGGTGCTCGGCTTCCTGAGCGGCAACCTGAGCTACCAGATCGAGCACCACATCTTCCCGGACCTGCCGAGCAACCGGCTGCCGGAGATCTCGGTGCGCGTGCAGGCCATCTGCGCCGAATACGACCTGCCGTACACCACCGGGTCGTTCCCGGTGCAGTACGCCAAGGCGTGGCGCACCATCGCCAAGCTCTCGCTGCCGAACAAGTACCTCAAGGCCACCAGCGACGACGCCCCCGAGACTGCGTCGGAACTGCGCTTCAAGGACAGCCCGGAGCAGCATCTGGTGTCGACGGTCGATCCGCGCACCGGCCGTCGCCGCGGGCTGAAGTCGGCCCTCACGCGGTTGCGTGACCGCCGGCGGGGCGTCGTCTACCTCGAGACGCGGCCGGCCGCCTGACGGCGCTTGCCGGATGGCCGTGCCCGGGTGACGCGTTCGGATCGACGTGCGCGACCCCGGGTGTCGTTGGGTCGTGATCGGCACAGCAACGGGAGCGAGACGCTGCGCGAGCATCGTCTCGCTCCCGGTTGCATAATGGAGAGCAATGGCGATATCGGACATCAACGAGTACGCGCACCTGAGTGACACGGACGTCGAGGCACTCGGCGCGGAACTCGACGCACTGCGCCGCCGGGTTGAGGCGGAGCTCGGTGAGCGCGATGTCCGTTACCTGCGACGGACCATCCTCGCCCAGCGCGCTCTGGAGGCCGCCGGGCGGCTGGCGCTGTTCGGCAGCCGGCGCCGCTCGCTGTGGCTGGCCGGGACGGCGGCGCTCGCGCTGTCGAAGATCATCGAGAACATGGAACTCGGGCACAACGTGATGCACGGGCAGTGGGACTGGATGAACGACCCCGAGATCCATTCCACGTCGTGGGAGTGGGACATGGTGTGCGCGTCGCCGCACTGGAAGCACTCGCACAACTACATCCACCACAAGTACACCAACATCGTCGGCATGGACGACGACGTGGGCTACAAGATCCTACGGGTCACCCGCGACGAACCGTGGGAGCCCAAGCGGCTGCTCCAGCCCTTCTTCAACGTGATGCTGGCCGCCACCTTCGAGTGGGGGATCGGCCTGCACGACCTGAACCTGTCCGGGATCGCCAAGGGCGAGCAGACGTGGGCGGAGGCCAAACCCAAGGTCAAACTGTTCGCGGCCAAGATCGCCAAGCAGGTGGCCAAGGACTACGTCTTGTTCCCGGTGCTGAGCGGCCCGAACTACCGGCACACGCTCACCGCGAACGCGACGGCCAACCTGATCCGCAATCTGTGGGCCTATGTGGTGATCTTCTGCGGCCACTTCCCCGACGGCGCCGAGAAGTTCACCGTCGACACCCTGGAGAGCGAAACGCGCGGCCAGTGGTACCTGCGTCAGATGCTCGGCACCGCCAACTTCGACGCCGGGCCCGCGCTGGCCTTCCTGAGCGGCAACCTCTGCTACCAGATCGAGCATCACCTCTACCCGGATCTGCCGAGCAACCGGCTCGCCGAGGTCGCGGTGACCGTCCGGGAGATCTGCGACAAGTACGACCTCCCGTACAACACCGACAGCTTCACGCTGCAATACCTGCGCACGCTGCGCACCATCAACAAGCTCGCCCTGCCCGACAGCTGGCTCCTCGACACCGTCGACGACGCCCCCGAGACCACCTCCGAGCGTCGCTTCGACGCGATGCCGACCCGCGCCCCGGGTCTGCGCACCGCGCTGACCCGGATGAAGACGTCCCGGGCGTCGCGCGCGCTCCGCGCCCGTAAGCTGTAGCGAGCGCCGTCGCCCGTCGCGACACCCGCGCGACACGCGTTCCGCAGGCGCCGGCCCCGCATGTCGCGTGAGGTGCGATACGTCGTGTTCGGGGCTGGTTGTCGCTTCTGCTCGCGCGGCCGGGGCCGGACGGCTACCCTCAGCGCAGGATCGCGCGCGGGGTACACCCGTGTGCCCGATGACGAGGAGTTCCCATGCGTTCGACCGCCTACCGCCTTCTGCTGCTGCCCGCGGCGGCCGCCGCCGTGCTCACGCTCGGCGCCTGCGGCAACGACAGCGACGGCGTGCACTCGGACTCCACGCACGACAACGCGTACATCACCGCCCTCAAGGCCGCCGGGGTGGACGTCAGCGACCGCGATGCCCGGATCTCCGAGGGCAAGCAGGTCTGCAAGGACCTCAAGGACGGCAAGCAGGTGATCTCGTACGACGGCTCCGCCGGCGCCGACACCGCGCAGAAGGCGGCGCTCGCCGGCGCCGCCGTGGGTGCCTTCTGCCCGGACATGCAGTCCAAGCTGATGCCGACGGGCCTGCCCACCGGCTAGCGGAATCAGTGTGGCCCGCGGGTAGACGATCAGTGTTCTGGGGTGATGATCTCGCACGTCGGGCCATGCGCTTTCGCGAGTTTCCGGTCCAGGGTCAGGAAACGGCATCCAATCAGTTCCGCGGTCGCGACATACGCGGCGTCGTACGTGGTGATGTTCGAGCGCAGCGCCCAGGCACGTCGGGCGATCACGTCGAACGGCATGAAGGCGAAGGGCATGCGGGTCAGACGGTCGAGTGCGTTGGCGCCGGCGGCCGCGTCGAGAACGCCGCGGATGGTGCTCCGGCGGATGATGTTGCCGACCTCGTAGGGAAGCAGGCTCGGCGCTGCGCAGGCCCACTCGGGGAGAAGTCGTCTCGACCATTCGCCTTCCGGCCCATTGTCGATGAGCGCAGCGGTGATGACGGAGGAGTCGACTACCTGGAAACTCACTAGGCCGTGTCTCCTAAATCTTCTCCGAAGGCATCGGTGGATCCGCTGGGCGGCTGGCAAGGCGGAGGAGGGAGGCATAGCGGCGCTATGCCGACTGACGACAATGCCGCCGGGCGCTGCGCGGGTCGCCGAGGACCGGAAAGAGACTTAGGAGACATGGCCTAGGACGCGACCTTAGCGGCGATCTGCGTCACGATCGGCGAGAATCTCCTCGGTGGTGATTGAGGTGGGATGGACCCGCTGTGCCGCCCGGACCTCTGCGATGAGGTCGGCCATCGACGGGCGAGCCGCGAGGTCGGAGACCTGCTTCAACATGTATTCCTGCAGCGACTGGCCGCCCCGCGCGGCACGTGCGGCGAGTTCGTTCCGGACCTCGTCCGGGACGTTGCGGATGGTGATCGTCGTCATGCCGCTATTTTAGCGGCATTGCCGCAGTTCTGCCGTGAGCTTCCTGAGTCACGGACCCGGATCGGGTTCGGCGTTCTCCGGCGGGGCGTCGGCGGGGGTGTCGTCGCGGACGGCGACCAGCAGTTCCCGGACGGCCATCGCGCGGCGGTGGGAGTCGCCGGGCAGATCGTCGAGGGCGCATTCGGGGTCGGCGGGCGGGCCGAGGTGCGTGCAGCCGCGCGGGCAGTTCTCGATCGCATCGCGCAGGTCGGCGAAGGCATCGATGATCTCGTCCGGGGTCACGTGGGCCAGCCCGAACGACCGGATACCCGGGGTGTCGACCACCCAGGTCCGCTCGGCTTCCGCTCCGTGGGCGCCGACGTCCGCCTCCTGAGCTCCGGCGTCCGCCCCCTGAGCTCCGTCGAAGGGAAGCGGCAGGGCCACCGACTGTGTGGACGTGTGCCGTCCCTTCCCGACGCCGGAGACCCGGCCGACGGCGCGGTCGGCGTCCGGCACCAGGCGGTTGACCAGCGTCGACTTACCGACACCGGAATGCCCGATAAGCGCGGTGAGGTGGCCGTCGAGCGCGTCGCGCAGGGTGTCGAGAGGGTCGTCGCGCCCGGCGACGATGACCGGGAGGTGCAGGTCGGCGAAGTGCGCGGCGAACGCGGCCGGGTCGGCGAGGTCGGACTTGGTGAGACACAGGATCGGGACCAGACCACCGGCGTAGGCGGCCGCGAGTGCCCGCTCCACGAAGCCGGTGCGCGGCGGTGGGTCGGCCAGCGCGGTCACGATCAGCAGCTGGTCGGCGTTGGCGACGACGATCCGCTCGTACGGGTCCGCGTCGTCGGCGGTGCGGCGCAACACGGTGGTGCGGTCGTCCACCCGGACGATCCGGGCCAGGGTGTCCGGCCGGCCGGACAGGTCGCCGACCAGGCCCACCCGGTCGCCGACGACGATCGGGGTGCGGCCGAGTTCGCGTGCCCGCATCGCGACCACCCGGCGGTCCGGGTCGCCGCCCAGCACGCAGCCCCAGCGGCCGCGGTCGACGGAGACCACCATCGCGGTCTCGGCGTCGTCGTGCGCCGGCCGCTTCTTGGTGCGCGGACGGGTGCCCTTGCCGGGACGGATCCGGACGTCGGACTCGTCGTAGGAACGGGCGGAGCGGCCCACGTCAGTTCGCGTCCAGCATCTCGGTCCACATCTCGGGGAAGCGCGGCATGGTCTTCGAGGTGGTCTCCACGTTCTCCACCGTCACCCCGTCGACCACCAGGCCGAGCGCCGCGCCGGCGGTCGCCATCCGGTGATCGGCGTAGGTCCGCCACTGCCCGCCGCGCAGCTCGCCGGGTTCGTGACCGGTGATCACCAGGCCGTCGTCGGTCTCCCGGCAGGTCCCGCCCAGCCGGTTGATCTCGGCGGTCAGCGCCGCGAGCCGGTCGGTCTCGTGGCCGCGCAGATGCTCGATCCCCCACAGCGTGGACGTGCCCGCCGCCACCGCGCAGAGGGCCGCGATGGTCGGGGTGAGTTCGCCGACGTCGCGCAGGTCGGCGTCGATCGCGTGCAGCCGCGGCGGGCCGGTCACGGTGAGCGTGCCGTCGTCGGACGCGGCGGTGTCACAGCCCATGTCGATGAGGATCGAGACGATCTCGGCGCCGGGCTGGGTGGTGGTCTCGGGCCAGCGCGGGACGCGAACGGTGCCCCCGGTGATCGCGGCGGCGGCCAGGAACGCGGCGGCGTTCGAGAGGTCGGGCTCGATCACCCAGTCGACCGCGCGGATCGGGCCCGGGCTCACCTCCCAGCGCGTCACCGCGCCGGACGGATCGGTGCCGGTCCGCACGCGCACACCGGCGGTGGCCAGCATGTCGACGGTCATCTCGATGTGCGGCATGGACGGCACAGGCGCGCCCAGATGCGCGATCTCGGCGCCGGTGTCGAAACGCGCCGCCGACAGCAGCAGACCGGACACGAACTGCGACGACGCCGACGCATCGATGGTCACCGCCCCCCCGGCCACGGCGCCGGTGCCGCGCACGGTGAACGGCAGGCCGTCGCCGTCGATCGCGACTCCGAGCTTGCGCAGGGCGTCGAGCACCGTGGTCAGCGGCCGGGAGCGGGCCTGTTCGTCGGCGTCGAACCGCACCGGCCCGGCGGCCAGGGCGGCGGCGGCGGGCAGGAACCGCATGACGGTGCCGGCCAGGCCGCAGTGCACGTCGGCGCCGTGCAGCGGGTGCGGCGTGATCGTGAGGTCGGTGAGGTCGCCGGGCGCGGCGGTCACGCCGATGCCCATCGCCTCGAGGCCCGCGAGCATCAGATCGGTGTCGCGGCTGCGGAGCGTCCCGGTCAGGTGCGACGGGGCGTCGGCCAGCGCGGCGAGGATCAGCGCGCGATTGGTGATCGACTTGGAACCGGGCAGTTCGACGGTGGCATCGACGGGTCGTGCGGCGGTCGGGGCGGCCCAATCAGTCATGAGTCTCAGTCTGTCATGTCGGCGGTGACGGAGCGGCGGGCCCGCGCCCGCAGAACACCGGCCGTCTCAGCGCCGCCGGCGGCGATATGCCCTCGGCGGCGTCCCAGCGGCCGATCTTCTGTGCGCTCACGGCGCTACCGTGAGTCCATGGCCGAACACAGCGCCGGAATCCTGCTCTACCGCGGTCGCGGCGACGATCTGCGGGTCCTTCTGGTCCATCCGGGCGGGCCGTTCTTCGCAAAGAAGGACGACGGTGCGTGGTCGATCCCGAAAGGACTGGTCGAGGAGGGGGAGGATCTCCTGGCCGCGGCCCGCCGCGAGTTCGCCGAAGAGACCGGGCACGCGGTGCCGGACGGTATCGCCACCGACCTGGGGCAGGTGCGCCTGCGCGGCGGGAAGTACGTGACCGCGTTCGCGCTCGAGGGCGACTTCGACCCGGATACGCTGCGCAGCAACACCTTCGAGCTCGCCTGGCCGCCGCGGTCGGGCCGGACCCAGGTCTTCCCCGAGGTCGATAGGGCGGGCTGGTTCGGCGTCGATGAGGCCGCGGTCAAGCTGAACCCCGCCCAGGTGCCGTTGATCGAGCGACTTCGCGAAGCGCTCGGTGCGGGGTAGCCGATGTCAGCCGGCCGCCAGGAAGCCGGCGAGCCGGTCGAGTCCGGCGTGCAGGTCGTCGTCGCCGGTCGCGTACGACAGGCGGACGTAGCGATCTGCGCCGGTGATTCCGAAGTCCTTGCCGGGGGTCAGTGCGACGTGCGCCTCGTCGAGGACGCGGTCGCAGAAGTCTGTGGCCGACAGGCCCGTACCCGATACGTCGAGATAGACGTAGAACGCGCCGTCGGGCTCGACGGGGACGGTGACGTTCGGAAGGCCGGCCAGGCCGTCGAGAAGGAGTTGCCTGCGCTGGCGCAGGACGGCGCGACGCTCCTCGGCGACGGCAAGAGTCTCCGGCGTGAAGCAGGTCAGCGCCGCGACCTGCGTGGGCGTCGGCGGACAGATGTAGAGGTTCTGCGCGAGCCGTTCGGCCACCGGGATCATCTCGTCGGGCACCACCATCCAGCCCAGGCGCCAGCCGGTCATGCCGAAGTACTTGGAGAAGCTGTTGACCACCACGGCGCCTGGATCGTCGGCGGCGACGCTCCGGCGCTCGCCGTCGGCCAGACCGAGGTAGATCTCGTCGACGATGCGCCACCCGCCGCGGTCGTGCGTCGCGTGAATCAGGTCGAGAAGGTCCTGGTAGGGAAGGCTGGTGCCGGTCGGGTTCGACGGCGAGGCGACCATCACCCCGCGGGTGCGCTCACTCCAGGCGTCCGCGACGGCGGCGGCGTCGAGCTGGAATCGCGATTCCGGTCCGGTGGGCAGCAGCCGCACCCGCGCGCCGAAGCTCTCGGCGAAGCGCCGGTTACATGGATACGACGGGTCGGCGACCAGGACCTCGTCGCCCGGATCGATCAGTGCCGCGCACGCCAGCAGGAGCGCCGCCGATGCGCCGGTGGTGACCACGACGCGCGCCGGGTCGATCGGCGCCCCGAACCGCTCGCGGCTGAACCCGGCGATCGCGGCCCGCAGCTCGGGGGTGCCCAGGGCGCCGGTGTACGGCATCGGGCGGCCGTCGCTGATCCGCCGGATCTCCTCGAGAAACGCCGGGGGCGCCCCGAAATCCGGTTCCCCGAGGTTGAGCTTCACCACGTGGGTGCCGCGGGCTTCCAGTTCGGCGGCCCGCCGTCCGTACTCCATCGCGTGGAACGGGCTGACGGCGTGGGCGCGCCGGGAGAACTCCATGGGGAGATCGTAGTGTCGAGCCTCGGAAGAGCTGTGCCGCCGGTTCGGAGGCCGGGCGTAGTCGTGCTATATCTGTATATCCGGATATTAGGATGGAGTTACGGATGGCTGGGATTCTCATCGCGGGCGCCGGCGCCGTGGGGGTGGCTGCGGCCGGTCTGGCGGGTGAGAGCGCGCAGATCGCCGTCGCCTCGCGGAACGCGGAAGGTGCGCGGACGTGCCGGAGCGGCCGGGGTCGCCGACGGTCGTCGCGGACGGTGGAGGTGCTGACCTACGAGGACGCGGCATCCCGGGAGTGGGATGTCGTTGTGTTATCTGTGCCTCCGGCGGAGGTCGACGCGGAAGTGCTCGATTTCGCGGCTGAGCACGCCGGCGTCGTCGCCACGATGAGCAAGGTTCCGGGCGACCTGGAACTCCTCGGCCGGCGGCTTCCCGCAGCCGAGGCGGTCCTGGCGGCGCCGTCGTTCTTCGCGTGGAGCCGCGGCCCGGTCACCGACGCCTGGGCACCGGGGCGCGCCCTGTTCGAGCTCTCCGGGCCGGACGATGCGGTGGCGCGGGCGGCAGCGGCCTTCGGCCGCGCCGCGAAGGTGGTTCCGATCGAATCCGGGCTGGCCCGCACCGCGTGGACGATGCCGTACATGGCCGAGCTGGCGGCACAGGACGGGGATTGGGGACGGCTGTTGCAGAATCTCGCCCGACCCGGCGCCGCGGCAGCGGAGGCGGTGCGGTCGATCGACGGCGAGCCGCATCGGCCGGTGCCGCGGGCGGTGGCCTGGTGCGGGTTGCGGCTCTTCGGGTTGATGGCGCCGTTCGACGCGCCCGCGTACGCGCGGTCACATTTCGGGCATCACGCGGGCCAGAGTCTCGCCATGCTCGACGCCTGGGCCGACCGCGACGCCGCCGACCATCCCGCACTCGATGACCTGCGCGGCGCGCTTGCCGACAAGCTCGGCCGATGAGTCACGCCGAACGGGTCGACGGGCTCATCGAAGACCTGCATCCGCTGTTCCGGGCGCTGGGCGAGCCGCTGCGTCTCGCGCTCGTGCGCTGCCTGCTCGCCGCGGACGGCGGGATGAGTGTCGCCGCGCTGATGGCGGCGGTCGATGCGCCGCAATCGACGGTGTCCCGGCACCTCGGAATACTCCGGGACACCGGCGTGGTGGCCGCGCAGCGTGATGGAACCGCCCGGATCTACCGCGTCACGATCGACGATGCGACTGTCGACTCCCTGGAATCACTGGTCACGACCATCCGTGCTTGCCGGGCCGACGGGCACTGAACCCGTCGGCCGGTGCGGTTCAGCCGGGGATCCAGTTGAACTCGTCCGGGTTCGGGCCGCGGCGGCGGTCCGCGTTGAGGGCGGCGATCGCGGCGAGCTGGTCGTCGTTCAGGGAGAAGTCGAAGAGGTCGAAGTTCTCGCGCAGGCGCTCCGGGTGAGACGACTTGGGGAAGACGATGTCGCCGCGCTCCAGGTGCCAGCGCAGCACCACCTGGGCCACGCTGCGGCCGGTGTCGGCGGCGATGCCGAGCAGGACCGGGTCGTCCAGGACGTCGCCCTGGGCGATCGGGGACCACGCCTCGGTGGCGATGCCGTGCTCGCGGCCGAAGGCACGCAGCGGGTCCTGCTGCAGGTAGGGGTGGACCTCGATCTGGTTGACGGCCGGGACGGTCCCGGTCTCGTCGAGCAGGCGCCGCAGGTGCGGGATCTGGAAGTTGGAGACGCCGATCGCGCGGGTCAGACCCTGCTCGGCGAACTCCTCCATGGCGCGCCAGGTGTCGACGAAGTCGCCGACCGCGGGCATCGGCCAGTGGATCAGGTACAGGTCCAGCGGGCCGCCCAGTGCGTCGACGCTGCGGGCGGTGGCCGCGCGCGCGGCCTCGGGATCGTGCGCGTCGTTGTTGAGCTTGCTGGTCACGAAGATCTCGTCGCGGGCGATCCCGGACTCCGCGATCGCCTCACCGACCTCGCGTTCGTTGCCGTACATCTGCGCGGTGTCGATGTGCCGGTAGCCGACGCCGAGCGCGTCCAGGACCACCTGTTTGGTGTCCTTCGGTGCGATCTGGAAGACGCCGAGGCCCAGCTGCGGGATGGTGACGCCGTTGTTCAGGGTGATCTGCGGAACCGTGGTCATAGTCCGGTTCAACGCGGCCGGGATCCGGGGCATTCCCCGGTTCGGGTGGGAAGTCGTCGGGCACCGTCTCCGGGTGATCACCGATTTCCGGCCCGGATCCCTCAGCCGCGGGTGACTCGGCGGCCCCGCTGAGGCACGGTAGAGACATGAGCACGCACACCCCCGAACACAAGCGCACCTCGGCGCTGAAGATCGCCCTCGTCATCCTCGGCATCCTGATCCTCGCCTCGATCGCCGGCGCCCTCATCAAGGCGGTCCTGTGGATCGCGGTGGTGGTGCTGGTGGTGGTCGGCGCGATCACCGTCGCCCGGTTCTTCGCCAAGCACGACTAGCGTCGGCTGCTGTTTCGTGGTTGCTGAGCGACCACGAAACAGCAGCCGAGGCCCCGGACGTCAGGGCCGCACGACGTACTTGCCGCGCGGATGCGGTCCGCTGACCGCCCCCAGCGCCCGCGCGGTCTCTGCGAGGGGATAACTCCCGGCGATCTCGACGACGATCCGCCCCGCCGCGGCGTCGGCCAGCAGTCCGGGAACCGCCTCGCGGCGACGCCGCCGCGACTCCTCGGTGCTGCCGCCGACCACGACGATCCCGTCGCCGGTCCGACCCCACGCCGCGATGCTGACGATCCGGTCCGCGGGCACCAGCGCCAGCGACACGTCGATCGCCTGGTCGGAGCCCACCGTGTCGGCGACGGCGGTCACCGGTGCGGGTGCCGCGGCGTCGACCGCGGCCGCGAGATCGCCCCGGTAGTCGACGGGGATCGCGCCGAGTCCGCGCAGGTAGTCGTGGTTGGCGGCCGACGCGGTGGCGATGACGGTCGCCCCGGCGGCGACCGCGCGGGCGGTCACGATCGCCCCGACCGCGCCGGCACCGCCGTGCACCAGCAGCACGTCGTCGCCGGTGGCACCCAGCGTCGCGAGGATGTCGGCCGCGGTGACGCCGGCGAGCAGCAGCGCCGCGGCGGAGCCGTCGTCGAGCCCGTCCGGGATGGCGTGCACGTTCGGTGCCGGAGCGGTCACGTACTCGGCGAACGCGCCGGTGGCCGGGTAGACCACCACGCGGTCACCCGGGCTGACCTCGGTGCCGGTGCCGGCCGCGTGCACCACTCCGGCCGCCTCCCCGCCGATCCGCAACGGCAGCTTGGCCGGGTCGTTGCCGACCTGGCCGCGGACCTGCTTGGCGTCGAACGGATTGACCCCCGCGGCGGTCACCCGCACCACCACCTCGCCGGGCCCGGGCTCGGGGACCGGCGTCTGGACCGCCGCCAGGGAATCGGCGGGTTCTCCGTACTGTGTCGCGACGATACTGATGGTCATGGGCGCCAGGGTAGCGTTAGGTTCGGAAACGGGCTGTCCACGAAGGGGAACGACATGCTGCCACTGAGCGTCATCGGCTGGATTCTGATCGGCGGTCTCGCCGGCTGGCTCGCGGCCAGGCTGATGAAGCGGACCGATTCGCTCGGTCTGCTGCTGAACGTGGTGGTCGGCGTGATCGGCGGTCTGGTCGGTGGTTTCATCCTCAAATTCTTCGGGGTCAACGTCGACGAGGCGGGCTGGGGCTTCAGCTTCCTGACCTGCCTCGGTGGTGCGTGCCTGCTGATCTGGCTGATGAGTCTGGTCAACTCCAAGCAGCGCAACTGACCCGGCGATGTCCGCGGCGGGACTGCTCGACGATCTGGCGGGGATCGTCGGCGGTGCTCACGTCCTGACCGATCCGGCGATCACCGCCGGATACCTCACCGACTGGACCGGCCGCTGGACGGGCGACGCCCTCGCCGTGGTCCGGCCCGGCGACACCGCCGAGGTGGCCGGCGTGGTACGACGCTGCGCCGGGTCCGGGGTCGCGATCTGTCCGCAGGGCGGCAACACCGGCCTGGTCGGCGGCTCCGTCCCGCCCGTCGGGATGTCCGCGATCGTCCTGTCCACCGCGCGGCTGGACTGGATCGACGACGTCGACGTCCCCGGTCGCGCGGTCGGCGCGGGCGCGGGGGTGCCGCTGGCCCGCCTGGAACGCCGCGTCCGCGCCGCCGGTCTGGCCTTCGGGGTCGATCTCGCCGCGCGCGACAGTGCCACCGTCGGCGGCATGGTCGCCACCAACGCCGGCGGGATCCACGTGGTCCGGTACGGCTCGATGCGCGCGCAGGTCCTCGGTATCGAGGCCGTCCTCGCGTCCGGCGAGGTGCTGCGCCGCTGGCGGCCGCTCCGCAAGGACAACGCCGGCTACGACCTGCCCGGGCTGCTCACCGGCAGCGAGGGCACCCTCGCGGTGATCACCGGGGTCCTCCTCCGGCTGGTCCCGCAGCTGCGGCGGACCGCGTCGGCGATCGCGGCGGTCGATCACCCGGCCGCCGCGCTGCGTGTGCTGACCGCGATCGAGGAGGCCGGGCTGGTGGTCTGCGCCGCCGAGCTGATGATCAGGCGCGGCATGGATCTGCTCGCCGAGCACGGGCATCGTCGTCCGTTCGCCGACCCGCCGCCGTATCTGCTGCTGGTCACGGTCGAGGCCGCCGGGGCCGACCTCGCCGTGGCGCTGGAGGCGGCCGGTGTGGCCGACGCCGTGCTGGAGGAGGGCTCGGCCGCGCAGCTGTGGGCGGTCCGGGAGGCGCACACCGAGATCATCGCCCGCGCCAGCACCACCCCCGTCGTCAAGCTCGACGTGTCGGTGCCGCTGCCGGCGCTCGGTGATCTGATCGACGCCGTCGACCCGCTCGCCGCCGAATTCGGTGCCCGGCACATCCCGTTCGGCCACCTCGCCGACGGCAATCTGCACGTGAATCTGCTCGACGTCGATCCGGCCCGCGCCGACGAGCTCACCGACCGGGTGCTGCGGGCCGTGGCCGGGCTCGGCGGAAGCATCAGCGCCGAACACGGCGTCGGCCGGGCGAAGGTGCCGTGGCTGGATCTGTCGCGCTCGCCCACCGATCTGGCCGCGATGCGCGCGGTGAAGTCGGCGCTGGACCCGCGGGGGACCCTGAATCCGGGCGTGCTGGGGATGGCGTCGGTGACGCCGCCTGGCCGGGGCCTGTGACCTCAGTTACTGTGAGTCGTAGTCACATGTAGATTTCGGGGAAGGCTGGACGATGGGCGAGAAACGACTCGATCACGACGCGGTGATCGTCGGTGCGGGCTTCGGCGGCATGGGTGCCGGGATGGAACTGCGCAGGCAGGGCCTGGAGAACCTGGCGATCCTGGAGCGCGAGGACGATCTCGGCGGCACCTGGCACGTCAACCACTACCCGGGGCTCGCGGTGGACATCGCCTCGGTCACCTACTCGTACTCGTTCGAGCCCAACCCGCACTGGTCGCGGCTCTTCGCGCCCGGCGCCGAACTGAAGAAGTACGCCGAACACATCGCAGACAAGTACGACCTGCGACGGCACATGGAATTCGGCGTCGCGGTGGTCCGCGCCGAATGGGACGACGACGGCCGGTTCTGGACCGTCCACACCGACGACGGGCGCAGCCGCACCGCGCGCTATCTGGTGACCGCCACCGGATTCTTGAGCCAGCCGCACATCCCGGACTTCCCCGGGATCGGCGACTTCACCGGCGAGATCCTCCACACCACGGCCTGGGACGACGGCTACGACGCCACCGGCAAGCGCGTCGCGGTGATCGGCACCGGCGCGACGGCGGTGCAGCTGATCCCCGAGCTCGCCCGGAAGGCCAAGGCGCTCACCGTCTTTCAGCGCACCCCGATCTGGGTGGTGCCGAAGATCGACTTCGCGATCCCGGACGGCGTGCAGACCCTGTTCGAGAAGGTGCCGCTGACGCAGAAGGCGGCCCGGCTGGTCAACACCTCGCTCCTGGAGGCGCTGATGGTCTTCGGTGTCCTGCACTTCAAGCAGGCCAAGCCGGGCAACAAGCTCGCGGCGCTGCTCTCGAAGGCGCACCTGCGCGCGCAGGTGCGCGACAGGAAGACCCGCAGGGAACTGACGCCGTCGTACGACTTCGGCTGCAAGCGGCCCACGTTCTCGAACACCTACTTCCGGGTGTTCAACCAGCCGAACGTCACGCTGCAGACGTCGCCGATCGAGCGGTTCACGCCGGGCGGGATCATCAGCGAGGACGGCACCGAAACCGAGATCGACACGCTGGTGCTGGCGACCGGATTCAACCTCTGGGACACCAACTTCCCGGCCTTCCAGATCATCGGGCGCGACGGCCGCGATCTGGGGAAGTGGTGGCGCGAGGGCCGCTTCCAGGCGTACGAGGGTGTCGCGGTGCCCAAGATGCCGAATCTGCTGAGCCTGAACAGCCCGTACTCGTACAGCGGGCTGAGCTACTTCACCACCATCGAGGGGCAGATGAAGCACATCGCCCGGCTCTTCACCGAACTGCGCCGCCGCGGGGCCCACACCTTCGAGGTGACCGAGGACGCCAACACGCGCTACCTCGACCGCTCCACCAAGGCGCTCGACTCGTCGGTGTTCTACGCCGGGGACTGCGCGACATCACGCAGCTACTACTTCAACCAGCACGGCGAGGCGACGCTCCTGCGCCCGTCGTCGACCCTCGCGACCCTGCACGAGATGGACAGCTTCCCGCTGGACGACTACTCGTACGCGTGAGAAGAGGCGTGGCCTCGACAAGGCCTCGTTCCTCGGCCTGCTCAGCCGGCTGGACAAGGCCTCGTTGAGTCGGTCGAGCCCTTCGGCTCCGCTCAGGAACCACCGGTCGAGTCCCGCGGGGTCGAGACGAGTCGAAGCCACGCCCGCTGGATCAGCGCTGATTCTCGTCGGGCGACCGGTCGACGACGACGCCGTCGATCTCGATCGGCGCGGTGACCGCCCTTCGACTCCGCTCAGGAACCGAGGGCCGGTGTTTGGCCTCGTAGAGGGCCTGGGCGTCGGACAGGCGCACGATCTTCACCTTGTCGGCCAGCTTCGGGTTGAGTCCGTTGTTGCGCAGCAGGTGGCGCCGGTAGACGTCCTTCAGGGCGATCTGGAAGTAGAGCAGGGGGATCGCCAGGAGCAGCACCATGCCGCCGCGCACCCACCACGGCGCGGGGATGAAGCACAGGCCCACGGCGATCGGGACGAAGGGTACGAAGCCGCGGAGGAGATACCGCAGCGTATTGCGCCGGCCGGTGATGTCGCGCCGCACCCAGTCCCGCATCGAGTCGGGCAGCGGCCGCCCGAGCAGATAGCCCAGTCGCTGCAGCGGGCCCGGCCGGTGGTTCCTGAGCGGAGTCGAAGGGGTGGTACTCATCGCGCCGCCTCCAGCAGCTCGGGGCCGTTGTTGGCGACCCGGTTGACCAGGGGAGAGACCTCGCGGATCTCGATGGCGTCGGCCAGTGTCAGGTCGGGCGGGGCCAGCAGGCCGGGGTCGGCGGGACGGTCCGGGTCGAGCCAGGCGGCCCAGTACTCGAACGGCATGATCAGCGGCATCCGGTCGTGGATCTCCCGGTGGGCGCCGACGGCCTCGGTGGTCAGGATCGCCGCGCTGGAGATCCAGGCGTCGTCGTTCCCGGCTTCCCGGTCTTCGGGTGAGCGCCACGCCGCCCACAACCCGCCGATGAACAGTCGTGAACCGTCGCGCGGGGACATGTAGAACGGGATCTTGGTGGGCTTTCCCCGGCTGTCCAGGGGGCCGGCCTGCCATTCGTACCAGCCGTCCATCGGGAACAGGCAGCGCTTGTTCTTGGCCGCGGCCCGGAACGCCGGCTTCTCCGTCACGGTCTCGGCGCGGGCGTTGAACAGCAGCGGTCCCTTGCCGAACTCCTTGGTCCACGGCGGGATCAGGCCCCAGCGCATGGCGCGCACCCGACGGTCGACGGGCTCGGCGGCGTCGCCGCGTTCATGCCGGTCGACGACGGTCATCACCGTGGTGGTGGGTGCGACGTTGTAGTTCGGGCCGAGGTCGTCGGACTCCGGAACCTCGTTGCGGGCGTCGATCTCGGCGGCGAGCTTCGCCGGATCCGTCGCCACCGCATACCGTCCGCACATGTCCCCATTGTCGCACCCGTCGCATCGCGCGGAACAAGACCGGTGCCGTCGTTGTTGGGACTGATCGCAAGCGGAACGATCTCAGTAAGGTGCGTGGCTGGTCGTGGCAACCACAACTCTCGACGCGGTGGGCGTGCGGCGGCCCCTGCGCGACTCGCTAGACTTGATAGAGCACATCTCGGGGGAGGTGCCGAGCGAATCCAGTGAAGGGACAGCGGTGACGCCAGCCGACGACACGGACACTCCGGCCGCCGAGCAGGAACCGGCCGAGACCCCGGAGGAGCTCACCGCGCGGTTCGAGCGGGACGCTCTGCCGCTGCTCGACCAGCTCTACGGTGCCGCGCTGCGGATGACGCGTAACCCGGCGGACGCCGAGGATCTGGTGCAGGAGACCTACGTGAAGGCCTTCTCGGCGTTCTCGTCGTTCAAGAAGGGCACCAATCTCAAGGCGTGGATGTACCGCATCCTCACCAACACCTACATCAACTCGTATCGCAAGAAGCAGCGACAGCCCGCGCAGTATCCGACCGACGAGATCACCGACTGGCAGCTCGCGGCGAACTCCGAGCACACCTCCACCGGCCTGCGGTCGGCCGAGGTGGAGGCGCTCGACGCCCTGCCCGACAGCGAGATCAAGGACGCGCTCGGGCAGCTGCCGGAGGACTTCCGGATGGTCGTCTACTACGCCGACGTCGAAGGACTCCCGTACAAGGAGATCGCCGAGATCATGGACACCCCGATCGGCACCGTGATGTCCCGGCTGCACCGCGGCCGCAAGCAACTGCGGGAACTTCTCGCCGACGTCGCGCGCGAGCGCGGTATCGGCCGCGCGAAGAGCGAGGCGACCCGATGACCGCCGGCACCCCGGACCACGGGGAACGGCTCGACTGCTCGGCGGTACTCGCCGACATCTTCCTGCTGCTCGACAACGAGTGCGACCTCAACGCCCGCGCACGGCTGCAGGAGCATCTCGAGGAGTGCCCGTCGTGCCTGGAGCACTACGCGGTGCAGCAGCAGATCAAGGAACTGCTTCGGCGCAAATGCTGCGAGGCCGCGCCGGAGGGCCTGCGGGAACGACTGCGCGTCGAGATCCGGCGAACCGTGATCGTGCAGCAGACGACGATCCGCGCCGACCCGAGCGCTCCCTAGCCTCGGCAGCGATGCGAACGGCCCGGCCCCGAATGATCGGGGACCGGGCCGTCGTCGTCTTGTCTATGCGAAGACTCAGGCGTTCGGGCGGTTGCCGTGGTTGGCCTTGTTCTTCTTACGTGCACGCTTCTTGCGTCCGCGCTTACCCATGACGGACCTCCTGACATCTCTAGGGAAAAGATCATCGATGATTCTGTCACGCCGCGGCCGGTCGGCGTTAATCGCCTGATCTACGATGGGCGACGATGGCCACCCTTCACGACCTGCTCGCCGAGCACACCGACCTGTCCGATCCGGCCGCGCTGCACCTGCAGCGGCTGGTGGCCGAGTGGCAGCTTCTGGCGGATCTCTCCTTCGCCGACTACGTGCTCGCCGTGCCCGGCGCCGACCACCGGCAGGTGTACGTGGCGCAGGTGCGCCCCAACACCGCGTCGACCCTGTTCCCGCACGACGAGGTGGGCCACCGCGTCGACTCGCCGGCCAGCCCGCAGGGTGCCAATCCGTTCGTGACCCGGGCCTTCGTCAGCGGGCGGATCGAACGGGACGACGTCGCCCGGCGATTCGGCGACCTGCTGGTGGAGCGCATCGGCGTGCCGGTGACCTTCGGCGGCGAGGTGATCGCGGTCCTCGGCAGGACGGGAGACGCGTCCGGGACGCTGCCCCCGTCGCCGCTGGAGTCGGCCTACCGGGACGCCGCCGACGCGCTGTGCCAGATGGTCGTGGAGGGCACCTTCCCACTCGACGAGGCGAACACGCTCGGCCTCTCCACGCCGCGCGCCGGCGACGGCTTCATTCGTCTGGACGCGGGCGGGCGGGTGGTCTACGCCAGCCCGAACGCGGTCTCGGCGGTGCATCGGATGGGCTGGACCGCCGAGCTCGGGCACGCCCGGCTCGCCGACGTCTTCGCCCAGTTGCTCACCGATCCGTTCGACGCCGTCGATGTGGCGGTCACGCTGTCGGCGGCCTGCGGCGAGCGCGACGGTGGAACGGGCGCCGCGCTGCCCGCGGCCGACCTGCCGCTGCGCATGGAACTCGACGCCAGACGGGCCAGCGTACTGATCCGCGCGGTACCACTGCGCAGTCGTGGGCAGAGCCGGGGTGCGGCACTGCTGATCCGCGACGTCACCGAGGTGAAGCGCCGCGACCTGGCGTTGATCAGCAAGGACGCCACCATCCGGGAGATCCACCACCGGGTGAAGAACAATCTGCAGAGCGTTTCGGCGCTGCTGCGGTTGCAGGCGCGGCGGTCCGGGAACGCCGAGACCACGGTGGCGCTGACCGAGGCGGTGCGCCGGGTCTCGTCGATCGCGCTGGTGCACGAGATGCTGTCGGGCAGCGTGGACGAGGAAGTGGATCTCGACGCGGTGGTCGACCGGCTGATCCCGACCCTGGCCGACGTCGGTGCGCCGAGTCCGTTCGCCGCGACGATCCGGGTGCGGCGGGGCAGTCGTCTCGGCGTGCTCCCGGCCGATCTCGCCATGCCCCTCGTGCAGGTGCTCACCGAGGTCATGCAGAACGCGATCGAGCACGGGTTCACCGGTGAGACGCCGGCGCCGACGATCGTGGTGGACGGCGAGCGCGACCTGCGCGGTCTCACCGTCCGGGTGACCGACAACGGGGTGGGTGTCCCCGCCGGCTTCGATCTGGACTCCTCCGACCGGCTGGGCCTGCAGATCGTGCGCACCCTGGTCTCGAACGACCTCGGCGGCCGCATCTCGATCGGCCCGAATCCCGGCGCCCCCGGCACGCTGGTCGAGTTGAAGATCCCCCTGCACTGACCGGCTGTCCCTACCGTGACGTCTTCCGGCCGGTGCGGCCGCGGCGTCGGCGGAATGCGCAGGCCGGAGACCCGGCCCGAGAAAATACGTCACAGTCGGGTCAGAACAGAAAGAAGCCCGGCCGTGAAGAGATCGGCCGGGCTTCTCGATTGTCGCCGGAGCGTGCTCCGGCGGGGTCTCAGACCGCGCTGCGGGCGCGGGTGCGGGCGTTGCGGCGCTTGAGAGCGCGACGCTCGTCCTCGCTCATGCCGCCCCAGACGCCGGCGTCCTGACCGGTCTCGAGCGCCCAGCTCAGGCACTCGGCGGTCACCGGGCAGCGCTGGCACACCAGCTTGGCATCGGCGACCTGCGCGATGGCCGGGCCGCTGGTGCCCACCGGGAAGAACAGTTCCGGGTCCTCATCGCGACAGATGGCCTTGTGACGCCAGTCCATTTCATCTCTCCTTGCGGCATGACTCCAGGCGCACCACTTCATGGCGGCGCGTTGGAGCTCGTGGGTTGCTACGGGCTGTTAACAGCAGGTGCCTCACCTAGCAGGCGGCCGGTGACCCGGTGCGCTGGGGGCGGGAGTTTTGCTGTCTGTTACCGTTGTACTACCCTGTGCCGACATTTGGCTAGGGGTATTTTCTGATTGCCGGATAGATCACAAGGGGTTGCAATCAGTCGACACGGCAGTTACCCGTAGGTAACGAGCGGGTGTACGACGCTTTGACCTGCGAGAATGTCGGTAAGTCCTATTCGGGCTGTGCGGCGGCGACGTGCAGCACGTGCTTGCGGGTGCCGAACTCCAACTCGGTGTACCGGCCCAGGTAGTCGCCGTCCATCTGCACGTCGGCGGGCTCGGCCCCGGTGAAGCGGACCCACTCGACGTCGTCGTCGCGGAACAGATGCCGTGCGTGCGGGTTGTCCGAGCCGCGGAGCAACTGGCTGCCGAGGGCGATGTTGCGCAGGATCCCGACACTGGTGGCGGCGAACACGCCGAGGCCGTGATCGAAGTCGGTGTGCGGGTTGGTGGCGATCGGCCGCGTGCCGAAATAGGTCCAGGGCCCGGTATTGCTGACGAAGCCGAAGCGCACCCCCTCGATCGGCTCGCGGTCGGGCACCGTAACGGTGAAGACCGGCGGCGTGACCGACGACGAGAAGAACGACGACACCGTGGTCGCGAAGTAGCGCTGGGCGGTGGCCTTCTTGCCCTTGCGGCGCTTGTCCTCCATGCGGCGCACGACGATCGCGTCCATCCCCATGCCCGCGTTGAACAGGAACCAGCGGTTCAGCGTGTGGCCGAGGCTGATCGGCCGGCGGCTGCCCGAGTCGAGCAGCGAGATCAGTTGTGCGGTCGCGACGATCGGGTCGCGGTCGATGCCGAGAGCGCGGGCGAAGACGTTGGCGCTGCCCCCGGGGATCACGCCGAGCGCGGGGAGGTCGGCCGGATCGACGGGCGACGGCCGATCGGGCGCGCCGAGGATGCCGTTGACCACCTCGTTGACGGTGCCATCGCCGCCGTGCACCACCACCGCGTCGTATCTGTCGGCGGCGGCGCGGGCACCCAGCTCGCCGGCATGTCCGCGATGCGTGGTGTGCTCCACGTCCACGTCGTACCGCGCGCTGAGGGTGTTGGCCAGGGTGTCCCGGCCGGCCGCGGTGGTGAAAGTGGCAAAAGGATTGGTGACCAGCATGACGCGCACGAGCAACCAGCCTACCGGTGGTGCCCGGCGCGGCCCGGTGCGGCCGGGGTCAAATAGGGTAGGGGCGTGAGCGATTCCGATTCCGCCCCGGTCGAACCCCGGCCGTCGTCCACGATCCCGGCGACCCTGCGGGCGGCGGGCGGCATCGTCTCGGCCCAGGGCCTGGCGGGCCTCTCCGTCGCGGTGGTCTACCTGATCCTCGCGCTCGTCGGACACCACCACGAATCGTGGGTCAGCGGCCCCGGCACCGCGCTGTGGTTCATCTGCATCTTCGGCGGCGTGCTGGCCGGCGGGATCGCGCTGTACCACGGACGACGCTGGGGGCGTGCGATCGGCGTCATCACCAACATCCTGCTGATCCCGGTGGCGTGGTCACTGCTGACCGGGTCGTCGTTGCTGGTCGACCACCACCAGGCGCTGTTCGGGGCGCCGCTGATGATCATCGTGCTCGTCGTCCTGGGACTGGTCTTCGCGCCGGTGTCGGTCCACTACCTCGCCGGGCACGACCTGCCGCCGGACGCCTGACAGGGCCGGAAGGCCCTGTGCGGGCCGACACATTAGGGTGGTGGGCATGACGCGCACGCTCGCCATCGCCAACCAGAAGGGCGGGGTCGCCAAGACCACGACCACGGCCTCCGTCGGGGCGGCCCTGGCCGACCTGGACGTGTCGGTACTGGTCGTCGACCTGGATCCGCAAGGCTGCCTGACCTTTTCGCTCGGACACGACCCCGATTCGCTGAGTAAGTCGGTCCACGACGTCCTCCTCGGTGCCGAGGACATCGCCGATGTGCTGCTCGACACCGACGACAATGTGACGCTGCTGCCTGCCACCATCGACCTCGCCGGTGCCGAGGCGCTGCTGCTGATGCGGCCGGGCCGCGAGTACGCGCTCAAGCGGGCGCTCGCCGAGGTGGCGCAGGACTTCGACGTGATCCTGATCGACTGCCCGCCGTCGCTCGGCGTGCTGACGCTCAACGGGCTCACCGCCGCCGACGAGGTGGTCGTGCCGTTGCAGTGCGAGACCCTCGCGCACCGCGGTCTGGGGCAGCTGCTCCGGACGGTCACCGAGGTGCAGCAGATCACCAACCCGGAACTGAAGACGCTGGGCGCCATCGCCACGCTGTTCGACGCCCGCACCACGCATTCGCGCGATGTGCTGTCCGACGTCGCCGATCGCTACCAGCTGCCCGTCTTGGATCCGCCGATCCCGCGGACCGTCCGCTTCGCCGAGGCCTCGGCGTCGGGCGCATCGGTGATGCGCGGGCGCAAGAACAAGGGTGCCACCGCCTACCGGGAACTCGCCGAGAACCTGTGGGGGCACTGGAACGGCAAGGATCTGCGGACCTTCGAGCTGGGCGGCTGAGAACGCGTCCTCGTCGAGGGGTGCGTTTCGACTCGGTCTCGCCCTGGCGGGCTCGACCGGCTCAACGGGCGGGCGACGAGTACGGGCGGGTGACCAGAACGCGCGGGTGACCAGAACGCGCGGACCACGAGAACGCGCGGGTGACCTGAAGGAGATCAGGACGCGGGCGGGGGACCGAGCACGACCAGCTCGTCCCCGCGCTGCTCGGCCACGTACGGGCCGAGGGTGCGGAGGGAGACGACGCCGGTGTAGCCGCCGCGGTCGACCGGGAGGCGGCGCAGCTCGTGGCCGTCGGACGGATCGCGGACGCTGATCGCGCCCGGGACCGGGACGAGCAGGCCGGTTGCCGTCTCACCCGGCCCGAGGGTGTCGAGAAGCTGCAGGTAGGGCATGCCGTTGGTAGCGTCGAGCACCACCGTCGACCGGCCGGTCCAGTAGGTGATCAGGCCGCTGCCGGTGATCGGATGACTGTCGGCCGGCGGGGTCACGTCACCGTCGACCGTCTTGACCGACTGCTCGCGGGCGTCGGTCCCGAACATCCGGACGGCCGGAACCTTGCCGGTGTCGGCACCGCCGTCGTACACGGCGACATTCGTGTCGGTCGCCGACACCACGACCGGCGCCGCGCCGCGACTGGTCGGGGTGATGAGCTGTGAGCCCCACTCGCGGATCTTCTCGTCGCTGGTCAGCGTGGACGCGAGGATGGTGAGCCGGTAACCGGCGTCGCGCTCGCACCGTTCGATCAGCGCGACACGGTCGCCGCCGGAGATCGCCGAGAAGATGTGGCACTGCCGCCGGTCCGGCGCCACGCCCGGGTTCACCGGGGCGTCGACCCGGCCGTACTCGATACCGCGCACCAGATTGGATCCCCAGGTCTCCAGCCGCGTGTCGCCGGCGGCCAGCGCGAAGGTTAGGTCGTACGAGAGGGTGATCTGCTTGTCCGCGTCGCTGGTGCGGTTGCCCTTGCGGGAGCCGCGGTTCGCGTCGAGCGCCGTCACCTCGCTGCAGCCGCGGCTGTCGCGGTAGACGGCGAGCACGTCGTTGTCGCCGCCCGGCCACGCCGCGACGGCCGCACACAGCGCGGCGTCGCGGTGATAGCGCCACAGCTGCTTGCCGGAGAGCGGGTCGTGCCCGGTCACCGTGCCGCCGTCGGCGATGACAATGGTGGCCTTGCCGATCGCCGGAACATCGGTGGCCGACGACTTCGCGCGCCACAGCTCACGCAGCTCGGTCGGGAGACTCTCGGTCGGCAACGGCTGTTCGGGGTCGGTGCCGGCGGTCGTCAGCTCGGTCGATCGGGCCGGACTGGTCCACCACACGGCGACGCCGCCGGCGATCACGAGCACCACCAGCACCGCCGTGATCGCGAGATCGAGGCGGGTGCGGCGTTCCGGCGCGAGGCGGGCCAACGTCGACGCTGCGGCGCTACTCGGCCGGGCCGGACGCGGCGGCCCCGGCGTCGGCGGTGGTGGCCGCGGTCGCGGAGGTGGACGCGGTCTTCGCGCCGGAACGACGACGACGGCGGCGCCGAGGCCGCGAGGCGCCCTCGCCCTGGCCGCCGGTGGCCTGCTCGGTCGCGGCGGTATCGGTCTCCGGGGTGCCGGTGGTCTCGTCCGGGGCGGCGGAGGCGTCGCCGCCGCGCTGGCCGCCGCGGGTGCGTCGGCGTTCCCGCTTCGGCCGATCGGACCGGGCCTCGCGCTCGCGGCGCGCGGCCTGACGCTCCTCCGAGCTCGCGCCGGCCGGACGGCCGACCCGGCCGGTCGCGTCGGCGGGCACACCGAGATCGGTGCCCAGGTGCTCGGAGGTGGAGTAGGTCTCCGCCGGCTCCGGCTGGCCGAGGCCGAGGGCCTTGTCGATCAGTTCCCAGCGGTGCAGCTCGTCCCAGTCGACGAAGGTGACGGCGATGCCGGTGCGGCCGGCGCGGCCGGTGCGGCCGATGCGGTGCACGTAGGTCTTGTCGTCGTCCGGGCACTGGTAGTTGATGACGTGGGTGACGTCGTCGATGTCGATGCCGCGGGCGGCGACGTCGGTCGCCACCAGCACGTCGACCGAACCGTCGCGGAACCGGCCGAGTGCCTTCTCACGGGCCACCTGACCGAGGTCACCGTGCACGGCGCCGACCTTGAAGCCCCGCTCGGCGAGGTCGTCGGCCACCTTCTGCGCGGTGCGCTTGGTGCGGGTGAAGATCATCGTCGCGCCGCGGCCGTCGGCCTGCAGGATGCGGGCCACCAGCTCGGCCTTGTCCAGCGCGTGCGCGCGGTAGACGTACTGCGTGGTCCGCTCGTGCACGGCCGAGTCGTTGGCCTGCTCGGCGCGGATGTGCGTCGGCTGGGTGAGGAAGGTGCGGGCCAGGGTGACGATCGGCCCGGGCATGGTGGCCGAGAACAGCATGGTCTGGCGCGGGGTCGGCAGCGCGCCCATGATGCGCTCGATGTCCGGGAGGAAGCCCAGGTCGAGCATCTCGTCGGCCTCGTCGAGCACCAGGATCTGCACCTTGCCGAGCACCAGGTGGCCCTGCTGAGCCAGATCGAGGAGACGCCCCGGGGTGCCGACCACGACGTCGACGCCGGACTGCAGCTCGGCGATCTGCGAGTCGTACGGCCGGCCGCCGTAGATGGCGGTCAGCTTGATGGGCCGGTCGGTGCCGTCGGCGGTGGTGACGCCGACGCCCTTGGCGGCGGTGGTCAGATCCTCGTGGACCTGGATGCACAGTTCGCGGGTCGGCACGATCACCAGCGCGCGCGGCGTGCCGTCGAGCGGCCGGAGGTTGTAGTCGGCGGCGTGCACCAGACGGTGCAGCAGCGGCACGCCGAAGCCGTAGGTCTTGCCCATACCGGTGCGGGCCTGGCCGATCAGGTCGGAGCCGGCCAGCGCGAGCGGCAGCGTCAGTTCCTGGATGGCGAAGGTGTGGGTCTTGCCGTCGGCCGCCAGCGCGGCGACGATCGCGTCGTCGATGCCGAGCTCGGCGAAGGTGGGGGACCGGTGGTCTTCGGCGACGATCGTGGTCTGGACGTCGTCGTTCGCGTCGACAGTGGGGGTGGTCATGGAGTTTTTCGTTGCCTCTCGTGTGCGTCATGCACGCACTCGTCAGGCTCCACGGGGTCCCCGGGCTCGGTAGTCGCGGCGGGGTCGGCCGGCGTGAGCGGATAGTCGGTGCGCGCTCAAGTACGACGGGCGCAGCGGGCCTTTCCGGCACGTTGCCGCCTCCGTCTGCCCTCGAGTGTACCGTGACCCTCGCCCGGCCCCGGTGAACCGCCGTTCGACAGGCTCGGAAACCACCCTTCGACCTGGCCCGGGGCCATCCGTCGACAGGCTCGAGAACCACCGCCTAGGCTGACTGCCATGCCGAACACCTCCGCAGCCCCGGACAAGTCCGCCGTGACCAAGTTGTACGAGATCTTCCTGGCCGGCGAATACGCCGCGGTGCACCGCCTGATCGACGAGTCGGCGATGGCGCCGGCGGTGGCCGACGGGGTCGCCCTGATCCGGCTGATGGGCTCGGAGATCGCGCACCTGGAACTGCTGGCCGAGCAGG
Source organism: Gordonia sp. PP30 (assembly GCF_023100845.1). Classification (NCBI taxonomy): domain Bacteria; kingdom Bacillati; phylum Actinomycetota; class Actinomycetes; order Mycobacteriales; family Gordoniaceae; genus Gordonia; species Gordonia sp. PP30. The sequence goes on along the minus strand of NZ_CP095864.1, from coordinate 3,540,686 downwards.
TCACCGGCGCCGGCGGCACGGTCGACGCGGCGATCACCGCGCACCGCGGGGTGTTCGACCGATACCACCGGGTCACCACGCCGAGCACCTGGCTGGAAGTGTTGGTGAAGCTGTATCTGAGCGACGGCATGGTGGCCGACTTCTATGCTGAGATGGTCGAGACGCTGCCGGGCGAGGCGCGCAAGGTGTTCCGCGAGGTCCTGGCGCACACGGCGTCGTCGCAGTTCGCCCGCGATGAGGTACGCGCGGCCGTGGAAGCCGATCCGGCGATCGCGGCGCCGCTCACGCTGTGGGGGCGGCGGCTGCTCGGCGAGGCGATCACCCACATGCAGTGGGTGCTGGCCGAGGACGACGACGTCACCGATCTGCTGTTCGCCAGCACCGGTTCGCTGGCCACCGCGACGGCCTTTTTCGACGCGATCGCCGAGCGGCACACCGAGCGGATGGCCGAACTCGGGCTCGGCTGACGACGTCGTTTGCGCTGTCAGTGAACGGGCCGTGGTCAGCGGAGATACACCCGGAACGCTGGCGTACGATCGTGCGTCATGAGCGTTGAGGTCAAGATCGGCATCGAGAACACCGCCCGCGAACTGTCGCTGACGTCCAAGGAGAGCTCCGACAGCGTGCACAAGGCCGTGTCGGACGCGCTAGCCGACGGCGGCGTGCTGGAGCTGACCGACGACAAGGGTTCGCGCGTGCTGGTGCCCGTGGGCAAGATCGCGTACGTGGAGGTCGGCACCGCGGAGAACCGCCGCGTCGGCTTCGGCCCGGCCTGAGCGACCCGCGACGACGAAAGGCCGCCCCGACGGGGCGGCCTTTTCCGTGTCGTATTCGGGTCAGCCGATGCGCGGCACGCCGGACAGGCCCTGCCAGAGCAGTGCGACGGTGATCTCGACCGCGTCTTCCTTCGGGATCGGACGGTTGGCTTCGAGCCAGTAGCGGGCGTTGACCTGGCTGGCGCCGACCAGACCGGCGGCCAGCATCCGGGAGCGATGCGGATCCAGTCCGGAGTCGGTCATCACCAGGCCGTAGACGGCGTCGACGCACGCCTCGGTGGCGCCCTCGACCCGGCGGATCACGGCGGGGTCCTTGGCGTCGGAGGAGAAGATGAGGCGGTAACCCGAGTTGTCCTCGTCGATGAAATCGAAGAAGGCCTTCACCGCGGCGCGGACCCGCTGATAGTTGTCGGTGGTGGTGAGCAGCGCACGGTTGACGTCGGACACCAGCTTCTCGGCATGCGAATCGACCACCGCGATGTAGAGGTCGAGCTTCGACGGGAAGTGCTGGTAGAGGACCGGTTTGCTCACACCCGCGGCAGAGGCGATCTCGTCCATGCCTGCGGAGTGGTAGCCGCGCTCCACGAAGATCTCGCTGGCGGCGTCGAGCAGTTGGCGGCGCCGCGCGCTCCGCGGCAGACGGGTGTTGGTCCGGCCGTGCGCAGTGGGATCTGCCCCGTGCACGGCGGAGGAATCAGCGGATGGCATGTAGAGCAGCGTACTCGGCCCGACACCTCGTTCGCGCGGGTGTGCCATGGGGTGGATGCACGGTATAGGTGCACGTCTGTGAGACAGTTGTGACGTGACCGGTACACCACCGCCGGGGCCGAGCCGCCCCCGGCGCCCGCGGCCCGACCAGCCGCTGCGCGCCCGATGGGACCCGATCGCCGACCAGTCCGGCACCGCACAGCAGTCGGGTGGCGCGATCGGGCGATTCTTCCGCACCTGGGGCTGGCGCGCCTGGGCGATCGGCGTGCTGGCGGTGCTCACCGTCGCGCTGCTGGTCGTGACCATCGTCGACGACGGTGGGCGCGCCGCGAACGCGGCGGACTCGGTGGATCCGCATTCCCGCAACCTGGACATCACCAAGGAGACGACGCCGGTCGGTGCGCCGTCGACCATCCCGGAGAGCGCCCTGCCGGTCGGGACGCTGCCGGACGGCGGCAGCTACACCACCAAGGGCGAGCAGACCTTCCACGTCGTGCCCGGCACCACCGACAAGATCGGCACCGGCGACGAGGTGTACACGTACACCGTCGAGGTGGAGGACGGCCTCAAGTCGTCGGACTACGGCGGCGACAAGGCCTTCGCCAAACTGGTCGACGCCACCCTCGCGAACCCGAAGAGCTGGATCGGCGGGGGCAAGGTGGCGTTCCGCCGGATCGACAAGGGTGAGCCCGAACTCCGGATCTCGCTGACCTCCACCGACACCTCGCGTGAGCTGTGCGGCTACCAGATCAAGCTGGAGACGTCGTGCTTCTACCCGCCGGAGGTGCGGGTGGTGCTCAACGAGGCTCGCTGGATCCGCGGCGCCACCGCGTTCGACGGCGACGACATCGCCTACCGGCAGTACATGATCAATCACGAGACCGGCCACGGCATCGGCTACGAGCACCACCTCCCGTGCGAGAAGGACGGTGCGCTGGCGCCGGTCATGATGCAGCAGACCTTCGGGACGTCGAATAGCGACATCCTCGCCCTCGATCCGGGGATGAAGGCCAATCGCACCTTCACCTGCCGGCCGAACCCCTGGCCCTACCCGGACAAGTGACCGCGCCGCAGGGACCGCTGCCACCGCTGGTGGAACCGGGTCCGGAGCTGACCGCCGAGGAGATCGCCCGGTACAGCAGGCACCTGATCATCCCCGAGGTCGGCACGGTCGGGCAGCGCCGTCTGGCGAACGCCCGGGTACTGGTGATGGGCGCGGGCGGGCTGGGCTCGCCGACCCTGCTGTACCTCGCCGCCGCGGGGATCGGCACGCTCGGGATCGTCGACTTCGACGTCGTCGACCGGTCGAATCTGCAGCGCCAGGTGATCCATTCCACCGCCGATGTGGGCCGCCGGAAGACCGCCTCCGCGGCCGAGTCGATCGCCGCCCTCAATCCACTGGTGCGCACCCGGGTGCACGACCTCGCGCTGACCGCCGACAACGCCGTCGAACTGTTCTCCGGCTACGACCTGATCCTCGACGGCACCGACAACTTCGCCACCCGGTACCTGGTCAACGACGCCGCCGCGCTGGCCGGCAAACCGTACGTGTGGGGCTCGATCTTCCGGTTCACCGGGCAGGTCTCGGTGTTCTACGACGACGCCCCCGGCGGTCGTGGACGCAACTACCGGGACCTGTATCCGGACCCGCCGCCGCCCGGGCTGGTGCCGTCGTGCGCGGAGGGCGGCGTCCTGGGCATCCTCTGCGCGACCATCGGCTCGCTGATGGGCACCGAGGCGATCAAGCTGATCTGCGGCATCGGGGAACCGCTGCTGGGCCGGCTGCTGGTGTACGACGCGCTCGCGATGACCCAGCGCACGGTGCGCTTCGGGCGCGACCCCGAACGGGCGCCGATCACCGCGCTGGCCGACGACTACGAGGCCTTCTGCGGCGTCGCCCGGCCGGCGGTGGAGCCCGCGGACGAGGTGACCGCCGAACAGCTGCGGGCGGCGCTGGATTCGCCGTCGCCGCCGGTGCTGATCGACGTGCGCGAGCCGGTGGAGTGGGAGATCGTACGGCTGCCCGGGGCCCGGCTGGTGCCGAAGGGCGCGGTGACCTCGGGTTCCGGGCTCGGTGAGATCCCGCACGACGCCGATGTGGTGCTGTACTGCAAGACCGGGGTCCGCTCGGCCGAGGCGCTGCTGGCCCTGCGGGCGGCCGGCCTGCAACGGGTGCGGCACCTGCGCGGCGGCATCGTCGCCTGGGCCGAGCAGGTCGATCCGGCCATGCCGATCTACTGACCCGCCGTCCGCGGTGTGCGGCGGCGCACGGTGTGGCTTCACCGGGCCGCGGCCTGGTCGTGGGTAATGTTTCGAGGGTGACCATGATTGCCGAGCCGCCGGAGCAGGTGCTGACCACCTTCGGGCTGACCGCGCATCCCCCCATCGCGATGGAGGGCAGCGGGGTGGTCGGCTGGCGCGTCGGGGAAGTCGTGCTGACGCTGGTGCCCGATCATGCGCGTGCGGCGTGGTCCGCCGCGGCCCGGGAGAACCTGTACGTCGAGGGCATGCGGATCGCGCGCCCGCTGCGCGCGAGCGACGGCCGCTACGTGGTCTCCGGCTGGCGCGCGGACACCTACGTCGCGGGCAGTCCGGAGCCCCGGCACGATGAGGTCCTGGCCGTCGCCGACCGCCTGCACGGTGCGCTCGCCAAGCTCGAACGGCCGCGCTTCCTGCTGCAACCGCCGGCCCCGCCGTTCGGCGACGTCGACGTCTTCAACGCGGCCGACCGCGGCGCCTGGGAAGACGTGCCGCTGCGGTCGGCGCGCGCCGCGGGCATGGCCGAGCCGGACACCGAGGACGCGCTGCAATCACTGGCCGCGCTGAAGACCCTCGCCGGCCTGCGCCGGCCGGTCACCGCGACCCCGCAGGTGGTGCACGGCGACCTGTTCGGCACGGTGCTGTTCGCCGGTGCCGCGGCCCCGGCGATCACCGACATCGTGCCGTACTGGCGGCCCGCGTCATGGGCGTCGGCGGTGGTCGTCGTCGACGCCCTCGCCTGGGGTGGCGCCGACGAGGATCTGATCGACCGCTGGTCGGACCTGGAGGACTGGCCGCAGATGCTCCTGCGCGCCACCATGTTCCGGCTGGGCGTGCACGCGCTGCATCCGCGGTCCACGTCGGGCGCGCTCCCCGGGCTGCTGCGTGTCGTTGATCGGGTCCGCCTGCTGGTGTAGGGCCGGCTGATCGCAGACCGTCGCACAAGCGGGAATAATGACCGCATCCGCGACAGCCTGCCGTCCGACTCCCCACCCGCTTGGTGAGCCGACGACGGCCTATCAGCCCGTTGAGCCGGCGACCGCCTGACAGCCCGTCGAATCGACGATCGCCTCGCCGCCCGTTGAGCCGACGAGCCGCTAGGCGAGTCGTGTCGAAACGCCGCTAAAGCAAGCGCTCCGTCTCGCTACCTCAACCCAGCTGAGCCCGGCACTTCCGCAGAACCACCCGGTCACCGTCGATCGGGGCGCCCTCGGCGCGCAGGAGTTCCAGTTGCTCGCGCGCCTTGTGCACGGCGGGGCGGCCGGAGGCGGCGATCACCCGCTGCCACGGCAGGTCGGCGCCGTCGGTGCGGAGGATCCAGCCCACCTGGCGAGGGTTGGTGAGGCCCGCGGCGTCGGCGAGGTCGCCGTAGGTCGATACCTGCCCCGGCGGAATGGCGCGGATCAGCGCGCGCACCAGCTCGACCTGTTCGTCGGTGATCGGCACGGCTACAGGACTTCCCGGATCAGCCCGGCGACCGCTTCCGGGGCGAGGAACGGCACCATGTGCTCGGTGTCGACGTGGTGGACGGTCGTCTCGGGCCGTTCGGCGGCGCAGCGCGCCAGGAAGTCCGCGGTGACGAACGGGGGTTGCACGCGGTCGGCGACGACGATCCGGGTCGACACCCCCTCCGGCGGCAGCTGGGCGGGCCGGGCCATCTCGCTCCACGCGGTGGCCGCGGCGGGCAGGCACACCCGCCAGACGACGCCGTCGCCGTCGGGAACCAGGTGCTCGGCGAGTTCGTCGGTCAGGACGTGATCGGGGACCTCGCGCCAGCCCTCGGCGCGCTTGGCGGCCCCGGCGGTCTCCGCGTCCGGGTAACCCCAATGGTCCACGGAGGCCTGCGCCATCTCCAGCGCGAACGACGGATCGAGGCCCTGCGCCGGATCGAGGAGCACGAGGGCGCGCACCAGATCGGGACGGGTGGCCGCCAGTCGTAAAGCGACCGTGCTGCCGAAGGAGTGGGCGACGGCCACCACCGGTCGCCGGCCGACCGGGATGTGCTGTTCCACGGCGGCGGCGACCGCCTCGGCGTGGTCCTCGATCCGCCACGGCGGCGACCATGGTGAACGCCCGTGACCCAGCAGATCCGGCGCCACGACGCGCACGCCCGGCAGGTCGTCGGCGAGGAGGCCCCACCGCTTGCCGTGCCCGGTGAGTCCGTGGAGGGCGAGCACCGTCGGGGCGTCGTCCGGGCCGAAGAGATGAGTGTGCAGCTCGGCGGTCATGGGCTCCAGACTAGGTTGTCGGAGGCTCGTGATTCCATGTGCACATGGCCACTCCGCAGACTCGACTGATCGCCGCGCCGGCGTCAGCCGGCCTGCCGGTCCGCGAGTGGCCGGAGGCCGCGTCCCTACTGTTGCGGCCGGGGCACCGGAGCGATCCGGAACGGCCGTGGCATCCCTATCGGGTGCGGGGCGGGCCGGGCACCGGGAAGACCGCGCTGCTGGTCGACGTCGCCGTCGCACGACTCCTCGACGACGGCGCCGATCCGGAATCGGTACTCGTGCTGACCGCCAACCGGCTGGCGGCGACGGCGGTGCGCGGTGAGATCACCCGGCGCGTCCTGGCCGCCGGGCGGTCCGGGAGCGGTGCGGCGCTGCGGGAGCCGCTGGTCCGCACGGTTCACTCGTACGCCTTCGCGGTGCTGCGCCTGCAGGCCGCCGCGCACGGCAATCCGCCGCCCCGGCTCATCACCGGTTCCGAACAGGACGTGATCCTGCGCGAGTTGCTGGCCGGCGACCTCGAGGACGGCGCCGCCTACTGGCCGGAGTCGCTGCGGCCGGCGCTCGCGACGGACGGTTTCGCGCAAGCCCTGCGCGACCTGCTGATGCGCGCCGCCGAGCGCGGTCTCGGCCCGGAGGATCTGACCGAGCTGGGGCGCCGGCATCGGCGTCCCGAGTGGGTGGCGGCGGGAACGGCGTTCGCCCAGTACGAGGGGACCATGCTGCTGCGGGAGTCCGTCGGCGTCGATGCGCCGGAGGCCGGGCCGCAGGCCGTCGACGCCGCCGAACTGGTGGGCTCGGCGCTGTCGGCGCTGGCCGGAGAACCGCAGCTGCTCGCCGATCAGCGCGCCCGGTTGCGGTGCGTGCTGGTCGACGACGCGCAGCACCTCGATCCGCAGGCCGCCCGCCTCGTGGAGTTGATCGGCACCGGCAGTGATCTGACGGTGATCGCCGCCGACCCGGATCAGTCCATCTACTCCTTCCGTGGCGCCAGCCCGCGCTTCTTCGCCGAACTCCCCGGCGGACGCGACGTGACGCTCACCCGGGGACACCGCGCCGCCGGCGAGGCCGGGCTGGTCGGCCGGGCGCTCGCCGCACGACTCCCCGGCGCCCGGCCGCAGCCCTACCCCGAAGCGGCGCCCGGCGACGGCCGGGCGTCGGTGCGGGTGTTCTCCTCGGCCGCGAAGGAAGCGACCGCGGTGGCGGACCTGCTGCGCCGGGCCCACCTCTTCGAAGGCGTGCCGTGGTCGGAGATGGCGGTGATCGTCCGGTCCGTGCCGCGCGCGCTGCCCGCGCTGCGCCGGGCATTCGCCTCGGCGGGGGTCCCGGTGGCGACGCCCACCAGCGACCTGCCGCTGTACCGTCAGCGCGCCGTCGAAGCCTTCACCGCCGCACTGGCCGCCGCGGCCGGCACCGAACCGCTCGAGCCGGACGCGGTGCTCACGCTGCTGTCCGGCCCGATCGGCGCCGCCGGCCCCGGCCAGCTCCGGCGACTCCGCCGCGGTATCCGGCGGCTCCACGAGGACGCCGCGGCGGCCGGAGAACCGCTGGTCCCCGGCGCCCCGGAGTCCGGCGGTCCGCCCGACTCGCTGACCGCCCTGGCCGCCGCGCTGGGGGATCCGGTGGTCGCCGACGCCTACGTGCGCGGACTCACCGAGTTCGAATCCGAGCCGCTGGTCCGCACGCTGAAAGTGGTGCAGGCCGCGCGCATCGCCGATCGCACCGGGCAGGGCGTCGAAGAAACCCTCTGGCGCGCCTGGCGGGCCTCCGGCCTCGAACGCACCTGGCTGGGCCGGTCGCTGCGCGGCGAGCGGTCGGGCGCGCAGGCCGATCGGGACCTCGACGCGATGCTGGCGCTGTTCGAGGCGGCGGCGTCGTACACCGACAACCTCCCCGCGGGAGGTCTCGACGGATTCCTGCACTACCTGCGGCAGCTGCAGATCCCGCGTGAGTCGCGGACCCCGACGGCCGCCGCCGACGCCGTGCAACTGCTGTCGGCGCACTCGGCGGCCGGCCGGGAATGGGAGGTGGTCGCGGTCGCCGGGGTGCTCGACGGCCTGTGGCCCTCGCTGCGCAGCCGCGGCAGCGTGCTCGGTACCCCCGCGCTGATCGACCTGCTCGACGGCGTGGACGCCGGCGCCCTCGACACGGTGTCGCGCAATGCGGTACTGCTCGCCGACGAACGGCGGCTGCTGCTGGTGGCGTGCAGTCGTGCCCGGCGCACCCTGCTGGTCACCGCCGTCGAGGACGGCACGGGCGACGAGTCGCCGTCGCGGTTCATCCCGGAGATCGCCGACGCCCTCGGCGGGTACGGGGCCGACCACGAGCTGACCGGCGAGGCCGCCGACGAGGTGCCGCTCGACGCCGGGCAGCGCCGCCTGCTGTCGCTGCCGTCGATGGTCGCCGAACTACGGTCGGCGCTGGTCGACCCGGCGATACCGGAGGAGCGACGTGCGGCCGCCGCCGATCTCCTCGCCGAACTCGCCGCGGACGACGTGCCCGGTGCCGCGCCGCACGAGTGGTACGGCCTGCTGGATCCGAGCAGCGACGACCCGCTCTGGACCCCTGAACTGGGACCGCGCACACTCTCGCCGTCGAACGTCGATGCGCTCAGTCGCTGTTCGCTGCGCTGGATGCTGGAACGGCACGGCGGCCGCGACGGCGACGCCGAGCCCGCCGTCACCGGAACCCTGGTGCACACGCTGGTGCAGGCCGTCGCCGGCGAACTCGACCACGCCGAGGTCACCCGGGCCCTGCACGAGATCTGGGACCGCGTGTCGTCGCCGGCCGCGTGGTTCAGCGACCGGGAACTGGCCCGCGCCGAGTCGATGCTGGTCAACTTCCGGAACTGGCTCGACTACTCGCGCAGCGAGCTGCGGGAGGCCGCCGTCGAGGTGGGCATCGAGGCGGCGGTGCCACCCGCAGCGGAGAGCCCCGACGACGACCTGCCGGTGCGACTCGTCGGTCGGATCGACCGCCTGGAGACCGATGATCTCGGCCGCCCGGTGGTGATCGACGTCAAGACCGGCAAGACGGTGATCACCGCCAACGACGCCGCCGCGCACCCGCAGCTCGCGGCCTACCAGCTGGCACTGCTGCTGGGCGGCGTCGAGGGCTTCGCGCCCGGGGCCACCGGCGGCGGGCGCCTGGTCTACGTGGCGACGGCCAACCGCACGACCGGCGCCGCCGAGCGGGTGCAGGAACCGCTGACCCCGGAACAGGTGGACGAGTGGATCGGCGTGGTCCGGCGGGCCGCGCGCGCCAGCATCGGGCCCGGCTTCGTGGCCGCCGTCAACCCCGGCTGCCAGCACTGCGCGCTCACCACGAGCTGTCCGGCCCAACTGCGGGGGAAGGCGGTCACCGATGACTGAGCCGTCGTCCGCCGTTCGCCGGGTCTCGGCGCGGTCGCTCGCCGCGGCCCTCGGACTGCCGTCGCCCACCGACGAGCAGGTCGAGGTGATCGAGGCACCGCTGGAACCGATGCTCGTGGTGGCGGGCGCGGGCGCGGGCAAGACCGAGACCATGGCCTCGCGGGTGGTGTGGCTGGTCGCCAACCGCCTCGTGGCGCCCGACGAGATCCTCGGTCTCACCTTCACCCGCAAGGCCGCCAGCGAGCTCGGCGCGCGTATCCGCCGTCGGCTGTCGATGCTCGCCGGGTCACCCGCCCTGCTCGACTGGGACCCGGGCGGTGACCTGGCCGCGGTGCTGCGCAGCGCCGACGCCGAGGTCAGCACCTACCACGCCTACGCGGGCCGGCTGATCGCCGACTACGGACTGCTGCTGCCGGTGGAACCGTCGTCGACGCTGCTGAGCGAGACCGAGCTCTGGCAGCTCGCGTTCTCCGTGGTCACCGCCTGGCCGCACGAGCTGGCCACCACGAAGGTGCCGTCCAGCGTCACCGAGGCCGTCCTGAACCTGTACTCGGAGATGGCCGAGCATCTGGTCGACGACGACGCCCTCGCCGCCGCGGGCAGTGACCTCTACTCCTTGATCGACACCCTGCCGAAGGGGCCGCGACAGCGGGCCGAACCGAGCAAGGCCCTGCGCGCGATACAGGACGTGATCGACGAACGTCGCGCCTTGCTGCCCCTGGTCCAGGCGTTGCGCGCCAAGATGACCGAGCAGGGCGCCCTCGACTTCGGCAGCCAGATGTCGCTCGCGGCGCGGTTGGTCACGACGCACCCGGAGGTGGTCGCCGCCGAACGCGCCGGGATCAAGGCCGTCTTGCTCGACGAGTACCAGGACACCGGCCACTCGCAGCGGCTGTTGCTGTCCGCGCTGTTCGGCGGGACGCGGAACGCACCGCTCGCGGTGACCGCCGTCGGCGACCCGATCCAGTCGATCTACGGCTGGCGCGGGGCGTCGGCCGCCAACCTGCCGCGCTTCGCGATGGACTTCCCGCGCCCCGACGGCGCCGGCTTGTGGGCCGGAGCCCACCGCCGCGAACTGCTCACCAGCTGGCGCAACTGCCGCGGCACCCTCTACCTCGCCAACGAGGTGTCCGCGCAGCTGCGGGCGCGCGGTGTGCCGGTCAGCACGCTCCGCCCGCGCGACGACGCGCCCGAGGGCGCCGTGCGACTCGCCCTTACCGAGACGGTCGACGACGAGCGCGCGTGGCTCGCCGGCCACGTCGAAGACGCCTACCGGGCCGCCGAGCGCGACGGCCGCGCGCGGCCGACGGTCGCGATCCTGGTGCGCCGCAACGAGGATTCGGCGCCGCTCGCCGCGGTCCTGGAAGCCCGGGGCATCCCGGTCGAGGTGGTCGGCATCGGCGGACTTCTGCATGTCCCGGAGATCACCGACATCGTCGCCACCCTCACCCTCATGGCCGACCCGATGGCCGGCACCGCCGCCATGCGGCTGCTCACCGGGGCGCGCTGGCAGCTCGGCGCCGCCGATCTGGCCGCACTCTGGCGGCGGGCGCGGGAACTCGCGGCGGGGGCCGCCGACCCGGTCACCGGTGTGGTCGCCACCCGCGCGGAACTCGACGCCGCGCTGGAATCGGCGCTGCCCGCGGAGTCGGTGGATGCCGCCGGGATCGGCGACGCGCTGGTCGACCCCGGCGACCGCGACCGCTATACCGCCGCCGGATACCAGCGCATCCGGGCGTTCGGTCGCGAACTCGAACGACTGCGCCGTCGTATCGGGCAGCCGCTGCCCGAGCTGGTCGCCGACGTCGAGCAGACCATCGGGGTCGCGGTCGAGGCGCAGATCCGGGCCCGCCGGATGCGCGGTGCCGTCACCGGCCGGGAACACCTCGACGCTTTCGCCGAATACATCGCCGCCTACGCCGAACGTCCCGGCGCCACCCTGCCCGGGCTGCTCGCGTTCCTGGACACCGCCGAATCGGTGGAGAAGGGCCTGGAAGCCGGTCAGGTCGAGGTGGCCGAGGAACGCGTGCAGATCCTCACCGTGCACGCCTCCAAAGGACTGGAGTGGGACATCGTGGTGGTCCCGCACCTGGCGAAGGGCATCTTCCCGAGCGCCAAGGCCGACACCACCTGGCTGGGTTCGGCCCGCGAGCTGCCGGCACCGCTGCGCGGCGACCTGGCGAGCGGCGACGGCGACGAGGGCTTTCCACCGCTGCCGCTGGGCGCGGTCGGTGACCGGAAAGAACTCGAAGAGGCGATCACCGCGCACAAGGAGGCGATCAAGCAGCGTCGCCTCGACGAGGACCGGCGCCTGCTCTACGTCGCTCTCACCCGCGCCAAACAGACGCTCCTGGTGTCCGCCCACCACTGGTCGGCCACCGGCGACAAGCCGCGCGGCGGATCGGAGTTCTTCACCGAACTCGCCGAACTGGTGCGCGCCGCCGGGTCGCCCGGGCTGGTGATCGACGTCGATGCGCCGCCACCGCCCGAAGGGGCGGAGAACCCGATGACACTCGAACCGGTCACCGCGCCGTGGCCCGTCGACCGGCTGGGGGAGCGGCGCCCTGCGCTGCGTGCGGCGGCCGCGGCCGTCGAACAGGCCCGCGCCGACCGGGCACTGGTCCCCATCGATCCGCCGGACACCGACGACCCCGAGGTTGCGGCCTGGCGGGCCGAGGTCGCGGCCCTGCTCGATGAACGACGCCGCACCGGCGCCGCCGAGGTCGGGGTCGAGTTGCCCGGCCAGCTGTCGGTGAGCCAGCTGGTGGAACTCGGTACCGACGAGCAGGCCTTCGCCGCGCGGCTGCGTCGTCCGGTGCCGTTCCGGCCGAACCCGATGGCCCGGCGCGGTACCGCTTTCCACGCGTGGGTGGAGCGCCGCTTCGGTGCCACGCGACTCCTGGACCTGGACGAACTTCCCGGTGCCGCCGACGAGAGCGCCGTCGACGACGACCTCGAGGTGCTGCGTGCGGCGTTCCTGGCGTCGCCGTGGGCCGACCGGACGCCGCTGGAGGTGGAGGTCGGCTTCGAGACGGTGATCGGTTCGACGGTGGTCCGCGGCCGGATGGACGCGGTGTTCGCCGACCGGCGTGCGGCCGGCGGCGAGGAGGGCTACCTCGTCGTCGACTGGAAGACCGGCGCGGTGCCCGAACCGGCGAAACGGCCGGCCCTGGAACTGCAGCTGGCCGCCTATCGGGTCGCCTGGGCCCGGCTGCGCGGTGTCGACATCGACCGGGTGCGGGCGGCCTTCGTGTATGTCCGCCATCACTTCACCCTGGAACCGGAGAATCTTCCCGATGCCGACGCGCTGGCGGAGTTGCTGGCGGTGGGGCAGGCGCCCATCGAGTAGCCTTCGCTGATGTGAGGACGTGCACCCCGGCGGTCGCCGATGCGTGAGCGATTGCGCCGCGCCCGGCGGGGCGACGGAGACCTGCTGGACAAGCCCGATTACGCGCTCGTCGGTATCGTGCGCATCCCCGAACTGGAGCGCAGTCCGGCCAAGGCCATCGGCCGCCGCGTGCTGTGGGCGCTGTTCTCGCTGTTCCTGTGCTCGCTCGTGGTCTACGTCGACCGTTACGGCTACCGCGACGCCAAGGGCTCGACGCTGTCGTACCTGGACGCGCTCTACTACTCGGCGGTCACCCTCTCCACCACCGGCTACGGCGACATCACGCCGATCACCGAGTCCGCCCGGCTGATCAACGTCCTCTTCATCACGCCGCTGCGTGTGCTCTTCCTGATCGTGCTGATCGGAACCACCCTGGAGGTGCTCACCGAGCGCTCGCGACAGGCGATCAAGATCCAGAACTGGAGGAATCGGGTGCGCAATCACACCGTCGTCGTCGGCTACGGGACCAAGGGCCGGACCGCGACCGCCGCCGTCCTCGCCGACGGCGTGCGGCCCGGCGAGGTGGTGGTGGTCGACGACGATCCCACCGCCCTCGAAGAGGCCGCCGCCGACGGTCTGGTGACCGTGCGCGGCGACGCCACCAAGTCGGACGTGCTGCGCCTGGCCGGCGTCCAGCACGCGGCCGCGCTGGTGATCGCCGCCAACCGCGACGACACCGCCGTGATGGTGACGCTCACCGCGCGTGAACTGAACCCGCGGGCCAAGATCGTCGCCTCGATCCGCGAGTCGGAGAACACCCACCTGATGCGCCAATCCGGTGCCAATTCGGTGGTCGTGTCGTCGGAGACGGCCGGCCGGCTGCTCGGCATCGCCACCATCACCCCGTCGGTGGTGGAGGTGGTGGAAGACCTGCTCAGCCCCGAGGAGGGCTACGCCATCGCCGAGCGGGAGGTGGAGCCGACCGAGACCGGCGGCTCGCCCGCGCACACCAAGGACCTGGTGCTGGGCGTGGTCCGCGACGGCAAGCTGCACCGCGTCGGCGACGCGGAGGTCGAGGCCATCGAAGTCGGCGACCGGCTGCTGTACGTGCGCCAGGGCGAGCGGAGCTGAGTGACGATGGCGACCTTCGAATTCGTCGAACCCCCGCTGCTGTCGCAAGCCGGCTTCGACCGGGCCGACCATCTCCGTGACGCGACCGACCGACTCGCGCAGGGCTGGTCGACGGCGCGGGTACTGCTGGTCGACGGCGCCGGACGTTACCCGGTCGACGGCGCCGGTGCCCTCCGCTGGGTCACGGCTCCCGGACTCGGCGCGACCCCGCCGGACGGCGCGGTGTTCCTCGGCCTCGCCGGTGACACCGACGTCTGGGCACTGCGCACCGACGCGGTGCCCGGCCCGGCCGGCGATCCCCGCTCCGGGGCCCATCTGCTCAGCGCCGACGACGCCGGTCTGCTCGCCACCGCGCTCGGTCTGCTGAACTGGCACCGCGGCGCGGCCTTCTCGCCTCGCGACGGCAGCCCCACGACTGTCGGCCGGGCCGGCTGGGTGCGGCTCGGGCCCGACGGCGCCGAGGAGTATCCGCGCACCGACCCCGCCGTCATCATGGTGGTGCACGACGGCGCCGATCGCGTCCTGCTCGGCCGCCAGCACGTGTGGCCGTCGCCGATGTTCTCCACGCTGGCCGGGTTCGTCGAACCGGGCGAGTCGCTGGAACAGTGCGTGCGGCGCGAGATCGCCGAGGAGGCCGGCGTCGATGCCCGCGATCCGGCCTACCTGGGCTCGCAGCCGTGGCCGTTCCCGCGGTCACTGATGCTCGGCTTCGAGGCGATCGCCGACCCCGAGCAGCCGATCGTCCTGCGCGACGGCGAGCTGGCCGAGGCCCGCTGGTTCACCCGCGATCAGGTGCGGACCGCCCTGGACACCCACGCGGACTGGGGCACCGACACCGAGGGCGCCGACCTCATGCTCCCGCCGCCCGTCTCCATCGCGCGGTCGCTGATCACCAGCTGGGCGCTCGCGCGTACGCATCCCATGGAGTGGCCGGTCCCGCTCGGCTGAGCTGCGGCATCGCCGGCCTTCCACCCGCTCCCCACGGGCCGCGCCGCTGCTCCCGCTGCCCCTGCTCCGACGTCGCAGGCCGGTTGCCCGGATTCCGTCTCACCACCGGCATTCCGTTCCACCACCTGGAATAGAGCGTGTGGTGCAACGGAATTCGAGTGGATGGACGGAATGCGTCGTCGGGTGCGCCGTGGTGCCCGGCGGGATCGGGCCGGGCTGGCGTTAGACTGGCCGACGTGGCCGATTTGACTGTCTACACGACTTCCTGGTGCCCGTTCTGCGTCCGGCTCAAGGCGAGCCTGAACCGCAACGAGATCCCGTACACCGAGATCGACGTCGAAGCCGACGCCGATGCCGCGGCCTTCGTCGAGAGTGTGAACGGCGGGAACCGGGTGGTCCCCACGGTGAAGTTCGCCGACGGCTCCACCAAGACCAATCCGGGCATCGGTGAGGTCATGTCCGCGCTGGGCCTGCTCTGAGCTGTCCGCCGTCATTCCGCCGGGCCGATCGGGCCGCCGCGGTTGTCAGTACCCCGTGAGACGGTGAACGCATGACCCTTCGACGGAGCTCAGGGAGCGAGCAGCGCTCAGGGAGCGAGCGAGGCTCGGGGAGCGAACGAGGCTCGGGGGGCGAGCGGAGTTCGGGGATCCGGGACGGGCTCGACCCCCAGCAGCTCGAGGCCGTCCTCGCGCCGCGCGGCCCGGTCTGCGTGCTCGCCGGTGCCGGCACCGGCAAGACGCGCACCATCACGCGCCGGATCGCCTCGCTGGTCGACTCCGGACAAGTGAATCCCGGCCAGGTTCTCGCGGTCACCTTCACCGCCCGCGCCGCCGCCGAGATGCGGCAACGACTCGCCGCGCTCGGGGTCTCGGCACCCGGGCAGCAGGTCTCCGCGCTCACCTTCCACGCCGCGGCGCTGCGGCAACTGCGCTACTTCTGGCCGCGGGCGTTCGGTGACGTCCGCTGGGAGTTGATGGACAGCAAGTTCCCGATGGTGCGGCGCGCGGCGCGCGACGCGGGTCTGGACACCGCCGACCGCGAGCTGATCCGCGATCTGGCGGCCGAGATCGAATGGGCCAAGTCGTGCCTGATTGGTCCGTCGGACTATCCGAAACGGTCGACGGGCCGCGACCTGCCGATGAAGGCTGAGATCATCGCGCAGGTCTTCGCCGCGTACGAGGAGGCCAAACTCGGTGCCTCGCGGGAATGGTTCTTCGATTTCGAGGATCTGATCATCTACACCGCCGAGATCCTGCACAGCGAACCGCAGATCTCCGAGGAGTTCCGGTCGCGGTACCGCAGCTTCGTCGTCGACGAGTACCAGGACGTGACGCCGGTCCAGCAACGTCTGCTCTCCGCCTGGCTCGGCGGCCGCGACGACCTGACCGTGGTGGGCGACGCCAACCAGACCATCTACAGTTTCACCGGCGCCACACCGCGGTATCTGCTGGACTTCACCCGCGCCTACCCGGACGCCACCCTGGTCCGGCTCGAACGCGACTATCGGTCGACGCATCAGGTGGTGTCGCTGGCCAACGGGGTGATCGGCCAGGCGCGCGGCCGGGTCGCGGGCACCCGGCTGGAACTGCTCGGCATGGCGGGCGACGGCCCGGACCCGGTGTTCGCCGAGTACCCGGACGAGAACTCGGAGGTGGTCGGTGTCGTCGCCGAGGTGAAGCGGCTGCTGCGCGCCGGAGTTCCGGCCGACGAGATCGCGATTCTGTACCGGATCAACGCCGTCTCGGAAGGCTACGAGGAGGCGCTCGCGGCCGCCGGTATCGACTACCGGGTGCGCGGTGATCTCGGCTTCTTCGAGCGGCCGCAGGTCAAGGCGGCGCTGCGAAAACTCGGCGCGCTCGCACAGGGACCGCCCCCGCCGATGGAGGCCGCCCAGGCGGTGCGAGTGGCGTTGCGCCCGCTCGGCTACGCCGAGGCCGAGCCGCCGGGCGCGGCGGCTCGGGCCAACTGGCAGCAGATGGTCCGGCTGGTGGAACTGGCCGACGAGATCCTGGCCGAGCGCGGCGGCCTGGAGTTTCCGGGACTCGTGTCCGCGCTGGCCGATCGTGCACGCACCGGCGGTGATACCGAGCGCGGCGTCACTCTCGCCTCGCTGCACGCGGCGAAGGGCCTGGAATGGGACGCCGTGCTGCTCACCGGGCTGCACGAGGGATCGATGCCGCTCGGGCGGGCCTCCGGCACCCCCGAGGAGGTCGAGGAGGAGCGCCGTCTGCTCTACGTGGGCGTCACCCGGGCGCGCAAGCACCTGCATTTGTCGTGGAGCCTGGCCCGCACCGAGGGCAGGCCGGCGACCCGTCGTCGTTCACGATTCCTCGACGGCCTGGTGCCCACCGAGCGGTCGCGCGCCGCGGAACCGGCCGCGCCGGCCGGGCTGGACAGGGCCGTGCACGACGCGCTGCGTGAGTGGCGCACCGACTACGCCGAGGCCGCGGGCATCAGCGAACCGAACGTGTGCAGCGGCAACGTCCTCAAGCAGCTGGCGCGGGTGCTGCCGTCGACCCCCGACGAGCTGCGCCGCATCAGCGGGATGAACCCGGAGCGGGTCGAGCAGATCGGCGACGCCGTCCTGTCGGTCATCGCGGCCCACCGAAGCTAGGCCGTGTCTCCCAAATCTCTTTCCGGTCCTCGGCGGCCCGCGCAGCGCCCGGCGGCGTTGTCGTCGGTCGGCATGGCGCCGCTATGCTTCCCCCCTCCGCCTTGCCGGCCGCCCAGCGGATCCACCGATGCCTACGGAGAGGATTTGAGAGACGCGACCTGGTGTCGCGTGCCGAAAATTCATCGTCGGTATGCCGCGGCCAGATGAACGCCTGGCGGCGTTGTCGTCGGTCGGCATAGCGCCGCTATGCTTCCCTTCTCCGCCTTGCCGGCCGCCCATCTGACTCACGGCAACCATTCGACAATTTTCGACACGCGACACCAGCGGTACCGCCGAAGTCGCCTTCCGGCACTCGGCCGCCCGCCGAACGCCGGGCGGCGGACGCGGTGTGTCGGGCGTCGGTGATTCCGAACCGGCGAGACCTTGAATCGCCCGCGCCCGGGTGGTCTCGGTTCGGCAGAGCGCCGAATCGGGGTTCGTGGCGGGCCTCGATTCGGCACTCTGCCGACGGCGTCGCCCGGGCCGGCCGGCCGGCCGGCGGAGCGGTGCCGCCACCTTCTCTTGAGCCCGCCGAGCCGACCGGCGACACGGCGCCGAAAGGGTCCGCCGCGACACCCGGCGCGCAGCGGCGACACCCGAACAGCGCGCGACACCCGCGGCCGTCGCGTGTACGACGGCTGTCGTGTCCGCCCGCGGGCTGTCGCGATCGCGGCTCGACCGGCGCGGGGTCTACGCATCGCCGCAGGTCAAAAATAGATTGCGCGCTTTCGTGGCGGAGGCGTAGCGTGGTCGTCGTTGTTCCATGAGGGAACACGAGGGAATCGATCCGAGGAAGGAAGTCGCCCGCGATGAAGAAGATCGCCGTCATCTGGCAGCACGAGCATCTGGCAGCAGCAGTGCCTGCTGACGCAGCGCGAGCGCGCCGGCGATTCCCCGTGGCCCGACTCTCGGGCCGTCCCGCGTTGGTCGAAACGTAGACGGCTCCGCAGACATCTGACTACCGGCCCCGGCGAATCGCGTCAGCGAATCCCCGGGGCCGAACTCTTTCTTCACCGGCCGCACGGGTTTCGCGCACGGACCACCCAGCCATCCCCGCGAAAGACCCAGCACATGACCATCACCGAACTGACCACCCCGATCACGGGGACGCCGGAGGAGTCTCCGGCGACCCACCGAATAGACCTGCCTTGCCAGAGCGGCGACGCGGACCTGTGGTTCGCCGAGGAGCCCGCCGCACTGGAGAAGGCCAAGAGCCTGTGCCGCGCGTGCCCGCTGCAGGCCCCGTGCCTCGCCGAGGCCGTCGACCGCGGCGAGCCCTGGGGCGTGTGGGGCGGCGAGATCTTCGATCGCGGCGTCATCATCGCCCGCAAGCGCCCGCGCGGACGCCCGCGGAAGAACGCGAGCTGACGAATTCGGACCCGTGACGCGCCCCTTCCGGGGGTGCGTCACGGGTCCTTTTCCATGTCGCGGGTCGTCCGGGACGGGCGACCCGGAAACAGACCCGCGACATGGCGGCGACGGGGGAAACGCCGATCACGCCTCGGCGGGGAGTTCCTCCTCCAGACCGGGCACCCAGCGGTACATGATCGCGCGGTAGGGCGCCTCGGCGTCGAGCTGCGCGGCGATGCCGACGCAGCCGAGGAGCACCCGGAACACCATCACGTACTCCTTCGGCAGATTCATATGCCGGGAGGTCTTGTAGACGTCGCCGGTCATGTCCGTCGCCTTGCCCGCCGCGCGCTGCAGCCACCGGCGGGTGAAGTGGAACGAGTCGCTGTACAGCGGATCGACGTAGGGCTGCAGGTACTTCGCGAGATCCTGCGACGACACCTTCGCCGCGTACGCGGCGCGGATGAAATCGTGCTCCACCAGCATGTCGCGCAGCTCGTCGTACCGCTTGTCTCGGGCCAGCGCGAGGATCGGCCCGGTCTCCGGCGGCAGACCGTTCGGGTACTGGCCGATCGCCCCGAAGTCGAGGACGCCGAAGCGTCCGTCGTCGAGGACGAAGAAGTTCCCCGGGTGCGGATCGCCGTGCAGCAGACCGACGCGCGACGGGGAGGAGAACTCGAAGGTCGTCATCTTGGTGGCGGCGTCGTTGCGCTGCGCACGGGTGCCGTCGGTGATGATCTTGCTCAGCCGGGTGCCCTCGATCCACTCGGACACGATCACCTTCGGCGCGCTGGCCACCACCTTGGGGATCACGAAGTCGGGGTCGCCGTCGAAGGCCCGCGCGAAAGCCCGCTGGTAGTCGGCCTCGGCGAGATAGTCCAGCTCGTCCTCGGTGCGGTCGATCAGCTCGTCGATCATCGCCTTGGCGTCGGTACCGGGGGAGAGCTTCTGGATCAGGCCGGACATCCGGCTCAGGGTCTTGAGATCGGCCTTCAGGGCGTGGTCGGCGCCCGGGTACTGCACCTTGACCGCGACCGGACGGCCGTCGGCCCACACCGCCTTGTGCACCTGGCCGATGCTCGCCGACGCCGCGGGGGTCTCCTCGAACGACGCGAAGCGTTCCCGCCAGCGGGTGCCGAGCTGCTGGTCGAGCACCTTGTGGACGGTCGCGATCGGCATCGGCGGCGCCTCGGCCTGCAGTTTGGTCAGCGCCTCGCGGAAGGGCTCGCCGAACTCCTCGGGGACGGCGGCCTCCATGATCGACAGCGCCTGACCGACCTTCATCGCGCCGCCCTTGAGCTCGCCGAGGACGGCGAACAGCTGCTCGGCGGTCTTGGCCATCACCTCGGCGCTGACCTCATCCTTGCTCTTGCCGGCCAGCCGCTTGCCGAATCCGGCAGCGGCCCGGCCTGCCATGCCGAGCGGCAGCGCCGCCAGCTTCGCATTTCGACGGCCCTGCCCCCGTGTGATCTCGTCGCTCAACGCAGTCCTTTCGCCTGCTCCGAGGATAGTGGACGGCCGGGCCCGGCGGCGGGTAGCAGCAGTCGCACGCGGGGTGCACCGGTGCGGCGAGCAGATCCGTTCCGGCCGGTTGCACGCGCACCCGCAGACGATGTCCCAGCGTCTGCGGCGCGGCACCGACCGGGTCGGCCAGCCGTGCGGCCAGTCCGGCGATCTCCTGCCGCGCCATCAGGGCGGTCAGCGCGACGGTGACGGGGTCGTCACCGCCGGGGACGGTGGCGAGCCGGGTCGTGAGCAGCGGCCACTCCGGGTCCAGGTCGCAGCGGTGCAGGTCGGCGCAGCGCAGACAGCTGGAATGCCCGGGCAGGACCAACGGGCCGATCATCCCGGCGCCGTCCTGTACGACCACCGGCAGGTGCGGCAGCCGCGCGGTCATCAGCCCGGCGGCGACCGCGGGGTCGACGCCGAGCCGGTCGGCGAGCACCACCAGCCGGCAGTCGAGGTGCTCGAACCGGGACACCGACGACGGGCCGAGCGGGTCGCCGACGACGACCAGCCCGGCGTCGGTCAGTTCGTCGGCGAGTCGCCGCGCCAGTGCGTCGTCACCGAGGATCCGGACCCGCAGACCGGCGTCGTACGACGCCGCCGGAAGGCGCGCTTTGCCCGCGGTCACCAGCCGGTCGAGCAGGACGCTGAACGACGCCGCCGTGAGCCCCGCGGCGCGCACCTTGGCGCGTAACTGGTCGCGGTAGAGGGGCCGGCGCAGTGCGCCGAGCACGTCGGCGACGACCGCGGGGATCGCGGGCGGGTCGAGGTGCACGATCAGCGCGGTCGCCGGGTCGTAGCCGATGTGCAGGCTGCCGTCCTCGCGGACCAGCACCGGGGTGCCGGGGACCAGGACGGGCAGTGCGCGCTGCGAGTTCGGGATGTTCATGGCGTCAGCCTGACACCGGAGGCGGCCGGCCGTCGACGTCGTTGTCCACACCCTGTGGACAACATCGGCGGTGCCGCGGAACGTGCCGGTCAGCGCGCGAGGGCACCGTCGATCAGGTCGGTGATCACCTCGCGGAGGTCGAAGCCGCGGGACAGCTCGCTCCACTCCGGGAGCAGGGCGGCCACGGTGGGGTAGTCGGCGGCGAGATCGCCGGAGTCGGCGCGCTGAAACCAGAGCCGCTGGTCGTCGGGCCGCTGGGACATCGAGTACTGCCAGCCGACCTCGGAGGCGACGAGATCCCAGCTCGCGCGCCACAGCCCGAACGCCCGCCGCCGGTCGAGCCCGGCTTCTCCGGCCGCGGCCAGGAAGCTGTCGGTGAGGATCAGCGCCGACCGGCCGGTGGTGCGGCCCTCGCGCAGCACGGTGATGATCCACGGGATGCGGAGCAACTGCGTGTACATCTCCATCGCCACGCCGATCATGCGGTCGCGCGGACTGCCGTCGGGGATCGACCACGAGATCCGCGCGGCCAGCTCGTCGAGGACGAGGGCGAGCAGCTCTGCCTTGTTCGGCACGTAGTGGTACAGCGACATCGGCTTGGAATCGAGCTCGGTGGCCAGTCGGCGCATGCTCAGCGCGTCGATGCCGTCGCGTTCGATCAAGGCCAGGGCGGCGTCGACGATCGTGTCGCGGTCGAGACGGGGAGTGGGCGGCATGGATGCATCATCGCGCATGACGACCGGTCTCTTGCGAATCACCGTGAGTAAGCCTAGCCTAACGTACGCGTACGTATTCGTACGCGTACGTGCAACGGATTCGGAGACTCGCATGACGGTCGCACCCACCCGGCAGCAGCATCACGGCACCTTGCTCGCCACGGTGTTCTTCCTGAACTTCCTGGTGGCACTGGACATGTCCCTGGTCAATATCGCCCTCCCCGCGATCCGGACCGAACTCGGATTCAGTGCGACCGGGCTGCAGTGGGTGGTCACCGCCTACCTGCTCACCTTCGCGGGTTTCATGCTGCTCGGCGGGCGGCTCGGCGACCTCTGGGGCCGTCGCCGGGTGATCCTCGCCGGACTGGTGGTCTTCGGCGCCGCGAGCCTGCTCGGCGGATTCGCCGATACGCCCGGCGTCCTGATCGCCGCCCGCGGCCTGCAGGGACTCGCCGGGGCGCTGCTGGCGCCGGCGTCGCTCGCGCTGGTCGCGACCGTCGCCGACCCGGTCCAGCACAAGCGGGCGATGGGGGTGTGGGCCGCGGCCGGCGCCGCCGGCGGCGCGGTGGGCGTGGTGCTGAGCGGGTTGCTCACCGACTGGTTCTCCTGGCGCGCGGTACTCCTGGTCAACGTGCCGCTGGTGCTGATCGCCCTGATCGCGGCGTTCGCGTCGGTTCCCGCGGGACACGAACGGGGCGCCGGCCGGCTCGACGTGGTCGGCGCCGTCCTGGTGACGGCGGGAGTGGCAGCGCTCGTGTACGGAGTCAGTTCCGCGGGCGACCACGGCTGGGGCTCGGCGCGCTGCCTCGTCGGCCTGGCGGTCGCGATCCTCCTGCTGGCCGCCTTCGCGGCGGTGGAACGGACGACGCCGTATCCCTTGATGCCGCCGTCGCTGGTGCGCCGCCGCTCCATTCTGGGGGCGAACCTGTTCGGGTTCATGCTCGCCGCCGGTCAGCTGGCCGCGTTCTACTTCGCCTCGCTGTACGTCCAGACGGTCTGGAACGTCGAGCCGGACATCGCCGGCACCCTGTTCCTGCCGTTCTCCTTCTGCGTGTTCATCGGCGTGGCGGCGGCACCGAAGCTCGCCGCGCGGATCGGGCCGCGCAACGCGATCGCGGTGTTCGGCGTGTGCGCGGCGATCGGCTTGTGGCTGTTCTCCCGGATGCCCGCCGACTTCGACTTCTGGGTCGGCATCCTGGCGCCGTCGGTGGTCTGCGCGATCGGGGTGGGCGGCGCCATGGTGCTGGTCGGCGCGATCGCCACCGAAGGGGTGGCGCCGGAAGACGTCGGCGTGGCCTCCGGCGTGGTCAACTCATCCCGGCAGCTCGGCGGCACCATCGGGCTCGCGGTGCTGGTGACGATCGCGAGTGGCGCGGGCACCCCGCGGGACGGCTACTCGATCGGCTTCGCGGTCGGCGCGCTGTTCCTGGTGGCCGGGACCGTCGCGGCCTGGTGTGTGCTGCCGGCCCGGGAGCGTGCCGCCGAGGCGGCGGTCCGCTGAATCGGGCGCGGCGGCACGGTCACGACTCGCCGTCGTCCTTCTTACGCTGCTCCTCGGCGATGGTGCGCTCGAGTTCGGCGATCGGGTCGTCGAACGTGCCGGTGCCGCCGCCGATCACGCGGTCGATGAAGCCGGCCGGGCTGTCCAGATCCTCGGCGTCGGGCAGCAGATCGGGGTGCGCCCACACGCCGTCGCGGGTGGCGACGTCGGCCGCCTCGGTCAGCTTGCGCCACAGGTCGGCGGCCTCGCGGAGCTTGCGCGGGCGCAGGTCGAGCCCGATCAGGGTCGCGAAGGTCTGCTCGGCGGGTCCGCCGGACGCACGACGGCGCCGCATCGTCTCGGTGAGCGCCGCGGTCGACGGGATCCGGTCGCCGAGAGCGGCCGAGACGGTGAGTTCCACCCAGCCCTCGATCAGCGCGAGCAGCGTCTCCAGGCGGGCCAGCGCGGCCTGCTGCTCGGGCGTGGTCTGCGGCTCGAACGCCGCGGCCTGGCCCATCAGCTCCTCCATCTTGGCGGGATTGCTGAACAGCTCCTGCGGGTCGAGTCCGGCACCGAGCTGGTCCAGACCGCTCATGTCCAGGCGGATCCCGCGGGCGTAGTCCTCGACCGTCGACAGCAGACGCTGTCGCAGCCAGCCCGCCCCGGAGAACAGCCGCTGGTGGGCCGCCTCGCGGGCCGCGAGGAACACCACGATCTCCTGCCCGGGCAGATCCAGCCCCTCGGCGAACCGGGCGATCGCCTCGGGCAGCAGTGCGCCGGTGCCGTGCGGCGCCAGCGGCAGGCCGATGTCGGTGGAGGTCAGCACGTCCTTGGCGAGGTGGCCGAGGCCCTGTCCGAGCTGGGTGCCGAACATCATTCCGCTCATCCCGGCCATCATCGGCAGCATCGGGCCGGCCATCGCCTTGGCCTCCTCGGGCAGGCTGTCCTGCCAGGTGCCCTCCAGGGAGCCCGCGATCGGATCGCACAGCGTCTGCCAGGTCGGCAGGGTCTGCTCCAGCCAGTCGACCGGCGTCCAGGCCGCGGTCGCGGTGATCCCGGCCGGCAGCGCGGTCTGCTCGTCGAGCCACAGCTCGGCCAGTCGCACGGCGTCGGCGACCGCCCGCTCCTCCGACTCGAGCATCGGGCGGAAATCGCCGATCTGCTGGCGCGCCAGCCGGGTCGCCAGCTCGTAGTTCACCGGTCCGGTACCGCCGCCGCCCGCGACCGGCATGCCCATCCCGCTGAACATCTGGCCGAGTTGGGTGAACACCTGACCGAGCATGTTCGGGTCGAATCCGGCACCCGCGTCGCCACCGAGCGCCCCGAACGGATTCCCCGCCGCACCGAAGGGGTTGTTCGAGGCGCCGGAATCGCCGGGCTTGTCGTTGTCTCGATCGTCGTCGCGGCCGTCTGACGAGGAGAAACCGAAGGGCAAGTCGCTCATGCCACGACAGTACCGGCCGTGCGGCGTCGTCGCCGTCGTCCACTACTCTCGATCGAATGAAGCTGAACCCTTCGCGCCGACGCGTGGTGACCCTCGGCGTCTCGGTGCTGGTTCTGATCGTCTTCGTGGTCGTCGGCAGCACCGCCCGCGTGCCCTACGTGGCGCTCAGTCCCGGCCCGACCGTGAACACGCTCGGCATGCACGACGGCAAGCCGGTGGTCCAGGTGACCGGCGGTGCCGACGGCAAGCCCGACGGGCACCTCAATCTGACGACGGTCTCGCTGACCGACGGCCTCACCCTGTTCCAGGCGCTCGGCATGTGGTTCTCCAGCACGTACCAGCTGCAGCCCCGTGAGCTGTACTTCCCGAAGTCCAAGTCGGACGAGCAGGTGCGCCAGGAGACGGCGCAGCAGATGTCCAGCTCGGAGGACAACGCGACCGGCGCCGCGCTGACCTATCTCAAGCGGCCGACCGCGGTCGGTGCCGCCGGACCGATCGCCGACGACAGCCCCGCCCAGGGCAAGATCGAGGTCGACGACATCATCGTGAAGATCGGCGACGTCCCGGTGTCCACTCCCGACGACGTGCAGAAGCAGATCCGCGCACACGCGCCGGGCACGGAGGTGCCGATCACGGTGAACCGCAAGGGCACCGAACTGGTGGTGCCGGTGAAACTGGGTGCGCGGCCGGACGACCCCAAGGTCGCGTTCCTGGGCATCACCCCGAAGGTGGTCAGCGCCGACCCGAACGTGCGCATCGCCTACAACGTCGGTGACATCGGCGGCCCGTCGGCCGGCCTCATGCTGACCCTCGCGGTGATCGACTTCCTGACCCCGGACAACCTGGCCGGCGGCCGGTTCATCGCGGGCACCGGCACCATCGTCCCGGACGGGACGGTCGGGCCGATCGGCGGCATCACCCACAAGCTCAAGGCCGCCAAGGACGCGGGTGCCGTCGCCTTCCTGGTCCCGGCGGAGAACTGCGCCGAGGCCACCGGCGACGCGCCCAAGGGACTGGAACTGATCAAGGTCGACACCCTCGGCGGCGCGGTGACCGCGCTCGGCGAACTCAAGGACGGCAAGCCCCGCCCGCACTGCTGATCCCAGGCACATGCTGGATCATTCTGTCCCTGAGTCCCTGAGTCCCTGAGTCCCTGAGTCCCTGAGTCCCTGAGTCCCTGAGCCCTGAGCCCTGAGCCCTGAGCCCCTGCCCCCTAAGGCCCCGCTGAGCCGCTGCCCTCCTGAGTCGCCCGGAGCCCTCAGCCCCCTGAGCCGCCCCGAGGCGATAGCCGAGGGGCGAGTCGAAGGGACGATCCTTCGACAGGCTCAGGCGGTGGGGCAGGCTCAGGCGGCAGGGGCAGGCTCAGGGTGCGAGAGCAAACTCAGGGAGCGGGGCAGGCTGCGGGGAGCAGCACGGGTTCAGGTGGCGTCGGTGACCTCCTCGAACGTCGCGGCCAGCGCGTCGAGCAGTTCCGGCGCGAGGTTGTCGTGCGTCCGCAGGTGATTCGGGTCGTCGGGATTGTCGGCGTCGGGCTCCAGCGCCAGCAGGGCGACCCGTGACCCGGTGCGAAGCACGCCACCGATGAGGCGCGCACGACGTCCCTGCGACTCGTCGCCGCCGGGCGGCACCACGGTGATCTCGGTGACCAGCGCGCAGCCGGCGACCGGTTCGGGCCAGCCGATCGTCGCCAGCAGTTCCTCGGTGGAGGCGCCCGGGCGGCCGGCTTCCTGGAGGACCGGGCTGAGCGCGGAGTCGTCGTTCTCGTCGACCAGTTCCGGGGCCTGCTCGGCGAGCACGGCGGTCGGGACGAGGGCGAACAACTGGTCGGGCGACGACCAGGGAAGTCCGTCCGCGTAGGCGGCGCATTGGGCGAGGGCGTTGCCGAGATCGGCGCGGGAAAAGCTCACGCCACCATTGTGGCCGGTGACCTTTTTGAGCGAATCAGTAAGGTGGAGACAATCTCTGCTCCCCGAGCCCCAAATTGGAGTGAACGACGTGGTGGGTACGCGCGGTCCGGTCGGACGGCCGACGTTGTCTCGGCGAACCAAGATCCTGATCGCGGTGGTGGTCGTGCTGCTGATCCTGGTGCTGATCACACCGCGGATCGTGAGCCTGTGGACCGACTGGCTCTGGTACTCCGACATCGGTTACCGGTCGGTGATGTCGACCATGGTGACCACGCGGCTGCTGACCTTCCTGGTCGTCGCGCTCGGTGTCGGCGTCCTGATCTTCGCCGCGGTCTACGTGGCCTATCGGGGGCGCCCGCCGTACGTGGTGCCGTCCGGGCCGTCCGACCCGCTGGCCCGCTACCGCGAGGTGGTCGGCCGCCGGCCCAAGGTGACCGCGCTGATCCCGGCCGTGGTGGTCGGGGTGCTGGCCGGGCTGGTGGCGCAGGCGTCGTGGACCACGGTGCAGACCTTCCTGCACGGCCAGTCGTTCGGCGTCACGGACCCCCAGTTCAACCTCGACATCGGCTTCTACGCGTTCACGCTGCCGTTCGTGCGACTGCTGCTCGACATGCTGTTCCTCGCGCTGGGAGTCGCCTTCCTCGCGAACCTGCTGACCAACTACATCTTCGGCGGCATCCGGCTCGGCGGCGGCGGGCGCCGCGGGATGATCAGCGGGCCCGCGCGGGCGCAGCTGGCGGTGATCGCCGGGCTGTTCGTGCTGACCAAGGCCGTCGCCTACTGGTTCGACCGCTACGACCTGCTCACCAGTGACCGGCGCGGCGACAACATCGGCGCCACCTTCACCGACGTCAACTACGTGCTGCCGTCCAAGCTGATCCTGATGGTGATCGCGATCGTCTGCGCGGTCGCGTTCTTCTCGGCGATCTTCCTCCGTGACCTGCGTATTCCGGCGCTCAGCGCGGTGCTGATGCTGGTCACCGCGCTGGTGATCGGGGTGATCTGGCCGGCCGCGATGGAGCAGTTCTCGGTGAAGCCGAGTGCCGCGGACAAGGAACGCGAGTTCATCCAGCGGAACATCACCGCGACGCGCGATGCGTACCACATCCGGCCGGGCAAGGACATCACGATCGATGACGGCTGGGCGCGTACGCCCGCGGATCCGGCCAAGGTCAACTCCGATGCGGCGACGATCAGCAACATCCGGATCCTCGACCCGAACGTCCTGTCGGCGGCGTTCCAGCAGCGCCTGGCCCTGCGCAACGTCTACGGGTTTCCGGCGCAACTGTCGGTGGACCGCTACGACGCCGACGACCAGCAGCGCGACTTCATCGTCGCCGCCCGCGAACTCGACCCGAAGCGGCTCGGCGAGAACCAGAAGAACTGGATCAACCAGCACACGGTGTTCACGCACGGCGACGGTTTCGTCGCCGCGCAGGCCAACAAGGTGGTCAGCGACGGCGCGACCGGTTCGGCCGCCGAACGCGGCGGCGTCCCGGACTTCATCGTGTCGGATGTCAACGCCGTGAAGACGGCCACGGAAGCCGGCAAGAAGGCGCCCTTCGGCGTCACCCAGCCGCGCATCTACTTCGGCGAGCTGATCGCCAGCTCCGCGCCCGATTACGCGATCGTCGGTTCCACCGAGGAGCCCCGCGAGTACGACGGCGAGGGCGTCCAGTACCGCTACTCGGCGGATTCGGGGGTGGCGCTGAGCAATTGGGGTGTCCGCCTGATGTACGCGCTCAAGTACGGGGAGCGGAACTTCCTGCTGTCCAACGCGCTCAACGACAAGTCCCGGATCCTCTACAACCGCGACCCGCGCGACCGCGTCAAGAAGGCCGCGCCGTGGCTGACCGTCGACTCCAAGACCTACCCGGCGGTGATGGCCGACGGCTCCATCAAGTGGATCGTCGACGGGTACACGACGCTGCCGAAGTACCCCTACTCGCAGCCGACCTCCCTGCAGAACGCCACCGCCGACTCGCGGCAGGCGAGCAGCGGCACCACCGGCCGCACCCAGGCCGACGAGCAGGTGTCGTATGTGCGGAACTCGGTGAAGGCCACCGTCGACGCCTACAGCGGCAAGGTGGAGCTGTACCAGGCCGACGACACCGATCCCGTGCTCAAGACGTGGATGAAGGTGTTCCCGGGCACCGTGAAGCCGAAGTCCGATCTCGACAAGCAGCCGGACCTGCGGGCGCACCTGCGCTACCCGGAGGACCTGTTCAAGATGCAGCGCTCACTGCTGGCGCGCTACCACGTGAACGACGCGTCGACCTTCTTCCGTGCGGACAACTTCTGGTCGGTGCCCGCCGATCCGGATCCGGACCTGCAGGGCCAGCCGCGGCAGCCGCCGTACTACTTCACCGCGTCGGCGCCGGAGAAGCAGAGCCTCGCGCAGTTCCAGTTGACCGGGTCGCTCAACTTCTTGAACCGGCCCAACCTGTCCGCCTACATGACGGCGAACTCGGATCCGAACGGGTACGGGCGGATCACCCTGAAGACGTTGCCGACCGACACGTCGACGGTCGGTCCCACGCAGGCGGGCGCGACGATGCTGGCCGAGCCGCGGGTCACCGAGCAACTGAAGCTGCTGGAGAACACCAAGGTGACGTACGGCAATCTGCTCTCGCTGCCGGTCGGTGGAAGCGGCCTGCTGTACGTCATGCCGATCTACACAGCGGCGAGGGGCGGTGACGGCGCGATGCCCAGGGTGGCGCGTGTGCTGACGTACTACAACGCCACCGCGGGTGAGGGGAAGGCGCAGGTCGGCATCGCCACGACGATCGGGGACGCCCTCAAGCAGGTCGGTATCGATCCGGGTGCGGCCACGCCGAGTGACGTCCCGGCCGACGGCGGCGACCAGCAGCCGACGCCGCAACCCACTCCGCAGCCGGGCGGGGACGATCCCGGCCGGGACGCGGCCGTCGACCAGCTGGGCAAGGCTCTCGACGCGGTCAGTGCCGCGCAGGCGAGTGGCGACCTGGGCAAGCTGGGCGATGCGCTCAAGAATCTGAACGACGCGATCGCGAACTACAAGAAGTACGAGAAGTAGTCCGCGTTCGCCCGGCGCCCGGGCCGGTCGCGGCGGAGGTCAGCCGCGGCCGACCTTGGCCAGGTAGCGCTTGATCTCGGCGTTGGTGTTGTCCGGCAGCATCGGCGAGTGGTGCAGGTGCCGGGTGAGCCAGGTGAAGATCGCCGCGGTGGTCAGCAGCAGTGACAGGGCGATGATCCCGTAGGCGATGTTCATCGGCTTGTGGTCGGGGAGCTGGGTGAGCGTGATGACCCAGAGCGCGGAGAAGGCACCCCCGATCAGCAGGGTCGTGAACCCGATCATCGCCAGCGGGTGCCAGCCGTGGCTTTCGTGAGCGGTATGGGTGGCCATGGTGTCCTCCTTCACCTCGGTGGTGCATCTCCACCCTAGCCCTCACGTGAGACAAATCACAGAGAGCCCTCACTGGAAAGCCGCTCACGATCGGCACCCTTCGGGTAAGGCGAACGAAGCATGACGTTCTACGGTGGCAACGTCGTCGGTCGTCGGGGACCGACCCTACCGAGGGGCTGTCGTGCCACCGCTGAGTCGATTCGTGAAGATCCAACTGGTCGTCATCCTGGTGCTCGGGCTGGCCGCCACCGTGTTCGCCGGCGTGCGGTACGCGAGGCTGGGGGAGGCGGCCGGAGTCGGCGTCTATCGGGTGACGCTCGGCGCGACCGACCCCGGCGGCATCTTCTCCGGCGCCGAGGTGACCTACCGGGGTGCTCCGGTGGGCCGCGTCGACGATCTGCGGCTCACCCGCGAGGGCGTCGACGTGGATCTGCGGCTGCGGACCGCGGCGGGGCGGATTCCCGAGTCGGCGGTCGCCGTCGTCGCGAACCGGTCGGCCATCGGTGAGCAGTACGTGGACCTGCGGCCGCCGTCGGCGAACGGGCCGTTCCTGCACGACGGCTCGCGGATCGAGGGGATCGTCATACCGCCGGTGCTGCAGAACGTGATGTCCGACGTGATCGCGCTGACCGAATCGGTGCCCGTCGACGACCTGCGCACCGTCGTCACCGAGCTCGGCAAGGGTTTCGACGGCCAGTCGGACAACATGGCGCGGCTCGCCGACTCGCTGATCGCCCTGGCCGATACCGGCGCGGAGAACATCGGGCACACTGTGTCGCTGCTGCGGGCGTCGGACGTCGTGCTGTCGACGCAGGCCGAGCAGTCGGACACGATCGAGGAGTGGGCTCAGGGGGTGCAGAAGATCACCGCCCAGCTGGCGGCCTCCGACCCCGCGCTGCGCCGGACCCTGGGCGCCGCGCCCGCGGCGTCCTCGGAGCTGTCGAACCTCCTGCGCAAGCATGTGGCAGCGGGCACCGCGCTGATCCACGCGCTGGGACAGACCGCGCACACGATTCAGCCGGCCACGTACTCGACCGGCATGCTCGTCTTCATGCTGTCGAGCCTGTCCGCGGGGAGCCACTCGACCAACCTGGGCGACGGCCAGATCCGCTTCGGCCTGGTCCTGGAGACCGAGAACCCGCCGTCGTGCACCCGCGGCTATGAGAGCACGTGGGCGATGATCGCCGAGATGAAGCGCAAGGACCCGAGCTTCGACCCGTCGTACGACGACTTCCCGTTCAACCGGGACGCCGACTGTCATGTACCGGTGGGCAATCCGACCGGCGTGCGCAGCGCCGACCGTGCGGCGCTCGCCAACCCGGCGTACCCGCAGCCGTGGGACTCCACGCCCAAGAAGATGCCCGACACGCTGAACCTGAACCCGCTCGCGCAGCAGCTCGCCCTGCTGATGGGCGTGACGCAGAAGTGAGCTTTCGGTGCGCTACGTGTCGTCGATCACGTTGTCCCGTAACCGATTTGCATAGTCCGTTTGCCCGTGTGTAACGTAGTCCTCGCAACGCGGGGTGGAGCAGCTCGGTAGCTCGCTGGGCTCATAACCCAGAGGTCGCAGGTTCAAATCCTGTCCCCGCTACCAACGACGAAGACCCGCACCGGAAACGGTGCGGGTCTTCGTCATTTCACCCGTCTCCTGGGCCTTAGTGCCTCGATTCCGTGCCGCTCACCGATCACCGGGATAGTGTCGATCACCGACAACTGAGACGAGGGGGCGACACGATGGCGACAACGCCGGAGTCTGGCCGAAGAGAAGTGCTGTGGATCGAGCGTCCGGAGGGGGAACTGCGTCCGCAGCCGTCATCGGATGCGGAGGCTCGCGAACGGCTGGACGCCGGTAGCGCGGGGTTCGCCTCCGTCGGGGCGGCGGACACCGGGCGCCTGGAGGTGTCGGTGGGGGCCGGCGCGTTCGGGCTGCCCCGTACTCCGGGCGCAGGTCTCCCGCAGGAGCCGTTCGCCGCGGTGCTGGCCTGCTCGGATGCCCGGGTGCCCGTCGAGCTGGTGTTCGGCCAGGCCACCAACGACCTGTTCGTCATCCGCGTCGCGGGCAACGTCCCGGGGACCGAATGCGTCGGCAGCCTGCACTACGCGATGGCCAACATGGCCTCGGTCAAGCTGGCCGTGGTCCTCGGGCACTCGCAGTGCGGCGCGGTGACCGCCGCCGTCGACGCGCTGCTGGCCCCGCAGACCTACCTGCAGGTGGTGCACGACCCGCCGCTGCGCGCGATCGTCGACTCGCTGCTCGCCGGCGTCCGGATGGCGGCACTGGCCCTGGAGGCCGAGTTCGGCGCCGACGTGTCGTCGGCCGGCGGCTTCCGCGACGCGCTCATCGCCGTGTCGGTGGTCGCCAACGCGGCCATCACCGCGACGATGCTCGACCGCGACCTGGACCGGCCGGTGGTCTATGGCGTCTTCGATCTGCACGAGCGCACCGTCGGCGTCGGCAGCCGGGACGGGTGGTCGCCGGGTCTGCTCGCCGCACCCGCGGACGACGCGGCCCTGGCGGCGCTGCTCACCGCCGCGGCCGCCGCACAGGCGGACAAGTTCACCGCCGACCGTGGCTGACGACGCGGCCGCCCGGGCGTTCCTGACCGGACTGGGCGGCGCGCTGGTCGCCACCGCGATGCCGACGACGACGGTCGAGGAGACACTCGACGCCCTCGCCGACAGGTGCGGTCCCGGGTTTCGGAGGCCTGCGGGCAGGTCGAGGGTTGTGACAGGCTGACCGGGATGGGATCACTGGACACCGTGCGAGACGCGTACGGCGCCGCGGCCGCGGCGTACATCTCCGCGGTCGGGAGCATCGACGACGTCGACGACCGGGATCTGGCCCTGGTCTCCGAATGGGCGCGCGGCGCCGACGGCCCGGTCGTGGATGCGGGGTGCGGGCCCGGGCAGTGGACGCGGCACCTCGCCGGACTGGGTGTCGACGTGACCGGCGTCGACCCGGTTCCCGAGTTCCTCGCCGCCGCGGTCGCGGCGGACCCGCGTGGGCGCTACCGTCTCGGGCGGGCCGAGGAGCTCGGCGCCGCCGATGGTGAACTCGGCGGTGTCCTCGCGTGGTACTCGCTGATCCATCTACCGCCGGAGGAGATGGCCGGTGTGCTCGCCGAATTCGCCCGCTGCGTCGCGCCGGGTGGCGGGCTGCTCCTCGGATTCTTCACCGCCGATCGACAGTCGCGGTTCGACCACGCGGTCTGCCCGGCGTACTACTGGCCGGTCGAGCTGCTCGCCGCGCGCGTCGCGGCCGCGGGTTTCCGGGTGGTGCGTACGGAGACGCGCACGGACCGGCCGGAGCGGTCGCACGGCGCGCTCGTCGCCGTCCGGAACAACGCGGACGATGTGAAGTAGGCCGCACGGACGGTGGCCCACCTCGGGCTCTTTGTCCGGTCATCAGTGGACTCTCAGGTGAGTGCCCGAGAATCGGGCGGTTATGACTTCCTTCGACGACGGTGACGCGCGCCCTTCGGCGGGCGAGATGCTGCGCCGGGCGCGGGCCGCGGGGCAGCCCGTGCCGCGCTGGCACTCGATGGACGACGTCGTGCCGGATTCGGGAGCGCGGCCGGCCCGACGGGCCCGCCATCGTGCGCCAGCCGCCGACGAGCCGGTGCCGGCCGAGATCACCGCGCCGGAGATCGTCGCACCGGAGATCTCGGCGTGGCGCTCCGCGGCGCCCACCGAACAGATCCCGCAGACCCCGGTCGCGGCACCGGAGGAACCGTCGGGGCACCGGCGGCCGCGCCCCCGGGGACGCCGGGCGGCCGGGCTGGCGCTGCGGACGGTCGTGGCGGTCGGCTGCGTCGGGATCCTGACGCTGACCGGTATGGCCTGGGCCGGTGCCAATCGCGTCTTCGGCGGATTCACCATGTCGCACGCGCTCGGTTCGGGTCCCCGATCGACCGACGGCGCGGAGAACATCCTGCTGATGGGCCTTGACACCCGGCGTGATCAGGACGGTAATCCGCTGCCGCAGTCGATCCTCGATCAGCTGCACGCGGGCAGCAGTGACAACGGCGGGTATAACACCAACACCCTGATCCTGGTACACATCCCGGCGGACAAGACGAACATCATCGCGTACTCGATCCCGCGCGACGACTACGTGAACGTCGACGGACTCGACGTCCCGCAGGCCAAGATCAAGGAGGCCTACGGGCGGCGCAAGGCGGCCACCGAGGACCAGCTCCAGGCGCAGGGTGTCACCGACGCGTCCGAGCTGGAACACCGCGGCCGCGAGGCGGGCCGCGCCGAGACGATCGAGACGGTCCGAGCGCTGACCGGCGTGCCGATCGACCGCTTCGCCGAGGTGAGCCTCGTCGGCTTCTACGACCTGGCGAAGTCGCTGGGCGGTGTCCAGGTGTGTCTCAATCGGGCCGTTCAGGACGACTACTCGGGCGCGAATTTCCGCGCCGGCGTGCAGACCCTCAACGGCTCGCAGGCCGTGGCCTTCGTCCGGCAGCGGCACGGCCTGGACAACGGCGACCTGGACCGGACACATCGGCAACAGGCGTTCATGCTCTCCGCGCTGCACAAACTGCAGAGCGTCGGGACGCTCTCGGACGTCGGCAGGCTGAACGCGGCGGTCGCGGCCGCGCAGAAGGACGTCGTGATCTCCGACGGCTGGAACCTGCAGCAGTGGGCCGGACTGATGAGCTCGGTGTCCGGCCAGCACATCAGCTTTCGGACGCTGCCGGTGAAGGGCTACGCGACGGTCGACGAGCAGTCGGTCAACATCATCGACCCGGCGGAGATCCGCGGCATCGTGCAGCGCGCCTTCGGCGTCGCGCCGACGCCCGGGCCGGCCACGTCCACGACGGCCGTGGCGGACGGCGGCACGACGGACGGATCCTCGCCGGACGGCGGCACCGGTTCGCCGACGACGATGGACCCCGAATCGCTCCTCACGCCCGGGGACGCCCCGCCCGACAACGGCGGCGCGGTCACCAACACCGACGCCATCCCCTGCGTGAACTGACACCGTTGCCCGGACCGGGCTCGTCGCCCTCACGCGGCGACTGGCTGACCACCGGAGGCTGAGCCGCAGCGACCCCGTCGAGCCGAGGCTCCGCCCCCGGTGTCGACCGGCCACGGGCGGCGTTTTCGTACCGCGACACCCGCGGGGTGCCCGCGACACCCGTTGCGTCCGCGACACCATGTTGACGACCAGTGCGCGGGAGTCGCTTCCCCGCTCGGGTGTCGCGTCGGCAGTCCGGCTGTCGCGGACCGCGGCGGAGTGCACATCGATGCGCAAGCGGCCCCGTCCGGAGAAGAATCCGGGCGGGGCCGCTCGAGTTTCCCGAGGGCTGCGGGAGGTGTCAGGCCTGGCCGGACAGTTCGTCGTCCAGGCGGAGGATTCCGGGGCCGTCCTCGTTGATCAGCTTGGCGCGGCCGAGGATCTCGCGGACCGTGGCCTCTTCCTCGACCTGCTCGGCGATGAACCAGTCGATCACCGTGCGCGAGTCGATGTCGACGGTCTCCTGTGCCAGACGGAACAGGTTGCGGATCGACTCCGACACCTGCTCCTCGGCCTCGAGGGCGACCTCGAAGGCCTCGGCGACGGTGTTGATCTTGATCGACGGCATGTGGATGTCGCCGATGATCGGGTGGTTGTCCCGATCGGTGAGGTGCTTGATCAGCCGATCGGCGTGCGTGAGCTCTTCGGCGGCGTGGCGCGACATCCAGCCGGCGATGCCGGGGAGATCCTTGAGCTCGAACTCGATGGCCAGCTGGCGGTACAGCATGGACGACTCGAATTCGAGGGTGATCTGCTTGTTGAATGCGATTTCGAGGTCTTCGTTCATCTTCATGTCGACTACGCTAACCATCATTTCTCCTCTGCGATAGCAAGATTTGTCTACCCTAAACACCCTCTGAACTGGGAAGATATGTACATCCTATCCTAATTTAGGATGCCCTGGTAAGCATTGGTCGCGACCGCTCGTAGGCTGAACGAATGCACTTGGAATTGGCGACGCAGGTGGCGTTGATCGCGGCCGGATCGATCTTCGTATGGGGACTACTGCTCGGCGTATGGAAATTCGCGCAGATCGCCGTCAGTCCGGACGGCTGCGCGCACGTCTACGTCGACATCGCGCACCGTGCCGCCCTGATGTACTCGTTCGCCACGCTCCTGCTGGCGGCGCTGGTGCAGTTCAGCGCCTGGCCGACCTGGGTGAACGTCGCCGCCCTCGCCGTCGTCATCGTCTTCTTCGCCGGGGCCATCGCGTCGTACTGCGTGCACGGCTGGCGCCAGGACACCACGAATCAATACCACCCGCGCGACGCCGGGCTCGTCGCCGCCACCGTCGCGCTGATCGTCGGTGAGGTGGGTGGCACCGTGGTGATCCTCGCCGGGTTCATCGTCGAGCAGTCCCGCACGTGGACATAGGTCGATCGGCTGACCGGACTGTGGCGTAGCGCCCCGGCCGGGGAGGCTTTTACGCAGGTCGTCGGCCGCGGTCGACGGGCGATGGCGGAATGTACGTCACGGTCCCGTCAGCGAGGTGTGCGCCGGCCGAGCGAGTACACGCGGTTCGGGACCGAGACCGACGCCTCCCAGCCGAGTTCCCTCTGCATCCGCAGGCGCAGCGAGTCCGCGGCGTTGGGCTCGCCGTGCACGATGAAACTCTGCGCCGGAGCGCGAGTGAAACCGGTCATCCAGCGGATCAGTTCATCGCCGTCGGCGTGCGCGGAGAACATGTGGAGGTCTTCGATACGGGCGTTGATCGGCACCCATTCGCCGTAGAGCTTGAGGAAACGGGCGCCGTCGGCGAGTGCGCGGCCGCGGGTGCCGACCGATTGGTAGCCGGCCAGCACGATGGTCGTGGCCGGGTCGGCGGCGAAGGCGGCGAGGTGATGCAGGATCCGTCCGCCGGTGGCCATGCCGCTCGCCGACAGCACGATCTTCGGTGAGCGATCGGCCGAGATCGCCTTCGACGACTCGGTGTCGCGCGTGTACTTCGCGATGGCGAACATCTCGTCGGTGAGGGCCGGGTCGAGCTTGTGGTCGCCGGGGAAGGTGCGCAGCAGTTCGCTCGCGCTGATCGCCATCGGCGAGTCGACGTAGATCGGCACCGCCGGGATGGTCCCGGCCCGCCGGAGCTGCCACAGGTAGTAGAGGATCAACTGGGTCCGGCCGACGGCGAACGCCGGGATCAGCACGGTGCCGCCGCGGTCGGCGGTCTCGGTGACGATCCGCGCCAGGACGTCCAGTGGCGACGTCGTATCGCGCAACCGATCGCCGTAGGTGGACTCGGTGACCAGGACGTCGGCCTCGGTGATCGGCTCGGGGTCGTGCATGAGCGGGTCGTCGTACCGGCCGAGATCCCCGGTGAACGCGACCGTGGTGCCGCCCCATGCGACGGTCGCCGTCGCGGCACCCAGGATGTGCCCGGCGCCCCGGAAGATCACCTCGGCGCCCGGCACCGGCGTGAACGGCCGGTGCGGCGGGTGCACCTCGAAACGGGGCAGTGTGGCCTCGACGTCGTCGGTGTCGTAGAGGGGGAGCGCGGGGTGGTGTTTGCTGGCCTTGCGCTGGTTGGCGAAGTCCGCGTCGCGTTCCTGGAGGTGAGCGCTGTCGCGCAGGATGATCTCGGCGACGCTCCGGGTGGCCGGTGTGCAGTGGATCGCGCCGCGGAAGCCGTCGCGGATCAGCCGCGGCAGGTACCCGCAGTGATCGAGGTGCGCGTGCGTGAGGACCACGGCGCCGATGCTCCCGGCGTCGACCGGCAGCGGCCGCCAGTTGGCCTCCCGAAGATTCTTGATGCCCTGGAAGAGTCCGCAGTCGACGAGTAACGCCGTTCCGCCGGATTGAAGCAGATGCTTGGACCCGGTGACGGTCCCGGCACCGCCGAGGGAGGTGAGAGTGAGTCCGGCCATGGGTCCGAGCGTATTCGGTCCGGACACGACGACGGGGCCGGTCCCTCGGACCGGCCCCGTCGTGAGGTCGTGGGGGGCGCTCACCCCTCGGTAGCGCCCCGCCGGAGTCCCGCCGCAGCGGGGCTCAGTTGCGCGGGCTCAAGAGTAGAACAGCGAGCCGCAGGTCGGCCACGCGCCGATACCCTGGCTGGCCAGCACGTTCTCGGCGACGCGGATCTGCTCCTCGCGGCTGTTCTCGTGCGGCATGCCGGAGCCGCCGTTGGCCTGCCAGGTGCCCAGCGAGAACTGCAGGCCGCCGTAGTAGCCGTTGCCGGTGTTGATGGCCCAGTTGCCACCGGACTCGCACTGCGCGACGGCGTCCCAGTTGCCGCTCGCGGCGGAAGCGTTAGCGGCCAGGGCGGTCATCGGCGCGATCGTCAGAGCGCCGGCGATGGCGGCGCGGGTGGCGAGCTTGGTGATGCTCATGGTCGTTCCTCCTCGTCTTCACCGGGCCGAAGTGCCCGGCGATTTCGAACCGGCGACGACGTTACGGAACGCAAACGCAAAGGTCACACCATGTTTTGTGACCCACGACACGAAACGCTAACTTTTGCAAGCGGGCATTTCTCGGGCTTCTCGCAGGTCATCGGAAGGAAACGGTCGTAATCATTCCGTGATCTTTGACTGTCCAAATGTGAGACAGTTCATGGTCCGGAAGTGGCTCCCGTCACCCGTCCGGACCCACTAGCGTGAGGCGCGTGGGCGCCTATGTAGACGAATTTCAGCGAAGCATCGATCAGCCGGAGGAGTTCTGGCTCGACGCCGCGAAGGCGATCGACTGGATCACGCCGCCGGCCACGGCGCTCGACGATTCGGCGCCACCGCTCTACCGGTGGTACCCCGGCGCCACGCTGAACACGTCCGTCAACGCGCTCGACCGGCACGTCGCGGCCGGTCGCGGTGACCAGCCCGCGCTCATCTGGGACTCGGCGATGGTCGGCGAGCAGCGCACCTTCACCTACGCCGAACTGCTCGACGAGGTCGCCGTCTTCGCCGGCGCACTCGCCGCGCGCGGCATCGGGAAGGGCGACCGCGTCGTCATCTACCTGCCGATGATCCCCGAGGCCGCCATCGCGATGCTGGCCTGTGCGCGTATCGGCGCCGTGCACTCGGTGGTCTTCGGCGGCTTCGCGGCACCGGAACTGGCCACTCGTATCGACGACGCCGGGGCCGTCGCCGTGATCACCGCGTCGGGCGGCCTGGAACCGGGCCGCACCGTCGAGTACCTGCCGATGGTGCGGGCGGCCATCGAGCTGAGCGAGGCCGCGCCGTCGACCGTGATCGTGAAGGACCGGCCGCAGGTGGCCGGCAGTGCCGCCGACTACGGCTGGCTGGACTGGGAGGAGGCGGTGGCCGCCGCGGAGCCGGCCGCGCCCGTCGAGGTGGCCGCCACCGATCCGCTGTACGTGCTGTATACCTCCGGGACCACCGGCAAGCCGAAGGGCGTGGTGCGCGACAACGGCGGCCACGCCGTGGCGCTGGCCTGGTCGATGCGGAACGTGTTCGGCATCGAGCCCGGTGAGACCTGGTGGGCCGCGTCAGACGTCGGGTGGGTGGTCGGCCACAGCTACATCGTCTACGGTCCGCTGCTGATCGGCGCCACCAGCGTGATGTACGAGGGTAAGCCGGTCGGCACCCCGGATGCGGGCGCGTTCTGGCGGGTGATCAGCGAGCACGGCGTGGTCGCGCTGTTCACCGCGCCGACCGCGATCCGGGCCATCCGCAAGGCCGACCCGGAGGCCACCGAACTCGCGAAGTACGACATGTCGGCGTTCCGCACGCTCTTCGCCGCGGGCGAGCGTCTGGATCCGGACACCTTCTTCTGGGCGTCGGAGAAACTGGGCGTGCCGGTGGTCGACCACTGGTGGCAGACCGAGACCGGCTGGCCGATCGTCGCCAACCTGCGCGGCCTGGAGGAGATGGAGATCAAGGCCGGCTCGCCGAGCGTGCCGGTGCCCGGGTACCGCGTCGAGGTGGTCGATGCCGAGGGGGCGCAGGTTCCGGCCGGGACCGAGGGCAACATCGTCGTCGGCCTGCCGCTGCCGCCCGGCACGCTCGCCGGTCTCTGGCGCGACGACGACCGCTACCGGTCGTCGTACCTGAGCGCCTTCCCCGGCTACTACCTCACCGGCGACTCCGGCTACTTCGACGCAGACGGCTACCTGTACGTGCTCGGCCGGTCCGACGACGTGATCAACGTCGCCGGCCACCGGCTCTCGACCGGCAGCATCGAGGCCGTCGTGGCCGCGCATCCGGCGGTCGCCGAATGCGCCGTCGTCGGCATCCGCGACGACCTCAAGGGCCAGCGGCCCAGCGGCTACGTGGTCCTCAAGGCGGGCGTGGAGATCGCCGACACCGATCTGCGCGAGGCGCTGGTGAAGATGGTGCGCGAGGAGATCGGCGCGGTCGCCACCTTCCGCGACGTGACCGTCGTGCAGGCGCTGCCCAAGACGCGCTCGGGCAAGATCCTGCGTAAGACGATGCGCCAGATCGTCGACGGCGAGGAGTATGCGGTGCCGTCGACTATCGAGGACCGCTCGGTGCTCGACGAACTCGCCGAGCAACTCGGGCCGAAGTAGGGCTTCGACGGGGCTCAGCCGGCTGGGGACGGGGCTCAGCCGGCTGGGGACTCGCCGAGGATGCCCGGCCGCAGCAGCGTCCGCATCGCGTGGACCAGGTCTTCTTCGGTGATCGACGCGTCGAGGGTGCGTTCGACGACGACGGCATTGACCGCGCCGATGTAGGCGGCCCACTGCAACGGGGTGGTCGACGCGATCGTCAGGCCGCGGTCGGCGCCGGCCGCCACGGCGGTCTGCAAGACCTCGCCCCAGCGGGCGCGGCGCGCGTGGCGGTGGGCCTCGAAGACCGGGCTTACGCCGACCACCTCGATGAAGCTGATGCGGGCCAGGCGCGGGTCGTCATACATGCCGACGAAGGCACGGACGCCCTCATCCAGCACCTCGTCGAGGCCGCGATTCGCCGCGATCTGCTCCAGGACGACGCCCGCGACCCGTTCCATGGTCTTGTCCTGGACCCGGTCGTAGAGGGTGCGCAGCAGATCTTCGCGATCGCTGAACTCCTGGTAGAACTGCCGCGACGACAGGCCCGCCGCCTTGCAGACCTGGGGTACCGAGGTGGCCGCGTACCCGTGCGTACCGAACAGCTCGACGGCCGCGTCGAGGAAGCGCTCCCGGCGCTGCCGGGCGCGGTCGGCCACCGCCTGGCCCCCGTAGGTGCGTTGCTGCGTCACGGGGACCAGGGTACGGGGAACGGACTTACTTCCCGCGGCCGATCGCCGCGCCGAACAGCGAGGCGATGTTGGTGCCGACGGTCGCCGAGAAGGTGGGCCACCAGCGGGCGTCGGTCGCCATTGTCAGCTCGTCGCGGGTGGTGCAGCCGCGTGCCGCGGGCTTGCCGTCCAGCCGGTCCTTGAGCCACAGCACCGCGAGGGGGGCTCCGGAGATCTCGGCGATACCGTGCTCGGACAGATGGTCGCGCGTATAGGTGACCTGGGCCCCGGGTTTGCGGCAATAGGTGTGCACCAGCGTATTCACCTGGCCCACCGGGATGACCTCGTCGAGCTGGCTGTTCCAGATGTACATCGGCATGTCCGGGACCGCTTTGCCCATGCGCGTCTCGTCGAGCACCCGCTTGACGGGCGGCGCGTTCACCGGATCGCCGGGCCAGTTGAGGAAGCCCTTGTTGTTCAGGAACGGGAGCACCATCGCCTGGTGCTGTACGCACAACGGGTCTTTGGCCGCGATGACCGCCTTGCCGACCGGATTCACATGGGTGTTGAGGAAGCGCTGGAAGTACGGGTACTCCCGGCCCAGGCCGATCACCGCGCCGAGGATGAGTCCACTGGTCGCGCCGTTCTGGGCGGCGTTCAGGACCACCTTCAGGTCGGCCGGGACCCCGCCTTCGGCCGCGCCGAGGATGTTCAGCTCCGGTGCGTAGCTTTGCTTCAGCTCTGCGGCGTGCCCGGTGACGATGGCGCCGCCGGAGTAGCCGTACATCCCCATCGGCGACCGGTCGTCGATACCGATCGGTCCGAAGCGCTTGGCCGCGCGCAGGCCGTCGAGGGTGATCCGGGCGCCGAGCGGACCGGCTCCGTACGCGTGTCGGGGGCCCTCGTGGTCGGGCAGGGCGACCGCCCAGCCCTGCGCCAGCATGCCCTGCATGATGATCGACTCGGCCGGGATCACCACCTGGCCGACGGCCGCGGCCGCCGACCACTGCTGAACCGCGTACGAC
Source organism: Gordonia sp. PP30 (assembly GCF_023100845.1). NCBI lineage: Bacteria > Bacillati > Actinomycetota > Actinomycetes > Mycobacteriales > Gordoniaceae > Gordonia > Gordonia sp. PP30. Next base: position 3,498,427 of record NZ_CP095864.1, on the reverse strand, counting down.
GGTGCGCAGTAGCCGGCGAGCGAGTCCTCGGCCAGCTGCATCGACACGATCTTGCGCGGTCCCTTGATGGTGCCGCGGGGCTTCAGCAGCGTCGTGACCGCGGCGATCGGCTCACCTCGGCTGTCGGTCGACCGGTACGACAGCTGCCACGCGTCGACATTGAGCGGCACGACGCCGAAGGTGGCCGCGTTGATCCGGCGCGCGGCGATGATCTCGCCGGGCTTCTTGGACGCGTACGAGCTCTTCGACGGCTCGTAGAAGGCTCGATCGAGCTCCTGGGGGAGCGCCACCGGCGGCGCGGGTGCCACTTTCACGGACTGCGTGGCCGATGACGGCTCGGCCATGGCGACCGGAGCCAACAGGCCGGCGCCGAGTGCCGCGACGGCCCCGACCGCCGTCGCCGCGAGAATCTGGAGTTTCACGTCTGGTTCCCCTTGTAGACACGGGTACGAAAGCACAGTGAAACAACGATGTTTCACTGTGATCGGAACGATACCCAGAAAGTGGTCTGAAACACAACGACGCCCGGTCTGCGGCGAGGCAGACCGGGCGTCGTCGAGGGTGATGTATGCCGCTACTTGAGGTCGGCGCTCGACTTGCCCAGCACGCGCCGGGCGATGATGAGCTGCTGGATCTGCTGGGTGCCCTCGAAGATGTCCAGGATCTTCGAGTCGCGGGCCCACTTCTCCAGCAGCGTGCGTTCGGAGTAGCCGAGGGTGCCGGCCAGTTCGACGGCCTTGTTGGTGATGTCGGTGACGGTGCGTCCGGCCTTCGCCTTGCTCATCGAGGCCTCGAGCGAGTTGGGAAGCTTGTTGTCGGCCATCCATCCCGCGCGCAGGGTGTGTAGATAGCCGGCTTCCCAGTCGGATTCCAGCCGGATGAACTCGGCGACGGCGGCCGGTTGATCGGCGGCCGGGCGGTCGTAGTCGATCGTCAGGCCGGCCTCTTCGAGCAGTCGCCGGAGCTCCTCGAGGGACGCCCGCGCGACGCCGACGGCCATCGCGGCCACCAGTGGGCGAGTGTTGTCGAAGGTCTGCATCACGCCGCCGAAGCCCTTCTTGACGTCCACCTCGGGCGAGCCGAGGAGGTTGTCCTTCGGGATGCGGCAGTCCTCGAAGCGGATCACCGCGGTGTCCGACGCCCGGATGCCGAGCTTCTCCTCGAGTCGGACGATGGTCACGCCCGGGTGCTGGCGCGGGACCACGAAGCTCTTGATGGCGGCCCGGCCGAGACTGCGGTCCACCGAGGCCCAGACGACGATGTGCGTGGCGCGTGAGCCGGCGGTGACGAAGATCTTCTCCCCGTTGATCACGTACTCGTCACCGTCGAGTTTGGCGGTGGTGGTGACCGCCGCCGAGTCCGAACCGAAGCTGGGCTCGGTGATCGCCATCGCGGCCCACACCTTGCCGAATCGCTCGAGCTGTTCGTCGGTCGCGACGGCGGCGATCGCCGAGTTGCCCAGACCCTGGTACGGGATGGTCAGCATCAGGCCGACGTCGCCGAACGAGGCCCACATCGAATTGAGGATGGCCGACATGTTGCCACCGTTGGCGACGGTGCCCTCGGGCCGTTCCTTCTTCTCGTCGCCGCGCCCGCCCGCCGCGCCGGCGCCGGCGGCGCCGGCATCGGCCAGGCCGTCGTACAGAGCGGCGAGGGTGTCGAGTTCGACGGGGTAGTCGTGCTCGGCGAGGTCGTATTTGCGGGAGATCGGCCGGAACACCTGCAGCGCGGCCTGCTTGGCCTGGTCGATGTTCGCGGCGAACTTGTTCGGGAGTTCGAGGTTGATCGCCATCAGAGCACCACGATTCCCTCGCCGATCCCGGCGCCGCGCAGGTCGCGGTACCAGCGCTCCACCGGGTGCTCCTTGGTGAAGCCGTGGCCGCCGAGCAGCTGAATGCCGTCCAGACCGATCTGCAGGCCCTTGTCGATCGTGAGCTTGCGGGCCAGTGCGGCCTCGCGGGCGAACGACAGACCCTGCTCGGCGCGCGACGCGCCGCGCAGCGTCACCAGACGGATCGAGTCGGTCTCGGTGGCCATGGTGGCGACCATGAACGCCACCGCCTGGCGGTTCGAGATCGGCTCGCCGAAGGCCTCGCGCTCGTTGACGTAGGGGATCACGTAGTCGACGACGGCCTGGGCGGTGCCCGCGGCCAGCGCCGACCAGCCCAGGCGGGACAGTCGCACGACGTCGGCGTAGGCGGCCTCCGCGGCGTCGCCCTCCTGCTCGCCGAGGATGGCGGTGGCCGGCACCGAGACGTTCTCCAGGATCAGCCGGCCCATCCCGGCGGCCCGCAGACCCATGCCCGGATCGGCTTCGACGGACAGCCCGGCGGTGTCGGACTCGACGATGAACAGCGTGGGCCGGCCGTCGAGCATGGCGCCGACCAGGAACAGCTCGGCGCTGCCGGCGTTCGGCACGAAGCTCTTGACGCCGTCGAGGCGGTAGCCGCTGGGCACCCGGGTGGCCTTGGTCTTCAGGTCGAAGGCGTCGAACAGCGGGCGCGGCTCGGCGATGACCACCGCCGAGGCGGGCACCTGCTCACCGGCGAAGTCGGGAAGATAGGTCTGCTGCTGGCCGTCGCTGCCGAAGTTGGTCAGCGTGGTGGCCACGCCGCTCGGGGCGAGCAGCGGCAGGGCCAGGCCCATGTCGCCGTACGCCATGGCCTCGGCGACCAACGCGTTGGTCACCACGCCGCGCTCGGCGGCGGCGCCGTCGAAGGCCTCCGGGACGTTGATCATCGTGATGCCGAGCTCGGCGGAGCGCGACACGATGTCGTCCGGGGCGGCGGCGTTCTTGTCGGCCTCGTAGGCCGCCGGGCGGAGGATCTCGGTCGCGAAGTCCTTGACGGTCTCGGCGATCATCGCCTGCTCGTCGTCGGGAGTGAGGTTGAAGTACCCCTTCGACGCGATCACCGGGCGCTGCGGGTCGCCGCCGCCGGGCTTCGGCGCGAACGCGCGGTTCGCCGCCCCGAGGGTCTTGAAGCCGGTCTTGGTGGCCTCGTACGCGACGCGGTTGATCGGCTCGCGCAACTTGTACTTGTCGGCGAACTCGGAACCGGTGACGGCGGTCAGCGCACGCATCGCGGCACCGATCGGGCTGCGCTTGTGCTGCTGGGCGCCGACGGAGGTGGTGTCCCGGGGGGCGCGGGGTGCGGTCTTTTCGGTCATGCCTGCACTTCTCTCGACGTTGGTGAGACGGGTTTCGGAAGCGGATCTTACTCCGCGGTAAGAACGACCTTACTCCGCGGTAAGGACGATGTCGAGGGTGTCCCCTCTGGCGGGGTGATGGGTCAGACTCTATTCTTTCTCGCATGACGCAACCGCCGAACAGTCCGCCGCCGAACGGTCCCCAGGGTCAGCCGCAGGGCCACCCGAACCAGGGCGCTCCCCAGGGCCCGCCGCCCGGCTACCCGCAGGGCTACGGCCAGCCGCAGTTCGCCGCGAGTCCGGTGAACGCGGGCAGCGGCAGCTACATCCTCGCCCTCAACGGCCAGGAAGTCGGCCCGCTCGGCGTCCAGGATCTGCGTTCTTTCACGCTCGACGGCCGCGTCCGCTCGAACTCGCAGGTCCGCGATGCCCAGGGCGGCGGCTGGTTCGAGGCCGGCAACATCCCGGGCCTGTTCTCGGACAAGGAATGGCTGACCGCGACGCTGCTCTCGTTCTTCGTGGGCGGCCTCGGTGTCGACCGCTTCTACCTCGGGCAGACCGGCCTCGGCGTCGCCAAGCTGCTGACCTGCGGTGGTCTGGGCATCTGGACGATCATCGACTTCATCCTGATCGTGCTCCGCAAGGTCCCCGACAGCGACGGGCGCGCCCTGCGCGGCTGACACCCCGCCTCTGTACCGGCAGCCGCCGCGATCGTCCCCTCGGGGAGGATCGCGGCGGCTTCTTTTCACCGCCCCTCCGCGCCGGTCTTTGGCAGGATCGAGGACATGAAGGTCACCTCATTCGGTCACTCGTGCGTCCTCGTCGAACTCGCCGGAACGGCGATCCTCTTCGACCCCGGCAACTTCTCCTCCGGTTTCGAGGGCCTCACCGGTCTCGATGCCGTCCTCATCACTCATCAGCATCCCGATCACGCCGACACCGCGCGGCTGCCCGCGCTCGTCGCGGCCAACCCGGGGGCGGTGCGCTACGCCGATCCGCAGACCGCCGCGCAGCTGAACTCCGGCGGTGCGGCGGGGGACTGGTCGGTCCTGCGGCCCGGGGAGAGCGTCGTGCTCGGCGACGTCACCGTGCGGGGGTCCGGCGGGCGGCACGCGGTGATCCACCCTGAACTCCCGGTGGTCGACAACACCGTCTACCTGCTCGACGCCCCCGGCCGCCCCGCGGCGTTCATGCACCCCGGCGACAGCTACTACATCCCGTTCGAGCGGGTCGACGTGCTCGCGCTCCCGGCCGCCGCGCCGTGGATGAAGCTCAGCGAGGCCGTCGACTATCTGCGCGGCGCCGCGCCGCGGGCGGCGTTCCCGATCCACCAGGGCGTGCAGTCCGACGCCGGGCGGGCGATCCACAACGCCCGGATCGACGAGATGAAACCCGAGGGGACCGAGTTCGTGATCATCGCGCCGGGGGAGTCCCGGGAATTCTGACCTCCGCCGTGGACCCCTTTCGGCATCCGGCGGAGGACGGATTCTCCGCGCGCGACCGCAGAGCGGCGAGAACCTCGTCGTGCAGCAGGCCGTTGGTGGCCACGGCGCTGCCGCCGGCCGGCCCGGGCGTGCCGTCGAGCGCGGTGAACCGTCCGCCCGCCTCGCGGACCAGCACGTCGAGCGGCGCGAGGTCCCAGAGCGACACCTCCGGCTCGGTCGCGATGTCCAGGGCGCCCTCGGCCAGCAGGCAGTAGCTGAAGAAATCGCCGTAGCCGCGGACCCGCCACACGGCGTCGGTCAGGTCGATGAACTCGTCACGGATCCCGCGGTCCGCCCAGCCGGACAGGCTCGCGAACGACAGCGAGGCCGCCGCCAGATCGCCGACCTGCGAGACGCCGAGGCGGCGCGGCTCGCCGCCGTCGACCGCGGCGAAGGCGCCCTGCCCGGACACCGCCCACCAGCGTCGGCGCAGGGCGGGCGCGCTGACCACGCCCACCACCGGGACGCCGTCGTCCAGGAGCGCGATCAGGGTGGCCCACACCGGGACGCCGCGCACGAAGTTCTTGGTGCCGTCGATCGGGTCGATCACCCACTGGCGGCCGCCCGGCACCGCGTCGCCGCCGAACTCCTCGCCGAAAACGGCGTCCGCGGGGCGCTCGGCGGCGAGCAGATCGCGCAGCAGGCGCTCACAGGCCAGGTCGGCGTCGGTCACCGGGGTCAGGTCGGGCTTGCTGTCGACGTGCAGGTCGATCGCGCCGAACCGGTCGGTGGTGAGCGCATCGGCAGCGTCCGCGAGACGCAGCGCCAGGTGCAGATCCGCGGTGCGGGCATCGTCGCCGGGCGGGGTGGAATCCATGATCACCTAGGGTAGACGGCATGGGGACCTGGTTCACGGTTGCGATCATCATCCTGCTCGTCGCGACGCTCGTCATGATGCTGGCGCGCCGGTCCGGCCGAGGATTCGCGCAGGGCGCCCCCGGCGCGGGCTACGCGACGGGGACGCTCACCATCACCGGCGTCAGCGGTGCCGGGGCCCGCGACAAGAACGAGCAGGCGTACTTCACCTTCACCGGCACCATCGTCGGCCCGCAGACCGCACCGACCGAGGTGTACGGCACCCTCGCGCTGGGACCGGCCGATCAGGAGCCGAAGATCGGCGACGACAAGCCGGTGATCTACAAGCCGGGCAAGACGGCGACGAGCTGGCGATTCGGCACCTTGGAGGGGTAGGCACGCCGCGAGTCGGTACGCTGGCATGCTGTGCACCCCGATGTCTCCGCTGATCTCGACGCCCTGAACACCACGCTCACCACGGTGGAGAAGGTGGTGGATCCGGACGAGCTCCGCAGCCGGATCTCCGAGCTGGAGATGCAGGCCTCGGACCCCGAGCTGTGGAACGACCAGGACCACGCGCAGCAGGTCACCAGCCGGCTGTCGCGGGCGCAAGCCGAGCTGCGCCGCGTCACCGACCTGCGCTCCCGCCTGGACGACCTGCCCGTGCTCTACGAGCTGGTCGAGATGGAGGAGGGCGACGCGCAGACCCAGGCGCAGGCCGACGCCGACGCCGAGCGCGCGCAGTTGCGCAAGGAGATCGAGGCGCTCGAGGTCACCACCATGCTGGCCGGTGAGTACGACTCGCGCGAGGCCGTCGTGAACATCCGGTCCGGCGCCGGTGGCGTCGACGCCGCGGACTGGGCGCAGATGCTGATGCGCATGTACATCCGCTGGGCCGAGCAGCACGACTACTCCGTCGAGGTCTACGACACCAGCTACGCCGAGGAGGCAGGCATCAAGTCGGCCACCTTCGTGGTCCACGCGCCCTACATGTACGGCACCCTCTCGGTGGAGCAGGGCACCCACCGCCTGGTGCGGATCAGCCCCTTCGACAACCAGGGCCGCCGCCAGACGTCGTTCGCCGAGGTCGAGGTGCTGCCGGTGGTGGAGACCACCGACCACATCGACATCGACGAGAACGAGGTGAAGGTCGACGTCTACCGGTCGTCCGGGCCCGGCGGTCAGTCGGTCAACACCACCGACTCGGCGGTGCGCCTGACGCACATCCCGACCGGCATCGTCGTCACCTGCCAGAACGAGAAGAGCCAGCTGCAGAACAAGGCGTCGGCCATGCGCGTGCTCGCCGCCAAGCTGCTCGAGCGTAAACGTCAGGAGGAGCGGGCCCAGATGGACGCCCTCAAGAGCGACACCGGCGCGAGCTGGGGAAACCAGATGCGGTCGTACGTGCTGCACCCGTACCAGATGGTGAAGGACCTGCGGACCGGCGTCGAGGGCAACAATCCGACGCAGGTGCTCGACGGCGACCTGGATCAGTTCATCGAGGCCGGCATCCGCTGGCGGATGGACGACGATGGCGAGTCCTAATCCCGGTGCCACACACCTGAGCACGGCGCTCGGGCTGCCCGAGTGGATGGCCTATCTCGAGGAGCAGCTGGCCACGCGCGGTCTGGCGATCATGCTCTGGATCGTCGGCGGCATCCTGATCGCCCGGTTCCTCCGGTGGATCGCCGACAGGTACGAGGCCCGGGTCGACCGGAAGTTCCATCACTCCGACGCGATCGTGCAGACCGAGGACGCCAAACATCGGCGTGCCCTGGTCGACGTGGTGGTGTGGACGCTGGTCGCCGTCGTCGGCGTGATCGTCTTCTTGCAGGTCATGGAGCTGCTGAACATCAAGACCTCCAGCCTGGTGGGTCCGACCGCGGTGATCGGCGCCGCGCTGGGTTTCGGTGCGCAGCGGGTGGTGCAGGACGTGCTCGCGGGCTTCTTCGTGGTGGCCGAGCACCAGTACGGCTACGGCGACATCGTCCGGCTCACGGTCGGTTCCTCGGCGCTTGCCGAGGGCACGGTCGAGGACGTGACGCTGCGCGCCACCAAGCTCCGCACCAGCGACGGCGAGCTGATCACCGTGCCGAACGGCCAGGTGATCAAGGTGAACAATCTGTCGCGCGAGTGGGCGCGGGCCGTCGTCGACGTCCCCGTCCCGGCCGACGCGGACATCTCCGTGGCCACCGACGTCCTGCGTGACGTGGGTGAGAAGTTCTTCGCCGACCCGGCCTGGCACAAGCTGCTGCTCGACGCCCCCACCCCGCTCGGCGTGACCGACCTGGAACTCGACGCGGTGACCGTGCGCATGGTCGCGCGGACCCTGCCGGGCAAGCAGTTCGAGGTGGGGCGCGCGCTGCGCGTGAAGATCGTGCAGGCGCTCGCCCGCAACGGCATCATCGTCACGGCGACGACCAACGGCCACACGAACGGGGGTGGCGATGAGTGACGGCGGTTCGGCACCGGAGACCGGCGACGACGGGATCGCGACCGCCGCGCCGGGCGAGACCGTCGAGGCCAAGAAGACGGCCGTCGCCGAGGAGGCGCCGCACAAGTGGCGCGACCGCTGGCGGCGGGTCAGCCACATCTACCGGACCCGGGTGCGCACCACCACGGTGCTGCTGGTCGCGGTGTTCATCGGCGGCATGATCCTGTACCTGTTCTCCGCGAGCCACTACGGGACCATCCCTCAGCCCCACCAGCCGCGGCCCGCGGTCACCACGCCGGCCCCGACGACCGAGCCGAGCCGCAGTGTGGAGCCGTCGAGCACGCCGCCGAGCACCAGCAGTTCGGAGCCGTCCGAATCGCCGTCCACCGGCGGACCGGAGACGTCGACGTCGTCCGGGAACTGGCGCGATCTGATCCCGGGCGTGCGTCCCACGACGCCGTCGAGCAGTGCGCCGCCGACGTCGTCGTCACCCGCGCCGCGGGCCGGTGCGACGGAGACGTTGCCTTCCGGCTAGAGCGCGGGGGATGGGGTCTCGGGGCCCGCGAAGTCGAGATCATGCGTCGCCGCGATCGGCACGCCCCGGCGCCGCCTGAGCGGGACTCTCAGGCGGCGTCGTTAGACTCCGTGCTGTGATCAAGCTGTCCGACGTGACGATGCAGTACCCGAAGTCCAGCCGGCCGGCCCTGTCCGACCTCACCCTCGACATCGACCGCGGCGAGTTCGCGTTCCTGATCGGACCGTCCGGGTCGGGCAAATCGACCTTCTTCCGTCTCCTCCTGAAGGAGGACCGGCCGACGGCCGGCGATGTCTGGGTCGGCGACTTCCACGTCAACAAGATCAAGGCGCGCATGGTGCCCAAGCTGCGCCAGTCCATCGGCTGCGTCTTCCAGGACTTCCGGCTGCTCCAGCAGAAGGACGTCGCGGCCAACGTCGCGTTCGCCCTCGAGGTGATCGGCAAGCCGGCGTCGACGATCCGCGAAACCGTGCCCGAGGTGCTGGAGTACGTCGGCCTGTCCGGCAAGGCCGATCGCATGCCGCACGAGCTGTCCGGCGGCGAGATGCAGCGCGTCGCGATCGCCCGCGCCATCGTCAACCGGCCGGCGGTGCTGCTCGCCGACGAGCCGACCGGCAACCTCGATCCGGAGACCTCCGAGGAGATCGTCGAGGTCCTCGACCGCGTCAACCGGCGCGGCACCACGGTGGTGATGGCCACCCACGACCGGCACATCGTCGACTCGATGCGCCGGCGGGTCATGGAATTCGACAACGGACGGCTCGTGCGCAACGACGAGACCGGCGTCTACGGGATCGGCTAGGAGGCGAAGATGCGAGCAGGATTCATTCTGAGTGAGGTCTTCACCGGTTTCCGGCGGAACCTCACGATGACCGTGGCGATGGTGCTCACCACCGCGGTGACCCTCGGCATGCTGGGCGGCGGCCTCCTGGTGATCCAGATGGCCGACAAGAGCCAGAAGATCTTCCTCGACCGCGTCGAGATGCAGTTCTTCATCAACAAGGACGTCAGCGCCCGCGACACCAACTGCACCGAGGACCCGTGTGCGGCGGTGAAGAAGGAGATCGAGGCCGAGCCCGGCGTCGCCTCGGTCACCTATATCAGCAGGCAGCAGTCGTTCGAGGCGGCGAAGAAGTCCTGGGAGCAGGACAACCCGGAGATCGCCGAGCTGATGAGCCCGGACTCGTTCCAGGCGGCGCTGCGCGTCCGCGTCTCCGACCCGAAACAATTCGGTCGGATCCTCGACAAGTTCCGCACGGCGGAGGGCATAGACGGCGTCCTCGACCAGCGCGAACTGGTCAAACGCATCTTCAGCGTGCTCGACGGCGCGCGCAACGCCGCGTTCACCATCGCCGCCGTGCTCGCCGTGGCCGCGATCCTGCTGATCGTGAACACGGTGCAGATCGCGGCGTACACCAGACGCACCGAGGTGTCGATCATGCGGCTGGTCGGTGCCACCCGCTGGTACACCCAGCTGCCGTTCCTGCTGGAAGCGGTGCTCGCCGCGATCGTCGGTGCGCTCCTGGCCATCGGCGGGCTGTTCGCCGCGAAGGTTTTCTTCTTCGACAAAGCGCTCGGCGACCTCTACGGTGTGAACATCCTGGCACGCATCACGACGGCCGACGTCTGGTACGTCTCCCCGTGGTTGCTGCTGACCGGCGTCGTGCTCGCGGGTATCACCGCGTACGGCACGCTGCGGGTCTACGTCCGGGAGTAACGCCGAACCGACGAAGGAGGTTCGGGGTTCGGCCGGAGGCCGTTATCGGAAAGAACAGCCTTCAGTCGTCCATCGTTGCGCATTGCGCAACACTGCGATCAGAGAAGGAGTCTGCGGTGCCCAGGGAGAAGGGCCGGTCGGTGATCGCCACCAACCGGAAGGCGCGGCACAACTACACCATCCTCGACGAGTACGAGACGGGGATCGTGCTGCAGGGCACCGAGGTGAAAGCGTTGCGCGACGGCAAGGCGTCGCTGGTCGACGCGTTCGCGACCGTCGAAGACGGCGAGATCTGGCTGCACGCGCTGCACATCGCCGAATACGGCCACGGGTCGTGGACCAACCACCCGGTGCGCCGCAAGCGCAAGCTGCTGCTGCACCGCGGCGAGATCGACCAGCTGATCGGCAAGCTGCAGGACGGCAACCTCACGCTGGTACCGCTCGACATGCACTTCACCGACGGTTACGCGAAAGTGCAGCTCGCGCTGGCCCGCGGCAAGCAGGCGCACGACAAGCGCCGCGACATCGCCGAACGGACCGCCAAGCGCGAGGTGGAGCGCGAACTCGGCCGGCGCGTCAAGGGCATGTGATGGCCGTGCGGCGCGCGCTCGTGGCGGTGCTCGTCGCGCTGCTCGGCCTGGCCGTACTGACCGGTTGCGGCGAGAAGCCGGCGCGGGAGAATCGCGCCGCACCGCCGCCGCCGCCCGGCTGGCTGATCGCCGTGCCCGACGGCTGCCTGGTCACGTCCGGTGACGTGCGCGCCACCGTCGACGTCCTCGCCGGCCGCAGGCTGGCCCAGGCCGGCTACCGCGACATCTACCTCGCCTGCGACGGCGACCCGCGCCTCATCACCGACGACGACCGCGACTACGTCGCCGACCACGGCATGTCACTCTGGACGGTCCGCACCGACGACGAGCGCGTACGCGACGCCGTCGACGCCGCCCAGCCGCAGACCGGCCTGCGGACCGCGCTGACCCGGGCGGTGATGTCCGGCCACCCGCTCACCGTCTCCGGGGACGCCTCGGCGACTCTGCCCGAGGAGAACCTGCCGCTGCTCATCAACCCGGCGATGCTGGCCGTCGCCCGCGATCAGCGCCCGGCGGCCGGTGCCCGTGTCGCCGGCGACCCGGGCGTCTTCTCCCGCGCGATCGGGACCACCGGGCTGCTGGTCTCGCTGACCAACACCGGTGATGAGCCGGTCGTGCGCTCGGTGGCGATCGCCGACCTGAATCTGGCGGGCGACGACTCCGTTCCGGCCACCGACCTGTGGACCGGCGACCGGTACCGCTCGGCCGCCGGGCGCCTCTCGGTGGAGCTGGCCCCCGGCGATTCGGCGCTGCTCCAGATCGGCTGATCTCGACTTCGCTCGATCGTCGCGGACTCTGCTCGATCATCGTGGGGAACCACCCGCTGAATATCGGGATGAATTCTCGGGGCGATCGCGTTACCATAGGTAGTCCGTCAAAGCGGCGGGCTACCTCGGGGCTGATCGGTTTCGACTACGTGCATCGAGGTAGGGGAAGCGTGTCGGTGCAGGCTAGAGACCACCGTAAGCGTCGCAGCAACCAATTAAGCGCCGATACCAATCAGCGCGACTACGCTCTCGCTGCCTGATCAGCGAGGCTAGTCTGTCGGCCCGGATCTCTGTTCCCGGATCCGGATGCCGGCATCAGCTAGGGAACTCACCGTCGTTCGCCGGTCGCGGGCGGGGACGGGACATCCAACAGCGACTGGGATCGTCATCCCGGCTTGTTCGTGAGACCGGGAGATCCAAGTAGAGACGGAGCGGACTGCACACGGAGAAGCCCTACCGAAGTGACGGAGGACCCGGGTTCAATTCCCGGCAGCTCCACCGAAGGACCGGCCCCTCACCCACTCGGGTGAGGGGCCGTTTCCGTCCCGCGAACGGGCAGAACCGTCGATACTGGGTGGGTCGGCCCCGGAAAGCGACAGTCGGTCGGAATCCGCGACAACCGCCCGAAAAGCGACGCCCGCGGGTGTCGCGTCTCGCCCGAGTGTCGCGGCCGGCGGCCGAGTGTCGCGAAGCGGCGGGCCCGCGGCGCGCCGGATCGGAAAACGGGCGGGCGGGTGGAGGAGTGGAGGGGAGACGACCATGAACCTGAGCGAACTGCGGGGACAGCGGGCGATCGTGACCGGGGCGACGCACGGGATCGGGATGGCCACCGCGCGGGCACTCGCAGGGGCCGGGGTCCGGGTGACGCTCGCCGTGCGCGACGCCGAGCTCGGACGGCAGCGGGCCGCGGAGTTCGGGGGCGACTGCATCGTCGAGCACCTCGACCTCGCCGATCTCGACTCGGTGCGCGACTTCGCCGGGCGGATCGACGGCGACGTCGACCACCTGATCAACAACGCCGGAATGTTCCCGCACCGGCACGACCACACCGCCGACGGCTTCGAGATCGCGATCGGCACCAACTTCCTCGGCCCGTTCGCGCTCACCACACTGCTGCTCCCGCAGGTCACCCGGACGATCGTGTGCGTGGCATCCGACGCACACAAGGCGGCCACCCTCGACCCCGGCGACCTCGACCTCGACCGGGCCCGCTGGAATCCGGCCCGCGCGTACGGGCGATCGAAGCTCGCGGTGATGCTGTTCGGGCTGGAACTGGACCGGCGCCTGCGGGCGGCCGGGTCGCCGGTGCGGGCGATGCTCACGACCCCCGGCTGGGTGGCCACCAACATCTCCAGCAAACCCGGCTTCGGCTGGGCCCATCGCGCGGTGCGCGGCACGGCCGGACTCCTCGCGAACGACGAGGACGCGGGCGCCGCGACCACCCTCTACTGCCTCGCCGAGCCGATCCCGCCCGGCAGCTACGTCGGGGTCGACGGGTTGTGGACGCTGCGCGGCGAGCCGGTGCTCCTCGGCCGGTCGCGCACGGCGTGCGACTACGCGCTGGCCGGGCGGCTGTGGGCTCGGGCGGAGGAGTTGACGGGGGTGTCGTCCGGGCTCTGAGCCTCCGGGTTCGAGCGGTTTGGCTTCGACTCACCCCTCGCCCTGCGGGGCGCGGGGCGGCTCGGCCGGCGGATCGGCGGTCGTGGGGAAGTACGACCGGTAGCGTGCGTACGCCCGCGACACCTCGTCCTCGGTGAGGCCGAACTCCGCCAGCGAATACCGGTGCACGCCGTGCGCGTGTTGGGCGTGCGACTCCCGGTGCTCGGCCATCTCGGAGCGCACCTCGTCGGTCAGCGGGAAGCCCGCGGCGTCGTAGATCCGCGCGACCTGGGCCATCGGGTCGGCGACGAGGTCGTCGTACCGCACATCGAGGAACACCTCGGGCCGCCGCTCGCGGACGTCGAGCGCCCGGTTCACCATGTCGACGTTCCGGGCGAGCCAGTGCCGCGCCACCGCCTCGGCGTCGACCTCGTCGGAGAACATCGAATGTCCGTGGGCCAGCATCGACGAGAACGACGCCGTGGTGCGCACCGGGTCGCGATGCGTCTGCACGATCACCGCGTCCGGGAACACGTCGAGCAGCACGTCGAGATGTTCCAGATGCGCGGGGGTCTTGAGCACCCAGCGCGGCCGGTGGTCCTGCCGGGCGAGTACCTGGAGCAGCAGCTTCAGGTACTCGTATGACGCGTGCATGTCCTGCCCGGCGAGCCACCGCGCGTACGACGGCACGCGCAGCATGGCTTCGGGGACCTGCGAGAGCAGCGAATACTCCTGCAGTAGGACGTCCTCCTCGGGACCGTCGGCCTCCACCGCGTGGATCGCGAAGAACCGCGGATTAAGGTACCGCAGCGCCCATTCGGCGGCGCGGGTCTGCGCGATCCGCAGCCGCGGCCGGCCCGGCTTCTCGCGTTTGCCGGGCAGCAGATGCACCACCTCCCACGACTGCACGGTGCGCACGTCCGGATCGGCGGCGATCAGCCGGTGCAGCATCGTCGTGCCGCTGCGCTGCAGCCCGGCGATCACGATCGGTGGTTCGATCGGGGTCTCGGTGATCTCCGGATGGGCGGCCACCAGCGCGGCCACCCGGAGTCTGGTGGTGAGCAACCCGTGCAGCCGGGCCCGGATCACCAGCGAACCGAAGAAGCTCAGGTGCGCCTCGTCGATGATCGACGAGGTCAGCACGTCGAGCGCCTCATCGACGGCGGGGTCGTCGGGCCAGGGCAGGCCGGTCGCCGCGGTGGCTCGTCGCCGCAGCGCGTCCGCGCCGAGGTCGACGGTCACGCCGCGTCGTGCCAGCAGCCGCCCCGCCGCGTTGAGAGCGGCGATCGGACGGCGCTGGAACGGCTGGAAGGTCACGGCAGACCGGGCACGTCGGCCACCGGCACCACCCGGGTGCGCGGCTGCGGATGCGAGGCGGCCTTGATCCACCGGAAACTCATGGCGCCGCACTCGTGCCCGGTGGTCTCGATCCAGTTGGGCACTCCCGGATCGGTGTGGGCGACGACGATCCGTACGCTCCCGTCGGCCCGGTACTCCGCGGTGTGCTTGTTGACGTGGATCCGGTGGTACCGGTAGTCGAGCGATTCCAGCCAGTGATTGTCGAGCTGGAAGTTCCAGCCCTCGCAGTCGGGCACCTGCGCGTCGATCACCAGGGCTTCGTCCGGCGCCAGCCGCCAGTAGGAGTGGTAGTAGACGATGTTCGGATCGCCGCCGGCCTTCAGCGAACGGTCCGGGTCGAACATCGGCAGTTCGTTGGCGTGCCCGGCGAACTCCTTCGCCCACTTCGCGAAGAGCATCGAAGCCCCGGCGACCAGCAGGCTCGCCTTGCCGAGACCGGCGTCGACCTGCGTGCACGTCAGCGGCGCCGGTGCCTGCGCGCCGTCGAGCAGTTCGATGGACAGCTCGGCCGGCACCTCCGTGGTGCGGTCGGCGAAGGTCTGCCGCACGATCAGCAACCCGGTCTCCGGCGTCATCGGCAGCCAGTTTCCGGGATGCTCGCGGGCGCTGACGACCAGCTCGAACCGGCCGTCGTCGCCGATCTCCAGTTCGGTGGCCTCGACGTAGCCGGTGGTCGGCATCTGGCCGCCCTGGCCGTAGTCGCCCGCCTGCGTGCCGAAACCGAGGTAGTCGACGGTGCCGCGGGTCCCGGTGATCAGGTACTCCAGCCCGCCGTCGATCGAGGCGTTCATGTAGTAGTTGTCGGGGTTGTCCGAGCCCATCTTCGCGGTCTCGTGCACCATCCGCCGCAGGACCGGCGCCCGGACGTCGCCGTATTCGACGAACGCCTCCAGCCCGGCGCGCGTGAGCCGGCTCAGATAGCGGTAGCCCTCGGCCTGGGTGAGGGGATCGGCCGGGGTGCCGGGGAAGACGATCGCGGCGCCCGCCGCCTTCAGGGTGTCGCAGAACTCGTCCCACGACGTCCCGCTGACCACCCGCTGCTCGGCGACGCTCTCCGGGGTCTGGCCGCGCAGCCGCAGCCAGGTCAGCCGGGCTTTCTTGAATCCGCCGAGCGCACCCGTCGCCAGCGTCCGTCCGTTCATGGTCGGTCCTTCATCGTCGAGCATGTCCTGCGATCGAGTGTGTCAGAACGCGGGCATTCCGGGACGCGATGACTACCATCGACGCGAACGTCTCGCATCGATCGACACGACAGGGGGGCGACGGCGATGACCGACGCGCAGCAGAACGGCCCGCACGAACAGTCCGAGGGGGAGACGCAGGCACCGCCGTCGGTGGAGCCGCCCATTCCGTCGCAGCAGGTCTACGCCCCGCCCGGCTACGCCCCGCCCGGTCACGCCCCGCAGGGCTATGCACCCCAGGGCTCCGCGCCCGCGTCGCAGACGTATCCGCAAGCCGGAACTCCGGCCCCGTACCCGGCGTACGCACCCCAGTTCGCACCGATGAAGCGGCCGAAGCTCAACACCGGTCTGACGCGTATCCTCGGCGGTCTCACGATCGTCGCCTGGCTGCTGGTCATCGCATTCGGGTTCCTGAACTTCACCCTGATCACGCCGCACGCGAGCGGGGTGGCGTCCACGGCCGACGGCTGGGGCCGGTGGACGCACCAGGGACCGGCGCTCGAACTCTACGACGGCGCCTCGGCGTCGCTGCTGATGGTCGCCATCATCCCGGTCATCCTGCTGGTGCCGACGCTGCTCGGCGCCGTGTTCATCCTGTGCAATGTGGGGCGGCGCGCGTTCTTCATCGTGAACGCCGTCTTCGCGGCTCTCGCCACCGCCGCGATCGGCTACTTCGTGGCGCGGCCCGACGACACCACCCTGGTGTCCGACACCCGATCGAACGACTACATCATGTCGCACTACGACTTCGCGACCGGCGCGGGCGGCTACCTGATCCTGGTGACCTGCATCCTGGTGATCATCATGTCGATCACCGGCGCGGTGCTGGCCCGTACCGGCCCGTGGCAGCCGGCCGCCGCCACCGGATAGACGCGGAACGGATCAGTCGCGCGCGAACCAGCCGACGACGCCGAAGATCACCAGCGTGACGGCGATGAGGATTCCGATCAGGACCCAGTTCCAGGTCGGCCCGGAATCGGCGGGGTTCGCCGGCAGCGGCTGGATCTGCACCGTGGGAACCGCGAGCTTCTCCGGCGTCACCGTGCCACTGTCCTCGGCCGGATTGAACAGGGCGTTGGTGCCGACGGTGAACCCGATCTCGGTCACATTGCCCGAGCGCTCGTTGGTGAAGTGCACGCGGTAGGAACCCAGGCCCTGGTCGAAGTCGGACATCAGCAGCACCGTGGCGTTGCCGTGCTCATCGGCCACCACGAACGGCTGCGCGCTCAGCCCGTCGGGGCCGTCCACCTTGATCAGGTAGCGGTCCAGCGGCTGCGCGCCGGTGATGTCGATCTTGGCGGTCTCCGACTGCAGGATCTGCGGCCGGTCGACGGCCAGCATCGTCGTGTCCGAGGGATCGAACGCGATCGGTGCCCACGCGTCGTTGCGCTGCGCGACGGCGGCGGGATCGGCCGGGTAGGCGGCGATGAAGCAGGGCACCTTGAGGCAGTTGACGTCGTGGATCTTCGGATAGACCTTGAGGGTCGTGGTGAACCGGCCGCGCGCATCCGGCGTCACCGTGACCGGGTCGGCGTGCAGCACGGGCCGTCCGGCGATCGGCCGGGCGACGGTCTGCGCCACCTGCAGTGCGCGGCCCTTGGCGAACCCGCTGCCGGCGACCGTGACCTGGGTGCCCGCGCGCAGATCGGTGTGCGGGGTGACGACCAGCGTGGGAGCGGTGCCGGTGCGGAAGGAGATCGGCGTCGACCGGATCTGGCTGCGGTCGGCGCCGCGGGCCCGAGCCGGGATGGTCGTGACGAAGCAGCGGGTCTTGCCGCAGTCGATCCGCGCGAAGCTGCGGCGCACCGAGAGCGTGGTCGAGAATCCGCCCTGGGCGTCGGTGGTCACCCGCGTGCGGCCGGAGTGGGCGACCGGGATACCCGTGTTGGGCAGCGCGATGGTCTCCATGACCAGCAGCGGAGTGTTCTTCGCGAAGCCGCGGCCGGACACCGTCACGGTGTCGGTGGCGTTCAGGTCGGTCGACGGTGTCACGGTCAGCGCGGCGCCCGCGGCGGGCTCGGCGGCGACCGGACCGGGCCCGGCGGCGACGGTCAGCACGCCCAGCAAGAACGCCACCAGCACGAGGGACAACCGCCGAACGAGCCCAGGGGTGGACTGCGGACGCATACTTCTGTCTCCTCGCGGCAAGAGTTCTCCTGATCGAGGTAAGCATAGGCAAGGTCGCGGCGAATCATCCTCTTCGGGCCGGGATCTGTCCCGGTATGCAGCAAACATGGCCCGAATCCGTCGCTACGTGAAAAGGCCCCGATCGCCGGACGGCGGTCGGGGCCTCTTCTGGCAACCGGCTACTTGGTGCCGGAGAAGACGTGAAGGAGCGTCTCGAGAACCTGCGGGTTGTCCTGGATCAGAGCCCAGAGTTGCTGGTCAAACATGGAGATCAGTTCCTCTCGTTCATCTGTTTGTACGACTACGAATCTAGCGGCGCCGGGCGGCCGCCGCAGGGATACAGATCACATCCGGTCCGGACATCCGGTGTTCGCTTCCGGTGCTGCGGGCCTGTGACCAGCGCAAACCCCCAGTCCGGCGGCCGGTCTGGGGGTTTGCTGAGAATGCCGTCGCCGAGTGTCAGAGTTCGAGACCGTTGATCACCTCGTACAGTCCGTCGGCGTACGCCTGGCGGACCTTCTTCTTGTCGAACTTGCCGACCGACGTCTTCGGGACCTCCTCGCCGAACGACCACCGCTCGGGCACCTGCCAGCGCGGCACCCGCTCCTCGAGCCATGCGCGCATCGTGGGCACGTCGAGCGTCGAGCCCTCGGTGGTGACGGCCAGCACGAACGGCCGCTCATCCCACTTCGGGTCGGGCACGCCGATCACGGTGCACTCGAGGATCTCCGGGTGGCCGGCGATCACGTTCTCCAGGTCGACCGAGGAGATCCACTCGCCGCCGGTCTTGATGATGTCCTTGGTGCGGTCGACGATCGTCATGTACCCCTGCGGGCTGATGGTGGACACGTCACCGGTGCGCAGCCAGCCGTCGTGGAACTTCGACGGATCGGACACGTTCCCCTCGGGCGAATAGTACGAGCCGGTGATCCACGGGCCGGACACCTCCAGCTCGCCGCTGGTCACCCCGTCGTTCGGCAGCACATTGCCGTCCGAGTCGACGATGCGGGCGGCCACCGCGGCCGGGAAGCGGCCCTGGGTGATCCGGAACGGGAAGGCCTCTTCCGGGTCGGTGACGTCGGCCGGCGGATGGGCGACCGAGCCCAGCGGGGAGGTCTCGGTCATGCCCCACGCATGGACGATCGGGGCGTTGAACTCGTCGAACTTGCGCACCATCGACGGGGGGACGGCCGAGCCGCCGACGGTGACGCTGCGCAGGTGCGAGATGTCCTGCGGATGGGATTCGAGCAGCGCGGCGACGCCGGACCAGATCGTGGGCACGGCCGCGGCCATCGTCGGCCGGGCCTCCTTCATCATCGCCAGCAGCGGCTCGGGCTGCAGGAAGCGGTCCGGATGGAGCAGGCTGGCGCCGGCCATCATCGCCGCGTACGGCATGCCCCAGCTCATCGCGTGGAACATCGGCACGATCACCAGCGCGAGGTCGGAGTTCGCCAGTGCCATGCCTGCGGTGGAGATCACCTGGAACGAATGCAGATAGATCGAGCGGTGCGAGTAGACGACGCCCTTGGGGTCGCCGGTGGTGCCGGAGGTGTAGCACATGGCCGCAGCGGCGTGCTCGTCCAGCTCGGGCCAGTCGTACTCGGTCGATTCGCCCTCGAGCAGGTCGTCCCAGGCGCGCACGGTGACGCCCTCGGGCGCGCTGAACGCGTCGGCGGGGCCGTTCACGACGACGACGTCGGTCACCGACGGCACCTGCGGAACATAGTTCTGCAGGAGCGGGGCCACGCTGGCATCGACGAAGACCACCTTGTCCTCGGCGTGGTTCATGATGAACACCGCCTGCTCGGGTGAGAGCCGCAGGTTGAGCGTGTGCAGGACGGCGCCCATCGAGGGGATGGCGGCGTAGAGGGCCTGGTGCTCGTTGTTGTTCCACATGAACGTGGCGACCCGGTCGCCGATACCGATGCCGAGTTTCGCCAGTGCGTTCGCCACCTGCGCGGCGTTGTCGCCGATCTCGCTGAACGACTCGGTGCGCAGTCCCGATCCGGTCCACGTGCTGACGGTGGCCTCCGGGAAGAACTTGCGGCTGTGCTCCAGCAGGCTGGAGATCGTCAGCGCGCCTTCCTGCATCGTCGACTGGATCATGTGTGCGGACTCCTTCGTTGGGTGAGGCCCTCGGCAATCGGGCCATCTCAGTGAGCTAACTCACGGTATCCGTTACCGTGGTGAGGGCGGAGCGGACTGCAACAAAATCGCCGAATGTCGCAGACGCCGGGACGGTGAGACGAGGGGCGCGTGACCAAAGTGCAGTCTCCCGATGTGGTGGTCCTGGCGCGCCGCGCCTTTCTCGAGTCGGGCCGGATCGACATGAGTGCTCTCGCGACGGCGGCCGGCATCAACCGCAGCACCTTGTACCGTCGCTACAAGGATCGCGACCGGCTGCTCGGCGAGGTGATCTGGACGATGGCCGCCGCCGCGCTGGACGACGCGTTCGCGCGCGCCACCGGTCCCGGCGGTGCGCGCATCGCCGACGCGATGGGGCGGTTCGCGACGAGTTCGGTGCGTTCGGCGCCGTTCATGGACTTCCTGTGCCGCGAGCCGGACCGGGCGCTCCGCGTGGTCACCAGGCGTGCCGGCGGCGTCGCGGGCCGGATCGTCGACCGCATCGAAGGCGAGGTGACGGCCGAGGTGGAGGCCGGGCGGCTGGCCGTCGTGCTGCCGCCGCACGACACCGCGTACGTGCTGCTGCGCATCACCGAGTCGTTCGTGTACGCCGACGCGCTCGCCGGGGAGAGTCCCGATCCCGCCGAGGTCCGGCAGGCGTGCGCCGCCCTGCTGGGTGTTCACGAAGGTCTGAGGAGGAGCTGATGGTCTCGCTGTGCGGGCTGTACGACACGATCGAGAAACGGGCCACCCCGGTGATCGAGGACGTGGTCCACTCGGACAGGTTCAGCGACGTCGCCACCACGGCGATGAAGCTGCGCAATCGGGCGGGCCGAGCCTTCGAGCACGTCGCCGCCGACGTGCTGCACACGGTGAATCTGCCCGCGGGCAGCGATGTGCGCCGGTTGCGGCGCCAGATCGGTGAACTGGACTACGAGATTCGTCGCCTGCGTCTGGAACTGGCGGAGCGCGCCACCGAGAAGGACGCCGGCGATGGCACTGATTCCTGACCCGCGCGGCATCGTCGACCGGGTTCGGCAGGAGGTGGAGCGCAACGCCCTGCGGGCCCGCAACGGGATCAAGATGGCCGTCGGCGCATCCGAGCCGCCGACCGGGGTGACGCCGCGCGACCCGGTCTGGCGCAACGGGCGGGCCACGCTGTACCGCTACCGGAACGACGACGTGACCCACGGCCCGCCGTTGCTCATCGTGTTCTCGCTGTTCAGCCGCGCGTACATCCTGGACCTGACGCCCGGCAACAGCTTCATCGAACATCTCCTCAAGGCGGGATTCGACATCTACCTGATCGACTGGGGCGAGGCCGACGAGCGCGACGCCCGCAACGGCCTCGAGTACTACGTCGACGGCGTCATCCCGGCCGCGATCCGTGAGGTGTGCCGCCGCTCGCACTCCGGTGAGGTCAATATCCTCGGCTACTGCTTCGGCGGGGATCTGACCCTGATGCACGGCGCGCACCATCCCGACGCACCGATCCGCAGCCACACCGTGGTCGCCTGTCCCGTCGACTTCGACCGGATGCCGCTGCGCGACGCGTTCGGCGGCGGCACCGCCGCCGACGTGGACGAGATGCTCGGCGACGACGGCAACATCCCGGCGAACGTCGTCTTCAGCGCCTTCCGGAGTCTCAAACCCGTGGCCGAGGTGACCGGCTACGTCGACCTGCTGGAGAAGCTGTGGAGTGACGACTACGTCGCCGCGTACCAGGCGATGAACGGCTGGGCGACCGATCACGTGCCCCTCGCGGGCGCCACCGCGCGGCAGTTGCTGGGCCTGATGGGCGACAACGCGCTGATGCGCGGGAACGTGGTGCTCGGCGGCGACCGGATCGACCTGAAGGACGTCACCGTCCCCTTCCTGGCGGTGCTCGGCGAGAAGGACCACATCGTGCCGCTGGACGCGGCGCGGCCGGTGCTCGACCTGATCGGTTCCGAGCAGAAGACCGAGCTGTGCCTGCGCGGTGGGCACATCGGGCTGGTCGTCGGCCGGACCGCCGCCAAGACGACCATCCCCACGATCATCGAGTTCCTGAAGAAGCAGAGCGAGGCGCTGGTATGACCATCCGGAAGTTGACCGACACCGACGGCGAGGCACTGCGGACGCTGTGGGGGAGCCTGTCCGAACGCGACCGCACCCTGATCCGCGAAGACCTGACCGATCCGGGCCTCTTCGATCAGTTGCTGGCCGGCTCGGACTACCGGTGGGCCTGCGAGGACGACGGCCGGCTGCTCGGCTACGCGACCGTGCACCGGTTGCCCGGCTGGTCGAACCACGTCGGTGAGCTCCGCCTCGTCGTCTCCGCCGACGCGCGCGGCCGCGGGTACGGCGCCGAACTGGCCAAGGAGGCGATGCGCTCGGCGTTCAGCGACGGCGTGACCAAGATCGTCATCGAACTGCCGACCGACGCCGAGGGGGCGGTGGCGCTGTTCAGCCGGCTCGGCTTCACCGGCGAGGCACTGCTGCGCGATCACCTGAAGACGCGCGACGGCGACACCCACGACCTGCTGGTGCTGGCGCATCACGTCGAAGACGGCATGAACACCATGGCCTACACCGGCATCGCCGATGAACTGGTCTGAGCGACGAAACGAGGAAGAAGCATGACAGTTCTGGACAAGTTCCGGCTCGACGGCAAGGTGGCGCTGGTGACCGGTGCGTCCAGCGGCCTGGGCGTGGGCTTCGCGAAGGCGCTCGCCGAGGCCGGCGCCGACGTGGTGCTGGCCGCGCGCCGCACCGACCGGCTCGCCGAGACCGCCGACGCGGTGCGGGCGCTGGGCCGCAGGGCGCTGCCGGTCGGCTGCGACGTGTCGGACCCGGCCGCGTGCACGGCCGCGGTCGAGGCCGCGATCGCCGAATTCGGGAAGGTCGACATCCTGGTGAACAACGCCGGGATCGCCAGCTCGGTGCCGGCCACCCGGGAGGATCCGGCGGAGTTCCGCCAGGTGATCGACGTGAACCTGAACGGCACCTTCTACATGGCGCAGGCCTGTGCGCGCGTGATGCAGCCGGGGTCGTCGATCGTGAACCTCGCCAGCATCCTCGGCATCACCAGCGTCCTGATGCCGCAGGCGGCCTACAGCGCGAGCAAGGCCGCGGTGATCGGCCTGACCCGCGACCTGGCGCAGCAGTGGACGCCGCGCAAGGGCATCCGGGTCAACGCCCTCGCCCCCGGCTATTTCGATTCGGAGATGACCGCGGAGTTCGACGAGGGCGTGCTGGAACGCTACGTGATGCCGCGCACCCTGTTCGGGCGCCTCGGAGGTGCGGGCGAGCTCGACCCGGCGCTGCTGTTCCTGGCCAGCGATGCGAGCAGCTACCTCACCGGGGTCACGCTGCCGATCGACGGCGGCATGCTGGTCAGCTGAGAAAGGACCGATCATGACCACGACGGTGTCCAAGCTGTCCGGCAGCAACGTCAAATCGCCGAGACTCCTGATGTGGGCGTCCGACGGCCCGCGCGCGACCATGGAGTTCGCGACCTACCTGTCCACCTGGCCGGCGATGCTGGCCGCCCCGGTGAGCGACGACCTGCAGCCGATTCTGGTGCTGCCCGGGCTGGGTACCGCCGACGTCAACACCGTGCCGCTGCGCCAGACCCTGCGCCGCCTCGGCTATCCGACCTACGGGTGGAGGCTCGGCGTCAACATCGGGCCGAGCGCCAAGATCACCGCGGGCATGCGTGACCGGCTCGCCGAGGTCTACGAGCGCCACCAGGCCCCGGTGTCGGTGATCGGGTGGAGCCTCGGCGGCATCTATGCCCGCCAACTGGCCCGGGAGACACCGGAGATGATCCGGCAGGTGATCACCCTCGGCAGCCCGATCAAACTGGAGCGCCACAGCCAGAGCAACGCCCGGCACCTGTACAACCTGCTGCGCCGCTTCCACGTCACCGATCTGCAGTTGCCGCTGGAGGCCGATGCGCCGCCGCTGCCGATGCCGTCGACCGCGTTCTACAGCCGGACCGACGGCATCGTCGCCTGGCAGGCGTGCCGGGACAACCCGGGACCGATGGCCGAGAACATCGAGGTGCTGTGCAGTCACTTCGGGTTCGGGCACAATCTGCCGACGGTGTGGGCGATCGCCGATCGTCTGGCGCTGCCCGCGGCCGAGTCGCCCGCGCCGTTCCGCCCGCCGCGCTGGATGCGGTACGCCTATCCGGGACGCTGACGCCCTGGCCGTCGCCCGTCCGGCGCACCACGCCGGGACCGCCGGGACACGATTCGCCGAACACCGCCTCGCAGCGCATTCGACGACGGCCGCGTCCCCCGGCGGGAGTGACGCGGCCGTCGTCGTACGGCCGGAGCCTACGGTTCGGCGATCAGGTTGTAGTCGGTGATCAGCTTGCCGACCTCGTTGTCCTGGAACTTCGCGTACACCCGCTCGCGCAGGAAGTGCGGACCGGGCAGTTCCACCTCGGCGCCGTCGCGCAGGCGCGAGGTGGCGTTGAGGAGCTGGCGGACATCGTAGGTCGATCCGTAGACCTCCGGGACCGCGCGCTCGATGTCGAGGAGGGTGTAGACCGCTTCCATCGGCGTGCGCACCGAGTACTCGGTGGTGAAGATGCAGTCGCGCGTCGGGCTCTCGGAGAACTGGCCGATGAAGGCGAAGTTCACCGAGCCGGCCGGCACCACGTCGGGCCGGTCACCGGACTGGCGCGGCATGAAGAACGCGGTGACGTACGGCATCATGCACGGGACGGCCTTCGCGCCGGTCGCCGCGAGCTCGTCGATCTGATCGGTGGGGACACCCATCTGGTACAGCCATTCGCGGGTGATCTCCTCGCCGGTGCATTCGGCCATTGTCTTGTCGACGTAGTCGCCCTTCTTGTCGGGGAACAGGCCGTAGACCCAGACGACGATCTGGTCTTTCGGTTGCTGCTTGAAGTGCGGCTGCCGGTTCACCGTCCAGCTCATCAGCCAGCTGGAGTCCTTGGCGGTCACGATGCCGCCGGTCACCACCTTGCCGCTGAAGGGATCGCGCTTGCAGATCTTGCGGATGTACTCCGGGATCCGGGTGTCGAGCGTGGTCACCGTGCACGACTCCCACTTGGTGGCGTCGATGTCGCCGCCGAAGACGTTCGGACGACCGAATGCCGGATCCTTCGCGGCGATCCGCCGCCACAGATCCCATGCCGGCGCCGGCCCGCGGTTGAGGGTGGCCGGGGTCCGGTGATCGCCCTCGTCGGAGTTCTCGGTGAGCGAGCCGATCGTCATGAACAGCAGATCATTCGCCGAGAGCTCGGTCGTACCGTCCTCACCCTTGCTGGTCCAGTGGATCCGCGTGGCCTGTTTGCGGGTGCCGTCGACGTCGAAGTCGACATCGGTCACCGTCGTGGAGAAGCGGAACACGACCCCCTGATCCAGGAGCCACTTGTAGAGCGGCAGCACCAGCGACTCGTACTGGTTGTACTTGGTGAACTTGAGCGACGACAGGTCCGGCAGACCCTTGATGTGGTGGATGAAGCGATGCAGGTACAGCTTCATCTCCAGCGCGCTATGCCACTCCTCGAAGGCGAACATGGTGCGCCAGTACAGCCAGAAGTTGCTCGCCAGGAACTCCTTGGAGAAGAAGTCGCTGATCTTCACGTTCGCCAGTTCCTCGCGGGTGGCGAGGAACATGCGGACCAGATCCTTCTGCGAGGCGTCGTCCATGTCGAACTTGCCGTCGGTGTGCGCGTCCTGGCCCTGCTTCTCGGTCACGCGGCACAGAGAGAAGTTCGGGTCGTCCTTGTTGAGCCAGTAGAATTCGTCGAGCACGCTGGCACCGTCGATCTCCAGCGACGGAACGGAGCGGAAGAGGTCCCAGAGACACTCGAAATGGTTCTCCATTTCGCGGCCGCCGCGGATCACGAAGCCCTTCTCGGGCTCCTTGATACCGTCCAGGGCGCCGCCCGGTAGGTCGAGTTCCTCGAAAACGGTGATCCTGTCGCCGGACATCTGGCCGTCCCGGATCAGGAACGCGGCGCCGGAAAGCGACGCCAGTCCGGATCCGACGAACCAGGCCGTCTTGTCGTCTACTCCGGCCGGCTTGCGCGGTCGGGCGAACGCCTCGTAGTTGCCTGCGTCGTGGTGCATAGATGCCCTCTGCTTTTTTCGGTACTGCGGTGGGCGCTGATCGTCCCGATGGGTGGTTGCCTACTTCGAGGAGTAGTCGTAGAACCCGCGCCCCGAAGCGAGCCCCAGGTAGCCCTTGTCGATGTAGTTGGCTTTCATCCACGCGGCGAGCTTCTGCTGCTCGGCATCGCCGGACATCATGATGTTGTACGGCGTGTTGAGGCCGATGATGTCGTAGATCTGGAACGGTCCGAGCGGAGCGCCGGTCGCGATGCGCCAGACCTCGTCGACGGACTTGGGATCGGCGTAGTCGCCGGCGGCCAGCTCGGCGGCGGCGCTGAGGAAGGGCACCAGCAGTGAATTGAGGACGTAGCCGGCCTTCTCCTTGTGCATCGGGATCGGCACCATGCCGATCTCGGTGGCGCACTCGACCGCGGTGTCGAAGGTCTCCTTGCTGGTCTTCTCGGTACCCATGATTTCGCAGGTGTTGAACTGCCAGACCCGGTTGGCGAAGTGCATCGCCAAGAAGCGGTCCTCGCGGCCGGTGGACGGCGCGATGTCGCTGGGCAGCAAGGTGGAGGAGTTGGTGGCGAAGACGGTCTTGGCGGGTGCCACCTCGTTCAGCTTCGTGAAGGTCTCGTCCTTGATCTTGAGCACCTCGGGTACGGCCTCGATCACCAGGTCGGCATCGCCGGCCGCGGTGGCTAGGTCGGCGGTGAAAGTGAGGCGCCCGAGGGCCGCGTCGACCGATTCCTGGGTGGCGCCGGAGACTTCGGCGAGGTACGTCTTGGCCAGATCGCGGGCCCGATCCTTCGCTTTGGCGAGGATCTCGTCGTTGAGGTCGTAGGCGGTGACGGTCTTGCCCTTGTATGCGGACTGGAAGGCGATCTGCAAGCCGAGAACGCCGGTGCCGAGGACGGTGAGGTTGGTGATTGTCGACATGTGGTCCACGCTATCGGCGGGACGGCGGCGGCGCTAGGCGACGGGCGACTCCCGCTACCGATACCGTGACGCTGGCCCAGAATGGGGTCTATCGAACTACTCGCGGAAGGTCACTCGTCCCGCATGGCGCGCGCGACGAAGCGAAGCGCCTCGCCCTGCCACAGCCCGATGTGATCGAGCATGGCGTGGCCGCCGTTCGGCACCGAGATGAAGCGCGCGTCCAGCCCGCGCGCGGCGAGCTCGGCGATGCCCTTCTCGGTGCGCCGAGGCCGGGTCAGGGTGTCGTTCTCGCCGTGGATCGCGAGCACCCGCGCGCCGTCGTGGATCTGCCGCCAGTCCGCGTACTGCCACCAGGGGGCGAGCGCCAGAATGTCGGTGACCTGTTCGTCGGCGCCGAGCTGCGCGACGATCCGGCCGCCCATCGAATGCCCGATCAGGGCGATCGGGGTGTCCGGGTACGTGCGCTTGAGCCGGTCCAGCGCGTTGCGCGCATACGGCATCGGGCTGGCCTGTCCACCGTTCCAGCCGTACACCCGGTAGGTGGCCTGATGGACCCGGACCGACCGGGGGAACCGGGCCTGGATCGACAGGCTGAACGGGTACATCCGCATCGACGGATGCTGGGTGCGGGAGAACGGCTGGTAGCTGAAATCGGTGCCGCCCGGCAAAACGAGGACGGCGAGCTTGGGGGAGGCCATTCCTGCACCCTATTACCCGGCTCGGTTCGCCGGTCGGCGGAGTCGGGGGTCGCACCATGTCTGGCGATCCCGCACCATACCGGTCTCCCTTCGACCGCGGGTCGTCGCTCCGCTCCGCCACGCTCGGGATCGCCGAGTCGAGGCCACCCGCTCACCCCGTGCCGAACGCCGGTTGTGGCCGGGCGTCGCGCAGAACATCGGCCGTCTCGGGGCCGCGGACGGCGATCTTCCCTCGGCGGTGCTGAGGCGGCCGGTCTTCTGAGGATCTTCTCGGCTCGCGGGACTGCCGCTACGCGGGCAGTCGGCCCTCGGCGACGTCCAGCACCCACTGCTCCACTTCGCGGCCCTGCTTCTTCCGGACGGTGACGAGGAGTTTGGCCGCGGCTCGGCGTGCGCCCGGGCTGTTCCCGCGCAGGTCCCATTCCGAATC
This sequence comes from Gordonia sp. PP30, assembly GCF_023100845.1. NCBI lineage: Bacteria > Bacillati > Actinomycetota > Actinomycetes > Mycobacteriales > Gordoniaceae > Gordonia > Gordonia sp. PP30. The sequence goes on along the minus strand of NZ_CP095864.1, from coordinate 3,470,427 downwards.
TGCGCGCTGACGCTTACTCGCTTCGAGATCCATTGCCGCTCCTCGGAATGCTTTGAACGAACGCTTCAACTATATCGACCTCACTAGCAGTGATCAGCGATGATCGAGTCAGCGAATCCAGGGTTTCGAACCCGGCCTGTTGGTGCGCCGGATCGTCGGACAACGCCAGTTCTACGGCCCACTGCCACCGTTTCCACCATTCGGCGCGGGCCTGCTGCTCGGCGCGTTCCCGGCGATCGTGGTGCTCGGATCGCTGACGTTGCCAGAGCGTCGCGATGACGCCGAAGCCGGCGGTCAGACCGACGACCAGAGTCACCCACTGTTGCGCACCCATCGTCCACCCCCTCTGGTATCTCGACTACGACTCACAGCGTCGTCGATGCGCGCGGCGGCGACAGGTGCCGGGAGCGAGCCTGTGGACAACGCCGTTCATCCACAAGAGGGCCGGGGTGGGACCCCGCGTTCGCGGACCATGTCTGAGGCGCTGAGCAATCGGCGAGACAGTGGCAGAATCGGCAGGTATGGCGCACCCGCGGGCCGGCACACCGGCGCTCGAAGAAGACCTGATCGACGTCGATGCCGTGCGGCGCGCGTATTACGACCTGGCGCCGGACCCGGCGAACCCGGACCAGCGCGTGGTCTTCGGAACCTCGGGCCACCGGGGGAGCAGCGTGAACGCGGCGTTCAACGAGAACCACGTGCTCGCGATGACCCAGGCGATCGTCGACTACCGCAACGCCGAGGGGATCGACGGCCCGGTGTTCATCGGGTTCGACACGCATCTTCTCTCGATCCCGGCGTGGCGCAGCGCGCTGGAGGTCCTCGTCGGGAACGACATCGCCGTGTTCACCGCCACCGGCGACGCGTTCACCCCGACCCCGGCGGTGAGCCGGGCCATTCTGGCGTTCAACACCACCCTCGACTCCGTCGAGTCCGGCCGCGCGGACGGCATCGTCGTGACGCCGTCGCACAACCCGCCCGCCGACGGCGGTTTCAAATACAACCCGCCGAGCGGAGGGCCGGCCGACGGGTCCATCACCTCGGTGATCGCCGCGCGCGCCAACGAACTCCTGGAGGCCGGGCTCGACGGCGTCCGCCGCGTCCCGTTCGAGGAGGCGCGCCGCAGCCCGCTGGTCACCGACTACTCGTTCATCGACACCTATGTCGCGGCGCTGCGCGACGTGGTCGACATGGACGCGATCAAGGCGGCCGGATTCCGGATCGGTGCGGACCCGCTCGGCGGCGCGTCGGTCGCCTACTGGGGGGCGATCAAGGACTACTACGGGCTCGACGGGATGACCGTCGTCAACCCGGACACCGACCCGGCGTTCAGCTTCATGACGCTCGACACCGATGGCAAGATCCGGATGGACTGCAGTTCCGCGAGTGCGATGGCGTCGCTGATCGCGCAGCGGGCGTCGTACGACATCGCGACCGGCAACGACGCCGACGCCGACCGCCACGGCATCGTGACCGCCGACGCCGGTCTGATGAACCCGAATCACTATCTGGCCGTCGCCATCGACTACCTGTTCACGCACCGGCCGGGCTGGGCGGAGAACACGGCGGTCGGGAAGACGCTGGTGTCGTCGTCGCTGATCGACCGGGTGGTCGCCGGGATCGGGCGCGATCTGATCGAGGTGCCGGTCGGTTTCAAGTACTTCGTCGACGGCCTGGCGGACGGGACCATCGGCTTCGGCGGCGAGGAGAGCGCGGGGGCGTCGTTCCTGACGTTCGACGGCCGGCCGTGGTCGACGGACAAGGACGGGATCCTGCTGGATCTGCTCGCCTCGGAGATCCTCGCGGTGACCGGGAAGACGCCCTCGCAGCGGTACGCCGAACTCGCCGAGCGCTACGGATCGAGCGCGTACGCGCGGATCGACGCCCCGGCGAACCGGGAACAGAAGGCCCGGCTCGCGGCGCTGTCGCCGGAACAGGTCGAGGCCACCGAACTGGCGGGGGAACCGATCACCGCGATCCTCACCGAGGCGCCCGGCAACGGCGCGGCGATCGGCGGGCTGAAGGTGACCACGGAGAACGCCTGGTTCGCGGCGCGGCCGTCGGGCACCGAGGACGTGTACAAGATCTACGCGGAGAGCTTCCTCGGCGCCGAGCATCTCGCGCAGGTGCAGGCCGAAGCGCAGCGGCTGGTCGACTCGGTACTCGGGTAGCACCGCTACAGTCGGACACGTGAGTAAGAAGCCGTCGCCGACCGGACAGACCGCACGTCACGAACCGAGAGCGACCTCCAGTCGTTCGACGTACGTCCTGGTCGGCGCCGGTGTGCTGGTGATCGTGCTGATCGTCGCCGGGGTGCTGTGGCGGGCCAACAAGAAGTGGCCGCCGGTCGATGAGAAGGTGCTGGCGCAGAACGCGTCGTTCATCGTGGGCGATCGGAACGCGCCGACCACGGTCGACGTCTTCGAGGACTTCGGCTGCACGCATTGCAAGACGTTCGAGTCGACGTCCGGTCCGGCGCTCGCCGCCGCGGCGGCGGCGGGCAGTCTGCGCGTGCGCTACCACCTGCTGATGATCCGGGACTCCGGGTCAGGCGGGTACTCGTCGCGCGGGGCGGGCGCGGTCCTGTGCGTCGCCCGGCACGGCTCGGCCGGCGGCGGCGATTCGGCGGAGGTCTTCACCCGGCTGCACGCCGACCTGTTCGCCAAGGCGGACGGCGAGTCGGGCAAGGGGCCCGACAACGCGCAGATCGCCGACCTCGCGGCGCAGGCCGGTGCCAACGAGGCGACGCGCACCTGCATCGCCGACGGTGCTCTCATCGGTGAGGCGAAGGCCATGGCGAAGACCTCCACCACACAGTTGGAGAACTCCAACAAGGGAGTCGTCGCGACGCCCACGGTCCTGGTCGCGGGCGAGCCGGTCGACATCGACGACGGCGGCCGATGGGTGCAGAAGCTGGTCACCGGAGGACCGTCGAGCTAGATCCGGCGTACCGTCGTTTCCGTCACCGAAGTGAAGGAGGTCCGATGACCACGGTGCAGCCCGACGCCGCGCTCATGCCCGCCGCGTTCCTCGGTCACGGTAGCCCGATGAACGCGATCGAGCACAATCGCTACACGGAGGCGTGGTCGGCGTTCGGCCGGTCGATCCCGACCCCGCGCGCGATCCTGGTGATCTCGGCGCACTGGTACATCAACGCGTCCGCGGTGACCGCGATGCGGCTCCCGCGGACCATCCACGACTTCTACGGCTTTCCCCGAGAGCTGTTCGACGTCGACTATCCTGCGCCCGGCGCACCCGACGTCGCCGAGGCGGTCGCCGACATCGTCAAACCCACCTGGGTCGGCCTTGACGTGGACAGCTGGGGGAATCGACCACGGCACCTGGTCGGTGCTGCGCCATGTGTTTCCGGACGCGTCGATCCCGGTGGTCCAGCTGTCGCTCAACGCCTTCGAGGGCCTGGACTACCACCTGGAACTCGGTCGCCGGCTGGCACCGCTCCGCGAGCAGGGCGTGCTGATCATCGGCAGCGGCAACATCGTGCATAACCTGCGGGCGCTCGACTTCTCCCAGCCGGACGGTGGTTTCGCCTGGGCCCGGCGCTTCGACGACGCGGCCGCCGAACTGCTCGGCGACCGGTCGTCCGAGATTCTCACCCTCGACGCGCACCCGGACTTCGCGAGCGCGGTGCCGACCCCCGACCATTTCCTGCCGTTGCTCTACATCGCCGGCCTCGCGAACGGCCGCCCGCTGGACCAGCTGATCGAGGGGTACAACGCCGGATCGCTGTCCATGACGTCGTACACCCTCGGAATGAACGGCTCCGCGGCCTGACCGGGGCGGTCCGCTATCCGGGTCGGGGGCTCTCCGCGTCGAGCGTGATCAGTGAGCGGGTGAAGCCCGGCGCGGCGTCACCGAGCACCGCGAAGTAGCGGCGATCCGCATCCTCGACGGCTGCGTTGGCCCGATTCACCAGGCGGATGCCCTCCGCGGTGATGGTGAGAGTGCGGGCCCTGCGGTCGGCCGGATGCGCGTGGCGCTCGATGAGACCTTTGCCCTCCAGCGCGCGAAGGACCTGAGAGGTCATCATGTGGTCGGTCCCGGCGTGCTCGGCGAGATCGCGTTGCGTGACGGTCGCGGTGTCCTCCATCGAGGCGAGTACCGCGAGGAGCACGAACTGCACGTGGGTGAGATCGAACGGCGCCAGTGCGTGGCGGATCGTGCGCTGCCACGAGTTCGTGACCCGCCACAGCATCAGCCCCGTGCTGGTCTGCGGATCGGGGTACGCGGTGTCGAGGGCCCCGCGGCGATCGTGCGTCATGCCGCATCCAGATGAGTGAGCAGCCCGGTCACGTTCGACTGTGCCGAGTCGCGCAGGCTCCTGCCGAGGAGCCGCTTCCACAGCGGAGCGAGTGGTCCCTCGACACCCACGACGACCTCGACGTCCGTGCCCCGCGCTGCCGGGTAGGCCCGGTGCTCGAAGATCAGTCTCGCGCCCGGCAGTGCGGAGGCCGTCGTGAACAGGCGGCCGGTTCGTACGCCGTCACGGTGAATCTCGCGGCCGGACCGGATACCGGACGTAGGCGCCCGGACGCGCCGAGGTGCGCCTGACCGGTGAAGGTCACCTCGCGGACCGCGATGTCCCACTGCGGCCAGCTCTCCGGGTCGGCCCATCGAGCGAACACCGCCTCCGGCGAGTGGGAGGTGTGGGAGGTGCAGGCGTCGAGGATGATCATTCATTTAATATGCGCGCTTACTATTCCCCGGGCAAAGTTCTTACTATTGAGCCCAGGGCGGCGCGATCCGCGCGCCGTCGTGGGCCATCTGCGCTTGCATGCCGCGCGTGGTGGTGGCCCAGAGGCTCGCCGGCTGATCGGTGGCGTTGCTGATGCGGAAGCGTGTTCCCGGCGGGACCAGGACCGCGTCGCCGGCCCGGGCGGTGAAGCGGTCGTCGTCGATCTCGACCTCGAGCGATCCGGACAGGATGTGCAGCACCTCTTCCTCGGTCATCGAGTGGGCCGCGCCGTCGGAATGCGGCGGGAAGTCGGCGCGCCAGGCGGCCAATCGGGTGGCGCCGGTCGTGCCGTTCGCGAAGGCGCGGAAGGTCACGCCGTGCAGGTCGTAGGTGGCGCGGGGGTCGGTCAGGTGTGGCATGGCGGTCTCCCTCGAGAATTGTGGTCAACTAGGTTGACTATAGATCGACAACTAGATTGACCACAAGGGTTAGGCTGGCGGTCGTGGACGACGTCGCGATGCCCTTCCTGCTCCTCTCCGCCTTCCGCGGCATGGTCGACGCCGTGCACGCGCGCCTCGACGACGCCGGGTTCTCGGGCGTGCGGGCGACGCACGGCTTCGCGATGCAGGCGCTCGGCGACGGCTGCAGCAGCGTCGAGCTGGGGGAGCGGCTCGGAGTGTCGAAACAGGCGGCGGCGAAGACGGCGGCGGGGCTGGAGGAGCTGGGGTTCCTCGCGCGTGAGCCCCATCCGGTCGACGGGCGTGTCCGGGTTCTGGTGCCGACGGCTCGCGGGCGGGAGATGCTGCGGCTGTCGGGTGAGGCGTTCGCCGCGGAGGTCGGTCGTTGGCGGGCCGCGGCGGGCGACGACGCGGTGGACACGACGCTGCGCGCCCTCGCCGTCACCCCGTGGGGTCCACGGGGTGCGAGCGACTTCGGCGGCTGGCTCTGACCGCCGGCTGCGGTCAGTAGGTGCGGATCGTCACCGCGGGTTGTGCGAGGTGCGGGCGGTCGGTCGTGACGCTGAACCGGACGGTGCCGCGGCCGGTCGTGACGTGCTTGCTGAATCCGCTCTGATTCTCGCCCAGGCCGGGCAGGTTGCCGCGCGCCAGGCCGCTCACCGCACCGTGACGTCCGGTGGTTAGATTGGTCCAGTGGACGGTCGCGCGCACCGCGCACGGCTTCCCGTCGCCGGAGATTCCGAAGAAGCCGCCGCTCACCCCGAAGTCGACGGTCCCGGGGGCCTCGCTCGCCGCGCGGGCGAAGCCGGTCACCTCGCCGGCGCAGGCCGGACCGTAGGCGGTGGTGGGTGTCTGGGCGGTGTGCGCATCGCGTCCGCCCGGCACGAACGGCGCGGCCCCGGCGGTGGCCGTGGCGGGTGCGAGGATCAGGGCGGTGCCGAGCGCCGCCGCGACGGCGGCGCGTCGGGTGTTCCGGGTCTGTGTGCTCATGATGACTCCCTGTGATTCGTTTCCTCTCTTCGAGGGTAGTGGGAGTCGTGAACAGGGGTCGTGACCTGGTGATTTGGTTGTCGTTTGCGTGGTCGGGTAGTTTAGCTAACGCACCCGCGAGGGTGAACAACTGAACACGGGGCTATGGCGCAGCTGGTAGCGCACCACACTGGCAGTGTGGGGGTCAGGGGTTCGAGTCCCCTTAGCTCCACCAAAAATCGGCACATCGATGCAGGTAGACGAAGTTCAGATGCCGCCGACACACACCAGGCCACATCGCGGGGCCACAAGATTAGCGATGTGTCCTGGTAGAATGCGGTACATGCTCCCCGCCGCGGCCACGAATATCACCGATGTCGCGTTCTTTGCTCGCACAAGACCCGGTCGATGGGGCTGTATCGAATGGGTCGGATCGCGAAGTCGTGGATACGGACTCCTGACGTTGGATGGCCGCTCGTACCGAGCCCACCGCGTCGCATGGGAACTTCACCATGGCCGCCCCGCCTCGGATGGTATGACGGTGGACCACCTATGCGGAAACAAGGGGTGCGTCAACCCGCTTCACCTCGAAGAAGTGTCCGACGTCGAAAACTCGTCGAGGATCACCAGGCCTCCGCTGGGGTGGATCAGTGTCGCCGACGGAGGACGTCTGCGGCGTATACCCGAAGAAGAGAAGGCGCTGTACACGCCGTCGGGGCGCAGGAGGGTCCGCCATGGCTAGTGTTCAGGCCCGCGAGCACTCCGACGGCACCACGACATGGCGCGTCCGGTGGCGCCAGGACGGCCGCGACCGCTCCCTCACCTTCGTCGACGCGGTGTCCGCCGAATCCTTCAAACGCAACGTCGACCTGTACGGCCCCGCCGAGGCGTTCAGGATCATCGACCTCATCGACGACGGCCTCGCACAGATCACCCTCGCCCAGTGGTGCACCGGGCACATCGACACCCTCACCGGCGTCGAGGACGGCACCCGCGACCGCTACCGCGCCTACGTCACGAACGACATCGCCGACCTCGGCGCCATGCCGCTGGCCGCGGTCACCGACACTGTGGTCGCCCGCTGGGTGAACGGCCTGGCCGGGAGCGGAAAGACCATCGCGAACAAGCATGGCTTCCTGGCCGGCGCCCTGAATCATGCGGTGCGCGCTGGGAAGATCACGAAGAACCCGTGCGACCACACCCGGCTGCCGCGCAAGGATGGCAACGAGATGTGCTTCCTCACCCGCAGCGAGTTCGACCTCCTGCACGACGCGATGACGCCGCGGTGGCAGCCACTCACGCGGTGGCTCGTCGCGACCGGAATGCGATTCGGGGAAGCGACGGCCCTCACGGTCGCCGACATCAACGCCGCCGACGGGACGGCGCGTGTGAGTAAGGCGTGGAAGTACACCGGCAGCCACGTCGACCGGCGGCTGGGGACGACGAAGACGAAGAAGGGGCAGCGCACCATCAACGTGCCCGCCTCGGTGATCGCGCTCGTGGACCTCGACCGCCCCGGCGAAGCCCTCGCCTTCCCGACCCGCACAGGCGGCCCCGTGTCCCACCAGCTGTACCGCAACCGCGCCTGGCTCCCCGCCCTCACGAAAGCGTCCGCAGCCCGCGAGGACGGTGACCAGACACCCCGACTGACCAAGACGCCCCGCGTGCACGACCTACGGCACACGTGCGCGTCCTGGATGATCCAGGCTGGGATCCCGCTGCCGGTGATTCAGCAGCACCTCGGCCACGAATCGATCACGACCACGATCGGCACGTACGGGCACCTCGACCGAACCTCGGCGAAGGCGGCGGCTGACGCTATTGGGAAGATCCTCGCCTAGCCTCGTCGGGTGATGCGGCGCAGCCGGTAGGTGAGTGTCGGGTAGGCGGCGAGGACGTCTTGCCGGTCGATCATGTGGTTGAGGCGCTGCATGAGCCGGGTGTGGCTGATCCCGAGTTCTTCGGCGAGCGCCATGGTGGTGCCGTTCTGCGCGGCCTGCATGATCCGGTGCTCTTCGTCGCTCAGCATGCGATGTCCCCGAGCTCGGCTTCGATCTGGGCTTGCTCGTCGGTGCTCATGGTGTCGAGGCGGCATCGCACGGTGCCGGGCTCCACCCAGAGTGCGTCGGCGAGGCCGGGGAGGGATGGGTGGCGGTGCCAGCGGAGGGCGTCGACCAGTTGGCCGGTGGAGATCAGGCGTCGGGCGGTGAGCTGGTCGACGTAGCGTTCTTCGTGGGGGTCGTCGCAGATGATGCCGCGCTCGATGTGGATGGTCTCGTGGCAGAGGGTGACGCGGCGCTGCACTTGGGTGAGGCGGTCGTCCATCCAGATGTGCAGTCCGTCGGTGAATCCGCGGAGCTGTCCGGGCAGTCTGGTCCAGTGGACGCGGACGGTCGGATGATGTTCGGCGAGGTACCCCCAGGGATTGTGCATGTGGTGAAAGGTAGCCGAGGCCACCGACAGAAAATGCTGTGACCAGGAACTACACTGATGTCATTCGCGGAAGTCGATGTACAACCGGTCGGACCCTTCGATCTCCCTGAACCCGACACCGATGTACCAGGCGCGGAGCTTGTCGCGGTCCTTCATCGGGTCGACCAGGACGTGACGGCCACCGATCAACATCATCGCGTCGACGGCGATCGTGAGTGCGTCGGCGAGCAAGTTCATGCCCTCCCCTGAGCCGCGGAGGCTCCGATCCAGTGCCAGTTTCCCGATCAGCACCCCGGGCACCTCCTGAGCCTGATAACGATTCGGCTTGATGATGGAGAATATGCCGCCATCTTCCGCACGCGTGATCGTTGGCAGGAGCGTGAAGTACCCGACAACGTACTCGCCGCCGTCATCAGTCCATACATGGGTGGCAGAACGGCCTAGTTCCTGGTCTTCAAGGGCGTGCTTCTGCGGCCACGAGTCCAGTTCCGGTTCGCCACAGTCGAAGAAGTCGAAGCAGTGCGCCTCAGTGAGACGTTCTATACCGCGGCTCAACTGGCGCGGCGGGCCCGCTGACGCTCGCGCATTGCGTCACGAAGCTCGTTCGATGGGCGAGCGGGGGTCTTCATCATGCGCTGGAACTGCACCCTGCTGACCCGTGTGACGTCAACATGGTGCGACTGCTCGCGTGGTGTGGTGCCCATACGGACAGGATACGGCCACGGCGGGGCCTGAGCGGTATTGAATGGCGATTCTCACGGCAGGTCATCATCGTCGGGGATCGGTTCAGGCTGCTCCCCGGGTGCCGGTTCGTCGCGGGCACCCTTGTCTCCCTGCTGGCCTGCGAGGGCGACGTCTCCGCGGCCGATGTTCTCGAAGCCAGCGGGCATGACGACATCCTCATCGTCGTCTAGGTCTTCGGGCTTGTAACCCGCGCTGGTCTTCTTACCTTCACTCGGCGGGCCCGGTGTTCGCGTGGCCTCGGCCGGCGGATCAGCGGGGGTGGGGGATTGGTCAGCATGGCGGTCCCTTGCATCGAGGAGCGCGTGAACCAGTCCGGTGATCAGCTCGCGCTCGTGATCTTCGAGTTCGTCCGCTCGCTGGGGGAGTTGGAATGGTTCTCGGTGACGCGCGCCGATCACGTCGGCGCGGACTCTGTTGAACCGTTCCGGGGTCATCCCAAGTGCGCCGGCGATCTTCTCGATCACTCGCCGCGTGGGCTGACCTACTCCCGTGAGCGCTCGGACGATGGTTGTCAGCGACACTCCATCGACCTTGCGGTCCAGTTCGCGGAAGGTGAGCCCGTCCATCCCTTGCTTGCGGAAGTACGGCCACCATTGCTCCGGTACCTCGCTGGGGTTGTCCATGCTCACAGTGCAACCGTCCTCGCCTCGACTCTGATGATGCAACAGGTCGGCGCGCCACTCTGGCAAGAAAGAACACGCGCGTAATTCCTGTTCAGGCAGCATATCGGCCGAAGATTCCCGATTCAGGGTTGACATTGCTGGACGGTGTAGTACCGTTGCACGCAACACCACAACAGAGGAGGTGAGAGGGAAATTAGCACCGCAGCCCGCGCCATCATGCACGCCACGCCGGAGCAGTTCGCGGCGTCGGTTGAGTTTGGAGGGTTCACGTACCGGGGACTCGCCGACGAGGTGAGCACGATCCTCCGTAAGGAGCGGCGCAAGACCCCGATGGCGTGCTCGCACACCACGATCTCGAACCTGGCGAACGGCAACGCGAAGCGGATTCATCCGCGGCGGGCGGCCGCGATCGAGCGGGCGCTCAAGTTGCCGCCCGGCCAGCTTTTTCGGGTCGAGGTGTTTGATGTTTCACCGAAACAGTCGACACCAGCCGCATGAAAGCGGCCCCCGACCGGGCGAACGGTCGAGGGCCAACGAGAACTCGGGAAGGAGTTCAACACCATGCACGATACCAACCAACCCGCGCTGAGCGGTCCGTCGCCGTTCGACGCGATCCGCCGCACTCGTGACGACGGCACCGAATTCTGGTCCGCCCGCGACCTCATGCCGCTGCTCGGGTACGACAGCTGGCGGCGGTTCGCCGACGCGATTGATCGCGCGAAGACTGCGGTTGAGGCGCAGGGAAACGCCGTGACCAGCCATTTTGCCGGAGCCGTCAAAAACCCCGGCGCGGAGGGCGGACGGCCCGCCGAGGACGTCGAGCTGACGCGCTTCGCCGCCTACCAGGTCGCCATGTGCGGCGACCCACGCAAGCCCGAAGTCGCCGCCGCCCTCGCATACTTCGCGATCCGCACTCGTGAGGCCGAGACCGCGCAGCAGGTCGACATGTCCGATCCTCTCGCCGTAATCGAGGCCGAGTCGGCGCGTGTCGCGAAGGCCGTCGAGATTGCGAGGGGAGAGCGGATTCGCGCCGACCGCGCGGAGCGGCGTCTCGCGGTGGAGCAGCGGCGCCGGGCCGCAATCGAGGGCGGCGACGGGATCGACCTGACCACGTTCGGCAAGAAGTACTTCTCCGACGTCCGCAAGACGGACTTCGACAAGCATTTGTACTCGCAGGGCTACCTGATCAACCAGCACAACACCCGCGAGCGCGCGGACGGATCTTTCGCGGACGGCTACGACCATCGCAAGCCGACCGCGAAGGGACGCGAGTTCATCTACGCGCACGACACCGGCAACTACGGGGGCCGTCGCCGGTTTGTTCCTCGGGTCCGGCCGCAGCGGGAGATTGCACTGCGTGACGCGCTCGCCTCCGAGGGTCTGCCTGTTAACGAGCACAGCAGCGGTCTGGTGCTGCTGAGCGCCGACGAACTGAAGGAGCTGGGGGCATGAGATTCCGCACCTTCGACGCACAGCGCGGCGATGACCAGAGGCATGTGCAGCACGAGATGAACCTGACGGTCCGGGTTGATGAGACCGACGAGTTCATCACGGTGCCCGTCCGGACGGTGTTCACCGATGACGGCCTGATCGGGTGGACGTTTGAGTTCGGCCCGTACTCGCTCAGCGATGCTGACGTCCGCAATCTGGCGAACGCTGTCGCCCATTTCGGCCGGGTGTCGGGAGAGTTCCACCCCATCGAGGGAGGTGCGGCATGAGAGCGCTCACCACCATTCACGGCGAGACGGTTCTCGCGACGTGCGGCGGGAGTGTGGAGCGGGTCGCCGCTCGTGGTCGGGTCCCGGTCGTGGAGGCCGTGATCTGGACGGGCTGGGGGATCACGTCACGTCTGGTGCCGGTCACTGATCTGCGGATGGCGGTGGCGTCATGAGTGCCCTGACTGCGCACGGGACGCCGGTGACGGTGGTCGATGACCTCGCTGTGTACGGCTCCACGATCGGCGGCTACGAGGTCGACGACCACAGCATGCGGCTGTATGCGTGGGTCCTCACCGACAGCGGCTCGTTGTGGTTCGTGCCGTGCGATGACATCCGGGTCGTGTCATGACCGCCGCACTCGGCCGCCGCCGCGACGCCGACTTCGCCGACCTGATCGACGGCCTCCGACGCGTCTGCGACGAGCGGAAAGCGCAAGCCGCCGCCGACCGCCTCGACACACGGATGCGGCGCGCGATCCAGGAGCGGGCATGCCGCATGCTCCGCGCCTACGAAACCGCCTCGACCATCCACCACCACCGACACACGATGACCGGCCAGCCCACTCCGGCGCATGAAGCCCGCGACATGGAGCGTCTACACGCCGACTGGCTCGAAGCCCAACAGCAGATCAGGGAGTACCGATGACCAGCGTCCCATCCACCCTCCCGGAGCGTCACAGTGACACTCAGATTGAGCCGCTGCTCCATGACGCGGAGCAGGTGTCCACGATCCTGTGGGGCACCCCAGCCCATCACCAGCTGGTGACCCGCTACATGCGGGCCGGCCGGTGGCCGTCCCGCAAGATCGGGCATCTGCCGCGGCAGATGACGGACGCGGACATTCGGGCCGCCCTCGAAATCGAGGCTGTCGCCGCTACCGGCGCCCCGCAGCCACCGCCCGCGTCCGGCGTATCACCCCGATCCCGCGTCCGGCGCGCCTCATGACCCTCGTGCACCGCTTCCTCGCGGCTGTCCGCGACCTCACCCCCATCGACGTTCTCCCGAGAAAGACCACACGATGACCAGCAAGAAGACCCCGACCAGACTGATGTCGCTGACGCCGGAGCAGTCCGCTGCAATGGCCCCGTATGCGCAGAAGTGGATCCGTGAGCGTGGCTGGCGTACCGCGCCCCTCACCGAAGCCGAGTGGGCGGCATTCGAGGAGGGCGTGCGGGACTGCTACCGCTTCGCCAAGCTCGATCCGCCGAAGACGATTGTGCGAGTCCCGACCCCGCTTGTGGGTGCGCTCGCGGCGCCGGCCGCTGCTCTGGCGATCCAGATGATCCGCCGCGGCGCGGTGGACGACGCGGTGGACGGCGCGGTGGGCGGCGCGGTGTACGGCGCGGTGCGCGACGCGGTGGACGGCGCGGTGGGCGGCGCGGTGGGCGGCGCGGTGGACGGCGCGGTGGGCGGCGCGGTGGACGACGCGGTGCGCGGCGCGGTGGGCGGCGCGGTGGGCGGCGCGGTGGACGACGCGGTGGACGGCGCGGTGGGCGGCGCGGTGTACGGCGCGGTGAACGGCGCGGTGAACGGCGCGGTGCGCGGCGCGGTGAACGGCGCGGTGGACGACGCGGTGGACGGCGCGGTGGACGACGCGGTGGACGGCGCGGTGGGCGGCGCGGTGCGCGACGCGGTGAACGGCGCGGTGAACGGCGCGGTGAACGGCGCGGTGAACGGCGCGGTGCGCGACGCGGTGAACGGCGCGGTGGACGACGCGGTGGACGACGCGGTGGACGACGCGGTGGACGGCGCGGTGGGCGGCGCGGTGGACGACGCGGTGAACGGCGCGGTGGACGGCGCGGTGCGCGACGCGGTGAACGGCGCGGTGGACGGCGCGGTGTACGGCGCGGTGGACGGCGCGGTGCGCGACGCGGTGGACGGCGCGGTGCGCGACGCGGTGTACGGCGCGGTGGACGGCGCGGTGGACGGCGCGGTGGACGGCGCGGTGTACGGCGCGGTGCGCGACGCGGTGCGTCGACTGTGGCCCCACCGATTCGGCGGAAACCTCTGGGTCGGGGGCTGGTACTACAGCCTCGCCTACCTCTGCTTCTTCCGCGACATCGTGCACCTCGACCTGCCCGACGAAATCTGGGACAAGCTCCGCGCCTGGGACGCCGCCAATAGCGCCGCCTGGTGGTGGCCATTCCGAGACTTCGTCATGGTGTGCGACGTCCCCGAAGAGATCCATGTCGAGCAGGTCGCCCCGGCCGGATGGGGGTCGCACCGGCTGCACTGCGAGACCGGCCCGGCAGTGTCGTGGCCAGGATTCGCCGTCCATGCCTGGCACGGCACCATCGTCCCGGCCGACCTGATCGAGGGCGATGGCTGGTCGATCGAGCGGATCATCAGCGAGCGAAACACCGAGGTCAGGCGGGCCGCGGTCGAGCGCATGGGCTGGGACGTGTTCATCGACCGGTCCGGCGCCGAGCTGATCGCCGAAGCCGCCGATCCCGGCAATGCGCCGCACACCCTGCAGCTCTACGAGCTGCCGGCCTACCTCGAAGAGAGCTTCTCTGAGCCCGCCCGGATCGTGCTCTGCACGAACGGATCCCAGGAGCGGGACGGCACCCGACACCGGTACGGGATCACCGTCCGCAAGCGCTTCTCCGATCCCGTCGCGGCCATGGCCGACACGTACGGGATCCCGACAGACGTCTACCGACGACTCGAAGTGCGGCGATGAGCGCCGCACGCCACCCGAAAGGAATCACCATGAGCACCACCACGATCGCCGACATGATCGAGTACACCGGCAAGCAGGTCCTCGACTACCTCGACCGGGCCGCCGAAGTCCCGACCATCACCATGGCGGGAGCGCAGGGCGACGTCCTCATCGTCCACGCCAACCGCAAGCCCGCGACCACCCCGATGCCGGCGTGCGTGGTCGCCGTCGCGAGCGAGGCGTCCAGCAACACCCACACGATGCATCCCCGCGGCGCCGCGTTCTGGGACGCCCATCAGGTGCGGTCCGACGAGGACGTGATGCTCGGTGTCCTCACCGTCCCCGCCGGGAGCGAGGTCTTCCTCAGCCATCAGGAGCATGGTGGCCTCCTCGTGGGTGAGGGCACCTTCGAGGTTCGTCGGCAGGCCGAGCTGGGGCGGTATGTCCATGACTGACCAGCTCTTGACCCTCATCGGCGTCGCCATGCTGATCGCGTTGCTCGCCGGTCTCGCGATCGGCTTGGCGTGGCGGGCCGACCATCCGGGGATTGACCCGGAGCGCGTGCCCGACCACCTCGCGGACGGCCCGCTCGGCCGGATCATCCATCACGGCCGGTGGCTCCGATGAGCCTCACCGTGTTGCCGAGCCTGGTGCAGGGCACGGACGAGTGGCATGCACAGCGCCGCGGGATCGTCACCGCGTCGGTCGTCGGTCAGCTGATCTCGCAGCACTCGCTGTCGGCGATCGACTTCGACTGCCCATCGTGTGGGGCGGAGGCTGCAGCCCCGTGCGTGGGGAAGCGGTCACCGGCGCCGATCAAGAGCATGCACCCCGAGCGCGCTCAGACGGCACGCGAGTCGGACGCCATCATCCTGGACGTCGCCGGCGGCGACACCGCGCGCGGCCTGATGGAGCTTTTGACGGCGGAGCGGATCACCGACTGGACCGACCCGACGTACGTCTCGGACGACATGCTGCGCGGCATCGAGGACGAGCCCCGAGCTCGGGACCTGTACACCGAGCACTACGACCACGTCGACGAGGTCGGCTTCATGGTCCGCGATGACCACGGCCTGCGGATCGGGTATTCGCCGGATGGTGTGGTCGGCGATGACGGTCTGATCGAGGTCAAATCGCGGCGCCAGAAGAAGCATCTCGCGACGATTCTCGCCGACCAGGTGCCACAAGAGAACGTCGCCCAACTTCAGTGCGGCCTGTATGTGTCGGGCCGCGAGTGGATCGACTACGTCTCCTACTGCGGCGGCATGCCGCTCTACGTGAAGCGCGTCTACCCGGACGAGGAGTGGCAGGCGGCGATCGTCGCGGCCGTCCACGTCTTCGAGGCCACGGCCGCCGACATGATCCGCACCTATCACGCCCGGACCGTCGGCCTGATCCCGACCGAAAGAACTATCGAGCAGGAGATGTTTCTATGAGCTCCCTGGACATCACGAAGACCATCGAAGCCAATTCCGATCAGGTGAATGCCGACGATCTGATCGACGGGCCGCGGACGGTGACGATCACCGGGGCGCGGATGGGGAGCGCCGAGCAGCCCGTCTTCATCGAGCTCGCAGAGTTCCCCGATAAGACGTTCCGGCCGTGCAAGACGATGCGGCGGGTGATGGTGGCCGCGTGGGGTGCGGACGCCGCCCAGTACGCGGGCCGGCGGATGACCCTCTTCCGCGATCCGGCGGTGCGGTTCGGTGGGCAGGAGATCGGCGGCGTGCGGATCTCGCACATGTCGCACATTGAGCGGCGCATGCAGCTGGCGTTGACGTCGACGCGGGGGAAGCGGGCCGCCTACGTGGTGGAGCCGCTCGCGGAAACGCCGGCGCCGATCGACGAGGCGACTGCGGGATCGCTGGCGCAGGCCATCGTGGACGCCACCGACCGGGCCGGGCTCGACGCGATCGCCGCGGACATGAAGGCCATGAATCTCGGGCCCCATCGAGACGATCTCCTGGCGGCGTGGACCGCGCGCCGCGACGTGCTCGCGTCGGAGGCGGATCAGTGAGCGAGTTCTCCGAGCACATGAAAGGGGTCCTCGACTCGGTGGAGTCGATCGAGCAGGACAAGGTCGTGGTGGAGCGGAGGATCCGGCGGGCCAGAGACATCTGCATGGAGGCTCTCATGGACGGTCCCAGCTCTGAGCACGGTCTGGCGAAAGAGGTCTTGGCTGCTTTGCGTGACCCGGCTGAGGGTGTCCGGTGAGCGGGCATGAGCGTCGGGAGACGACGCAGGGCTGGTCGTATTGCGGCGGCTGCATGCAGGCGTGGCCGTGCGCGCACATCGAGCGGGAGCGGACGGGGCGGGGTGCGCTCGCGGTGGCGATCCTGATGGTCGGCCTCACGCTGGCGGTGTGGTGCCTGATCTGGCTGGTGCTGTCATGACCGCCCGGTCCGCCGTCGAGCTGGTGCAGATCCAGGAGTCGAGCATGGACGGGCACGTGTGGCGGCGTGACGTTACAAAGATCGTCCCCGCGAGTAATCGCCGCCAGATTCTGGATCGGGAAGCCAAGCGCGACATCCGTCCGGGTCCGGACGGGTCGCTCACCATCCGCCGGAAGATCGTCCCAGGCACATGGCACTACACGCGGATCCGCTGGGACGACCCCCGCCTGTACTCGCCGTCCGACCTCGCCCTGATCGCGGGGAACCGATGACCATCGACCACCTGCCCGAGACCGGCTCAGAGCATCGGATGCATGTGCTCGCCGACGACTGCTGGTGCCACCCCGACATCACGCCGGGACGACCACACTCCCGCACACATCACACAACCACGAAAGAGCCACGCACTCAGGAGAGACTGCGATGACCGCCGACTATCAGGCATTCCTTGCCCGCAAGACCCGCATGCCGAAGACCGTCGGGCCGGACGTGTGCGCCGACGATGTCCACGCGTGGCTGCATCCGTGGCAGCGCGAGATCGTCGCATGGGCGGTCCGGACGCGGCGCGCGGCGCTGTGGGAGGACACCGGGCTCGGGAAGACAGTGCAGATGGTCGAGTGGTGCCGCCTGTCGGGTGACACCAGCCTGATCGTGGCGCCGCTGGCGGTGTGCCAGCAGACGATCCGTGAAGCGGCGAAGGTCGGCGTCACGGTGGCGTTCATGCGGGAGCCGGGCGACATTGCCGGTCCGGGCACGTATATCACCAACTACGAGCGCGTGGACGCCGTCGACGCGGACCGTTTCGACGCGGTCGCGCTCGATGAGTCGTCCATCCTAAAGTCGTCGGCCGGGAAGCTCCGCACACTGCTGATCGAACGCTTCGCCGGCGTGCCAGCACGTCTCGCGTGCTCGGCGACCCCGGCACCGAACGACCCGGAGGAACTGACGAACCAGGCCGAGTTCTTGGGCCGGATGGCACGAAATCACATGCTGGCAGCATACTTCGTGCACGACCAGGACGGGTGGCGGCTCAAAGGCCACGCGCTCGGCCCGATGATCGAGTGGATGGCGTCGTGGGCGGTCGCGATCCGCAAACCGTCCGACGTCGGCGGCGACGACATCGGCTACGACCTGCCTGGCCTGGACATCGTGCCGCACCTAATCCCGGCGGGTGTGGAAGCTGAGGGGCAGCTCTTCGCGACCGAGCTCGGCGGCGTGTCTGGCCGCGCGCAGGTGCGGCGGCAGACGCTCGCTGCGAGGGTCGCCGAGGCGGTCCGGCTGGTCGAGTCGGAGCCTGGTGAGCCGTGGGTGCTGTGGGCCGGTCTGAACGCCGAGGCTGACGCGCTCGCCGCAGAGATCCCCGGCGCGGTCAATGTCCACGGGTCGCTCGACCCGGACGAGAAGGCCCGGCTGCTGCTCGGCTTCGCCGACGGCGAGCACCGGGTGCTGATCACGAAACCGTCGATCGCATCGATGGGCATGAATTGGCAGCACTGCGCCCGCATGGCGTTCGTAGGCCTATCCGACAGCTACGAGCAGTACTACCAGTGCATTCGCCGGTGCTATCGATACGGGCAGCACCGGGTGGTGCAAGCGCACATCGTGCTGTCGGACCTCGAATCGCAGATCGCCGACAACGTCGCCCGCAAGGAGCGGACCGCGTCGCAGATCACCACTGCACTCATCAATCACTCACGAAAGACCTACGCCGCATGACCGAGAACCTCCAGCCCTACGTCACCGACGTCGCGACCGGCGAGCACTGGACACTCATACTCGGCGACTCGT
Organism: Gordonia sp. PP30; assembly: GCF_023100845.1. Lineage (NCBI taxonomy): Bacteria > Bacillati > Actinomycetota > Actinomycetes > Mycobacteriales > Gordoniaceae > Gordonia > Gordonia sp. PP30. The sequence continues at coordinate 3,451,947 of NZ_CP095864.1, read as the reverse complement.
GCGAGAAGCTGCGCGACATCGCCACCGACTCGGTCGACCTGTCGATCTGCTCCCCGCCGTTCGCGAGTCTCTTCACCTACTCGCCATCCGAACGTGACCTGGGCAATTGCGCGTCCCGGGGTGAGTTCGTCGAGCACTATCGCTTCATCATCGCCGAGCAGCTCCGCGTGACGAAACCTGGCCGGCTCGCGTGCATTCACGTCCAGCAGTTGACGACAACGAAGGCGACTGACGGGTACGTCGGGATGACCGACTTCCGCGGCGACGTGATCCGCGCATTCCAGGCCGAGGGATGGATATTCAACGGCGAGGTCACGGTCTGGAAAGACCCGCAAGCACAGTCGATCCGCACCAGATCGCATGCCCTCGCATTCCAGACGAAGAACCGCGACTCGTCCAAGACGCGGCCGGCGCTCGCCGACTATCTCTTGCTTTTCCGCAAGCCCGGCGACAACGCGGTCCCGATCAAGAACGACGTCTCCAATGACGAGTGGATCGAGTGGGCCAGCCCGATCTGGACCGACCACCACGACGGCGGATGGCTCACCGACGACGGCCATATCTGCCCCGTCTGGTACGGCATCAAGGAGACCGACACCCTCAACACCGCAGTCGCACGCGACGCCGCCGATGAACGGCACATCTGCCCACTGCAACTCGGATTCATCGAGCGGTGCGTGCGGCTGTGGTCCAATCCAGGCGAGCTGGTGCTCACACCCTTCGCGGGGATCGGGTCGGAGCTGTACCAGTCGGTGAAGCTCGGCCGGCGTGCGATCGGGATCGAGCTGAAGCAGTCGTACTGGCGGACCGCGGTCGACAATCTGACCCGGCTGGAAGCGGAGATGTCGACGCCGACACTCTTCGACGGCGGTGCCGCGTGATGCGTCGGTGTGAGGTGGTCGGCTGCGGCCGTGAGCATCGGGCGCGCGGATACTGCGGCACGCACTGGCAGCGGTGGCGGAAGCATGGCGATCCGCTCGCCGGTGTGCCGGTGCGGGCAGGGGAGGACGTCCATGCCCGGGCCGCCGCGGTGGCACGCATGACCAGGGCCGGCATGTCGAGCGCGGAGATCGCGGCGCGCCTGGGCTGCACCGTGCGGACGGTGCAGCGGTGTCGCGCCGGGTCGGGTGTCGCGGAGCCTCCGCCGATGCCGTATGGCCCGGAGATCCGCAAGCAGTCGCTTGACATGCTGCGCGATGGCTGCTCGTACCGGGAGGTCGCCGCGACTCTCGGCTGCAGCCCGGTGCGTAAGTGGTGGCCTGCGATGACGTTGGCCCGCGCTTACACCGATGGCCGGTGGACGCCATGACCACACCCATGCCTCAGGCCCCGTTGTGCCGTGTGTGCGGCTGCCGGATGAGCCAGCCCGAAGACCAAAACCGAGGGGCACACGTGATGTGCCTGATGAAGAAGGACGGTGCCCAGTGAACCGCCTGCCCTGCGCCCTACCCGCCGGCCACGACAGCGACCACTGGACCGGCTGCACAAAGAGGGAGGTCGACAAGAAGTGAGGATCAGATCGACGAAGCCCGAGTTCTGGCGGTCCCGCACCGTCGCGTCGGTGTCGTGGGACGCGCGGCTGGTCCTGAAGGGCCTCGAATCGTACGTCGACGACAACGGCGTGGGGAAGGACGATCTCGCGCTGATCGTCTCCGACGTTTTCCCTCATGACATTGCAGTGAGCCCTCACGACACCCTCATGCGGGTGGATGCAGCGTTGAGCGCCCTTCACGCGGCCGGTCTGATCTGGCGGTATGAGACAGATTCGCGAAAGTATCTCTACATCTCTAGCTGGGAATCGGTGCAGCGGATCAACCGCCCTTCGGCGGGGCGTTTCCCCAGGCCAGACGGCACATTGCACTTCAAGGACTCTGTGATTCGTGAGTGTGCAGTGAGCCCTCACGACAATGCGGTGAGCCCTCGGTGCTGGAACAGGGGAACAGGGGAACAGGGGAACAGGGGATCTCTCTCTGACCCAGCAGATTCTTACGAGCGCGCGCGTGACGACTCGGCCGAGAGAGAGACCACACCCGCGATCGATCTCGACCCGTCCGGTGCCGTCGTCCCGGCCGGGCACGCCGAGTACCCGATGATCCTGATCCCCGACGACTGGCAGCCCGACGACCTCACCCGGGCAAAGCATCCCCGCCCCGACATCGAGGCACAGGCCGACGCTTTCCGCGACCACGCCCGCGCTGTCGGCCGCCGCTGCCACGGCCCGGCGGGCTGGAATGCGGCCTTCAGCTCATGGCTCCGCAAGAACCCTCCACCCGGGCAAGGTGCCGCCACCACGAAAGCCCGCGGATGGGTCGACCTCGTCGCCGACCTCGCCCCGACCGATCCCGACACCCACCCCGATCAGAAAGCGATCCGATGACCACCACACCGACACGCGAAGAGGTTCAGGCCGCCGGCCTGGTGCTCGGGAAGATCGCGACCGCCGACCAGTGGGCCGCCAAGCCCGACGCGGCGATGGCGGTCACGTGGGCCGAATGCTTCGCCGTCCACGGATTGCAGCGCGCCGACCTCATCGCCGGCGTCGTCGCGCTCTACGCCGACGACACCCGCGACAAGGCCAACCGCACACTGCCCGCCGACGTCATCCGGTACGCCCGGAAGATCCGCCGCGACCGGATGGAGCGCGAGAAGATCACCGGCGACGTCGACCGCGCCGCACTCGCCCCGGGCCGGCGCGCGATCGCCGACTGCGCGCTGTGCGATCCGTCCGGCTGGATCGAGCGCGCGGACGGCACGCTCGCCCGCTGCTCGCACGCCCAGCAGGTCGGCGGCGCGGCATGACGCTCGACGACGATGCGCGTCGCCGCGCGGCCGCCCAGCGCGCCCACGAGATCGCCGGGTGTGGTGTCTGTGACAGCGATGGCTGGGTGACCGGCCGCCAGACCAGCCGGGACGGGATCACCCGCGACGCCGCGTGGCGCTGCGACCACACCGACCGGCCATTGCCGCACGGCTTCACCCCGGACGGAGGTGTCCGGTGAGGTCCGTCTTTGTCCCGGGCCACCCGGCCCCGCAGGGCTCGAAATCGTACAAGGGCCACCGGTCCGGGAAACCTGTGCTGACCGAGTCGTCGCGCTTCGTGGCGCCGTGGCGGGAAGCCATCAAGCTCCACGCCGCCCGCCGCGGCGGCATGCTCCCGGTCGGGCCGGTGCACGTCGAGCTGGACTTCGTTCTGCCGCGTCCGCAGCGCTGCCCGACGCCGACGCCGCCCGCAATCAAGCGCAATGGCGACCTGGACAAGCTCGTCCGCGCCGTCTTCGACGCGATCACCGGGATCTGGATCGACGACGACTGCCGGATCACGTCAGTGCGCGCGTCGAAGCGCACCGCCGAGTCGGGCGAGCGGTCCGGCGTGCAGATCGTCGTCCGCCCGCTCGGCACGATCACGCTCCGCGACCGCCCAGGCGCCACGGACGCGGATGAACCCCCGCCGGACGCACACGGATAACCCCCGACCCGAGAACGACCCCCAGAATCGCGAGAAAGCGTTAACGACAATGACCACCAAAACAACGGGCGGGAGCACAGGATTCGTGCCCACCCCAGAGCAGGACCGGATCGCCCGCATGCTCGTCGCCGATCGCTGCCCGCCCGGCGAAATCGCCGACACCCTCGGATGTCGAGCGCACACGGTGCTCCGCCTATGGCCGGACGCCCGAATGACACGCGCCGAGCGCACCGAATGGCTCACCCTCCGCCGCCGGATCGCCGAAATGGAGCGAGGCCACGACGTGGCCCCGAAGGTCTCATGACCGCTCCGATCAAGATCCCGCTGCCCGACCTCGCAGGCCCCTGCCGCGACCGCCGCGACATCGAATGGGTGCCGCACCGCGGGGAGTCGTCCGGACCCGCGGTCGCCGTGTGCGGCACCTGCCCCGCCGACATCAGCCGGGCGTGCGCCAGGTACGCCCTCGACACCGACGCGGCAGGGGTCTACGCGGGCGTTGTCGTGCCACTCACACGCCAGGCCCGCAGCCATGCCCACGCCATGCTCGCCCGGATCGCCGGAATCGACACCACCACCAGCGCGCCCACCCCGGACACCACGATCCGGGCGGTCACCACCAGCGCCGCATCCCGCCGGAAAGCGGCCCGCATCACCGCCGTCTCCCAGCTCTACCGGGAAGGACTCACCAACTCCGAGATCGCCGAGAAGCTCGGCATGACGAAGAAGCAAGTCGCCAACTACCTGCACGAATACCGCCGCCTGACCGGTCAGGTCGGCACCTACAGAAAGAAGAACCGATGACCAGCACCGACAGCCCCAAGACCACCGTGACCGTCCCCGCGCGCCAGTTCGCCGCCGCACTCCGCGGCGCCATGTGCTTCGCCGGCACCGATGACACGCTCCCCATGCTCGCAGGCGTGGAGATCCGCCGCGCCGGTGATCGCGTACAGCTCAGCGCCACCGACCGGATCACGGCCGCAGTCACCTACCTCGCGGGCGCCGAGTGGGGCGAGACGCCTGACGGGTGGAGCCAGCTCATCCCGCTCGGCCTGTGCAAGCAGATCGCCTCGACGTGGAAGATCGCGCAGATACCGCCCGGCCTCACGATCACGATCACGGCGCGCGCCGCGAAGGATCCGCGTGGCCGCGACGCCGTCGCGATCGAGGCCCGCGACAACCTCGGCCGGACCGTCGGCGATACCATCGACGCCGCACTCCACCTGCCCGACTGCGCCAAGATCGCACTCGGCAGCGACTCCGGGTCCGAGCAGACGTCGGGGGTCATCGCACTCAATCCGGACCTGCTGGCGAAGGTCGCCCACCTGCGACGTGAGCGCGGCGAGTCGATCACCATCCACTGGCCCGACGGCGGCAAGCGCCCGAAGCCGATCGTCTGCACCATCGGCGATCACTCCGTCGCCATCGTCATGCCCGTGCGCGCCGACACTGTCGACGCCGCCACGATCATCGGCGGTGCGGCATGAGCGACCCCACCCCGCGGCCGGGCGAAATCTGGCTGACGGCGCTCCCGAACGGAAGCCAAGACACCACCGAGTACCGGGCGACGGGCTGGCACTGGCCGGTGAGCGGCGCCCGCTGCTCCATTCATAACCGGAAGCCGATCCGGCGTATCGGCTTCACCGCCCCGCCGGCCGATCGGAAGCCGCAGGACGTGCTGCGGGAAGCGGCGGAAATCATCGACGCCCTCGACCGTCGGCCCGCCAATACCACGCCCGTCCTGGTGGATACGTCGCACGGCCCGAGCCGCTGGTATGCGCTTCGGGCTGCCGCTGACCACCTTGAGCGTGAGCACGCCGAAACGACCAAGCGGGACCGGCTGATCGAGCATGCCGCGCGGGTCATGCTCGGCGACGACAGCTGGGCCGAGATCACCCCCGCGGCCCGCGAGGACGCCCTATGGGAGGCTGCCGCCCTGTACGACGCCGGCATGCTCCGCGAGGCGGTGACCGGCGATGAGTGATCCCGTCATGGACGCGGCGTGCCGGGTGACGCTGCCCGGCGGTCTCGACCCGACCGTCCTTCCGCTGATGGTCGCCGCTGCCCGTGAGGCCCTGGCACCGATCCGGGCGCTGCACCGCAAGCACACCGATGGCGAGGAGGAGTCGTATTGCGTCGAGTGCTGCCACATCTACGGCGACGGCTACGAGCTGACCTACCAGCCCTGGCCGTGCGATACCGCCCGCCTGATCTACACGAGTGAGGAACTGAACGATGAGTGAGCACCGAGACCCTGCCGTCGAAGCGGCACAGCGGGCGTGTGCTGCGCGTGCGGACAAGCTGCGTGCCGAGCGTGACGAGGCTCGGGCCGAGGTGGAGCGGCTGCGGGGTGAGCGCCTGGCGTTTACCTCGGCCCTCGGATTCGGGGACGGAGTGACCGACCCGGCAGCGGAGCTGGCCGACCTCATCGAGCCTATCGAGAGTGCATTTAGCGATGAGCGCGACCACATCGAATGCCCGATCATCTGCGAACTGTGCGGCGAACAGCTCGCAGACACGACCTGCGACCACTGCCACGGGTCTGGATGTGGTCCTGGCACTGCACTCGGGTCGTATGAGGAGTGTGAGTGGTGCGCGGGTGCGGGGAAGATTCACCCCGGATGCGTAGAGAAGTCGTACAACGACCTTGCCGCTGAGCGTGACGAGGCTCGGGCTGAGGTGGATCGTCTGCGGCAGGCCGTCGATGACGCGGTGCACCTCTACCACGCGGCGCTCGAAGAACGTGACGAGGCTCGGGCCGTCATCGAGCGGGTGCGGGAAGCAAACAACTTGATCCACGCGCACAGGTTCGACTTGGACGACGACCGAGGCTCGGAGCATGACGACTGGCTGAGGTCATTCGGGGAGGCACGCAAGGGTGGCCCGGACATCTTCTACGCTGGTGTCCAGTTCGCGTATCAGCGTATCGCCCGCGCCCTGGACGGCGGTGAGTGCGGTGAGTAGGGCTGTTCCGCTCTGGGAGGCCTCGGCTCAGGCCAAAGCTGACGCCGTGATTGCGCGCTGCAAAGAAGACGATGGCTGCCTGGTCTTTCCAAGGTTGAACCGCGATGGTTACGGCGAGGTGCACTCGGTCAACAGGTGGATCGGAATGGCACACAGGCTTGCGTACGAGGGCATAGTTGGCCCCATCCCTAGAGGGATGCAACTTGATCACCTCTGTCGAAATAGGGCGTGCTGCAATGTCGAACACTTGGAGCCGGTGACCCCACGGGTGAACACAATGCGGTCGCTTTCGATAGCGGCAGAGAACTCGCGCAAGGTGGCATGCAAACGCGGACACGAATTCACCGCAGAAAACACTTACGTCACGTCAGGAAAGCGGGTTTGCCGCGCATGTGGGCGGATTCGACATGCGGAGTACCGGGCACGGATAGCTGCCAAGCGACGTGAGGGAAGTGATCAGTCATGAGCGCGAGGGATGTGATCAGCAGCCGTGATTACGCGGCGCTGTCTGAGTCCGTGCGTGATGCGCTCGGCAGGTGCGCGGTAGGTTTCGACCGCTACCACGCGGACCATGCTGTCGATGCCGTCCTCGACGGCCTCGACTACCTCGGCTACGCCGTCGTGAAGCTGCCGGAGCCGGAGGAGTCGCCGGACGGTGAAAGCGGCGTCATGTTCCACGGCAGGGACAGCGCGATGGTGATTTTCGTGGACGACGACGGCCGGATCTGGGACTCCGACGGGGAGTGGACGCGGGGCGAGTCCCGTGCCAACGCCGCCGCGTTCCTGGCTGCTGCCCGCCACGCTGAGGCGGGTGAGCGCGGTGAGTGAGCGGGACGTGATCGCCGCGTTCATCGCGCGAGCGGTGGACTGGGACGGCGACGACCTGGGCAAGGTGATCTTCACCAGCCAGGCCGAAGAGCTCGTCGCCGCTCTCCGTGAGGCCCGAACCGTGCGGACGGTGGAAGAACTCGCCGCACTGCCTCAGTTGTCGATCGGCCTTGATCCGGAGGGCCGAGTGTGGCAGCACATTCGAGACCAGTGGGTGGCGCTCGGCCGGCTGACCGCACCCGCCGCCGTACCGTTCCCCTTCCGCGTCGTGTACCGCCCCGACGAGGACGGTGCGCTGTGATCGAGCCAGAGCCTTTCGAGGTCGTGCAGCACGTGAATATGTGGATCGAGGACGAACTACAGGCCGCCGCCCGTAGTGATCACCGGAAGGTGCTCGACGAGGACGGCTGCTCCAGCCTGCATGAGGTGGCACGGAAGATCTATGCGCTCGGCGTGCACGACGGCTGCGTGCAGCAGTCGAACCGCGACACCGCCCGACGTCACCGGGAACGCATACGGGCCGAGGACGGTGCGCTGTGACCCTCGCCCACTTCGAGCGCCTATTCCCCGACGTCGAGCCCACGCCGCCGCGGGTCACCGAGGCCGACGTGCTCGCCCTGATCCGCGACCGGTACACGCGGGTCCGCGAAGGCACCGACGCCGACCGGTACGCGCGTGCCGCGCACGTACCGATCATCGACAGCTGCGGGCAGGCCCGCCGGATCGCCGACTACATCGTCTGCGACACCTATGACGGCGAGATCCTCGGCTTCGAGGTCAAGGTATCGCGTGCGGACTGGCTCGCCGAGTTGCGCGACCCACATAAGGCCGAGTGGCGCCGCTGGTGTCACCGCTGGTACCTGGTCGTCCCTGACGCCTCGATCGTCCGCGATGACCTGCCCGACGGGTGGGGCCTCATCGTGCCCGGCAAGGACGGCCGAATGCGGATCCGGCGCCGATCGCCTCGCTGCGACCCCGAGCCCATGCCGGCCATGCAGATCGCGCAGCTCGCCCGGTCGGTCGCCAAGACCGCCCGACGGGAGGCCACGGCATGAGCGCGGTCAGTCTCGACAGTAGACGTGGTGCCCGCACGACTCGCAGGTGTAGTACACGGTCGCGTGTGCGCCCATCACCGGTGGCGCACCCCACCCGCGGTACACCTGCCCGCGGACCGTCCGCGTGCCGAAATCGGACCAGTCGAGGCCGCACGCCGGGCACACCAGCGGGATCGTCGAGACCCACCCGCCGCGCGGCAGCTCCACCAGCCCGGGCCGATACCACGACCACGATGACCGAGCCATGCGCGCACGGTAGCGCCCGCCCCCGACAGGACACCCCATGACCACACGAGACCGTCAGACCACAGGCGACCCGTATCACGCGATCGCCGACGCCATCATCGACAGAGAGGACCCGGCGTGACCACACCCGACAGCACCCTCGACCACCAACTCCCCGCCGCCCGCCGCCAACTCTCCGACGCCGTCCACCACCTCGCCGGCCGACAGCGACTCACCGTCGACCGCGACCCCAGCGTCGACATCCTCGCCGACCTCGACGCCGACTACCAGCGCCGACGCGCGACAATCCTCGCCCAGCCCGGCGACCACACCGCGGTGCTCGCCGACCTGCAGCGCCGCCACGAGGAAGCGGTCACCGCCGCCACCACCTCCACATCGTGGACCCCCAGCCGCTACGAGCAGCTCGACGCCGCCCTCACCCGGCCCCGACTCGGCCGCGGCGGACACACCGACACGCCGCACCCGCCGATCTGGGTCGACGGCGTGGACCTGCGGGCGAAGATCATCACGCATGTCCGCGAGTGGGCCATCTCGTGGCAGACGCCATGCCTAGCCCCGGTCGCAGTGCTCCACGCGCTCGCCGATCGCGCGTGGAGACCCCAGGACGTGCCCGCGATCCTCACCATCGCCGGCCGCTGCGAGGATTGGGCCAAGGAGATCGACCAGCTCTTCGACCCGCCACGCCGCCTCACCATCTCCGCGGCCTGCCCCGAGTGCGGAGAGTCCACCGTGTACCGGCCGGACGAGACAGGGGAGTGGGTGCGGCAGCCCGCCCTGACTGTCGACTACCAGCGGGGCGCGGACTGCCTGGCCTGCCGCGAGCACTGGCCGCCCGAGCGATTTCTGCTCCTGGAAGCAGTGATCCGGCAAGCTGCCGGAGAGTCCGCGTGACGCTCGGCGTGTCCACTTGCGTCCGGTGCTGACGCTGGTAACGTGATCGTCGTTAGTACAGCCATGCCCGAAGCCGGGTGTGGCTGTACTCATTTCGGCGGGGCGTGAAAGCGGGTCTTCCGTGCGTCATCGGTTCTCCCCGCAAAGCCCGCCCAAGACCGCCTGATAGGACGCGCGAGGCGACGGCTGCGCCCATCCGCCGAACCCCCGCACCTGATGGTGCGGGCCGCCCCGACGTCGCCACCCGCGCCAGCCAGCGCACGACCTCACAAGGCCAAGACGACGCCGGGGCCACCAACCACTCCGCGAGGAGGACGACATGCACGGTGTACATGGCTGGGCCGCTGTCGCCGCCGTCGTCACCATCATCGACGTCCACGCCATCCGCACCGGCCACCCCGAACACACCATGTCCGCCGCCTGCGACCGGGCACGCGCCCACCACCCCGCAGCCAACGCGGTCATCCTCGGCGGGATCGCCGTCGTCGCCGGCCACCTCGCCCGCGTCACGCCCCGCGGACTCGACCCCTTCCGCCTGATCGGACTCGGCCGATGACCGTCCGGCTCTCAGCACCCATGCTCGCCGCCAACTCCGGCGGCGACTTCGGATGCTGCTCCGGCTGCGCACGCGGCACCCAACGCAGCGAACGCCCCCAACGCCAGGAACGCCGCCAAGCCCGCGCCCGCGAAAAGCGAGCCGTCGCCCGCGAGATCGCCGACCAGACCGCACTGCCCGGCGACATCACCAACCCGATCTGCCCAGTGTCCGGCGAGATCGTCTGCGACGGCCTCCCATCCTCCGACTACTGCATGAGCTGCTGATGACCTCCCTCGCCGCATGGCTGATCGACCAGGCCCGCGAGCTGCTGCGCTACACACCCATGCACAACCACACGAGGCGGTGACCGATGTACGACCTCGACGACCCGACCACCTGGCCCGGAGACTGCGGCGCCATCATCGAAGCCACCGCACCCGGCCGACACGCCGCATGGGCCGCACAAGCCACGCTCGACTCGATCACCGACCTCATCGGCGTCCCCCGCTACACACTCGACCTCGATGACCTCCGGCTCGGCACCATCCCCGGCCGGCCATACGCCCATGCGTAACCCCCGTAACGACCGCGAAGCCCGCGGCTACGGACTCGCCCACAAGAAACTCCGCGCACACTGGGCGCCCGCGGTCGCACGAGGCGAAGTCAACTGCCACCGCTGCCACCAACCGATCCAACCCGGAGAACCCTGGGACCTCGGCCACGACGACCACGACCGCAACCGCTACACCGGCCCCGAACACCAGCTCTGCAACCGCGGCGCCCCCTCCCGCAGACGAAGGCGACCCCAACCCCACACCCGCCGATGGTAGGGGGGTAGGGGTCCGGTCGAAGACGCGGGGGGCCGGCACTCACCAGGGGGACAGCGCTCTGTCTCTCTCCGGCTTTTTCCAAACGGTTTCCGCTTTTCCACTCGCGAAGGGGTGAGGTTCGATGGCGTCGAAGTCGAATCCGCTGCGTGCGGTGAAGCCCGACGAGAAGGCGAAGCCGCGGGCGCTCACGGTGGCGCAGGCTGCGAAGAAGGACCGCCGTGCGTTGCTGGTGTCGATGCGTGATCGGGTGGCGCGGGCAGTGACGTCGGCGGAGTGTCCGCCGAGAGATCTGGCGGCCCTGACGAAGCGTCTCGGAGACATCGCGTCGGATCTGGAAGCGTTGGACGCGCGCGAGTCCGAGGGTGTGGATTTGTCGGCGCGCATCCGGCTGCTGGAGTCGGCGCTGCGGGATGTGGCGCCTGATCATGAGCTGTTGGTGGTGTCGGCGATGACCGATGAGAGCGATGACGTCTTCGACGCTGACGCGATCTGATGATCCGAAGCTGTCGGAGGTCGCGCGTCATCTGATCATCCCGGGCGGGATCACGACGAGCTTGTTCCCGCGCATCTACCGGCGCTTGCAGGACGCGGGCCTGTCGCTCGATCAGTGGCAGCGCGGCTTGGGGACGGTGTCGCTGGGGTGTCGCGCGGATGGGAAGTTCGCGGCGACGGTCGGCGGTAACACGTGGTCGATCTGCCGGCAGACAGGCAAGACGTACACGGCTGGCGCGTTGGCGATCGGGCTGTGCCTGGAGTTGCCGGGGTTCCGTGCGGTGTGGACATCGCATCACAATCGGACGACGACGAATACGTTCCGATCGATGCAGGCGCTGGTGCGGCGGCGGAAGCTGGAACCCCACATTGCTCCGAATGGGATTCGGACGGCGAACGGTGAGCAGGAGATCCGGTTCGTGAACGGGTCGATCATCATGTTCGGCGCCAGGGAACAGGGCTTCGGGCGCGGCATGGATGCGGTCGACGCGTTGTTCTTCGACGAGGCGCAAATCCTGAGCCTGCGGGCGCTGGAGGACATGGTGCCGGCGGCGAACGCGGCCCGGAACCCGCATGGCGGTCTGGTGTTCTTCATGGGGACGCCGCCGCGGCCGATCGATGATGGTGAGGCGTTCACGGCGAAGCGCCGCAAGGCGATCGACGGGCACACCTCGGACGCGCTCTATGTCGAGTTCTCGGCGGACCCGGATTCGGACCCGGACGATCAGTCGCAGTGGCCGATCATGAATCCGTCGCACCCGCGGCGAACGCCGATCGAGGCGATGCTGCGCATGCGGGAGAACATCCCGGATGACGACTCGTGGAATCGTGAGGCGCGCGGGATATGGCCGGAGATTTGCGACGGCGACGCGTTCGACCCGGAGCTGTGGTCGGACGCGCTCGCCGGTGACGTCGAGCAAACCGAGACGGTCGCGTTCGGCGTGCACACGAACATCGACCGGTCGAAGTCGGCGATCGTCGCCGCGATCCGGCTTCAGGATGGCGGGATCCTGCTCGACGTGGTGCCGGCCGAGGAAGGGCAGCACTTCACGTCGATGCGCGGTACGGCGTGGATCGGGCCGCGGCTGGGTCAGGTCGTCGAACGGTGGTCTCCCGTTGCGGTGGCCGCGCATACGCGGACGGCCGGCGCGATGGAGCTGGACCTCGACGACGACCTCCTTGATGTGCTGTCGTCGGTTCGCCTCGCGGACGCCTACGCGCAGTTCTCCGACTACCTGACCGAATCGAAGATGAAGCACCTCGGGAACGAGGATCTGACGGCCGCCGTGATGGTGGCTCGGTGGAAGGTCCGCGCCGATCTTCGGGTGCTGGACTGGAAGAACGAGATCACCGTCCTGATCGCGGCGTGCCTCGCCGTGAACGCACTGATCACTCACGGCGGCGAGCCGGAAGAAGCGGAAGTCTGGGGGTTCTACTCATGATGCGGATCCTCGTGATGGTTCTCGCGGTCGCCGGCGCTGTGTCGGTGGTCGCTGGATCGGCGGTCCTGTGGTCGGTGGGCGTCGCGCTGCTGGTAGCTGGCGTGCTGGCGATGGCTGTGGCCGGGCTGCTGTATGACCCGAAGGTGCGCGAGTGAACCTGCTCGACCGGATCGCCGGTGGCCGCCGACCGGAGCGGTCGGGAATGAACCTCGACGAGTACGTCAAGCTCCTCAATCAGTCGGCGCTGAACTCGGGGTACATGCAGCCGGCGCTGCAGCAGACGATGTCGGGCGAGGCGACCGAACGACCGCCTGCGACGTTCGAGGGGATGGCGCGCAACGCGTACGCCGCGAACGGCGTCGTGTTCGCGTGCATGCTCGTCAGGCAGCTCGTGTTCTCGTCGGTGCGGTTCACCTACCAGCGACTGCGGGACAACCGGCCCGCCGACTTGTTCGGCACCCCGGCGCTGCGAATCCTGGAGCGTCCGTGGAATGGCGGTACGACCCAGGACATGCTGTCGAGGATGATCCAGGATGCTGACCTGCAGGGCAACTCCTTCTGGGTGCGCGACCACGACGAACTGGTTCGATTGCGACCGGACTGGGTCGAGGTCGTCGGTATGCCCCGATTCATGAGCGCCAGCGAACGCACGGGACGGGCGTTGACGAATCGTGGCGGGCAGGTCGGTTGGAAGAAGGTCGGCTACATCTACACCGAGGGCGGGATCGGGTGTGGATCTGATCCGGCGTTCTTCCTCGCCGACGAGGTCGTGCACTACGCACCGATTCCCGATCCGCTCGCCAGGTTCACCGGCATGTCGTGGCTGACGCCGATCATCCGGGAGATCCAGGCCGACGAGTCGATGACCAAGCACCAGCGGAAGTTCTTCGACAATGCAGCGACCCCGAACATGGTCGTCAAGCACGATCCGCTCGCGAGCATGGAGAAAATCAAGAAGTTCGCCGAGCTCCTCGAAGACACCGCTGCCGGCGTGGACAACGCGTGGAAGACCCTCAACTTGTATCCGGGCGCCGACGTGACCCTGGTCGGCGCGAACCTGCGGGATATCGACTTCAAGAATGTGCGCGGCGGAGGGGAGACCCGGATCGCCGCGGCCGCCGGGGTGCCTCCGGTGATCGTCGGTCTGTCCGAAGGTCTTGCCGCGGCGACCTACAGCAACTACGGGCAGGCGCGGCGCAGGCTGGCCGACGGGACCGCGCACCCGCTCTGGCAGAACTTAGCGTCGTGCCTGGAGCATGCGGCACCGCCACCCGGCCCGGACACGCGGCTCTGGTACGACGCCGCTGATGTGCCTTTCCTGCGCGAAGACGAGAAGGACGCCGCCGAAATCCAGAAGACGCGCGCCGAGACCATCTCGAACTTGATCACCGCGGGCTACGTGCCGGACTCGGTCGTGAAGGCCGTGGATGCCGGCGACTTCCGAATGCTCCAGCATTCGGGCCTGATGAGCGTTCAGCTCACCGCACCTGGCGCCGACGGCTCCAATCGCGGGTCGGATCCGGATGAGGTCGCCAAGCGCGCGAACGCCGCGGGCATTCTCGTCCGCTCGGGATTCGACCCCGACGATTCGCGTGACACCGCCGGTCTGCCCGCCGACCTGAAGCACCTTGGGCTCCTGCCCGTGACCGTCCAGAACCCGAACGCGCCACACCAGCCGCCCAGCGAGGAGGGCCCTCATGACGAAGCCTCACCAGCGATCTGACCTGTGCCGGTCGGTGCCCTTCACGAGCGGCGACGACGACGGCCACGGCGACGGCCGCACCTTCCGCGGGTACGGTGCAGTCTTCAACCGGCCGACCCGAATCGATTCGTGGGAGGGTCGCTTCGACGAGCAGTTCGCGCCGGGCGCGTTCCGCAAGACCCTCCGCGAGCGCACCCCGAAATTCCAGTTCGACCACGGCCGGCACCCGCTGATCGGGTCGGTGCCGATCGGCACCATCACCACCATCAGCGAAGACGACCGCGGCCTCGACGTCGAAGCCCGCCTCGGTAAGCACATGCTGATCGACCTCATCCAGGAAGCCCTGGAGACAGGCGCGATCGACGGCATGTCGATCCGCTTCACTGTGGTCCGCGAGGAATGGCGAGACCGCAACGGGCAAGTGGTCGCCGCCGACGAGGTCGACGAGCTGCTATGGGAGACGCGCCGCGACGACGGCGACCGCGGCCCGCTGCTGCGCACCATCCAGGAGGCCAAACTCGACGAGGTCGGTCCGGTCGTGTGGCCGGCCTACGCCGACACCACCGCTGGCGTCCGATCGGCTGAGCCGGTGACGATCGACCCGACCCGCCTCCACGAACCGACCCAGCGCCGAGCGCTGGCTGAACTTCTGATCCGCGCAGACGCGCAGGACCAGACCGCCCCCGCCGGGGCAGCTTCGTCCGACGACGAGCCGCAAGACACCACCGAGGTGGACGTCGAGCACTCGGAAGAGGACACCGACCCGCCGCGAGACACCACCGAGGACGTCGAGCACGAGCCGGAATCCAACACCGAACCCCCGCCCACCGACCCGGTGGACAAGGTGCGAGCTGCCGAGATTGACCTGCTGTACGCGCGGGCACTCGCCGAGGTGCGCACCACGCGGGAATCGACCCCACCCATGGAAGGACTGTGACCATGACCGTCGCACTCACCCACCAGCAGGCCATCAACCGCGAGAAGGACATCCAGGACGAACTGGAGCGGCTGAAGGGCAAGAAGGACAAGACCCCCGCGGACCACCAGAAGGTGCCCGAGCTCCTCGACGAGTTCCGCGAGGTGCACGCGCACCGCCTGGACCTGGAACACGACGCGGCACTGGCCGAGGTGCGGTCGGCCGCCGAAGCGCCCACCGAGCGCGGCGAGCCGCGGGAGGACGGCACGCAGATCATCGACCGCGACCGGTCCGCGGGTCCGGCGTTCGTCGGGAAGTTCCGCAACCCGTGGGACACCTCCACCGTTCGTTTCGGTCACCCGGGAGCCGAGTCGGAGCTGCGTCACCGCGCCGAGGACGCCATCGAGCGCATGCCGTACGCGTCGGACAAGGTGCGTGAGGCCGCAGCCCGGTTCGTCGAGCGTGACGACTCGACCGCGATGGCCGAGCAGCTCCTCGCGTCGTCGAGCCCCGAATACTCGCGGGCGTTCACCAAGATCGTCCGCCATCAGGGGCAGGTCGCGGCACTGACCGGCGACGAGCAGGCCGCCCTCCAGCGTGCGATGGCGATCGGCACCGACAGCGCCGGCGGCTACCTGGTGCCGTTCCAGCTCGACCCGACCGTCATCCTGACCGCGAACGGCAGCTTCAACCAGGTGCGGCAGCTCGCGCGCGTCGTGACCGCCACCGGCGACAAGTGGCACGGCGTCTCGTCGGCCGGCGTCACCGGATCGTGGGACGCCGAGGGCGATCAGGTGTCCGACGATTCGCCGACCCTGGCGCAGCCGGAGATCCCGGTCTTCAAGGGCCAGATGTTCGTCCAGGCGAGCTTCGAGGCCATCCAGGATGCCGCGAACCTCGCGCAGGAGATCGCGACCATGTTCGCGTTCGAGAAGGACCGCATGGAGTCGATCGCTTTCGTGACCGGTTCGGGTACCGGGCAGCCGAAGGGTGTCGTCACCGCGGTCGCCGCGAACGCGCCGTCGGTCATCGACACCGCGGCCGTGTCGACCCTCGCCGTCGGCGACGTCTACAAGCTCGACGAGTCGCTGCCCGCACGCTGGGCGGCCAACGGTTCGTGGCTCGGTCACCGCGCCATCTACAACAAGTTGCGGCAGTTCGACACCAACGGCGGCAGCGCTCTGTGGGGCCAGCTCGCCGAGAGCCGCAAGGCTGAACTGCTCGGCCGCCCCGACTACGTCGCCGAGGCAATGGCCGGCGCGGTCGCGGACGAGGCGAAGGTGCTGCTGTTCGGCGACTTCTCGAACTATGTGATCGCCGACCGGATCGGCACCACCGTCGAGTACGTGCCGAACTTGTTCGGCGCGAACGGCCGCCCGACCGGTCAGCGCGGCTGGCTGGCGCACTTCCGCACCGGCGCCGACGTCGTCAACCCGGGCGCCTTCCGGCTCCTCCAGATCAAGAAGGCGTGACCCTGTCGGCGGCCCGCACCACCATGCGGGCCGCCGCACACGCCCCCCACAGAGCGAAGGAGACCCACCAATGCAGTACCGCTGCATCAACGCATTCGCGTACGGGGACCGCGTCGTCGCCGGCGGAACCCTGGTCGATGAGGGCGACCCGATCCTCGAATCCCACCCGGCGCTGTTCGTCGCGGTCGCCGAACCGGCGGCACCGGGCACGGAAACCGCGGACACCGTGGTGCTGCGCACGTCGCGCCGGCCGGGCCGACCGAAGAAGACCCCGGAGCCCGAAGAGTCGTGATCGACTTCTCAGGTCTGCCGCCACTCATCCCGGAAGACACCGTGCCGGACACCGACCCGGCGATACTCGCCTCGGTGTGCGAGGCCATCCGCGGATACTGCGGATGGCACATCGCGCCGGCCGTGACGCAGACCTTCACCATCGACTACTCGGGTAACCGTCTCGTACAGCTCCCGACACTGCACATGACGGCCGTCGAGTCGGTCGTCGACGCGGACGGCCAGCCGATCGCCGGGTACACGTGGTCTGAGCTCGGTGCACTTCGACGGGCGTCATGGCCGCAGGGATTCCGGGCGATCACCGCGACGATCACACACGGCCTCGACGCAGTGCCGCCCGCGATCATCTCGGTGGCCGGCGACATGATCGCCGACCTGGTCGCCGCGGCGGAGGGGCCGTCGGTCAGCCGGGTCTCGCTGGACAGCGCGACCGCTGACTTCGCGGCGCCATCAACGGATGTCGGTGTGCGCCGCCGGATTCAGTACGCGTACGGCCATATCCTGGGCAGGTACAAGCTGTGATCCGAGGCGGCCATGTCTGATCCGCTCGCGGTGTTCTTCACGCAGCCGCTCGGCGTGAAGCGCCTGACCGGGCGCGGCCCGTACGGCGACCAGCACGCCGCCGAGGTCACGATCTTGTGCCGGCTGAAGCATGAGCAGAAGCTGGTGCGGGACAGTTCGGGCGCGGAGGTGGTGTCGGTGTCGTCGGCGGCGATGGCTGTCGGGACCGCCGACATTCCGCCCGGATCGCTGGTGCAGGTGCCGGGGGATGAGGCGTGGCGGACGGTGATCGCCGCGGCGCGGCATATCGGCGGTTTCGACAAGAGTCCGGACTACTACTCGATCGAGATCGCCTGATGGCGTCGGTGGACGTCGATGACGGCTTCGGCGAGGTGGAGGCGGCGGTCGCTGATCGCGGCATGCGGGCGTTGCGTGCGGGCGCCGAGATCGTGCAGGCGCGGGCGCGGGAGCTGGCCCCCAAGAAGTCGGGGGCGCTGGCGGCGTCGATCCAGGTCACGGTGTCTGACGATGAGGCGGCGGTGCACACGTCGTCCCCGTATGCGGTCAAGCAGCACGAGAAGCTGGGATTCAAACACCCGAGTGGGCAGGCCAAGTACTTGGAGACGGCGCTGCTGGCGAATCAGAGCGACGTGCAGGCGGCTATCGCTGAGGTCCTGGACCTCTCCTGATCGTCGGGCGCGTCCTGGTGCCCTCCCCGGGCCGCGCCCGGCTTCCCACCCATGATCGGAGGTGCTGATGGCTGCCCGGATGCCGACGATCACCGATGTGCTCGACGCGCTCGCCCGGCGTCTTACTGAGGCCGGGGTCGCGGCCTACAGCCCGGACGGCGCCTACCCGACCACCCCGGCGGCGCCGCCGGTGTTCTTCGGGCAGCTGTACCCGACACCTGACTTGCAGGTCGCGATCAGCCACTACTGGACCGACCCGAACCCGATGACGCAGCGCGGGAATCCTACCGTGCGCGTCCAACTGCGGTGGCGCGGCGACAAGAACCCGACCACCGTCCACTCACTGGCAGACGCCGCCTACGCGGCGCTGCACACCATGACTCCCGGCCTGTGGCCGGGTGGCGTCCGCATCCTGTGGTGCTCACGCCAGCTCGTCGCCCCGATCGAACCCGACGCCAACGGGCGCTGGGAGCGGGCCGACTCCTACGAAATCCAATGCAACCCGATCGGAGCATGACCTATGCCTCTCCTCACCACGCCCGATAGCGGGCTGCTCGACACCATCCCCGCCGGCCTCTACGCCGTGCAGGTCCTGCCCAAGGGCACCGACCCCGCGACCGCCGTCGAATCGGACTGGCTTTTCGTCGCGGGCATCAAGAAGTTCGATCCCCAGTTCGATCCGCAGTCCGAGGACGATTCGGACATTCTGATGGGCGGATGGGCGTCCGAGGCCGGCACCTCCAACGGTCTGAAGGTCAGCGTTGAGGGCCTGTACAAGGGCGCCTCGGACTCGGGCGACTTCGTCCCGGATCCGGGCCTGACCGAACTGATCCAGGCTGGCCGCGGGATCGGCGATCGTGACATGGCGCGGCACTTCCGGTACTGCCGCCTCGACGGTATCGAGGACAACTACCAGGGCAAGTTCCTGTGCAAGGTGAAGCTGACCGGCGGCGACCCGAAGGAGCTGCAGAAGTTCGACGGCGAGCTGATCTGCAAGGGCAAGCCGACGAAGATCGCGGCGTTCGCCGTGCAGGCCGGGTCGTCGGCCGGGCCACTGTCGTACACCCTCGCCCTCGGCACTCCGTCGGCAGGTGACTTCACCCTCACGTTCCGTGGTGAGACCACCGCGCCGATCGCCTACAACGCCGCGGCGTCGGCGGTCAAGGCCGCGCTGGTGGCGCTCGACGACGGCTTCAAGGCGTCGGACTGGACGGTCACCGGATCGGCGGGCGGCCCCTACTCGATCGCCACGCCGAGCGGTGCGCTCACCGGTTCCGGGAGCGGCCTGACCGGCGGCGCGTTCGCGCTCACCCCGGCCTGACCGGTTCGTCGAGATAGGAGGGCTTCTCGATGACCGATGAGACCAAACCGGCCGGGAGGGCGTTCGCGGATCTCCGCGAGTTCCACGACCCGGATCTGCTGCTGACGATCAACGGCAAGACCTACCGCATCCCCAGCCCGTCCGCGTCGGAGGGGCTGAAGATTCGGCAGCTCTTCGCCGCCGAAATGATCGGCGACGCCACCGAGCTCGACCACATCGCGAAGATCCTCGGAGCCCAGTGGCAGCCCGACGTACAGCAGGTGCCGGTCCTCGACATCGTCACCGGTGATCCCGTCCTCGACGAGGCGGGGGAACCGGTGATCGAGGAACGCGACCTCGGGACGTGGTCGGGTGGGGTGTGGTCGGAGATGGACGCCGACGGCGTGTCGTGGGAAGAGATCATGCACGCCGGACGCACCGCCCTGATCGACGTCGGCATGGGCCGTGTCGTCGCGGAAACGCATTGGGTCGCGGGGATGGCGCCCGCGATGGATCTGCCCGAGATCGACGAGATCCCGGAGGATGATCCGGGAAACCCGCGTCCCGTCGAGCCGAATCGGGCGGCTCGGCGGGCGAAGAACAAGAAGAAGCACAAGTAGATTCGGCGCTTCGGCCATCACGGTACGGCGGCCTGTATGACCCCCGGCCGGGGGCGTACGGGGCGTCGGATCCGGGCGGCGGCGACTACAACCCGCGCACCGAGATCCGCGACTGGTGGGCCGACACGCCGGCCCCGGCTGACCCGCCGGAGACGGTGTACCGGCCGGTCACCCTCGCTGATGTCCTTAACGCGTGGGCGGCCGCCGAATGCGACCTCCACGAGGTATTCGGTGTCGACGTCGAGGATCACGCGTTGATGTCGGCGCGGTCCTGGCGGTGGCTGGAACTCCGTCTCCGCGACCTGATCGACCGAGGACCGCGCCTCGCTCTCGTGCTTAGGGCTTCATCGGCTTCTTGACCGTCAGGTATTGACCGGCCCGCCCACTCGACGGCGCGCCAGCTTCCCGAGCTGCGCGCTGGGCGGCGTTGCGTTCCATCTTCGCCCTAGCTTCATCTTGGGCGAGATCGACGGCCGATTTCGGGGGCGCAGTCCCGGACGGCACGTACGGCTGAGCATTGCCCATCTTGTTGTACGTGCCGCACTGCTGACACCACAGCTTCTTCTTCGTGAGCAGCGGAGCAGCAGCGCCGGCGATTCCGAATGTGAACACCGCGGCGGCCCCGCCGCCAACCTTCGCGCGAGTGGTGCGCTTCTCCGAGAAATTCGTGCCCCCGCACTTTGCGCAGTGGAATGCCCCGTCCTCGTCGATCTGTATGTCGTCCATGCCCGCAGCGTAGCCCGCTCACACCCAATCAGGAGGTGCGCTTCGTGACTCTTGTCGTCGGTACCCTCATGGCCCGTCTCGGGCTCGACGATTCCGGATTCAAGCAGGGCATGAACGGTGCCCGGCAGGAGTTTCAGGCGTCGGGGAAGAGTGCGGCGCAGATGGCCGCGCAGGTCGAGAAGTCTGCGGCGAAGGTGCAGTCGGCGCGTGCCGCCGAGCAGGCGGCCGCCGTCCGTGTCCGGGCGGCCGAGGAGAACCTGACCAAGGTCCGGCAGACCGCGAAGGCCGGATCCCTGGAACTCGCGCAGGCCGAAGCAAAACTGCAGTCGGCGCTGGCGTCGCAGAACTCGGCGAAGGTGCGTGCCACCCAGGCCACGCAATCCCTGTCGTCTGCGCAGCGTCAGCAGGCCGCCGCGGCGGCGCAGTCCTCGGCGGCAACGCAGAAGGCGACCGCGTCGACGAACCAGCTGGCGTCGGCGGCCACGAAGGCGCGCGGCACGCTCGCGGCGATGGGCGTCGGCTTCGGGATCGCCGCCGTCGTGAAGGGCATGACCGACGCCGTCGGCGCCGCCCGCGCTCTCGGCGCCCAGACGAACCAGATGAACGTGGTCTTCGGGTCCGGGCGCGGCCAGATCGAGGCGTGGGGCAAGTCCGCCGTCGACACCATGCGCATGAGCCAGCGGGAGGCGCAGGGCGCGGCGATCCAGTTCGCGGTGTTCGGCAAGGCGATGGGCCTGTCCGGGCAGCAGCTTGTCAATTTCTCCAAGGAGCAGACGAAGCTTGCCGCCGATCTGGCGTCCTTCCAGGGCATTCCGATCGCGGACGCTATCCAGGCGATGGGCTCGGCGTACGCCGGTGAGACCGAGACCATGCGCCAGTACGGCGTCCTGCTCGATGAGGCGTCCGTCAAGGAGGCCGTCTATACGGCTGGGATCGCAGCGCGCGGTACCGAGCTGACCGCTCAGCAGAAGGCGATCGGCACCTACCTGGTGATGCAGAAACAGCTCGCGCACGTCAACGGTGATGTCGAGCGGTCCAACGGGAAGTTCGGCGCGAGCCTGAAAACTCTAACCGCGCGGTTCGAGGAAACTCAGGCTGCTGTCGGCGGGAAGTTGATTCCCGTTGTTCAGCCGTTCGTCGACCTGCTCGCCGGGCCAGGCCTGAACGCGATCGAGGGGACCGCGGGCGCGATCGGCAAGGCTGCGGCGGCGTTCAACAGCCTGCCGGGGCCGGTGAAGGCGGCGCTCGCCGCGATCGTCGCCTACCACATCGCGCAGAAGGTCGCCGGAGATCAGATGGCGGGACTCGGCGCGAAGGTGTCCGGCGTCGGCCGCAGCTTCACCCAACTCGGCCAGACCGTCAATGTGCAGACGGCGCAGGGCACGGTGGCCATGGGCCGTTTCGGATCCGCGATCGGCAACATCGGCCGCCAGGTCCCAATCATCGCGCGCATGCAGACCGCCTTCGTCCAGGCAGCCGCCGGTGCCGACCGATTCCCTCGCTCGGCCGGCACCGCCGCAGCGGCGATGACCGGGATGCGTGGAGCTGCGACGGGGCTGATGGGTGCGCTCGGTGGGCCGTGGGGTATGGCGATCACCGGAGCAACCGCCCTGCTGACGATGTGGATCCAGAAGAAGAGCGAGGACAAAGCGAAGTCGGAGGAGGCCAAGGCCGCGACACAGGAATGGGCCGACGCGCTCCTCGAATCTGGTGGCGCGATCAACGCGAATCTGCGGCAGATGGCGTCGAAGAAGATCGCCGATACCGGCGCCTACGAGGCCGCGGAGAAGCTGGGGATCTCGCAGCAGGAACTCACCGAGAAGGTGCTCCAGGGCCGCGAAGCGTACGACTTGTGGTTCGCCACGATCCAGAAGAAGTACGGCGACGGAAACGGGCACGACAGCCAGCTTGCGGCGCTGACCGGCGACGTGCAGAAGCTCGCTACCACGGTCGACGATGGCCGTAGCAAGGCTGAGCAGATGGCGAAGGCCAACGGTGACATGTCGGTGTCGTTCGACAAGTCGAGTGCGGGTGCCGGAACCATGTCGAAGGCGATGGCCGAGTTCGAGGAGTCGACCGACGGTGCTGCGAGCAAGGTCGACAAGCTCGCCAAGGCGCTGTCGTCGCTGCAGGACGACAAGCTGACGCAGGAAGAAGCCCTACAGCAGTGGTCGGACGGCATGCGGGATCTCGCGAAGAGCTTCGACGAGGCGGGCGCGGCGTCGGTCAAGCTCGACGGCCACATCGACGTCACGACCGAGAAGGGCTCGAAGCTCCAAGACCAGCTCGTCTCCCAGGGCCAAGCGTACAGTCGGACCGCCGCGTCGGCGCTGGAGTATGCGCGAGCCCAGCACATGGGTCCGGCGGCTGCGCTCGACTACGTCACGGGCCAGCTCGTCGCACAGCGGAAAGCCTTCATCGACCAGGCCGTCGCTGCGGGGGTCAGCGCCGATACGGCGAAGAAGATGGCCGACGTCTACCTCGGTGTGCCGTCGGAGATCGCGACAAACGTCCAACTGCGGGGCGCAGATGCGGCCATCGAGAAGATGGGCCAGTTGAAGATCGCGGGCGCGCAGAAGCTCACGGCGCAATACACGGTCGTGGCGGACACGGCACAGGCTCGCAAGAAGCTCGACGAGATGAAGGTCAACTACAAGACCATCGACGGTCAACTCGTGATCGACCAGAAGGACGTCGATCGTGCGAAGAAGGCACTGAAAGAACTCGGGATCGAGACGACGAGCCTCCCGCCGGGCTACGTGGAGGTGACCGACACCAGCGCCGAGAATATGGACCGGCTGAAGAAGCTCGGGATCGAGGTCAAGACACTGCCGGGCGGCGTCATCGTTGTGGATGCCAACGACGCCGCCTTCTGGGACAAGGTCAACCGCGCACAGCAGCCGGGCGAGAAGAAGATCCTGATCACCCCGGAGATCAACTACGCCGCGAACTCGGCGGCGGTCGCCGCCCTCACCGGAAACCCCGCGCTCAGTGCGATCGCGGGCGCTGGATCGGCGAACGCTGACGGGTCGATCCGCGCGTACGCCGACGGCGCTGTGCGTCGCCCGGCCGGGGTGCCGTCCCTGCCGTCTGAGGCCGTCATCGAACCCGCCGGAGGTTCCGGGCTCGTGCGGTGGGCCGAGGCTGGTGCCGGGGCGTGGGAGGCGTTCATCCCCGGCAAGAAGACACCGCGGACGATCGCGATCCTCCGCGAATCGGCGCGACGCCTGGGCTACATGATCGCCCCGTACGCGCGTGCATACGCCAAGGGCGCTGTCGTCGACAGCAGCTACGGACTGCCGCCGGGCGGCGGCGGACCGTTCCCGGATTGGGTGCATTCTCTTGAATCGCAGTATGGGGTGAAGGCGTCGACGTACGCCGGACATCAGGAGTCGGACCGGCACGAGCCGGGATACGCGCCGAATCCGAACCACCTGAACCGGGGGATCGACTGGTCTGGGTCGGTCGATCATATGCAGCGGTTCGCCGAGCATCTGCTGTCGATCGCGCCGTCGAATCCTGGTGTGGAGCAGATCATATGGCAGAACCCGAACACAGGCCAGAAGATCGGATGGCACGGCCGCAGCCCGGACACCGACGGATCGTACTTCGCCAGTGACTATCCCGGGCACACCAATCATGTGCATTTGCGGGCGTCGTCGGACATCACCGGTGCTGGCGGTGTTGCTGCGGGTGGTGGCGTGAAGGATGTGACGCTCACTCGGGATTCGTCGCGTGAGGATGTGGCGCGCAAGATCATCGCGGAGGGACGCAAACGCGGCTACACCGACGACCAGATTCGGGCGGTCCTCGCGACCGCCGATCAGGAGTCCGGGCTGAAGCCGGACGCGGTCGGCGGCGGCGGGCAGTGGCACGGAATCTTCCAGCAGAGCTCGGCGTATCCGGGCCGTGACGACCCGAACACCAACATCACCGGCTTCTACGACAAGCTCGACGCGAACGACGGCAAGACCGGCGACATCTGGGAGAAGATCGTCGGCGTCCAGCAGCACGGCGGTGCTTACCAGGGCACCGCGGGCGATCAGCGGTACATGGGCGAGATCAAGTCGAAGGAGGATTCGGCGTCGAAGCTTCTCGCCGACCTCGGACCTGGCGTCGGCACCGGCGATCAGGGAGGTCTCGGCACGGGCGGCAGCGGGTCAGGGGCCCCCGTGTACGTCACGAACTGGCCGTCCAACTACGGCGGATCGGTGCCGTCCACGACGGGCGCGGGTGGCGGCGGGTCGACTGGATCGGACAGCGGTAGCGGTGGGGGGACTCGGCGGCTGCTGTTCACTCTCGGTGGCGGCTCGATCTACAACGGGAACCCGGACCAGCCGTCCACCGGGGGCGGCACGGGCGGCGGGAAGACGACGACCCCGAAGGCGTCGACAGCCGCGCAGGCCAAGGCCGCGGTCGAGAAGGCCCGGCGGGACCAGGCTGCCGCCGCGGAGAAGGAACGCATCGCCGAGATGAAGCTCGACGAGGTGCGCGCGAACCCGAAGGCGAAGCCATCCCAGATCGCCGCGGCCGAGCTGGCGGTGCAGCGCGCCAAGGACGCGAACACGACAGCCACCGACCGACTCCGGATCGCCGAACTCCGGCTGCAGGAGCTGCAGGGCGGCACGAAGTCGAAGCCGGCGGGGCCGACGGTGAAGCGCCAGAGCGGCGGCACGATCCCGGGGTCGGGGCGCGGTGACATCGTGCCGATGATGGGTGAGCCCGGCGAGGAGGTTATCCGGCGGAGCGTCGCGAGTAGGCCAGGCATTCGGGCGTTCCTGAAGCGCCTCAACGCCACTGGCCAGGTCCCGGAGTTTCACGCCGATGGCGGCACCGTCGGAGGTTTCGGGTCGGGATTCGGCGGCTACCAGGCGCCGGCCGTCGCGAAGGTCGGCCTGCTCGACCACAAGCCGGCGTACTGGCTGGAGCAGATGTACCGCCTCGGTGTCGCCGGGTACGGCGGGGCGGCGATGGCTGCGTCCGCGATCGGGACGGACGGCAGTTTCCAGGGATTCTCGACCGGCTCGTCGAGCTTCCCGATCCTCGACGACATCGCGAAGAAGCTCGACGAGGTCATCAAGGAGGGGCGGGTCGGGTCGATCGGGATCTACGTGGGTGACGGCGGGCAGATCGTCGTGGAGGACATGGGCAAGCTCCGCAAGAGTCAGGACGACGCGGTGCGGGACGCGATGATGCGGTCGGGGGCGATGCGGACGTGACGATCTCCTACTACCTGCTCGGGTGTCGCGGGGACCGCTTCGACCTGTGTGATCCGGTGTCGCCGATCCGGCTGGTCGATGATCCGGACGGATTGGAGGGCGCCCCGCACGATCCGGCGTACCAGGAGAACGTCAACCAGGGCGGGTCGTACTACAAGGGCCAGCAGGACAAGCCGAACGACATCAGTCTGCGGCTGCGGATCGGCGGCCACGACTACCCGGGCGACGCCGACGACCTGCACACCGCGGTCACCGCGTGGCGCCGGAACATCGGCGCCGGCCCGCAGGTCTCCGAACTCCATGTCGTCGACGACGTCATCGGCACCGATCGGTGGCAGTGGGTGCGGTACAACGGCCGCGACAACGGCATCCCCCGCGCCCGCCTCGCCGCTTTCGGATTCTCGGGTGTCTTCACGATGACGCTCACCTCGGACAGCTCGTGGTGGAACTCCGACCCGGTCGAGCTCGACGCCCTCACCGAGACGTCAGTGCACAACAGCGGATGGTTTGCGGCGTGGCCGCAGTGGGAGATCACCGGCCCCACCACCGGCCTGAAGATCGGCCTCGGCGGCGAGCAGATCACCCTGGCCGACCTCGCATCCGGGCAGTCGTACCGGATCGACACCGACCCGACATGCCCCCTGATCCACCGCGACGGCGTCGACGCGTGGGCCGCGGCGGCCGGCCGGCAGTCCTTCCGGACACCCGCAGCCCCCGAGGCCGACACGGCGGTCACGGTCACCGGGTCCGCCGCCACGGTGACGCTGGTGCTGCCGCAGCAGTACGGGGCGGCGTTCGGATGACGGTCATCCTCGGCGCGCGCCGGCCGCGCGACCCCGACACGGCGCTGTTCGACATCGAGATCAACACCCGCAACGATTTGGACGCGTCGGGGTGGCGGCCGTTCGGCGCGTATCAGCGGTGCAAGGTCCAATGGGCGTGGGGGATCCCCGCGGTCGCGGAGATCCAGATCGCGAAGACGCACGACATGGCGCCGGTCGTCATGCAGTGCCGTCGCCGCATCGTCTCGGTGGTGATCACCGACAACGGTGTTCGCTGGGATGGCCGGGTGATGGGTGCCCGCTACCAGGGGCGGCCCGGTCAGGAGATCGTCACCGCCTACCTGGTGAACAACCTGATCTGGCAAACCAGCGCGCTCGCGTGGCCGCAGCCGTTGTTTCCGCGACCGGAATTCCAATTCCCGAAACACGATATTGCGTTCGGCCCATTGGACGGCGTCTACAAGTATTTCTCGGCGAAGAATTTCACGCGGATGGGTCGTCCCGTCTATGCGAAACTGCCGATCAAATACGATGTGCCGTCACTGCCGGACCTTAATTCGATGCAGTCGATCGATGATGTCCTCGACTACATTGCCGACTCTACCGACGATCTGATCGCGGCGTGGGCGCGGATGACGCAGCTCGACGAGCTGCACAAGACGCACTTCGACAACGCCGAGCGCGCCCCGATCATCAACCTGCACCGCCCCGGGATCGACCCCGACCCCGGGCAGGTCTTCAACGCAGAATCCCTCGGCCACCTGGAGAACATCATCTCATGGGAGGGCTTGGAGCACTTCTTCTACTTCCTCAACCCTGGCAATGTCCTCGGCCTCGCGAACCCGTCGAACTGGCTGCATGCGACGAAGCCCTGCTACGTCCTCGACACGATGGGGAAGCGGGACCGGCTGCACATGGAATGGCGCACCGACGGCGGCGCCATCATCGACATCGAGCGCTACGTCACCCACCCCGAGGGGTACCAGGTCATCGTCGGCGGAAAAGCGCCGGAGATCGCGAACAACGTCACGCAAATGGCGATCAACCTACTCATTCAGGGCGCGATGTCGGCATTGCAGATCGGCGGCGCGGCCCCGGTCGTCGGTGACCTCTTCAACGACATCTTCTTCGCCTACAACCTTTTCGAGGATGCCGACCTGAAAGCCGAACTCGGCGCGCACGCACTCGGCGAGAAATTCGCCAACACCGGCACCGCTTTCTCTCTCGACGCGCTCGCCGCGGGCACGTCGAAGCTGAAGGAGATCGGCGGCCAAGACACCCTGAAGCTGACCGTCCTCGCCGGGGCCGGCGGATACGAGCACGGCGTCGACGACGGATCCGGGAGGCGCTTCCAGGTCGGCGACCGCATGACCTTCACCGACACCGATTTCGGGACGTCGGTGGAGCAGTGGGTGTCGTCGGTGGAGCGCGAGCACACCCCGGGTCAGCAGAAGACGACCACCGTCACCCTCGGCGACGACATGCAGCTGCGGTCCGGCTGGGACCGCGTGATCTCGAAGATCGGCCTGCTCGCCGGCGGCGTCAACGCCATCGCCAACTCCACCACCTGATCTATCTGCTCTCACAGCCCGCCCAGACCAGATAGCCATGCCGCGGCGCAGGGCTATCGCGCATACAGGAGTCGCCCGTGTACAGAACCAAGGACCAGGTCGCGCAGGAGATCATCGCGGAGGGCCGCCGTCAGGGCGTTTCGCGTCGGGGGATTGTAATCGCGCTCGCTGTCGGGCTGGTCGAATCGAATCTCGTCGTCTACGCCAACGCTAAGGTGCCCGGGTCTCTCGCGCTACCGCACGACGCCGTCGGATCGGACGGGATGTCCGTCGGACCGCTCCAGCAGCAAGTCCGCCAAGGCCCGACCGGCGAGTGGTGGTGGGGTCCGGTCGACGTCTGCCAGGACCCGACCGGCTCAGCGCGGCTCTTCTTCGCGGCGCTCCGGTATCCCGCCTACGACTCCGCGACCACCGACGCCGCGGCCGGCGCGATCGCCCAGGCCGTCCAGAAGTCGGCCTATCCCGACCGCTACGCCGCGCGCATGGGCGACGCCCGCACCATCTACGACCGGCTGACCGCCGACACATCGACCACAGGAGGTACCGCCATGCCCAAACCCGACTTCGCCTACCACGAGGAGCTGTGCCAGTCGCGGTCGTCGCGGCAGGGCGCACGCGTCGTGTACGCGCTCGGCCACACACAGGAAGGCGACGGTACCGCGCTGTCGCTGGCCGATTACCTGTCCGACCCGTCGCACGATGCGAGCTACCACTACGCGATCGACAATTCGACGCTGGTGGCGGTCGTGGACACCGACTACGGATCCTGGTCGGTGCTCGACGCGAACCGCAGCTCGATCAATTTCTGTTTCGCCGGGTCGCGGGCGTCGTGGACCCGTCAGCAGTGGATCGACAAGATGCGCAACGGCATCCGGATCGCCGCGTGGGCGATCGCGGAGGACGTCAAGAAGTACCCGTACATCAACGCGAATATCGTGCAGGCGCGGCCGTACCCGAAGGGGAATGTGCCGTGCGTCGCCGACCACTACTTCGTCACGAAAGTGCTGGGGATCGGCAATCACACCGACCTCGGGCCAGGATTCCCGATGGACCTCCTCGAAGCTGATCTGCGCCTGTACCTCGGCACGACGCCGGCGGCGCCGGTGGTGAATCGGATCAACGAGACTGCCGCCGCCGCGCCGTGGCTCGGCGCTCGCGTCAAGACCGGGTTCGAGGACTCGGTCGGCGAGGTCCGCACCCCCGATCATCAGGGCCGGTTCGCGAAATTCGAGCACGGCTACGTGTACTGGCACCCCCGCACCGGCGCGGTCGCGGTACCCAACGCGATCTTCGAGACGTGGGCCGAGCACGGCTACGAACTCGGCCCGCTCGGCTACCCGACGACCGCGTACACCGAGCTGGCGGCCGGCGTCGTGCAGGCATTCGAGGGCGGCGTCATCTACCGGAAGACCGGCGCCGAGCGCGGCTTCTACGTGCACGGGATCATCGGCGCCCGCTGGGCACACGACGGCTACGAGAACGGTCCGCTCGGCTGGCCGACGTCGGACGAGTACGACCGGCCAGACGGCGGGCGCGGCCAGGACTTTGAGCATGGTCGCCTCGAATGGGATCCGTCCGGGGCTGTGATGTCCAGCGCGGTGAAGGTGGTGGCCGCGTGATGTGGACGAGACGCTTCTGGCAGGACCTCGCGGACCGCGCGGTCCGAACGTTCGCGCAAGCCCTTCTCGGTGTTTTCGTCGCCGGGCAGACCGTCATGACGATCTCGTGGCCGGCGGTGCTCGCTACGGCGGGGACCGCGGCGGCGGTGTCGGTGCTGACGTCGATCGCGCTGCCCGGCCCGGTCGGCGGCCGAGATGCGGAGCCGTCGTACGTCGGCGAGCACCGGCGGGACGATTCCGAGTGATCACTACGGGGCCGGCGCACATCAGCAACTGGTGGGAGGCGGTCGTCTGGACGTTGATCGGTTTCGCGTTGGCGGTCGGCGCCGGATCCGGGATGGTTGGCGCCTACCACGCTCGCCGGAACGGTGCGGCGACGGACGCGGTGCGGGAGCAGGTGGAGAACACTCATGACTCGAATTTGCGCGATGACTTGGATCGGCATGAACGGAAGCTCGATTCGGTCGACACGAAGGTGGACGAGCTGGCGGGATGCGTGAAAGCGCTGTCACGGCAGATGGAGTCGGCGATGCGCGAGTTGCGTGCGCAGATGGCGCGGCAGGACGCGATCGCCGCCAAGCACCACCCAGAGGACATGTAGATGGCCGGCCCCGTCTCGGCGAATGGGACGCCGTGGAATCAGCTTCCCGGGGCGACGGGTGGTGTGCGCACGCATTTGACGCCGCGGCCGACGCCCCAACTCGCGTTTCTGGAGCAGATTTTCCTGACGCCGTTTGCGCGGATCGCTGCTGGTCTGACGGGTGGTGATCCGAAGGACTGGGACACGATCGACGAGATCATCGACAACATCGTCGGCGCGCTCGGCGTGGATTTCGGCGAGTTGTTGGCGGCGTTGCGGGGCGAGTATGCGGGTGGGGATCCGATCCTTGCGGGGATCCAGGCGTGGGCGGGCGGGCTCGGCGGGCTGGTCGACGCGATCGCGTCGTTCGCGAAGGTCGACCTGTCGCGGCTGACCAGCTCGCCCCGCGCTCTGCTCGCCGCTGGCAGCTTCGACGCGCCGGAGACGATCGTGGCGGGGTCGGGCTGGGCGTGGGACGAGGCTGTGTTCCGGACGGTGGCGCCCGGGATCCCGGCGGGCTCGGCCCGTTTCGACTGCGCCGGCACGCGCGGCCTGCGCCTGTCGGACCCGGAGGCGGAGATCGACCCGGGTGAGGTGACGGCGCTGGAGGCGTGGGCGTCGTGGCGGGATGTCGTGTCCGCGGGCGGCCGGGTGCGGCTGCTGGTGCGCTGGTACGACTCGGCGCGCACGGTGATTGGGGAAACCGAGGTCGCGTCGACGGTAGCGGCTGGAACTGCGGACTGGACGAAACTCGCAGGCACTGCGACGGGCCCGGCCGGGTGCGTCGCGGGCCGGGTGCTGCTGCGCGTGGACGAGGAGTGCTCGGCCGGGTCGGTGTGGGTTGATGATGTTGCGTGGACGTCGACGCGGCAGTCGCTTCCGCAGGAGTGGATTTCGGGGCTGACCGCGGCCCTGTCCGCGCTGGGCGCTGATGTCGCGGCGGCGTTGGGCTGGATCAAGTCGCTCATCGAGAAACTGACCGGCCGCGCGCGCACCGAGATCACCGACGCGCTCGCCGACGCGCAGGAGTTTGCGGCGCAGTTGAAGACGATCCTCGGTGGTGGGTCGGTGTCCTCGCCGCTGCCGACGCTGGCGGGGTCGTCGATCGCGACGATCAAGACGATGTTGCAGCAGATCGCGGACATTCTGAACGGTCTCGTGGTGACCCCGGTCAACAGCGCGGTGTCGGGGGTCAAGGACTGGTTCGCCAGCTTGCTGGGGTGGCAGTCGGCCACGACGTCGAGCGTGTCCACCGCGCAGTCGACGGCGAACGCGGTGCAGGCGGGCATCGTGGAGGGTTGGGCTGGTGGATCACCGAGCGGCGCCGACCAGGATGTGTTCGACACGATGGGCGCAATCCGCGCGTTAGTTGGTGGCGACGGATACACCCGGGTGAACATCACGTCCTCAACGACGTGGACGAAGCCAGCGGGAACCACTGAGGTGATCGTGGTGGGGATCGCATCTGGTGGCAACGGTGCCGCCGGGGGCGATGGGGGTGGTGCCGGTGGCCTCGGCGGGGGACACAAGGTGCAGGCGCTGGATGCAGGCGCCTTCACTTCGCTTCACGTCACGGTCGGCGTATCTGGCCAGGCGACGCAATTCCGCTCGAATGGCCCGAGTGGGCCAGTCTTGATGGAAGCGATTCCTGGTGGCGCTGGCGCTATGGCGACGCAATTCGGGTATACGGGGAGCAACTCGCAGGCCGGTAATGGCGGTGCCGGGGGTGCTGGTGCAGGAAGCGGTGGGGGTCCTACTGCGGGATATTCGGGATCGGCTTCGGCTGCTGCGGCTGGCGGCGGGGGCGGAACAGCTGGCACTGTCGGCGTATCGGGCCGGGATGGCGGCCCAGGCACCGCCGGATCGAACGCTGGTGGGCAAGTGCCCTGTGGCGGTGGGGGTGCCGGAGGCGGTGGAGGTGGCGGAATTGTCAATGTGACATTCGCGACGGGGAAGAACGGCGGCCAGGGTGGTGCGGGCGGGTTTCCTGGTGGCGGAGGTGGCGGCGGTGGCGGCCGAGGCACTGCCGGATACGGCAACGGCACATCCGGATCCGGTGGTGCTGGTGGCGCCGGCCTCGGGATCATCTTCTACCGGTAGGACACAACCATGACTGAACTCATCGCGGAATCACTTCCGCAGTTCGCGCCGGCCACCAACCTGTACCGACTCGGTGACGGGCGGTATGTCCTCGTCACAGTCCCCGCCGACGCCATGCCAGTACCCGAGGGCGTTCTGCCGATCGTGTCCGGCTTCAAAGTCGCCCGCGTGGAGCCCGCCCCGACTGAGGTGTTCCTCGCCGACGAGTACGGCACACCGATCGACGCGGACGGTGATCCCGCTAACGGCATGACGCCGCTGCTGCGCTGCGCACCGGGCACGACGCACGAGGAGGCGCTCGCGCAACTCGGCGCGGAGGTGACCGGTGACGTGGACTGACATCGAGCCCGCGCCCCGCCACCCGCGTGGCTGGATCGACCCGGCGACACCGATCGAGCCACCCGCGCCGGTGCTGGGCTGGGTGCCGGTCGAGCACCGGCGGATCGTCGAGACCATGCTGGCCCGTGACACCGCCGCGGTCCGGGCGCGCCCCCGTGTGGTCGACCGGGCGCTGGCCCGCGACACCACAACCGTGGTGCTGGCTGATCCGCTGCGCGTCGTCGAGCGGGCCGTCTCCGCGGACCGGTGCGTGGCGCTTCCCCGGCTGCGAGGCGAGCAGCGGGCGCTCACCCAGGACCGCGGCCGGGTCGGCCTGCACCCCGCCGAGATCCTGGTGGCCGCCGACCGCGGCGCGGCACGCCTGGGCGTGATGGCGCCGCGCGTGCAGGCACTCGCCGCCGACCGGGGAATCGCCCGGCCTCGCCTGGCCGGCACCACGATCACGGTGGCCCGTGATTCTGGCACGGGCGGGTTCACCTCCCAGGCCGCGGTGCTGGTGCCGGTCACCGCGTCGAGCACCATCGCGATCCCTGTGTGGTGCCGGTGGATCGACGTCGTCTGCCTGGGCGCCGGTGGTGGCGGCGCCGCCGGCGCGCAGGGCTTTCCCGGCGGCGACGGGAACGGCGGACCGGCTGGCGGGTGGGCGGCGGTGCGGTGGGATCGCGGCGCCGGCCGCAACCTGTGGCACCAGCTCCAGGTCACGATCGGCGCAGGTGGCAGCGGTGGACCGCAACCGGGCGGCGCGGGCGGCGCTGGCGGGTCGACGATCGTGCAGGCCCGTACCCCGGCAGGCGCCGTATCCGGTGTGGCGTTGTCTGGTGCGGGTGGTGCGGGCGGGTCCGGTCAGTCCATCGGTGGCGGCGTCTCCGGCGCCCAGACCGGAAAAGCGCCCGGCAACTACAGCTTCCAGGGGATCACGGCGTCGGGCGGCGGCGAGAACGGCGGCACTCCCGGAGGCGGTGGACGCGGCGGTGGCGGCAGCTTCTGGCCGGCCACACCCGGATCGGGCTCGACGGGCGCAAGGGGGCAAGCGTGGCTGATGTTCTCGATGTGACCCTGGAAGACCCGCCAGACGGCCAGTGGTGGCCGCAGCGATTCGCCGCCGATGTCGACTGGTGCGATGACCGCGGTGCCGCTTGGCGCGCGGTCACCAACTACCCGAAGCTACAGGCGCGGCGCCGCGGCGACGTCCTCGACCTACGCACCATCGGCACCACCGACATCCACTCCTACGACCTCGCTCTGACCGCGATCAGCGGCCAGAGCTTCTACATCGCCACCGAAAGGACAGACTGATGGCCAACACAGACTGGACCAACGCCGAACGCCGCGCGGGGTGCGCGGCACTGACCGCACTCCGCAACATCATCGGATTGCGTACTTCGACCGGCGCCCTCGTCAAGAGCGGCACCACACCCGTCTCAGGCACCACCACGTGGAGCACGCCCGCCGACTACGTCGACTCCGGAATCACCTGGGCACGCTCGGTCGGCTCCACCGTGCCCCTGGTGATCCCGGCCGGTGCCGTCGCGGCGGGCACCATCATCACCGAGTACGCGTTCCTCGACAGTGCCGGCACGTCGGGGACGGCGGTCCGATGGCGGGCACTCCCGGTCTCCCTCACCATCAACGACGCCGGCCAGAGCATCCCGCTCGACGTCACCCCGGAACTGTGGTTCCGCGGCGACTGACCTCGCTTCCACGCTATCGTCGACCGCAGCGGCCCCGCCCCAGACTCATCCCCCGAGTCAGGCGGGGCCGCTTTCCGCATCGGTCAGGGGATAGCAGGAACGCCCCGACCGCGATGGCCGGGGCGTTCCCGCATTCAGGGCGTTGACCCTGGTCAGAAAGTAATGCGGGGGACGACGACGGAGCCGTCGGCGTCCACGATTCCGCGGTCGTCGACGCTCATGGCGGCGAGGATGTCGGCCTGGCGGTTCTTCATCCAGCTCATGCGGTCGCCGTCGATCGGGCTGTCGACGTCGACCTCGTCGAGGACGCGGCGCTCGGCCTGGGCGTTGGCCTGCCGGGCGGCGTTGAAGTCGAAGCCGGCGGCGAGGCGGTCGACCTCGGCGTTGATCCGCTCGCGGGCGGCCTGGCGGCTGATCTTGATGGCTTCGCGGTCGATGCTCATGGTCTTTGTCCCTCCTGGGTGGGTCTGGGGCTGATCCCCTTGACCCGATACCCATAGTCTACCACCTAAATTAGGAGGTAGCAAGAGGGCGGGGAGATCAGTCCTCGACGGTCCGCAGCCGGACGGTCGGCTGATTGGCCGCGAAGCGCGCCGCAACATGCAGCCACCACCGCGCCGGCCACGCCCGATACTCCGGGTGCGCGGCATGGAAATCGTCATCCCCGCGGTACACGTCGATCGACGTGAAGCGGTCGAAAGCCCAGTCGTCCTCCAGTTTCCCGAGTGCGGTCTCGGTCATCCCCCAGAGGTCGTCGGCCCGCTCGCGGATCTGCTCCGGGATCGCGACCGTGCCCGACTCGAAATCACGCAGCGTCCGCGGATTCAGGCGCCCGCCGCGCTGATTGCGCAGCAGGGCCGCCATCTGGTCCAGGCTGAGGCCCATGCGCTCCCGCACGGCCCGCAGCTCCGACGGGTCCATGCGATCTTCGCCGCTGATCGGGTGCGCCATGATCCCCGAGTCGGTCCCGGCATCCTTCAGGACGTACAGGCCGCCCCTCGTATCTCCGTCCCAGGTACGCGCCCTGCCGCCCTCGCGCGGCACCACCAGGTCGTGTGCGACGCGGGCCGTGCGCGGCTGGTCAGAGATCTTCACGTCGTAGGTCTCGTCGCGCACCGGCCAGAACACCCGGACGGTGCCGCTCACAGGATCACCCCCGACGACGCCAGCACTCGCCGGGATTCGAGCCACGCGGCGTCATCCAGGACCATCGCATCCCGCACGGCGTCGGCGCACTCGTCGGCGAGGTCGTGGTCCTCGGCCCATCCCGTGAGGTGCTCAGTGGTGATGTCACCGCCGCCGACCAGATAGCCGGCAGTGAGGGCTTCGGCGTACACCGATTCGGCGTGGGCGGCGACCTCGACCTGCCTGGCGGCGACGTCGAGCTCGGCGCGCAGCAGCGCAGAGTTGGACACGCTCGTCCGGGCCGCGTATCCGGCGGCGATGTCGGCGAGGCGCTGCGCTGCCCGCTGGCGCCGCCCTTTCGCGCCTTCGTGGAGTCGGCGGACCCGCGTGCGGGCGATGTCGAGAGTGATGGTCATCGGATTCTCTTCCTGGAAGCTCGGGAGGGGTGGTGGTCCGGCAGCCGGATTTAGGCGTTGTCCCAGATCTGGCCGTTGACGCCGTACGAGCGGCCGATCCGGTGCGCCTCCTCGGCGGGGGACACGAGGCGCAGCTTTCGTGCGGCCGGACGGGCCGGGGCGGGGCCCGCGATGGCTTCCTGAATCTTCGCGGCGGCGACCTTCTCGGCCTGTGCCGCGGCGAGCTGATCGGCGGCGGCGGCGGCCTGCTCGGCGCTGGAGTACTTGGCGTATTCGTCGCGGCCGGACGCGATCTCGTAGACGCGCCAGCAGTTGCCGACCTTCTTGCCGCGGAGTGTGCGGGCCGGGTCCCAGCAGATCCCGTACAGGGCGTTGATCTTGTGGTTGCGGTCTTTGCTGTACTCGCTCATGGTCTTTGTCCCTCCTGGGTGGGTCTGGGGCTGATCCCCTTGACCCGATACCCATAGTCTACCACCTAAATTAGGAGGTAGCAAGAGGCGGTGTGCGATACGTCCATGGGCGTGTGGCCCCAGGCCACAGCTCCGGTGAAACTCCCAGGTCGCCGGATCACGCTCCCGCCCGCCCGGAATACGCTCCGCGCAGGTCAGCGCGCGAAACGCCCACCATAGAAAGGGGTTCGAGTCCCCTTAGCTCCACAGATGGGAAACCCGCTCTGACCTGTGTCGGAGCGGGTTTCTCGTTGGCTAGGCCATGTGGCTGAAGGCTCGGAGTTGGCTAACTGTTGGCTACCGCTTCCGAAAGGACGGCCGACGCCGCCGCCAACCGCTCGTCAGACACCCGGCCGTAGGACCGCCGTCGTCATCCGCTCACTGTGCCCATGCCACGACGTCCGCAGCCACGCCCGCCGCCCTCATGCGCGACACCGACGAGTGCTGGACGTTCCGAAGGGTGATCGCCGGGAGCCCGGCCGCGTCCCGCAACTCGACGAACAGCCGGGAGTACTCGCGGACCGGGAGCAGTCGCCCGTCCTCCCGAGACATCAACAGGTCACGCTCGCCCAGCGGGTCGCCGACCGCCATACGCTCCCGCAGGTGCGTGCGCCTCATGGCCTTCACGATCGCCAATTCCCGAGCCGGGACTGCGGGCACCCACACCGAACGGACCGTCTTGGGGTCGCCGATCTCCTCGCGGCCGTTCAGGTCCACCCGTGCGCGCACGATCCGCAGTTCTCCCGCGTCTAGATCGACGTCGGCCCATCGGAGTCCGGCGACCTCCTCGCGCCGCCGCCCGAGAAATGTCAGGGCGAAGCAACCGCCACGCCGGGGGGATTCAGTGACCGATTCGTGTGCGAGAGCGCACGAGGTGATAGCGGATTCTGGTGGTCGCTGACAGGCGAGAACGCCTCGAAGCCATCAACCGGCTCAGCGACGTCGGTCGCTACTCGTCGGTGCCGAACGCCTCACGTACCGCTACGCGCTGCAGAGCCTTGAGCTGATCGGCTTGGCGGTCGGCCTGCAGGTCGTAGGCGTTGAGCTGCCGGCGGATGTCGTCATCTTCAATATGGAGCGCCAGGCCAAGTTCCCACATGGCCTTCTTGGCGAGGACGAGTGAACGCATGGCCTCCAGGGCAAGCGCGCGGCGTACAGGACCGCGGAACGGGCGGAGGGTGTTGATTAACCGGCTCTTCGCCTTTCAGAGTGCGTTGATGTGTTCGGCGAGCTGACCGGAGTGCAGGAGGGATCGCAAGATGTAGTGGTCGAGGTTGCGGAAGCCCTGGGCGATTCCGCGGAGGTGTTCGAGGCGGCCGTTGATGGCTTCGACGGGTCCGTTGGAGACTCCGGTATCGAAGTAGGCCAGGATGTCGGCGCGGCGTTTCCAGAGACTTCGCCCGAGTTGGGCGAGTTCGGCTAGCCCGGCGGGGAGTCCGGTCTGGATGCGTTTGAGGACCTTCCACATCAGTTTCTTGCCCTCGCGGCGCTGCGGGTGCTGGTAGGCGGCGATCAGCTGCTGATACACCTGGTAGGTGATCTCGACCGCGACGTGCGCGTCATGGCTGGTCAGCGACTCGTACAACCGGATCTTCTGCTTGGCGGTGAGCAACCCGGTACGGGTGTGCAGGATCCGGCGGATCGTGTACAACGGGTCACCGGCGCGTCCGCGGTGCCCGCATGTCTGCTGCTGAACGCGTTGGCGGCACAGATCGAGCTTGTTTCCGGCCAGCGCGACGACGTGGAACGGGTCCATCACGACCCGGGCGGCGGGGAGTTCCTGGCTGGTGGCGGTCTTGTAGCCGGTGAATCCGTCCATGGCCACGACTGTGATCCGGTCGCGGAATCGCTGGTCACGAGTGTTCATCCAGTCTTTGAGGACCTGCGCTGACCGGCCGCCGATCATGTCCAGCAGCCGAGCCGGGCCGGTGCCCTCGACCACGGGCGTCAAGTCGATCAGAACGGTCACGAAGCTCGGGTCTCCTTGTCCGCGAACGTGTTTCCACTTGTGCTCATCGACGCCCAGGTGCCGTACACCGTCGAGGTGGCCGCCGTCGTAGACCAGGGCCCGGGCCGCACTCACGGCGATCGCGTTGACTGTCTTCCACGCCAGGCCCAGCGCTGTGGCCACCGCTTTCACGCTCATCTTGTCGATCGCGATGCGTTGCAGGATCCAGCGTGTGGTCCGGGCGGTGACCACGGCCCGGGGCGCGGCGACATGATCGATCCCGCCGCGGAAGATCGTTCGTGGGCAGTCGCTGGTACGGCACACGAACCGGGGCACCGCGACATGCAGAACAACAGGATGGCCGCTGATCGGCACATCAGTGAGCACGCGGTCGGCGTGATCACGCAGGTCGCCGGCGATCTGACAGCCCGGACAATGCCGATCGGCCTGCAGCACCCGGCACCACAAGTGCGTGCGGCCGCGGGCATCGACAGCGGCGCCGGTGATCGTCACCCCCAGCTCGACGGTTCGGCAGATCGTGTCAGCAACATCGGCAGTAAGCTCGCTCATGGGTCCTGTGGCGTGAAAATGGGTGTGTAGGAACTTCCATCTTCACACCCAGGACCCGCCTACATCTTGTGCCCACGCCCGGTCAGCCCAGATCCCACCTACGCACTCTCAGAGTTGAAGAGCCGATTAACCGGCTGAGTGTCGCGGTGAGTCCGAACACCGGGTAGGTCTAGACCTCGGTGAGGCGGCTATTGGTGCCAGCCCAGCGCCTGGCGAAGGCGACCTCCTCTGCGAGCTCGTGCGGAAGATCATCGATGGCGCCGTGGGTCCAGGGGTCGTCGGTGAGGCTCTCGGCGAGGCGTATGCCGCCGCTGGCTCCGACGAGGTGGATCCGTACGTACATGGCCAATGCTTCGTTAGTGGCCCCCATGTCTTGACGGTAGGCAGCCTTTTCCGCGGTGTCGACATCGCAGGATCCAGGGCCGGGCGGGGCGCTGTAGCGGTGAAGCCGCGGGAGCCTCGGATGAGCGGCCGCCGCTAGAGCGTGGTGGCTGGGCTCCCGGGGACGGCGGTGAGGATGGCGAAGCCGTTGCCGTCGACGCGCCGGACCGGCCGGCCCTGCGGCCCCTCGACGACCACACCGATATCCGGGTCGCGGACGACGGCGGCGAATCGAGCAGCGACGTCCCGTACGAAGTCGGGTCCCGCATCCGCGACCAGGTTGTGGCCGACGAAGGCCGTCGTCACGTCGAGTGCGGCGAGTCGAGCGAGGGAGGCGGCGAACGTCGGCACATCGCTGTCGGTCAGATGCGCCCAGTAGGTGGTGGTCAGGAGAGTGTCTCCGCAGAACAGCGCTCCGGTGTCGCGCTCCCACAGGCAGATCGAGTCGGGAACATGTCCGGGCGTGTGAAGGACGGTGAGGCTCCGCCCGCCCAGATCGATCACGTCGCCGTCATCGAGGAATCCGGTCGGTTCGGTGGCCGGTATCCTCCAGCTGCTCAGGTCCGGGATCGGGCGCATGGTGAGATCGTCCGGGGTGAGGAAGAACTTGATCTTGTCGAGATCCCGCAGTGCGGTGTACGTCGTGTACATCGACTTCGCCGACTCCGCGTATGCCGCTAGCTCCGCCGGCTCCACGGCTCCGTACAGTCCCGAGCCGGACGGGTGCGCCAGGAAGTCGACGGCGGGCACATGCTGATTGCCGCCGCGATGGTCCAGATGGTGGTGCGAGTTGACGACGACCAGGGGGAGATCGGTGAGTCCTCGCACCGCCTGTGAAATGTCGTCGATACCCAGCCCGGTGTCGAACAGCAGCGCCCTCTCCTCACCCACCACGAGGTAACTGTTCACGTGGCAGGGCTCGGAGATCAGATACACCCGGTTCGGGTACTGGCGCACCGCGAACCAGTCCCCGGTCACGACCACTCCCGGAAGTCGTCCTTGCGGATGACGGTGTGGCAGCCCTTCACCTGATCGACGACCTGAGAGATCCGGACGTCGGCCGCCGCAGACAGGTAGGCATAGGCGAGGCCGGCGGGAACCCCGTACCGGTGCTCGATGAGCTCCAGTGCGCCCCGGACGCTGTCGCGGCATGCCTCGTCGAGGTCGGCGTCGAGCCCGATCGCGATGAGTAAGTCGCTGGTCTCGGCGAACGGACGGCCGTTCGCGGTCGACGCGCCGCCCGGGACCACCTCGACTCGGAGGGTGCCGCGGAGAGGGGCCTCGAACGCGGTGAGTGCAACCTCGCCGTCGCCCTGTGCATAGTGCGGGTCGCCGACGTACAGCAATGCATCTGGCACCTGCACCGGCAGAAACAGCGTGGATCCGACGCCCAGGTGCGTGATGTCGAGGTTGCCGCCGTAGAGACCCGGAGGCACCGAGTTGGGGCGCACCCCGTCCGCCGATGCGACCCCGGTGATCCCGAGGAACGGGCGCAGCGGGAACCGGATCGCGCGTCCGCCACCGGCGAACGCGGATTCGTCCTGCACCATCGGGAGACTGCCGACGTCGCCATTGGCGAGGCAGAACACACTGGTCACGTCCTCAGCGGGGAACCTATCGGGCAGCGCGCCCCTGCCGTGCCGTGACGACACGATGCCGTAGTCGGCGCGCCGGACCAGATCGATGACGGTGACGGCCAGCAGGTCGCCCGGCCGTGCACCGGGGACCGCGATCGGCCCAGTGACGACGTGCGGCCCTGCGCCGGCCGGGCGGCGGCCCGACTCTGCGATATCGATCGCATCGGGCAGTACCTGGCTTTCCGGGACGCCGAAGCGAGCGAAGAACGCGCGTGGGTCGCTTCCCTGGTCGGGCAGGATTCCCTCGTGACTGACGGTGTCGATGGTGATGACGTCGCCGGGGTTGACCGAGGTGACCGGGGTGTCGGACGCGCACGGCAGCTCACCGAGCAGGACGGTGTCCGGGGTCGACCGTAGATACCCGCCGGCGAGATCAGCCCGGGCATCGATCATCGTGCTGCTCACTGCCGACCGATCCCGGTCTCGGCTGCGGTGGCCAGCACCGCCCGGTCGTCGTCGGTGAGCTCCACGGGAACGCCGCGAAGAATCATGTCTTCGAATCCGCCGTCGCTCTCCATGACCGTGACGGTGTACATCTTCTCAGTGTCGGAGGTGTTCACGATGTGGTGAACCGAGCCCTTGGGCAAGACGAGCACCGTGCCGGGGTTCAGGGCGGCGATGTGCTCGTCGCTGTGCGCGATCCCGGACCCCTTCAGCACGACGAAGGTCTCGGTCGACTCCGGGTGACTGTTGTCGGGTTGAGAGCCGCGCGGATCCCAGATCTCGAAGCACACCGTCGATCCCGACCCGGACGTGGCCGGGCCGGACAGCACCGTCAGAGTCACGGTGTCCTCTGGCGAGATCTTGTAGGCGGTCAGATCTCCGATGTGGTTCAGGGTGGGTGCGGTACTCATGATTCCTCGATTCCGGTCACCATCGCCGCAAGACGGGTGGTGAATCCAAAGCATTGGCGAACGTTGTAGACGGTGGCGTCCAGGCAGTACGGCGGCGACGTGGTGGCGACGGCGTCCTCCAGGAGGACGACGTCGTAACCGAGGCACGCGGCGTCGGCAAGTGTCGCGTAGACGCATTGGTCGGCGTTCACTCCGGCGAACAGGAGTGTGTCCACGCCCAGGTTGCGCAGGATCGAGTCGAGTTCGGTGTCGAAGAACCCACTCATCCGATACTTGTCGACGTGCAGATCGGTGGGGGCCGGCACGAGTCGGTCGGTGATGGCCGCGCCCCAGCTCCCCTTGGTCAGCACGGCATCCGACCTGCCGACCTCGTCGCCGATCCCGCCCCCGCCGCCGTCGGGATCGTAGACGTGGAGTACCCCGGGCGGCAGATTCGCCTTGTCCGGGCGATTGCCCCAATTCACCCACAGCACGGGCACCCCCGCCGTGCGCAGCACCGGCAG
The DNA here is from genome assembly GCF_023100845.1 of Gordonia sp. PP30. NCBI lineage: Bacteria > Bacillati > Actinomycetota > Actinomycetes > Mycobacteriales > Gordoniaceae > Gordonia > Gordonia sp. PP30. The sequence continues at coordinate 3,409,197 of NZ_CP095864.1, read as the reverse complement.
ACCCGACACCAATCTGTCGGTGGCCGCATCGGCGGCTGATACGTCGACGCCGATATGGTGAAGCCATCCGCCCTCACTGACGAAATCGTTCTGCATGTCGATCACCAGGACCGCCGTGCGGGCGAGGTCGACAGTGATCTCAGCGGGCTCGGCCGGCACCGTCAGTTCGATGACGGGACGGACCGGACGGCGCAGATCTGCGTGACCGCGGGTCAGCGTCCAGACGTTCACGACGAGGTCCGATCGGGAAAGGCGAAGGCCTTGACCTCCAGGAGCGCTTCGGCGAGCTGTCCTGCCGCCGAGTCGAGGATCGCCTTGCCTGCCACGGCGTTGGCCTCGGTCGGGTCTCCGATGGTGCCCGAGTCCGAAAGATCGTCGGTGAGCCAGGCAGTCGGCAACACCCCCTCCAGCGTGAGGTGGGTGAAGCCGTCGAAGGCGGCGGCCGCCTGCTGACCGTCGGCGAACGCTCGGTCGTGGTGAACCAGGTCCGGGGCGATCGCCATCATCAGCGATGTCTCCCCGAAGCCGCCGTGAATGTCGAAGGCGTCGCCGCCACCGATGTCGTGCCGCGACGGGAATCGCATCGGCATCACCGGGAAGACCTCCAGACCGGTCTCGTACCGGATGTCGCGAGCGACGACGTCGAGCAGACTCGGCTGCCCGCCGTGGCCGTTGACGAACACGAGTTTGCCGAACCCGCTTGCCGCCAGAGACTTCCCCAGGTCCATGCAGACGGCCATCAGGGTGGCCGCGGACATCGCGACCGTGCCGGGACGCCCGAGGTGTTCGGTCGATTTGCCGTAGTGCAGAGTTGGCAGCAACCAGATGTTGGAGTCGTCGGGCAGCGATTCGACGGCCGCCTCCGCGATCACCTCGGCATGCATCGCGTCGGTGATCAGTGGCAGGTGCGGTCCGTGCTGTTCGACAGCGCCGATCGGCTGGACCACTACCGCGTTTTTCTTGTCGATGGCGTCCACATCCGTAGTGGTGAGGTGCGCCAGTCGGTAAATTCGTGTCATGGGTGGTTCTCCTTAGGTCACTCGTCGTCGGGCAGTGCGGACTCGTGCCAGCGTCCGAGCAGCGCCTTCTCCGCCAGGGCGACCGCACCGAACAACAGGAGCGACACCACGCTGGCCATCACGACGGCGACGAACAGCTGCGGGGTCCGCAGCTGCACGGCGCTCTGCGTGATGATGTAGCCGAGGCCGCCGTCCCCACCGCCGACACCGGCGACGAACTCGCCGACGATCGCGCCAATCACCGATGAACCGGCAGCGATGCGCATGCCGGTAAGGACCGACGGCGAGGCCCCCGGCAACCGGAGCGAGAACAGTGCGGCCGTCGGCGAGGCGCCGGCCATCGAATAGAGCTGCACCAGGTTGCGGTCGATGGACTTGAGGCCGTGGAGGGTGTTCGCCGCGACCGGGAACAGCGCGATCATCGCGCCGACAAGCATGTTGGTCGCCTTTCCGGGGCCGATCCAGACCACGAACAGCGGCGCGATCGCCACGATCGGGATGGTCTGCAGCACGATCAGGTACGGATAGAGGCCGCGTTCGGCGATATTCCATCGGGCCATCACGAGCGCGACGGCGACACCGACCGCAGTCGCCACGAGGAATGCGAGGTATGACTCCTGCATGGTGACCCACGTCGGTCCGAGGATGGAGGTCCGTTCGTTCCACAGTTCGCTCACGAGCGTCAGCGGCGACGGGAGCATGTACCCGGGCACATCGAAAAGGACGATGATTAGTTGCCAGAGCGCGATGAAGGCGACGAAAGCTCCGATCGGGGGCAGCAGTCGCGATAAGCGCCGGGCCGTCGATCGCCTGGATGCCGTGGAAGTGGCGTCGCTGCGGGGACGCGTGTTGATTCGGCGAGCGGGCAGGGTGAGTGCGTCGATGACAGTCATTCGCGGAAGCTTCCTAGCTTGATGGAGATTTCTTGTTGAAGGGCGCGCAGCGCCGGTTCGTCACGCTGAAATCCGGGATCGAGCGATGGTGGGCTGGGGGAGTCGATTATTTCGACGATGTGACCAGGCCCGGTGTCCATCAGCGCAATCTGATGGCCGAGTGTGCATGCCTCGTAGATGGAGTGTGTGATGAAGAGGACGCCGAACTGCTTCTCTCGCCACAGTCGGAGGAGTTCGCTGCCCATCTTCTCCCGATTGAATTCGTCGAGCGCCGCGAACGGCTCATCCATGAGCAGGAGTTCGGGCTCGCTGGTGATCGATCGAGCGAGTGAGGCGCGCATCTTCATGCCGCCCGACAGTTCCCGGGGATAGGATCTCTCGAACCCGTCGAGGCCCACCATCGCGATGGCGTCCGTGGCCCGCTTGCGTCGCTCCTCGCGGGGCACCTTCTGCAGTTTGGCGACCAGTTCGACGTTCGCGCGGATGGTGCGCCAGGCCAGCAGGGTCGGATCCTGGAAGACATAGGACAGCCGCTCGGTGGCGCGATACACGGTCCCGGAGGTCGGCTCGGTCAGGCCGGCCGCCATCCGAAGCAGTGTCGTCTTCCCGCAACCCGAGGGTCCGACGAGGACCGTGATCTCGCCGGGAGACATATCCAGGTCGATCGGGGCGAGCGCGCGAAAGCCGTTGCCATACACCTTCTCTGCCGCTTCGAACCGGACGAGGGCGTCCTCGATGTCGGGGCTCGGTGCTTCTTTCATCGATGCAGTCATCAGTTCACCGCCGTGTACTCGTGGTTGACGATTGCCGCGCGACGCTGCTGCAGCGATCGGTGGATGTGGTGCCGGTCGGAGGAGAGGACCTCGCCGCCGGCCACGACCTGCAGGCCGTCGACCCAGACACCGTCGACGTCGGCCGGGGACCCGGCGAACACCAGGGCTTTGCGCAGGTTCGATGAGCCCGAATAGCCGGGAGATTCGATATCGAGACTCACCAGGTCGGCGAGATAGCCTTCCCGGATCGCACCGATACTGCCGGAGAGTCCGACTGCCCGGGCCCCGCCCTCCCAGGCCATGTCCAGGGCCGCGACCTCGTCGAGGAGTCCGGCGTCAAGGGTGCGGAGTCGGTCGGCGAGCACCGACCACTTGACGGCCTCGAACATGTTCTGCCCGTTGTTGCTGCCCGGACCGTCGCACCCGATGGCCACCGGGACCCCGGCAGCACGCAGATCCGACACCGGTGCGGGTCCGGATGCCAGGTAGGCGTTGGACGTCGGGCAGGTGACCACTGTCGCGCCCGCGGCCGCGATGATCTCCAGTTCGTGTCTGTCGAGCCAGACGCAGTGCACCAGTTGCGTTGCAGGGGTCACGAGGCCGTGCCTGTCGAAGTACGGGACTTCACGCTGGCCATGCGTGGCCAGGGTCGACATGACGCTCGCGCGAGTCTCTGCGCAATGGGCGTGCAGGCCCATTCCGGTGTCGGCGAGGAGGCCGCCGACCCGTGCGCAGAGCTCCTCGCTGGCGAGCCATGTGGTCTGGATGGCGGCCTCGCAGCGGATCCGGCCGGAGGCGGCCCCGTTCCATTCGCCGGCGAACCGGGTCAGCTGGTCGACGTAGACGTCGATCCCTTCGAGCCTGGAGGCCAGGCGGCCGGTGGGGTTGCGATCGATTCCGCCGCGGGCGATCAGTCCTCGGATTCCGGTGTCGGCGAAGGCTCGGGCGACGCTATCGGTGTTGTGTGGGTGTTGGTGAACGTACTGGTTTTCCAGGACGGTCGTCACTCCCGACCGGAGGTTCTCCAGTAGTCCCGCTGTGGCGGCGAGGTACATGTCTTCCGGCTGCAGGGAGCTCAGAAACGGCCCTATGTCGTTGTCGAGCCAGTCCTCCAGGCACTGAGTGGTGTGGATTCCGCGCAACATCGCTTGAAAGAGATGGCAGTGAGCGTTGATGAAACCCGGCATGAGTGCATGCCCGGTCGTGTCGACCACGGTGTCCGCGGCGATCAGGGTCTCGTGAGCGGCTCGGCCGTGGCCGACGGCAGTGATGACACCGCCGTCGGCCACGACGTATCCCTCGGTCAGTTCGCTGTGGGCGTCGATGATGACGGCGCCGCCGGTGAAGACCGTGGTCATGGCGAAAGGTTCCTTGTCGACTCGTCGGGGAGGGGGCTGGCGCGTGTCAGCCGGCGGGGATCGGTGGGAGGTCGGTCGGCGCCGCGATCTGCGGAAGCAGTGACGCGTCGTAGACGTCCGACGGCTTGACCTCGTGCTTGATCTGGTCGAGCTTGCGCAGCTGATCCAGGAGGAGACTCCAGCGCGCTTCGGTCATCGCGCCGAGCTGGCGGGCGCCGTCGCCGGCGACGATGAACTTGCGCTGGGCGTCCCAGGCGAACCAGACCGACTCCTTGGACTGCTCCGAATTCGCCTTCAGGATCGCGTTGTTCGCGGCCGTCGCGGTGTCGATGTCCGCCAAGTAGTCATGCCACCCTTGAATGCTGGCTTCGAGGAAATCCTTCAGTTCCTTCTTGTGTGAGTCGAAATAGTCTTTCGAGGTGAAGAGCACATCGTTATAGGGATTGAAGCCCGACTTCGAGTACGGAATGAAGTTGACCGGCACACCCTGTTCCTCGGCCTGCCGTACCTCGTTTGTTGGCCAGCCCTGCTGAAGCAGAGACGGGTCGTGCAGGAAGGACGCGATAGAGCCCTGATACTGGACCGTTTTCAGCGGAACACCGAGTTCTTTGTCCAGCCACACCGGGTACAAGGCGCCGGCCTGGCTGACCAGGCTGCGTCCTTTCATCTGCTCGAACGAGGTGATGTTCTGGTCCTTGTGTGACAGGACGCCGACGGGATTGTCCTGGTACATCGCGGCGATCGCCACGATCGGAATACCCTGCTGCTGTGCCGCGACCACGCCGGCGGCGTCGGTGTGCCCGATCTGTGCACGGCCGGAGGACACGAGCTGGGTGGCCGACACCTGGGGGCCGCCCGGCTGCAGGGTGACGTGCAGACCCTTGCCTGTGTACATGCCCTTCTCCTGGGCGGCGAAGTAGCCGCCGCCCTCAGGGTCGGCATACCACGGGAGGACCACGGTCATGCTCTTGCCGGAGCCGGCCGAGTCGTCACCCGAACCGCACGCGGTGAGGCCCAGTGCCAGCGCTGCGGCGACACCGGCGACCGCGGCGCGCTTCCAGCGTTCGCTGAGGTTGGATTTCATCGTTCTTCTCTCTCCAATGGGGGGTGATTTATGGGCGGGGGTCGGGTCGTCAGAACGACGGATGGTGCCGGCGGGTCATTGCGGCGACCTCGGAAAGGTGCTGAACCATGGCCTTTCGCGCGGCGTCGGCGTCTCGCTTGCGGAGTCCTTCGTAGATGTGCTGATGGCCGGAATGCGAGAGGCTCCGCGATGCGGCGTCGGCGTGGGACAGGGTCCGCGTCGACTCGGTCCACTCGTTGGCCAAGCTGCCTAGGGCGATGAGGAGGCGGTTCTGCGATGCCTGCGCCACGAGCATGTGGAAGGCGATATCGAGCCGCATCGACTCCTCCTGGTCCAGCGGCGCGGTGGTCGCTTGGAGAACCTCCTCGAGAGCGATGAGCGTCGAGTCGGTGATCCGGGTGGCGGCCAGTTCGGCTACGCGGGGCTCGATGGTCTCGCGGAGCTCGGCGACGTCCCGGAGCGTCCGTTCGGCTTCGGACAGGCGCTCGTACAGGTCGACGTTCCAGGCGGCGGATTCTGCGACGATGGTGCCGCGACCCGGCCGGCGGGCGATCATGTTCTTCACTTCCAACTCGTGCATGGCCTCACGGAGCGACGCCCGGGATACTTCGAACTGCGCGGCCAGTTCACGCTCGGAGGGAAGTCGTGTCCCCGGGGCGAGGTCGCCGGTGGATATCAAACGCTCGAGATAGGCGACGATCTCGGATCCGACCGACGTCGATCGCCGAACGAATCCGGTGAGCGGAGGCATTTCCGTCATCGCTTACACCGTCTTTCTGGTCGGCTTCGAGTTTCTTTTTCTGGCTATCGGAGGTGATTGGTCTGACCATCCGACAGGACTGACTATATTCCTGTCTGACAGGTTGCGATACCTATATAAGGGTTCTGCAATAAGGTCTTTACGGCGCGTAACAGGCGAGAAACAGAAAGGCCGCTCTGAGCGATCCGATTTCGCCGGTCGGCTCAGGTCAGGATGGCAGCGATCTGTTCGCCGAAGCGCGGTAGTGCCCGATCGTGGCCAGGTGATCCGACTGCGGACAAGCCGACCGGGAGGCCCCCGACCCACAGCATCGGCATCGAGAGTGCGGGTCGGCCTGCGGCGCTGGCGAGGCAGGTGAGGTGAAGCGTGGCGGCGCGGGCCCGTTCGGCGGTACCGTCGCCGGCAGCCGGCGCAACGCTCGAGGTGCTCGGCAGCAGCAGGACCGTCCCTGTCCCGAGTGTGGTCGCAAGCCGGTCACGGAACCGGTTGAGTCCGCGCCGCGCCGCGCCGGCGTCGGTGAGCGTGACGCTCGACGCGTCGCGGAACCGTCCGGCGACGTCGGTCGCGACCGCCCTCGGATGTTTGGTGAGGAAGCTGCCGTGGGTCTGCCAGGCCTCGTAGGCCTGCAGCGTCCGGAACGCGCTGAACACGTTGTCGTAATCGGCGCCGAGGACATCGCGCTCCTCGACCGGTGTGCAGGCGCCGATCGATTCGACCGCCCGCTCGAAAGAGCGGCGGACATCCGGATCAGCGTAGGCGAGGAGCGCGGAGTCGACGACGACGGTAATGATCTCGGTCGCCTCAGATTCGGGAAGGAGCACATCGGCGGCGCGGGTGAGGGTGGTCAGGTCGCGTGTGAGGACGCCGACCGTGTCGAAGGATGGGGCCAGCGGTAGCAGCCCGCCGGTGTCGACTGCCCCGTGCGTGGGTCGCAGTCCCCAGAGTCCCTGGTATGAGGCCGGGACGCGGATCGATCCGGCGGTATCGGTGCCCAAGCCTACATCGACCTGGCCGGAACTGACCGCCACGGAAGGCCCGCTGGTGGAGCCTCCCGGAATCCGGCCCGGGGCCGCCGGGTTCTCCGGCGTGCCGTAGTGCGGGTTTGTTCCGCCGAGGCTGTAGGCGAGTTCGTCTGTATGCGCGAGCCCGGTCACGGTCGCGCCGGCGGCGAGTAAGGCGTCCACGGCGGCGGCATTGCATTCCTCGATGGGCGCCTGCTCCAGGTAGGCGGGAGTGCCTCCGCCGATTCGTTCGCCTGCGAGGGCGAACAGGTCTTTTACCGCGACGGTCAGTCCGGTGAGCGGACCGGTGCCGGTCGCGGCCGCTAGTGGCGCTCCCACTTTTCGCCAGATTCGAGAGTCGCGCGGAGCTCCGGCGCTGACGTGGGCGTAGGCGATTTTCCAGCCGTCGGCGGTGTTCTTCCAGACCTGGGATTGCAGCCCGGGGGCGCCATCAGAGCGGCATGTCTCGGCGAGCACTACGCACAGGTCGTCGCCGAGTTCGCGCACGTGAACGTCGACGACGCGGCGTGCCGGCGCGCCGCTGGTCCGGGCGGCTCGGAATCGTGCGATCGCGTCGTGGCCCTGCAGCACCGCCTCGTGGTCGGCGCGGATCGTCTTATCGCCGGCGAGGAACAGGTCGTCGAGCGCATCGACGTCGTTGTCCATGAGTGCGGTCTCGTAGCGCCAGAAGGCGTCGAGCAACCCGTTGGTGGTGACTGCTGCGACCGGGCCGGCGACGTCGATTCTGAGATTCATGTCTCCACGATGGACCTTGATTGTTTCGGCGATATGACGGCCCGGTTGACCTGTCAGACATGTGCTAGCGTCGGCGTCTACGACCGATCGAGAGGTGCGCCATGACCAGGACCGAACCCAGGGCCATTCCGGTCCGACCACTGACCGAAGCCGCGTTCGCGCAGTTCGGCGAGGTTCTCGCGGCTGTTCCCGACGGGGAGTCTCCCCGACCCGGCGAACGGCTGCTCGACCTGTCGGGCGGGCTCCCACGTTTTTACGTGATGGCGCTGCACGACCGTCCTGCGCGCTTGACCGCCGTGACCCGCCACCGTCGAGTGACACAGGTGCTCGCTGCCGTCGGCGGGACGGAATGGATCCTTGCTGTCGCGCCGCCAGGCGATCCGGACGATCCGGACGCCCGTCCGGACATCGATGACATCGCCATGTTCCGGGTTCCCGGCGATGTCGCGGTCCTTCTCCTGCGCGGCACCTGGCATGCCGGTCCGTTCTTCGGGCCGTCTGAAATGGCGTTTTTCAACCTCGAACTGGACGACACCAACCAGGCCGACCACCAGACTCATGCATTCGGTGTCGAGCTGATCGCCGCGCCGGGAGGAGACGTCGATGAATGACGAGCTGCCGGTCGGCCTGCTCTACCAGATGTGGGAGAAGCCCGAGGTCAGCACGGCCGAGCTGATCGACCGCGCGCTTGCGGAGTTTCGGTTCGCCGAGTCCCTCGGCTTCGATGCGGTCTGGGTGGGTGAGCATCACTTTGTTCCGCGGGGGCGCAGGTTCTACGGCCGGGTCCCTCACCCGGAGATGCTGGCCGCGACGGCCGCCGCCACGATCGGGCGGATGCGGTTCGGCACCGGGGTGAAGGTGATCCCCGATGTCGCGGCGACTCGCGCGGCTGAAGAAATGTGCATGCTCGACACGTTGACCGGCGGCCGCGCCGAATTCGGTCTCGGCCAGGGCACCGGCTACTCCGGCGTCGAGCGGATCCGCCGCCAGGAGGTCTATCGCAGTCACGTCGACGAGATCCTGGAACTGCTCGACGGCTCCACCGCGCCGGACCTGCCGAAGCTGACCTTCGACGACGGTGAGCGTGTTCGCCGGAATATCTGGGTGGCCTGCCGGGATGAGCTGTCGGTGACGCACGCCGCGCGCAACGGCCTGAACTTCGTCGTCGGGCAGGCGGAGACCGGTGCCGCACAGGCGGGGCACATCCGCCGCTACCGCGAAGCCGGCGGAACCGGCGGCGTGCGAGGTGTGCGCGCCGTGATGATCGCGGACTCGTGGGACCAGGCGTGGCGCGACTTCGAGGGCGCATTCGACCTGTACGCCACGATGAGCAGTGGTTCGGAGGGGCGGTATGCCCAGGAGGCGATCGCGGCCGGCTTTCTGCCGGAGAACCCGGACACCGTCCCGGCGAAACTCCGCCAGTCGAATGTCGTCCTCGGGTCGCCGGCCCAAGTCGCCGAGGAACTCAGGGCGTACATCGAGCTCACCGGCATTGACCGGCTGGACCTGCTGGTGCAGTTCCCCGGTCTCTCCACCGCAGCGACTCGCCGTTCACTGGAACTGTTCGCCGCCGAGGTCTGGCCGCAGATATCGCCGGCCCTCAGTGGCTGCGGCACGTGAGGGTCGCGTCGGGGGTGCGTCGGCGCGAGCTCCCGGACACGATGGTGTCGCTGATGGTCGCGCTGACCTTCGTGACGGGCGTGGTCGACGCCGTCGGCTACCTCGCGCTGGACAGGGTCTTCACCGGGAACATGACCGGCAACGTGGTTATCTTCGCGATGGCGGCGGCTGGCGCCGACGGACTGCCGATCCTCGGACCCGCCTTCGCATTGCTGGCCTTCACCGGAGGCGCATTCGGCACCGGGATGGCCCTGCGGAACGCGACGTCAGCGTGGAATCGGCTGAACACGGCGCTGCTAGGCGGCGGCGGAGTCCTACTCGCGGTTCTCGGAGGAGTCTTGGCGGCGGTCGGTACCGACGCCGAGCTCGTCCGGGTCGCGGTGAGCGCGGCCACCGCGGCAGTGATGGGGGAACAGGCCGCGGTGGCTCGCAAGCTCGCGATTGCGGACATGACCACCGTCGTCGTGACATCGACTCTAACCTCGCTCGCGTCGGAGACGATGGTGGCAGATCGGTTTCGGAGTCTGTGGCACCGTCGCGCGGTGGCGATCGTCGCGATCGGCCTCGGTGCGCTGGTCGGGGCGCTGCTGCTGCGGGTCGGGCCGGAGTGGCCGATGTTCGTCGCAGCCGGCCTCTCTCTCGCCGCGGCGGGCGCCGGACATCGTGTTAGTGTCCGGCATGGCTAACACCGAGAACCTTCGCGGGTTGGGGGATCGACTCGTGGACGTGTGGCGTAGGGCGGCCGAGTCCGGGACCCCGATGCCCGGGGAACCGACCCTGGTCGCCACGTTGGCCGCGTCGCGCCCGGCGATCAGGGAGGAATTGGTGCGCCTCGAGGAACGTGGCTACATTCGCCGGCGCAAGGGGGCCGACACGGTAGTCAACCCCCGCATGCTCGACGTCTCCGCGCGTATCGATCAGAAGATCGATCGCTCTGAGCTGATCGCCTCCACGGGCGCCGAGGCCTCGACCGCGGTGCCCGATGCGCGGATCGATATCGTCACCCCGGAGGAGGCTGCACAGTACGAGGTTCCTGTCGGCGCCCGCGTCCTGCGCTACACGAAGGTGTGGTCGGCCGATGGCGTCCCGGTGATCCGCGCCGATGACAACGTGGTTCTGCGCCCGGGCGTGGCAGAAGAGGACGCCGACGCGACGCAGCCGGTATTCGAGATCGCTAAGATCGCAGGTGCCGGCCCGATCGAGTGGGAGATCGTCTACCCGACCGCGTTGGCGGTCAGCCGGCGCGACGCGGAACTGCTCGGCCTCGTCGAAGGTGGTCCCGCCCTCTCTCTGGAGTCGGTGGGTGTCGCGCGCACCGGTGTCACGGCGTATTGGGCCTCCGAACTCCATGCGACCAATGCGTTCCAGCACACGGTGATTCGTTCGGTCGGCAAGTAGTACGGAGGACCGGGCCTTCCGCTCCTCTTAACGTCGCCGACGGTCGAGGTATCCGGCGATCGACTCGACCGCGCGTTCCAGGACCGGCGCCTCGGGCAGGCAGACGATCCGGAAATGGTCCGGTTCGGGCCAGTTGAAACCGGTGCCGTGGGTTACCAATATGTGCTCCGATCGCAGGAGATCGAGCACGAACTTCTCGTCGTCATCGATGCCGAAGAGTTCGGTGTCGATCCGGGGGAAGCAGTAGAGCGCTCCGCGCGGCGGCACGCAACTCACTCCGGGGATGGCGTTGAGCGCCTCGGAGGTCAGTGCGAGCTGCTTCTCCAGGCGCCCGCCGGGATCGACGATGCCGGCGGGCAAGGGCGAGCCGGGCAGGCCGGCGCCGAGGGCCAGCGGTATCGCGTGCTGGCCGGCGCCGTTCGGGCAGATGCGCATGTTGGAGAGCAGGGTGAGGCCTTCCAGGAGGTCACCGGCGCGATGGACCGGACCGGTGGCGACCACCCAGCCGGCGCGATACCCGCAGACGCGATACGCCTTGGACAGGCCACCGAAGGTCAGGCACAGGACGTCGTCGCCGGCGCGAGCGGCGTGGTGATGGCGGGCGTCGCCGAAGACCAGTTCCTCGTAGATCTCGTCACTGAGCAGGACCAGCCCGTGACGACGGGCGATGTCGGCCATCCCGCGGACGGTCTCCTCGCTGTACACGGCGCCGGTGGGATTGTTGGGGTTGATGATGACCAGTGCGGTGGTCTTCGGGGTCACCTTGGACTCGATGTCGTCCAGTGACGGGTTCCAGCCGTTCGCCTCGTCCGCCCGGTAGTGCACCGGCACGCCGCCGGTCAGGTTCACCGCACCGGTCCACGTCGGGTAGTCGGGCGCGGGCACCAGGATCTCGTCGCCGGGGTCGACCATCGCCTGCAGGACGAGCGTGATGAGTTCACTGACCCCGTTGCCCAAGAACACCTCGCCCGCCGACACGTCGGCCACGCCGCGGCGCCGATAGTGGTCGGCGACCGCCTCGCGAGCGGCGGGAATCCCGCGCGAGTCCGAATACGCCTGTGCGGCGTCGAGGCCGGCGGCGACGGCCGTCACGATCTCCGGTCGCGCCTCCAGCCCGAACGGGCGCATGTTCCCCAGATTGAGGCGCAACACGTCGTGCCCCTCCTCTTCGAGGCGCATGGCCTCGGTGAGGATCGGACCGCGAACGTCGTAGCGCACGTGCCGTAGCCGTGCGGACTGTCGAAACATCGTCATGCCCGCTATTTCACCGCCATAGTGGCGAAGACAGAAGATCCACTATCGCCGATTTCGTAGGACCACTTGGCGGATCGGTCACGACCTGTCGGCCTATGCTTGCGTCATGGCCCGCACGACCCGTGCCGAACCGCTGGTTCTCGACGACGTGTCGGGAACCGCCGATCTGGTGAAAGCGATCGTCGACGGCATCGCCGGTGGCGCGCTCGCCGACGGGGATCGGCTTCCGTCGACCCGCACGCTCGCCGCGCAGGTCGGGCTCTCGCGGGGCACCGTCGTCCGCGCGTTCGACGAACTCGCCGCCGCCGGCTTCGTGGTCGCCGCCCACGGCTCCGGTACGCGGATCAGTGCGGGGGCGTCGCAGGCGGCTCGCGCCGGGGCACGGACCCGGGGCGGCGACGATGAGGTGGCGGCGCCCGCGATCGAGCCTCGTCAGGGACGGTCACGTCGCGACCTGCGCCCGGGGATCCCCGACGCGGAGCTGGTGGATGGACGGGCCTGGCGCCGGGCGGTCCGGACGGCCGCGGGCCGGGGTCTCGCCGGGCTGAATCCGTGGGAGGAGCCGAGCCCGGGGCTGCGGGCGGAACTGTCCGGGCATCTGCGCCGGCATCGGGGCCTCGTCGCCGCGGACCCGCTGCTGTTCGACAGCTCGCGGTCGGCGATCGCCGCACTGTGCGCCGCGTTCGTCGCCGACCGGCCGGACGCTTGCATGACGCCGTTCCACGTGGAGGACCCCGGGTACCGCGGGGCCCTGCTCATGGCGCGGGAGCAGGGGCTCGACGTCCGCTTTCAGCGCGCCGACGACGACGGTTTCCGCGTGGCCGATCTCGGTGACGAGCCCGGGGTCGTGTTCACCACGCCGGCGCACCAGTATCCGCTCGGCCACCGGATGAGCGTCGAGCGGCGGGTGGCGCTGGTCGACTGGGCGCGGCGGACGGGCTCACTGGTGATCGAGGACGACTACGATGGCGAGTTCCGCTACGGCGTCGCGCCGCTGCCCGCGCTGGCGACTCTGCCGGGGGCCGCCGAGCACGTCGCCTATGTCGGTACCTCGTCCAAGTCGCTATCGCCGGATCTGCGGGTCGCGTGGTGCGTGCCGCCGGCCGCGCTGCGCCGATCGGTCGAACGGTGGCTGGCCGTGCACCGCCGCGGACCGTCGTCACTCCCCGCCGATGCGCTGGGAGAGTTCCTCGGCTCGGGGGCGATGAATCGCCATCTCGCCCGGGCCGCGCGGGTGTACAGCGATCGCCGGGCCCGGCTGGTGACCGCACTCCACCGGGAATGTCCCGGCCTTCCGGTGACCGGCGTGGAGGCCGGACTGCACCTCTGCGTGCTCCTCGCGGGGCACGACGACGAAGCGGTGGTCGACGCGCTCGATCGTGACGGTTGGCGCACACGGTCGCTGAGCAGTCAGTCGTCGGTGCACGCGATCTCCGGTCTGGTGCTGAACTACGCCCGGCTGAGCGCGCGCGACGCCGCGGAGTTCGCCGTGTCGTTGCGCCGCACTCTGCATGACCTGTGACGATCCACTGCGGACCACCTGCGGAAACCCCGCTTCGATCTGGATCGAAGCGGGGTTTCCTTGTGCGTTGTAGGTCGACCCGGTCGCCGTTCCGGCTGGCGACGACAGGCCGGCTGATCGGTAGCGGTCGAACACTCTCCGGGCGTTGCCGGAGTTGATCGCCGCGGCCTGCTCCGCGGTGAGCCCGGTCTCCTCGTCGAGGACGCGGGTGAACTCCCGGGATACCGCGGCCGATGCGTACGGGTAGTCGCTGCCGAACAGAATCCGCTCTGGGTCGGCGAACTCGGCGAACGACCCGAAGGCGTACCGCCCCGAGGAGAGCGCGGTGTCGAAATAGAACAGCCTGAACTGGGCGAGCAGCTCATCGGCCGTCGGTCCCTCGGGCTGCAGAGCGGGTTGGAGCTCGCAGAACCGCAGCACCGAGTACGGCACGAAGCCGCCGGCATGCGACAGGATGATCTTCACGTTCCGGTAGCGGGTGAGGACCCCGTTGAACACCATGTGCACGGCGTTGCGGGTGGTGTCGAACGGGTAGTCGACCAGCGGCCCCGGGATTCCGGGCAGGGGAGCGAGTGGGCGGGCCGGGTGCACGAAGACCACCGCGGAGCGGTCGTCGAGGACTCGCCACAGGGGTGCCAGAGCGGGGTCACCCAGGTACATTCCGTCGTAATTGGACAGGAGAACCACCCCGTCGGCGTGCACTCGTCGAGTGAGTACACGGCCTCGGCGGCGGCGGCCTCGACGTCCGGAAGCGGAACCGTGGCGAGGTTGCCGAAGCGGGGGCCGTGGTTCGCGACCAGACCGGCGGTGTACTCGTTCACGCGACGGGCGATGCCGGGGCGTTCCGCCGGGGACCACCCGGTGACGCTGGGCGCGGTCAGCGACAGCATGCTCGTTTCGATGGCGTTGTCGTCCATGAACCGCAGATGCGCGTCGGGACTCCAGGTCGCAGCGCCCAGCCCGACGGATCGCCGCCGTGCTCGGCCAGTGCTTCGCCCCAGAACGGTGGGATGACGTGGGTGTGGATATCGATTCGATTCGGTGTGTTCATGAAACCAGTCCGTCGGCGGGCCTCCGGGAGGGGAGCGATTCGTACCCCCTCGGAATCCGGAGATGCTCGCGCCCGTGACCGATCATGCGCCTCTTCACGCCTCCGGTATCCGGTGAATCGCTGCGATAGTGTGCAGGTCATGAGTGGTGCCCGCGACCCTCGACTCCGGGAATTGGGGGCCTTCCTCCGCGCCCGCCGAGCCGACCTGCACCCCGATGCCGCCGATCCCGCTGTCGGGCGCAGGCAAGTGGCCGGGCTCCGCCGCGAGGAGGTCGCCGAGCGGGCGTTCATCAGCCGCGAGTACTACACCAGGATCGAGCAGGGCCGGATCGCGCCCAGCCGCGCGACGCTCGACCAGCTCGTCGTCGCGCTGGCGCTTGACGACGATCAGGCCCGGTACGCGCGGCGGTTGCTCGCGGAATCGGGACAGGGTCCGCCGGCCGAACCGCGCCTGCGGGACCACGCGGTTCCGCCCGAGCCGATCGGCCGGCTACTCGTCGCGCTCGGCGGCCTCCCCGCAATGATGATCGGCCCAGGCACGTCCATCCTCGCCTGGAACGATGCGGCGGCCCGGATGTTCATCGACTTCGACAGGGTGCCCGTGGAACGCCGCACCTACGTGGATCTGCTGTTCGACGACGCCGTCTTCCAGAGCCGGTTCCGCGACCTGGACGCGATGCGGGACGTCGTGGTCGGTGTGCTGCGCTCCACCGCGACCGCACATGCGGGGGCCGACGCCGGCGCCGAGTTGGCGGACCGGAGTGTGGCGTTTCGGGAGCGCTGGCGACGGTTCGGCGTCGCACAGCCACGCCAGCAGCTCGGGATCCCGTTCCGGGACCCGGAATCGGGTGACATCGAGGTCGATCAACTCGTCCTCGGCCTGGAAGACCCGGCGCAGCGGTTACTGGTGTACCTGCGTTCGGGGGCCTGACCTCCGCGGGCGCTCGACGCGCGCGGCGCCGTCGGCGACGGCTAGCTGTACTTCCCCGTGAGGTTGTGAACGCGGGCTGAGGGGACGAGGCCGCCGATCCCGGTGTGGGGTCGGTGGTGATTGTAGTGGTGCAGCCAGTGCTGGTAGGCCGCTGCGCGTTCGGTGTCACTGGTGTACGGGGCGGCGTAGGCCCATTCGGCGGCCAGCGTCCGGTTGAAGCGTTCGACTTTCCCGTTGGTCTGGGGCCGGTACGGCCTGGTCCGCTTGTGCTTGATACTCGGGCCCAGGGCCGCGGCGAACACACGCGAGCGGTAGCAGGATCCGTTATCGGTCATCACCGCGGTCACGGTGACTCCGATCTCGGCGAAGAACGCGTTGGCCCGTTCCCAGAACCCTGCCGCGGTCTCCTTGCGTTCGTCATCGAGGATCTCCGAATACGCCACGCGCGAGTGGTCATCGACGGCGTGGTGCAGGTACCGGTAGCCCCGCGATCCTGCTGCGCCGCCGCGGGCAGCCTGGTCACGGTGCCGCCCGGCTCTGAGGTCCTGGGCCGAGCCGCGTCCATGGACCCGCCATCCGCCGCCGTCAGGGATTCGGCCGAGTTTCTTGATGTCGACATGGACCAGCCGGCCGGGACGGTCGACTTCGTACCTCTTGGGCGCGGCCGGCGCACCGGCAGCCCGGTGGCCTGGTCCAGGTGCGCCAGCGGCGGCATCCGGTACCGAGTCAGGACCCTGCCCACGGTCGAACGCGGAAGCCGCAGGTGGTAGGCGATGCGGTGTGGTCCCCAGCGGCGAGTGAACCGCAGACCGATGATCCGCCGCTCGGTGCGCCGGTTCAGACGCGTCGGACAGGTCTGGGGACGGGAACTACGGTCGGTCAACTCCTGACCGGCGCGGCACCTGTCGGCCCATCGCTTGGCCGTGGCCAGGGAAACCTGGAACCGCTGCGCTGCCCGCCGCAGCGGCCAACCGTCCTCGACGATCAGCACCGCCAGGCGTCGTCTGCCCTCCGGCGTCAAGGGTGCGTTAGCGTGGACCATGAAGACCTCCGTGGCTTGATGTCAGTGTGGTAACCCACATCCTGCCCGGAGGTCTTCACTTCACCTCAGATGTTCACAACGTGTCGGGGAAGTACAGCTAGCGGGGGAGCGGGCTGTAGAAGACCAGACCGTTGCCGTCCTTGTCGTACACGACGGCGCGGCGCTCGTGGGCGTCGTCGTACGGCGCGGTGACGATGCCGCCGCCGGCCTCTTCGATGGCCTTGGCGGCGCCGTCGACGTCATCGGTCTTGATACCCACGACCACCTGGCCGGGGATCGGATGGTCCACCTTGGTCGCGAGGGCGACGGTGATGCCGTTGCCGTCGAGGGCGGCGTAGTGGGCGCCGTCGCGGAACTTGAGGGTGAAGCCGAGGGTCTCGGTGTAGAGCTTGATCGATTCGTCGAGGTTCTCGGTGGACAGCAGGATCTGCCGGGTCTGGAATTCAGTCATCATCTACCTCCATGTAGGTGCCCTGACCGAAGGCTAGCGCGGCTCGCGGGGCGGCAGGAGGATTGGGGTCGCGCGGATCATTTCTTCAGCGGAGGGAGGGGCATGCCGGACGACGCCGGAGCGGTGCTGTGGTGGCTGCCGGTCGGGGCGGGCGGGCGCGTCGTCGTGCACACGAGCGGCTGGTGGGAGTCGTATAGCGCGTGGCGAGAGCACCGTCGGCCGGCGCCGCTGTTCCATGCCGCATTGGAGGTGACCGCTGGTGACACGCGGTACGTGATCGAGATGGCCCCGGCATGGGGCGGCCCGGCCGGCCCGCGCGGCGTGGTCGCCACCGGTCCGGTGGGTCTCCGGCCGCTCGGGGCGCTTCGATCGTTCCGGTACGAGGTGCGGTGCTGGCCGAACGGGGTGATCCCGGATCTGCGATGGGCGGTCGGCGGGCCGATCCGGCTGCCGATGCCGGGGGAGCGTGCCCGCCGCGTCGTCGACCGGGTGTCCGAGGTGCCCCGGTTGGTGTGGGGACGCGACGAATTCGCGATCGGCGACATGTGGAACTCGAACTCGCTGATCGCCTGGTTGCTGCTGACATCGGGAGTCGACGTCGCCCGGCTGCGTCCGCCCGGCGGTGGTCGTGCGCCGGGCTGGCGGAGCGGCCTCGCGGCGGGCGGCGATCAGGGCGCGGCGGCCGGGCAGATGTGAGGCACGGCAGGGAGTCAGGCGCGGTACTCGTCGTCGGTGACGTGGTCGAGCCAGATGACCACCTCGCCGTTCTCGTCGGCCTCCTGCATGGCGACATGCGCCATGAACCGGTCCGGAGTGGCGCCGTGCCAGTGCTCTTCACCGGGCTCGATATAGACGACGTCGCCCGGACGGATCTCCTGCACGCCGCCGGTTCGGGTGGCGACCAGGCCGATCCCGTCGGTGACGTACAGGGTCTGTCCCTTGGGGTGGTGATGCCAGGCGGTCCGCGCACCGGGGGAGAAGCGGACGTGCGCGCAGCCGATGGCGGTCTGCTCGTCAGGGTTGCCGACGCCGTCGATCTGCACGGTGCCGGTGAAACGGCGCGGTGAGACCGGGATGCGTCCGCGCGGGGTCGGGGTCATCGAACCGAGAATTGTCTCCTGACCTGCTCTAACGTGTCGTGCGAGGGGTTCGCCGAAGATGCGTATTCGAACACTTGCGCTAACGGTGCATTCAGGCATATATTGAGGATGGGAACGCAGTAGCGATAGTCGAGTGGCATGAGACTCATCGAGAGATGCTTGACCGACTGGGCGATGCTGCGGCGGCACGACGTCATCTGGGGGATGGATGAACGCGGTGGAATTGACCGATCTGGCCGACCGGCTGGCGGATGAGTTGACCATGGCGACCGATGGTGCGCCGCCGGGCACCCTGGCGGCCCTGTTCGAACGGCCTCGTCCGGCGGGCGACGATCGGGAACTGCTGGCGGTGACCGCGGCGGCGCTGCGGCTGCGGACCATTGCCGATCACGTACTCGCGTGCGCGTGTACGGCCATGGAGCGGGCCGAGCTGCCTGCCCGAAAGCGGGTCTGTTCCGCGGCCCGGATCCTGATGGGCCTGGGTGCAGCGCCCGCGGTCGCCCATCGCGCGGCCCGGTTGGGTCGGGCCGCGGCCGATCCGCGGTTGACTCCGGTGACACGCGGAATGCGGGACGGTGCGGTGTCGGCCGAGCACGCTGACGCGGTAGCGGCCGGGCTGGGACACGTCATCGGTCGGGTGGAGATCGACGACGATGTGGCGGCGACGGTGGTGGCGTCGCTGATGGTCCAGTCGTGCCCGGCGCGAGTGAAGGACAAGGCGGGCCTGGGCGATCCGGCTCACCCCCATCGAATCGGACGACGGCCGTCCGCCGGTGGCCGAGCGCGACGAACTCAATGAGATGACGCTCGATCGCACCGATGACGGGCGATTCTCGGTGACCGTCGACCTCGACGTGCTCGCCGGCGAGGAATTGTCGGTGGCGCTGGATCCGCTGACCCACCCGGTGCCGGAGCCTGACGGGTCGACGGACAGGCGCTCGGCGAAGCGGCGGCGTGCGGATGCGTTCATGCAGATGGTGCGGTCATATCTGGCGCGAGGTGAGCGTCCAGAATCGGGCGGCGTGCTGCCGCATGTGTGCCTTGTGGTGCCGATGGGGATCACCGTCAACGGTCGGCTGACCGACGGCGCGGAGCCGAACAGCGGCCGACGTCGCCGAGAGGGGGTCGATAGTGCGGCAGAAGTCTTCCGGATTCCACTCGCCGACATCGACGGTCCGCGGGACCGGGTGGCCGGTGACGGAACGGCGGGTGTTCCGGTGCTGGGTTTCGGCGGGCCCATCTCCGCGCGGACGGCGGAAATGGTGATGTGTGAGGCCTCGGTCGCCGCGGCGATGGTCGACGCGGACGGGGTGCCGCTGAGTGTCGGCCGGGAGAAGCGCCTGTTCCCTCCGGGCATCCGGAAAGCGCTGGTGATCCGTGATGGCGGCTGCGCATTCCCCGGCTGCGGGCTGCCGCCGAGTTGGTGCGACGCGCACCATTGCACGCCGTGGTCGCACGGCGGGGAGACGTGTCTGGACAACGGCGTCCTGCTGTGCCGCCGCCATCACGGTCTGGTTCACCACGGCGGGTGGGAAGTGTTCATCGGCCACGACCGGCATCCGTGGTTCGTGCCGCCCGCGGATCCGGATCGCCCGGGCCGGCGGTGCGAGCCCATCTGCGCGAACAACCGAAGAACGCTGACGATTCTGCCGGGCGCGGCCTGAATTCCGGGTCCGCTCGCTTCGGCCGCGCCGGGGCCGGCCGTCGGTTCGAGACGGGGGCGTTGAGGCCAGGGCGGCGGGTTGAGGGTTCCAGGCTCCGTTCGTCGGATGCCGGTTCAGTGGCGGAGCGGGTCTTCGTCGCGCGTGTTATTTGAGAATTTCATATGGGGCCGCGGTGTCGGCTGCCTCCGGTGTCACGACCCCGCGGTCGCCTGCCGGCGGAGCCCGGTGAGGAGGAGATCCAGGCCCGCACGGAACTGCACGGCGTCCTCGTGCCCGGCGAACTCGTCGACGATGTAGTGCATGAACGGGTATTCGCCCGGGTCCAGGGCGCGCCACAGGTCCGCCTCGGCGGCGATGTACTCGTCCCGGCTGACGGTTCCGTCGGCCACCTCGGGCGGCGGTTGCTGGCCGAGGTCCGCAGCGGTGCCGATCACGAAGCCGAGTACCGCGGAGGTGGCGTGGAAACTGTCACGGGGATTCATGCCGAGTCGCATCACCTGCTCGCCGAGGAGTTCGTAGAGCCGCAGGCCGGAGGGCTGGGCGCCGGTGTCGCGCATGAGGTAGGCGCCGAGCCACGGGCGGTCGGCGACCGTGTCGAACAAGGTGACAGCGATCGACCGCAGGTCGTCGATGGGGTCGTCGGCGCCGGTGAAGCCGTGCGTCGCCTCGACGACGCCGGCCAGGACGTGGTCGGTGGCCTTGTCCAGGAGCTCGTCCTTGCTCGACACGTACCAGTAGATGCTGGCCACGCCGCCGCCGAGTCGGGCGGCGAGGGCCCGGAAGGTGAGGGCGGGCTCACCGGCCTCGTCGAGCAGGGTGACGGCCTCGGCGATCACCGCCTCCATCGAATGGGAGGCTCGCCGCCGGCGGCGGGTGGCGGAGTCGGGCTGTGCGCTCATACCCCCATCATTCCCTGTCCCGAGCGGGTCTTGCGTAGAACCGAACACCGTTCTATTCTATCGAACAGCGTTCCATTACCGAACGACGTTCGATACCGATTGGAGGTGCCCGCCATGACTCCCACCGCCGAAGCCGCGCCGGCCCGCACATACACGTCCCTGAAAGCCGCGTGGATCCCCCTCGCCGCGCTCTGTCTCGCGTTCTTCGTCGAGATGGTCGACAACACACTGCTCACCATCGCCCTGCCCACCATCGGCCGCGATCTGGGCAGCGGCACCATCGCCCTGCAGTGGGTCACCGGTGCCTACTCGCTGACCTTCGGCGGCCTGCTGCTGACCGCTGGATCGGCGGCCGACCGGATCGGCCGCCGCCGCGTCCTGCTGTGGGGCCTGGCCGCGTTCGGGCTGATCAGCATCGGCGTGATCTGGGTGGAGTCGTCCGGCTCGCTGATCGCACTGCGCGCCGCCCTCGGCGTGGCCGCCGCCGCGATGGCGCCGGTCACCAACTCGCTGGTCTTCCGCCTGTTCGAGACCGAGAAGCTCCGCATGCGGGCGATGACCCTGATGATCGTCGTGGGGATGAGCGGTTTCATTCTCGGCCCGCTGATCGGCGGCACGGCGCTCGCGCACATCCGCTGGGAGTGGCTGCTGCTGGTCAACGCGCCGATCGCGCTGCTCGCGTGGCTCGGAGTGCGGGCCGGCGTCGCGTCGGACCGCCCGGACGACCTGACCACCGAGAAGCTCGATCTCCCGGGTGCGATCCTCTCGATCCTGGCGATGGGCTTCGCGT
Organism: Gordonia sp. PP30; assembly: GCF_023100845.1. Classification (NCBI taxonomy): domain Bacteria; kingdom Bacillati; phylum Actinomycetota; class Actinomycetes; order Mycobacteriales; family Gordoniaceae; genus Gordonia; species Gordonia sp. PP30. The sequence continues at coordinate 3,387,831 of NZ_CP095864.1, read as the reverse complement.
GCTACACCCTGACCGCGGGCGTCGAACACGGCTGGGCGTCGGCCGTGACGCTCGGGTCGATCGCCGCCGCGATCATCGCGCTGGCACTGTTCATCTGGCACGAACGCCGCACCGACGAACCCATGCTCGATCTGAGCTTCTTCACCAGCGGCACGGTGCGCGGCGCGGCGATCGCCCAGATCGGTACGTCGATCGCGATGGCCGGGGTGATGTTCGGGCTGATCCTGCACTTCCAGTACGCCTTCGGGTGGAGCCCGATGAAGGCGGGACTGGCCAATCTGCCGCTGATTCTCACGATGATCGTCGGCACCCCGGTGTCGGAGTGGCTCGCCAAGACCTTCGGGCACCGGATCGCCTGCCTGGTCGGCGCCGCTCTGCTGGCGGGTTCACTCGCCGGCATGGGCTGGGGCGTGGAGCACGGCTACCTCGCGATCGCGATCTTCATGGTGACCCTGACCCTCGGCCTGCGGACCATCATGACCATCTGCGCGGTGGCCCTGGTCAGTGCCATGCCGGAGAACAAGACGTCGATCGGCACCGCCTTGAACGACACCGCGCAGGAGGTCGGCACCAGCATCGGCACCGCCGTCGTCGGCACCGCCATCGCCGCCCTGGTGACCACCGCGCTGCCCGACGGCCGGTGGAGCAGCGAACTGGTGTCGTCGTTCTTCCACGGCGAGCGCGTCACCTATCTGGTGCTCGCGGTCGTCGTCGGCCTCGTGGCCGCGGCCGGAGCCCTGACACTGACCGACTCGCACTCGGTGGACGAGCCGATCTGAGCCGGAGCCGGCGCGCCGGGCACGACCGGAGAGAAAACCGATTGCCGCCGTGTCCGGCCGCCCGCTATGGTCGATGAGACCCCCGTCCCCGACCGAGGAGTGATCTCGCAGTGCTGGTTCACGACCGTCCCCCGCGCACGACCGCCCGTGCGCTGACGTCGTAGCAACCGCCCGCGCGCAGGTTCCCGTCGTCAGTGCCGCTGACGATCTTCAGGAGCCTCATGTCCACCGTTCACCCCTCCGTCGTTCTCACCGACGTCTCGTTCGCCTGGCCCGACGGCCGCCCCGTGCTCCGCGGCCTCACCGCGTCGTTCGGCGCGGGCCGCACCGGCCTGATCGGCGACAACGGCACCGGCAAGTCCACGTTGCTCGCGCTGATCAGCGGTGCCCTCACTCCGGACCACGGGGTGATCGACGTCGACGGCCGCGTCGGCCTACTCCCGCAGCAACTGGTACTCGACACCGCCGCGACGGTCGCCGATCTGCTCGGCGTGCGCCCGCAGCTCGACGCGCTGCGCGCCATCGAGTCCGGCGACGCCGATCCCGTGCACTTCGAGACCCTCGCCGACCGCTGGGACGTCGAGGCGCAGGCACGGGCCGTGCTCGACGCCCTCGGCCTGGAATCGGTCGGCCTCGACCGGCCGGTCGGCGCGCTGTCCGGCGGCGAGACGGTCCTGACCGCACTGGCCGGACTGCGCGCCGCGGGCGACGACGTCGTGCTGCTCGACGAGCCGACCAACAACCTCGACCGGCCGGCGCGCCACGCCCTGTACGACATGCTCGAACACTGGCCGGGCGCGCTGATCGTCGTCAGCCACGACGTGGCCCTGCTCGACCGGATGGACGAGACCGCCGAACTCCGCGCCGGGGCGCTGACCGTGTTCGGTGGGCCGTACTCGGAGTACCGCGCGCACCTGGATGCCGAGCAGGCCGCGGCCGAGCAGGCGCTGCGGACCGCCGAGCAGCGTCTCAAGGTGGAGAAGCGCCAGCGTATCGAGGCGCAGACCAAGCTCGCCCGCCGGGAGCGTACGGCTCGCAAGGACTTCGAGAACAAGCGCAGGCCGAAGATCGCGATGAACCTCCGCAAGGGCGACGCGCAGGTCTCCGCGGGCAAGCTGCGCGGCGAACTCGACGACAAGGTCGACGCCGCGCGGGACGCCGTCCGGGTCCAGGCCGAGCGGATCCGCAAGGACGCCGGGATCCGGATCGAACTGCCCGATCCGGCGGTGCCCGCAGGTCGCCGGCTGGCGGAGTTCGGTGACGGCGCCGGAACGTCGATCGTCGTGCGAGGGCCGGAGCGGATCGCGCTGACCGGCCGCAACGGCATCGGCAAGACCCGGCTGCTGGAGTCGCTGATCCACGCCGGGAAGGCCGCTCCCGGCGACCTGAGCGGCACCGCGCTCACCGACCGGATCGGCTACCTGCCGCAGCGGCTCGATCACCTCGACGACACGGCGAGCATCGTCGACGTCGTCGCGGCCGCCGCGTCGCGGACCGCACCCGACGAGCTCCGCGCGCGGCTCGCGCAGTTCGGGTTCCGCGGTGACGCGATCCACCGGTCCGTCGGCGACGTGTCCGGCGGCGAGCGGTTCCGTGTCGCCCTGGCCGGGCTGTTGCTGGCCGATCCACCGCACCAGCTGGTGGTGTTCGACGAGCCGACCAACAACCTGGATCTCGCCAGTGTCGACGCCCTGGCCGGGGCCCTCGACGCCTACCGAGGCGCGATCCTGGTCGTCAGCCACGACGATGCCTTCCTGAACCGGCTGCGGATCGGTACGCGGCTTACTCTCGACGAGGATGGACTGCGCGTCGTGCGCGAGTGAGACGGACGCCGCGGCGCCCGCGGCGTCGAGAGAGGGGTTCTGCGATGATGAGATGGCTGGCGGTCGCCGCGTTGTGGGTGCTCGGTGCCGCGTCGATCGCGCTGGTCGTCGTGGAGTCGCCGTGGTGGCTGTTCCTGACCGTTCCGCTGCTGCTCATCGCGGTGACCGGCGCCCACGATCTGTTGCAGCGACGGCACAGCATCCTCCGCAACTACCCGGTCCTCGGGCACTTCCGCTTCCTCCTCGAATCGGTCCGCCCGGAGATCCAGCAGTACTTCATCGAACGCGACTACGACGGCACCCCGTACGACCGAAACACCCGTACCACCATCTACGAGCGGGCGAAGGGCGTGAAGGACGTCGACCCGTTCGGCACCGAGCGCGACGTGTACCGCCCCGGCTACGAGTTCGTATGCCACTCGATCGCCGCGCAGCCGGCGCCCGAGGGTGTGCCGCGGGTGCGGATCGGCGGGCCGTCGTGCGCGCAGCCGTACGACATGGCGATCTTCAACGTGTCGGCGATGAGCTTCGGCGCGCTCTCGGCCAACGCCATCCGGGCGCTCAACGGCGGTGCGGCCAAGGGCGGCTTCGCCCACGACACCGGGGAGGGCGGCCTCAGCCCGTATCACCTGGAAGCCGGCGGCGACCTGATCTGGGAACTGGGCACCGCGTACTTCGGCTGCCGCACGCACGACGGGCACTTCGACGCCGCGGCGTTCGCGAAGAAGGCCGCCGCACCGTCGGTCAAGTGCATCTCCATCAAGCTGTCGCAGGGGGCGAAACCGGGACTCGGCGGCGTGATGCCAGGATCCAAGGTGACCCGGGAGATCGCCGAGATGCGGATGGTCGAGGCCGGCACCACCGTGGTCTCGCCCCCGTCGCACAACCGCTTCCACACCCCCGAGGGGCTGTGCGAGTTCATCGCCGAGCTGCGCGAGCTCAGCGGCGGCAAACCGGTCGGCTTCAAGCTCTGCGTCGGCTCGCGCAGCGAATTCCTCGGCATCTGCAAAGCCATGGTCGCCACCGGCATCGCACCGGACTTCATCCTGGTCGACGGTGCCGAGGGCGGCACCGGCGCGGCGCCGATCGAGTTCGAGGACAGTGTCGGCATGCCGCTCACCGAGGGCCTGATGACCGTGCACAACGCGCTCGTCGGCGTCGACCTGCGCGACGACATCCGGATCGGGGCCGCGGGCAAGGTGGCCGAGGGCTTCGACATCGTCAAACGCGTCATCCAGGGCGCCGACTTCACCCTGGCCGCTCGCGCGATGATGATGGCCGTCGGCTGTATCCAGGCGCAGCAGTGTCATACCAACCGCTGTCCGGTCGGCGTCGCCACCCAGGACCCCAAGCGCGCCCGTGCGCTCGACGTGCCCGACAAGACCGAGCGCGTCTACCGGTTCCAGCGGTCGGTGGTCGAGAACGCCAAGCAGTTCGTCTCCTCGATGGGCCTGAAGAGCTTCGACGACCTGCACCCGGCCATGCTCATGCGCACCGTCGGGCCCAACCACTCGGTGTCGTACGCCGACCTGTACGAGTGGCTGACGCCCGGTCAGCTGCTCTCGGATCCGCCGGCCTCGTGGCTCGACGATTGGGCGGCGGCCCGGGCCGACCGATTCGTGCTGTCGTCGCTCCAGGTGGACGATCCGACCGACCGGCCGCCCACGCACATCATGATGACCTCGCCGCACAATTCGCTCGCGGTCTGACGCCCACCCCGCATCGGGCGCCGGGCCGCGGTGCGGGACTCAGCCCGCGGCGGTGCCGGGGTGATACCGCTTGACCCGGTGCAGCGTGTTCCGGTCGGTGTGATGCATCTCGGCGCCGGTGGCGGCCAGCCGCAGCCGCAGATCCGAGGTGTAGCTGAACGTGTCGTCGTCGACGATGGTGAAGGTGCTGGTGAAGTCGCGGATCTCGGCGCGGTTCATCAGGTAGCGGTTCTGCAGGATGCCGTACGACGGTTCACCCGGCTTGGCGTCGAAGTGGAGTTCGCGGGACTCGGGACCGGCGTCGCCGCCGGCCAGGATCGCGATACCGCGGCCGAACACGACATTGCGGATCACCTGCCCGTCGGCCTTGTCCCACAGCAGGAAACCGATCTCGTCGTGGAACGGATCCATCGCCTCCTCGCCGTGCCGCCACGCCGTCATCGAGTAGTTCAGGCCCCACAGCTTCTGTCGGCCGTTCTCCTGAATCGGGATGGGCCGGAAGACGGCGCGCTCGAAGTACGACGTGTGGCTCGTTTCATCGTCGTCGTTGTGATACGAGAGGTCGACGCCGGCGTCGCCCTCCCACTCGCCGACGAGCGGGGTGAGCGGACCCAGTTTGCGGGGGCCGCGGATCTGGGCGGGGTCGATCGCGGGGTCGGCTGACGTGGTCATGACTGCTGCCTCCATGCTTCCGCCGCCGACAGCTCCGTCGTTCGGTCGGCGGGGCTGTCGGCGACCGGGAAATCTGCTGACCCCTGAAGTCTTGCATAGTGCAATGGATTTCTCGGCCGGATCGGGCAGATCGGGCCTTTCGTGGATCTCAGACGGGCAGCCGGGACGGGCTGTGCTCCCCGAGCAGCTGGTGCAGCGCCTCGAGGCCGGCGGCGCAGCGGTCCCGCACCGCGGGATCCATGCGTTCCAGGACGCCGGACAGTTCGGCGCGGCGGCGCGCGATCACCTGCTCGATCAGCTGCCGGCCGGCGTCACTCGGACTCAGCGTCACCACACTGCGATTGGCCGGGTCGTCGCCCCGCACCAGCAGGCCCGCGGCCTGTAGGCGGGTGGCCAGCCGGGTGACCGACGATCCGGCGACCCCGAGGGTCTGCGCGCACGCGGTGGAACTCATCGGCCCCGATTCACTCAGCGCCAGCAGCAACCGGAACTGCGGAATCGACAGCCCGGATTCGTCGACGCTGCGCAGGGCGAGTCCGACGAGATCGCGGGTCGCGGTCTCGAACGCGGCCAGTTCGCTTCGGGAGGGCGTGCTCGGTCCGTCCGGCGTCATGCACGCGAGTATGGCACGACTTTCGACTCACCCGGATCGGTCGCCACCGGAGCTTTGTCGCCCGCGGCGGGCGGGTGATAGTCCTGTCCCGTGTTCGCCGGACGACAGGCCCGTGGTGTGGGGCTATCACTGCTGGCCAGCGTTCTGTTCGGAGTCACCTTCTTCGCCGCGGGCGTGGTCGACGCGGCCCCGGAGGCCGTGTTCGGCTGGCGCGGGGTGGTGACCGCTCTCTGCTACGGCGCCGTGCTCCTGGCCGCTCCGGCCCGGCGGCGGGCCCGCGACCTGATCCGGCGGTGCGCCGCCCGTCCCGCGCTGGTGGCGGTGCTCATCGTGAACGCCGTGCTGATCGGGGTGCAGATGTGGCTGTTCGTCTGGGCGCCCGCGCACGGATACGGCCTCGATGCGTCGCTCGGCTATCTGCTGTTCCCGATCGGCATGGTGCTGGTCGGCCGGATCGGCTTCACCGAGTCGGTGACCGCGGCGCAGTGGACCGCGGTCGGCATCGCGTGCGTCGCCGTCGGCGTCAAACTGGTCGCCAGCGGGTCGCTGTCGTGGCTGTCGTGCGCGGTCTTCGCTGCGAACGTGGGGTACTTCGCGCTGCGCCGCCGGTTCCGGCTCGAGGGTCCGGAGGTCTTCGCCGCCGAGGTGTTCATCATGGCACCGATCGCGGTGGTGTTCATCGCGCTCTACCCGGCGGTGCCGTCCGTGAGCGCGGCGCTGATGGTGCTCGGAATCGGGGTCGGCGGCACCATCGCGGTGTCGGCGTACGTCGCCGCCGCCGGCCTGCTCAGCTTCCCGATGTTCGGGCTGCTGAGCTACGCCGAACCGGTCGGGCTGTTCGCGGCCTCGCTGCTGCTGGGGGAACACCTCGACGCGGCCGACGGCGTCACCTACGGTCTGCTGGCCGTCGCGCTCGCCGTCCTCGCGGTCGCCGGATTCCGCGGCCGCGGAACCGCCGTGACCGCGGTCCCGCTCGACACCGTCACGCCAGCATGTCCTTGACCAGCGGGACCACCTTCTCGCCGTAGAGCTCGATGGAGCGCCGCTGCACCGCGTGCGGGACCGGCTGGTCGTACTTGAAGTCGAAGCGGTCCACCTTCAGCGTCCGCAGGGTGCGGGCGATCTTCGCCGCGACCGTCTCCGGCGACCCGAGGTAGAGCGAGCCCTCGGTGATCTCGTTCTCGAACTCGCCGGGCCGTGGCGCCGGCCAGCCGCGTTCGGCGCCGAGCTTGCGCCGGAAGGCCATCCAGCCATCGTAGGCGAGTTCGCGGGCCTGCTCGTCGGTCTCGGCGACCAGCCCGGGGGAGTGCAGCGCGACCCGCGCCCGGGGGACACCGATCTGATCCTGCGCGCGCTCGAACAGGTCGATGTACGCGGCGAAGCGCCCCGGGTCGCCGCCGATGATGGCCAGGAACAGCCCGCATCCGTGCGCGGCGGCGCGCACCACCGATTCGGGCGTGCCGCCGACGCCGACCCATACCGGGATCGGCGCGTCGGTGGTCGGGAACACCCGCTGGTCGGTCAGCGCGGCCCGGGTGGAACCGCTCCAGGTGACCGGCTGCGACCGGACGAGTTCGACCAGCAGCTGCAGCTTCTCGTCGAACAGGATCTCGTAGTCGGCCAGGTCGTAGCCGAACAGCGGGAACGACTCGATGAACGAGCCGCGCCCGGCGACGATCTCGGCGCGTCCCTCGGAGATCGCGTCGACGGTGGCGAACCGCTGGTACACGCGAACCGGATCGTCGGAGCTGAGCACGGTCACCGCCGAGCCGAGGCGGATCCGCTCGGTGCGGGCGGCGATCGCGGCCAGCACGGTCTCCGGGCTGGAGACGGCGAAGTCGGGGCGGTGGTGCTCGCCGACGGCGAAGAAGTCCAGGCCCGCCTCGTCGGCGACGATGCCGTCGCCGACGAGATCACGGATCACCTGCGGATGGCTGGTCGGCCGGCCGGCTTCGTCGTGGGTGACGCCGCCGAAGGTGTCCAGGCCGAATTCGATCTCGCTCATATCGAGGATCAATCCGGGCGCCGCCCCGGATATTCCCGCGCGCCCTACGCTGGGTGCGTGCGTTCACCGATCCCGGACTATCTCGCCGCGGCCCTGCAGGCCGTCGAACCCGACACCAGCGGTGCGGTGGCCGACTACATCCCGCAACTCGCCGTCGCCGACCCCGATCTCCTCGGCGTGGCCGCCGCGATGACCGACGGCTACCTGTACGAGGCCGGGGACACCCGCGCCGAATTCAGCATCCAGTCGATCTCCAAGCCCTTCGTCTACGCCCTCGCGCTGGCCGGCCGCGGGTTCGACGCGGTGCTGGACAAGGTGGGCGTGGAGCCGACCGGCGATGCGTTCAACCAGATCTCGCTGGAACCGGGCACCGGCCGGCCCCGCAATCCGATGATCAACGCCGGCGCGATCGCGGTGCACACGCTGGCCGCGCCGGAGGGCACCGATCCGGCGGCGCGCTTCCAGGCGGTCCTGGACGGGCTGAGCGCCTTCGCCGGGCGGCAGCTCAGCGTCGACGAGGCCGTCTTCGAATCCGAGCTCGGCCACGCCTTCCGTAACCGGGCGCTGGCGAACCTGCTGCGCGCCAACGGGATCATCGACGAGGACCCGCTGATCGCGGTCACCGGATACACCCGGCAGTGCTCGATCAACGTCACCACCCGCGACCTCGCGATGATGGCGGCGACCCTCGCCAACCAGGGCGTCAACCCGCGCACCGGCGTCGAGGTGGTCGGTTCCCGGGTGGTCCGGCAGACCTTGAGCGTGATGTCGACGTGCGGCATGTACGACGGTGCCGGCGACTGGATGGTGCGTGTCGGCGTGCCCGCCAAGAGCGGGGTGGCCGGTGGTCTGATCGGAGCGCTGCCCGGCCAGATCGGCATCGCGACCTTCTCCCCGCGGCTCGACCGGCACGGCAACAGCGTCCGCGGCGTCGAACTCTTCCAGCGCTTCGCCGCCGACATGAGTCTGCACCTGATGGAGGCGGTGTCGGCGCCGCTGGCGGTGATCCGCGGCGCCGAGCTGATCGACGGCCCCGAACCCCTCTACGTGGTCACGCTGCAGGGCAGCATCCGGTTCGCCGGCGGCGAGCGGGTGACGCGGGAGTTCGAGCTGAATCCGCCGCCCTGCCGCCGGGTGGCGATCGACCTGAACCGGGTGTACCGCCTCGGCGACGCCGCGCGACTCCTCCTGGTCGAGACTCTGCACCGGCTCGTCGCCGACGGTCACGTGGTCTACCTGGTCGACGGGGACCGGCGTATCGGTCCCGACGACGTGGGCGACCTCGACGTCGAGCTGGCCGGGAGCATCGACGAGATCGGCTGACCGGGCCGCCTGCCCTTCGACTCGATCTCGCCTGGCGGCTCGATCGGCTCAGGGAACGCCTTCGACTCGATCTCGCCTGGCGGCTCGATCGGCTCAGGGAGCGCCTTCGACTCGATCTCGCCTGGCGGCTCGGTCGGCTCAGGGGGGCGGCGGGGCCGACGGTTCGCGAAAAGGCGGGGCCGACGGTTCGCGACAAGGCGGGGCCGACGGTTCGCGACAAGGCGGGGCCGACGGTCCGGGAAACAGCGGGGCCGACGGTTCGGGAGAGGGCGGGCCGACGGTCGGGAGGGACCGCGGGGCCGACGGCTCAGGGGGCGGGGACCGGCAGGGCGGCGAGTTCGCGGCGAAGGACCTTGCCGGTCGCGTTGCGGGGGAGCGCGTCGATGAAGACCACCTCGCGCGGCGCCTTGTAGCCGGCGAGCGAGGTCTTGACCAGGCCGATCAGCTCGTCGCCGGTGACGCTCTCACCGTCGCGCAGGCTGACGAAGGCGCGCAGGCGCTCACCGAACATCTCGTCCGCGATCCCGATGCAGGCGGCCTCGGCGACGGCCGGATGCGAGGCGAGGACGTCCTCGACCTCCTTGGGGAACACGTTCTCGCCGCCGGAGACGATCATGTCGTCGTCGCGGCCCTCGACGAAGAGGCGCCCGGCGGCGTCGAACCGCCCGACGTCGCCGGTGGCCGCGAGTCCGTGCAGGCGAGTCTTGTCGCCGCCCCCGGTATAGCCCTCGAACAGCTGCGAGTTGCCGACGAAGATCCGGCCGATCCGTCCCTGCGGAACCTCCACGCCGTCGTCGTCGTACAGCCGCACGGTGGTGCCGCGTGTCGGCCGGCCCGCGGTGCCGGGCGCCGCGCGCAGGTCGGCGGGTGTCGCGATGGTGGCGTTCGCGACCTCGGTGGAGCCGTACAGGTTGTAGAGATTGTCGCCGTACTCGTTCATCCAGTGCTCGGCGAGGCCGGCCGGGAGCGCCGAGCCGGAGGCGGCGACCACCCGCAGCGACGACAGGTCGTACCGTTCGCGGGTCTCCGGCGGCAGATCCAGGATCCGCGACAGCATCACCGGCACGACGATGAGCGCCTCGATCCGCTGCTTCTCGATCGCGGCCAGCCATTCCTCGGGGTCGAAGCGGCGGCGGCACACCATCCGCCCGCCGAGACCGAGGGTCAGCAACAGGTTCGACAGGCCCCAGGCGTGGAAGGCGGGGGCCGCCAGCCCGATGCGCATGCCGGCGTGCAGCGGGATCCGGTCGAGCAGTGCGGCCGGTGCCTCCAGCGTCGGCATCGCACCGCCCGAGGTGGCTCCGCGGCTCGCGCCCTTCGGGGTACCGGTGGTGCCCGAGGTCAGGATGATCACCCGGCCGGCGCGGCCCGGTGACGGCAGCGGCCGGTCGCCGTGTTCGGCTGCCAGGCCGGTCAGCGTCGGTTCGTCGCGGCCGGGCGGATCGTCGACCAGCACGGTGCGCCGGTGCTCCGTGGCCCCGGCGACCAGCTCGGTGAATTCGGAGTCGTAGACGACGACCGACGCGCTCTCCCGCCGGCACACGTCGGCGATCTGCGGGCCGGAGAAGCCGGTGTTGAGCAGCAGCACGTCGCCACCGGCCTTCGCGATCGCGCCGGTGGCCAGCAGGAACCCGCGGCTGTTGCGGGCCAGCAGCGCGACGGCGTCGCCCTCGGACACGCCGAGGGCGCGCAGACCGGCCCCGATCCGGGACGACTGCCGGTCGGCCTCGGCGTAGGTGAGCACGCCGTCGTCGTCGATCATCACCTGGCGCTGCGGGTCGCGTGCCGCACCGACGGCGATCAGCGCGCCCGGGCTCAGCCCCCAGCTGCGCGCGGCGAGCGCGATGCGCACGGCGCGGTCGGGCCGCATCGGTGCGATGATCCCGGCGCGGGTGAGGACGGCCAGGTGACCGGCTTCGTCGACGAGCCGCTGCGGCAGCGGCGGCTGGTCGTCGGCGTCCGGTGCGCCCTCGACGGTGGACTTCATCGCGGCGAGGACGCTGTGCACCAGCGACCGCATCGCCGGGTAGGCGACGAAGTCGGCGACACCGCCGAAGATGCCGGGCGCGTCGTACGAGAGGCGCAGCGTGAGCCGGGTGCCGCCGGGGACCGGCCGCAGCCGCATCCGCAGGCGATGCGAGATGCCGGTGTACGACGCCCACGCCATCTCGCGGGGCGGCACGGCCTCGGTGAGGATGGCGTCGCCGCCGACCATCGCGCCGCTCATCATCAGCGTCACCCGGTAGCGGGCGTCGAGCACCGGCGGCTGGCCGGGGGTGTGCGGGGTGACCGTGAGGGTGCCGTTGCCGAAGCGGGAGACCGCCGCCGGGTCGGCGCAGAGCTCCCAGACGCGCTCGACGGGTGCGGCGATGACGTCGCTGTGCTCGATCTTCATCCGATCACCGGCAGTCTCCGCTCGGACTGCAGGGCGCTGAGCACGTCCTGCATGGTGGCGACGAGGTCGGTGTAGACCACGTCGAGGTCGGGGTCGTCGCCGTAGGCGGCCCGCAGGTCGATCGGCGGCAGGTAGGCGATGGTGATCTTGGCCGGCAGCGGCAGGAAGGGCGCGAACGGCAGGGTCAGCCCGAACGGCGCGGAGAGCACGATCGGCAGCACCTTCAGCCGGAACAGCCGGTCCAGGTGCAGCAGCTGGGCCAGCCGGTCGCCGCGGGTCAGGAAGAGGGCCGTCTCCTGGCCGCCGATGGTCACCTGCGGGACGATCGGCACGTCGTGCCGCAGGGCCAGGCGCAGGAAGCCCTTGCGGCCGCCGAAGTCGATGATCCCGGACTGGCTGGTGGGGCGGTAGACCTCGTAGTCGCCGCCCGGGAACACCTGCAGCAGGCCGCCCTCGGCGAGCACGGTGTGACCGTTCTCCGGATCGGCTTCGACGGTGCCGAAGCGCCGCAGGATCGGGGCGAGCGGCGAGTTCAGGACCATCCGGTGAGCGAGCTGGAAGAACGGGCGCTCGACGCCGCAGTACGAGGTGACCGCCAGCTGGCTGATCATCACCTCCGGCGACATGATGCCGCCGGTGTGGTTGCCCACGATCAGCGCCGGGCCGGACTCCGGGATGTGGTGCAGTCCCCGCACGTCCGGCCGGTACCAGGTGCTGATCAGCAGCCACAGACCGGGAAGCAGCTCGCGGATCGCGTCCGGATCGCGGTCGTCCAGATCACCCCGGCGGAGCCGCGGCAGCAGCCGGCCGGCCTGTCGGCCGGCCGCCCCGAGGAGCGAGGAGAGGGTCGGCGACTTCTGGTCGGGCTCCATGCACAGCTTCCCTTCACGGTGACTGCCGTCACATCGTGGCTACATGTTACTCAGTGGTCATCGGTGTGACCGCCGAGTGCGACGATGGGGAGGTGACCGCAACTCTCGTCGCCAAGGATCTGTCCGGCGGATACGCGCATCGGGTGCTGTTCGAACACCTCGACCTGACCGTCGCGCCCGGTGACGTCGTCGGTGTCGTGGGGGCCAACGGCGCCGGGAAGACCACCCTGCTGCGCATCCTCGCCGGGGACCTCGCTCCGCTGGCCGGGAGCGTGTCGTGCGCACCGGCGGATGCGTTCGTCGGGTGGCTGCCGCAGGAACACGAGCGCGTCCCGGGGGAGACCGTCGCCGCGTACGTCGCACGGCGCACCGGCTGCGCGGCCGCCGCCGAGGCCATGGACCGGGCCGCCGGACTGCTCGCCGAGCCGGATCCGCCGGCCGGCGCCGACGACACGTATGCCGCCGCCCTCGACCACTGGCTCGCCACCGGCGCCCCCGACCTCGACGACCGGCTGCCGCAGGTGCTCGCCGATCTCGGCCTGGACATGGCCGGTGACGAACCGATGACCGCGCTGTCGGGCGGGCAGGCGGCGCGTGTCGGACTCGCCGCGCTGCTCTGCTCGCGGTTCGACGTGGTGCTGCTCGACGAGCCGACCAACGACCTCGATCTCGACGGCCTCGCCCGGCTGGAAGAGGTGGTGCGCGGCATGCGCGGCGGCGTGGTGCTGGTCTCGCACGACCGGGAGTTCCTGTCGCGCAGCGTCACCCGTGTGGCCGAACTCGACCTGGCCCAGCACACGAACACCGTGTACGGCGGCGGCTACGACAGCTTCCTGGAAGAGCGGGAGACCGCTCGCCGGCACCGTCGCGAGGAGTACGAGGAGTACGCGAACCGGAAGGCCGATCTGGTGGCCCGCGCCCGCACCCAGCGCGAATGGTCCAGCCAGGGCGTGCGGAACGCGATGCGCAAGGCCCCCGACAACGACAAGATCCGCCGTCGTGCCGCGACCGAGTCCAGCGAGAAGCAGGCGCAGAAGGTGCGGCAGATGGAGAGCCGGATCGCCCGACTCGAGGAGGTGGTCGAGCCGCGCAAGGAATGGGTGCTGGAGTTCAGTATCGGCTCGGCGCCGCGCTCGAGTTCGGTCGTCGCCACCGCCAACGACGCCGTCGTCCGCCGCGGCGACTTCACCCTCGGTCCGGTGTCGATCCAGGTCGACGCCGGCGACCGGATCGGGATCACCGGACCGAACGGCGCGGGCAAGTCGACGCTGCTGCGGCTGCTGCTCGGTGAGATCGCGCCCGACGAGGGCGCCGCACACCTCGGCGCGAGCGTCGCGATCGGTGAGGTGAACCAGTCGCGCAGCCTGTTCACCGGCCCGGCGCCGCTCGCCGCGCGCTTCGAGGAACTGATGCCCGACTACACCACCGAACAGGTCCGCACGCTGCTGGCCAAGTTCGGCTTGCGCGCCGACCACGTCGACCGGCCGGTCGACGGCCTCTCGCCCGGCGAGCGGACCCGCGCCGCGCTCGCCCTGCTCCAGGCCCGCGGCACCAACCTGCTGGTGCTCGATGAGCCCACCAACCATCTCGACCTGCCGGCGATCGAGCAGCTGGAGCAGGCCCTCGAGGGCTACGACGGGGCGCTGCTGCTGGTGACGCACGACCGCCGGATGCTCGACGCGGTCCGCCTCGATCGCCGCTGGCACGTCGAGAACGGCAGGGTCACCGAGTCGTAGGGGGTCGCCCCGGCGCGGGCGGATACGGTCCGGGCGGCGGGGGTCCGGGCGGTTGGTGAGGTCCCGCTGCGGGGTACGCCGGGAGCGGCCCAGGCCGCGAGTGATCCCCGGGCGGCGGATGAGGTCCGGATGGCGGGCGGTGTCCGGGCGGCGGGGGCGTGTGCGGCCGAGCCGGGTACGGCGGCGCAGGGGGCGGTCCGGGCGGCGTGGGGCCGTACCTCGGCGGCTGGGTGACGGCCGCTCCCGGCCGTACACGGAAGGTTTCGGGGTTGGCGAGAACGTACTCCGTCGCCTTGTTCAGCAGAACTCCGAGGATCACCGCCGCGACGAAGACCACCGCGAGTACGGCGACCTTGCCCGACGCGTCGATCTTGGCGACCAGGGTGTCGACGTCCGCGTAATCACCGAGGGCGACGGTGGAGGGAATGAATAGCAGGAACGCCGCCGGGGTCCCCCATGGGCCTTTGCTGATTCCACCGATCACGGCCGCGGCGAGCGCGACGAGTCCGAGGTGGTATACCGCCCCGAAGCCGGCTCCACGGCCCGCCGCGTCCGCGTCGGCGCCGAGCATCAGGAAGAACTGCGTCACGAGGCAGAGCGCGGCGATACCGAGCGGGAGCCATAGCAACAGCCGGCGCACGAGCAGATCGGTAGTGGCCTCCCGGGGTCCGGGATCGCTGGACAGCAGCGAGGCCGCCGTGCCGACGAGGACGTACGCCGCGGCCGTCGCCAGCGCCCACACCGTCATGTTGCCCTCGGTCGAGGAATACACCATCGCGCCCACCGCGGTGAGCATCCCGAGCAGCAGCCCGTAGGTTCCGGTGGTCAGCGCCCGCCGCTGGTTCGCCGTCAACGGCGTGAGCATGCCGGCCGGTGCCATCGGCAGCGGTCCCCGGAGCGCCTCGACGCCTTTGTCGACACCGAAGGCGAGCCAAGCGGCGCCGACCAGAACCAGGATCTCCATCGTGGAGCCGAGCACCGGATACCAGAAGTGTGCGGCCAGACTCGGGCCGCTCGGATTCAGCATGTCGGCGATCTGCTCGTCCATGGATTGCGGGCCCGCGTCGGGAGCCGGGGGCACGCTGAGTTTCACCGCCTGCAGCGCGATGATCCCGCCGATCGGTGGGATCAGCAGACTCCACGCACTGCCGCGCCGCGTCACGATCCACGCGATCAGGATCAGGGTCGCCGCGATGAAATCGGTACCGCCGCTGAAGTAGATGCCCTCGGGTACGCCGGCCTGGGGATTCGGTGGCAGCAGCACCCACAGCACCGGTTCGACACTCACGATCACCGCGGTCCAGCCGCACGCGGTGGCGAACGGGCGGCCGTCCACACGCGGGCCGCGAGCCATCCACAGCACGGCAGGCAGCACCACGAAGATCGGTAGCAGGATCATGACGATGAAGAGCGTCTTCGCGGCCGCCTCGGTCTCGACGGGGATCTTCCCGGACTGCAAGGAGATCTGCAGCACCTGCGAGATCCCGCGCAGGAGCACGAACGCGACCGCGAACGCGATCGCGGCACCGAACCCGGCCGGGACGGTCCAGGATCGCCCAGGTGGATACATCGGGGGCCCGGGATATGTCTGCGCTCCGGGGTATGGCTGGGGCCCGCGAGGCGGCGGCGCTCCGAGAGAGGGCGGCATCCCGGGGTGCGCGGGCATCGACGGGTAAGTGCTTGGCGGAGGACCGGCGGACATCGGGCGGCGGCCGGGCGAAGGCGGACCCTGCGGCGGGCGGCCGGGATAGGACATGGGCCGGACGGTATCAGTGGTCACGAACAACGTAAATCGCCCATTCGGTGGAATCTGTGCGTCGTGGTCGCCGAGCGTCCCGCGGGAGTGGACGTCGGCCGGCTCCGCGGAGTGTGAAGATGTCTGTGTGCCTGCATTCGATCTGCCGAACCAGCCCACCGATGTCCGTCTCGTCGTCGCCGACATGGACGGCACGCTCCTGGACGACGCCGGGCGCGTGCCCGACGACTTCTGGCCGCTCCTGGACCTGATGCGCGCGCGGGGGATCGCGTTCGTCCCGGCCAGCGGCCGCCAGTTCTACACCCTGCAGAGCCTCTTCGAGCGCTCCCCGGACGGGATCTCGTACATCGCCGAGAACGGGAATCTGGTGGTGCACGACGACCACCGGCGCGTCACCGCGCCCTTCGATCGGGAACTGGCCGCGGAGGTGATCGGTACGACGCGCGCGGCCGACCGCGATCTCGGCCTGGTGGTGTGCGGGGTGAGCGGCGGCTACGTCGAACGTGGTGACCTGCCGTTCCTCGACGAATCCGACAAGTACTACCTGCGGCTGACGCTGGTCGACGACCTGCTCGGCATCGACGACGAGCTGCTCAAACTCGCCGTCTTCGACTTCGACGACGCCGACGCGGCGGCCCGCCGGCACTTCGCTCCGTTCACCGAACGCTGCCAGGTGGTGGTGTCCGGGCCCAACTGGATCGACCTGATGGCGCCCGGCGTCAACAAGGGCGTCGGTGTCCGGGCGCTCCAGGAGGACCTGGGGATCGATCCCGCGCAGACCGTCGTCTTCGGCGACTACCTCAACGACCTGGAGATGCTCGACGCCGGCGACGTGTCGTACGCGATGGCCAACGCCCACCCGCGGGTGGCCGAGCGGGCGCGCTACCGGGCGCCGAGCAACGCCGACGGGGGCGTCGTCTCGGTGCTGCGGGCGCTCCTAGACGACGGCGCGTCGTGACCGGCGACGCGGTGCCGCCGACCGACGGCGCCAGGACCGCTGACGACCCGGCCGGTGACGACCCGGCCGCTGACGACACGGCCGGTGACGACGCGACCGGCGACGACGCGGCCGCCCTGCGCGAGCGCGTCGCCGAGTTGGAGGCCCGCAACGCCGCGCTGACGGCGGCCGCCGCGCCCCGCTCCCATCGGGGCCTGCGCACCACCGCCTGCCTGGTGCTGGCCGTCGTCGCTCTGCTGCTCACGCCGGTCGCGGTGGTCGGTACGTGGGCCCGGTTGCAGATGGTCGACGCCAACCGGTTCGTCTCCACCTTCGGTCCGCTCGCCTCGGACCCGGACATGCAGAAGTTCCTCACCGAGACGGTGTCCGACCGCATCGAACAGCAACTCGATCTGCCGGCGCGCGTCGGCGAGCTGTTCGACTCGATCCAGGACTCCGGGATGCCGCCGCGTGCCGCGAGTGCCGTCGGTCTCCTGGAAGCGCCGACCGTCGCCGGCCTGCGGGGCTTCATCGACAACACCGTCGAGCGGGTGGTCACCTCCGACCGCTTCGCCGATCTGTGGGCGGCGAGCCTGCGGCTGAGTCACCAGCACGTGGTCGCGGTTCTCGAAGACGACCCGAAGGCTCTCGCGGAGCTGTCCGACGACGGCGTGCTGTCCCTGCGGCTCGATCCGGTGATCGACGCCGTGAAGCAGCAACTGGCCGGTCTCGGTCTGCCGTTCGTCGACCGCATCCAGATCACGAATCAGATCGGGAACATCCCGATCGTGCGGTCGCGGTCGCTCGGGCTGGCGCGCACGGTCTACACCACCGCGGTGATCGGCGGTTACTGGCTGCCGTGGGTGGTGCTCGCACTGCTCGCCGGGGCCGTGCTGATCGCCGTCTCGCCGCGCCGCGCCCTGTCCGGGGTGGCGGCCGCCTTCGCCGTGGTCTGCGGCTTCCTGATCTTCGGTCTGTGGATCGGCAAGACGGCCTTCGTCCACGCGGTCAGCCCGCGGCAGGTGCCCGGCGCGGTGGCCGACGTCCTGTTCACCCAGGTCACCACCGTCATGCAGGCCACCGTCGTCGCCCTGACCGTCTTCGGGGCGCTCGTCGCGATCGCCGCGTGGTTCGCCGGCCCGGCCCGCCCGGCCCGCGCGATGCGGGAGGTCGCCATCGGCGGTTTCGGTCTGCTGCGCGGCGCGCTCGACGCGCACGGCGGCGACACCGGCCGTGTCGGCGCCTGGGTGCAGCGGTGGCGCTTCACCGTCGTGACGCTGGCCGTGATCGGTGGTTGCGTCGCCCTGGTCGCCGCGCGGCCGGTGACGCTCGGCTCGGTCGTCTGGTTCGTCGTCGGGCTGTCGGTACTGGTGGTCGCGATCGAACTCATCCGGCGCCCGGTTCCACCTACGATGATCGACCATGACGGCTGAACTCCCCATCGGCACGCGCCTGGGCACCGACGACCCCGCCCACCTGCTGGCGCCGCGGCTGAACCGGCACACGTTCTGGTGCGGGCAGAGCGGTTCGGGCAAGACCTACGCCCTGGGTGTGCTGCTGGAACAGGTGCTGTTGCACACCCGGTTGCCCCTGGTGATCCTCGACCCCAACTCCGATTTCGTGTCGCTGGGCCGGACCCGTCCCGGGATCGCGCCCGAACTCGCCGAAGAGTTCGCGAGCCGGGACATCCGCGTCTGCCGCCGGTCCCCGGGCGACGGCGACCCGCTGCACGTCCGCTTCGTCGACATGAATCTGGCCTCGCGCGCGGCCGTCATGCAGATCGATCCGATCGCCGACGCCGACGACTTCAACGCCATGCTGCGCGGGGAGGAGAGGCTGCGCGGGGCCCTCGCGCAGATCGACGACGCCCTGCTCGCCGGGCAGCGGTCGGGGCTGCGTCCGTCTCTCGTGCACTGGTTGCGGACCCAGGCCGATCCCGAGTTCGAGCGCCTCGCGATCCGGCTGGAGAACCTCGGGATCGCCGACTGGCAGTTGTGGGCGTGGGGGCAGACCGCGCTGCCCGACATCATCGACGAGCGGCCCGACACCACGGTGATCGACCTCGGCGGCTTCGATACGGCCGACGAACCGCGGGCGGCGGCGCTCGCCGTCCTCGATCACTTGTGGGCCCGCAGGCACGACCGCATCGGCCGGCTGATCGTGATCGACGAGGCGCACAATCTCTGCTCACCGGCCCCGGCGACACCGATCGAGCGCCTGCTCACCGAACGGATCGTGCAGATCGCCGCGGAGGGCCGCAAGTACGGCCTGTGGCTGCTCATGTCCACGCAGCGGCCGTCGAAGGTGCACCCGAACGCGCTGTCCCAGTGCGACAACCTCGGGCTGATGAGGATGAGTTCGCCCCGCGACCTCGCCGAGCTGGGATCGGTCTTCGGCTACGCGCCGGCGGCGCTGCGGGACCGCGCGACGTCGTTCGCGCAGGGCGAGGTGCTGTTCGCCGGCGGTTTCGCTCCCGAGCCGATGCTCGTGCAGGTGGGTGCCCGGCTCACCGAAGAAGGCGGCTCGGACGTGCCGATTCCGCTGCGCTGAGCGGTGGTTCGCCCCATCAGGGCACCAGGACGGCGCGGCCGATGACTCTGCCGTCGTGCAGGTCGTCGATCGCCCGCTGGAAGTCCTCCAGCGGATACGTGGTGTAGTCGATCCGGATCTTGCCCGCGGCGGCCAGCGCCAGCACCTCCAGCAGGTCGGACCTGGTGCCGCCGTAGGAACGCTGCACGTCGACGCCCCACGGGGCCAGGCCCACCGCCCGCATCGGGAAGGTGCCGCCGCCCAGACCGACCAGGCGGACGAGTCCTTCCGGGGCGATCACCGCGGCCGCGGTGTCGACGGTGGGCTGCACGCCGACGAAGTCGAGCACCACGTCCGCGCCGTAGCCGCCGGTCAGTTCGAGGATCTGCGCCGCGGTGTCCGGGCCCGGCGCGAACGTGAGGTCGGCACCGAGTTCGGCGGCGTGCGCGAGCTTCTTCTCGTCGTTGTCGATGGCGATCACCCGCGCGGCCGAGATCGCCTTGACGATCTGCAGCCCGACGTGGCCGAGGCCGCCGATCCCGAGGATCACCACGGTGGCGCCCGGCGTGAGACGGCGGCGCACCGAGTTGATCGCGTGCATCGGGGTGAGGCCGGCGTCGGTCAGCGGTCCGGCGCCGACCGGGTCGATGTCGCCCAAGGGGAGCACGTGCCGGGCCGGGGCGATGACGTAATCGGCCATGGAACCGTTCAGGCTGATGCCGGGGGTGGTCGGAAAGTCGTCGCGGCCGCCGGCCACCTCGCATGCGTTGTCGCGGCCCTCGACACAGGCGCGGCAGTCACCGCAGCTCCATAGCAGGTTCACGATCACCGGTGCGCCGATGTCGTGACCGGTCACCCCGCTGCCGAGCGCGTCGACGTATCCGGCGCCCTCGTGCCCGAGGGTGATGCCGAAGGCGGGCCAGGCGTCACCCATGCCGATGAGGTGCAGGTCGGAATGGCAGAGTCCGGCGCCGGCGACCTTGACGCGGATCTCGCCCGGGCCGGGTTCGGGGACGGGCGTCTCTTCGAGGGTGACGGTGCTCGGGCTGGTCAGCTTGACGGCGCGCATGGGAGGGCCTTCGCGATGGTGGGACGGGGTATGCGACTACGACCATAGGTTCGGTGCGTGGCATCCGTCACGGGTACGCGGGGGTAGCCGCGGGAGATGCGACGATGGTGCGCGTGAAGATGATCGCGCGGCGGGAAGTGACGCTGGCCGTGATCCTTTCCGCGGCCGCCG
This sequence comes from Gordonia sp. PP30, assembly GCF_023100845.1. NCBI lineage: Bacteria > Bacillati > Actinomycetota > Actinomycetes > Mycobacteriales > Gordoniaceae > Gordonia > Gordonia sp. PP30. The sequence continues at coordinate 3,367,442 of NZ_CP095864.1, read as the reverse complement.
GGTACCTCGATGCCGTCGGATATGTGTATCTCGGCGGCTTCTTCGTCTCCTTCATGAGCGGCAACACGACCGAACTCGCGACCGGCGTCGCGCACGGTGACTGGGCGCCGGCGCGGCTGGCCGGCACCCTCATCGGGATGTTCTTCGCCGGTGCGGTCCTCGGTGCGCTGCTGAATCGGATCAGTGACGGGCGCACCGTGGTCCTTACCGGCACCACGATTCTGGTCGGGCTGACCGCGCTTCTTGGTGACGTGAGCGGGCAGACGTGGCCGGTGGCGCTGCTGCTCCCGTTGGCGATGGGCGTGGTCAACGCGACGTTCCTGAGCGCCGGTGAGGCGAGCATCGGCCTCACGTACATGACCGGTGCGCTGGTCAAGGCCGGTCAGCGGCTGGTCGATGCGTTCTTCGGCGGACCGCGGCGGCTGTGGGCGCGCCATCTCTCCCTGTGGGCCGCGCTGCTGGCCGGGGGCGTCGTCGGTGCGGCGATGCTTCGCTGGATCGGACTCGGCGGTGCCCTGTGGCCGATCGCGGGTCTGCTGGCGGTGGTCACCCTGGTCGTCGCGCGTGACCGGCGACGGCGTGGCGTGTTCGGTCTCCGGGCTCCCCGGGTCCGTTCGGAGACGACTGTGGTCGCGCCGTCCGACTCGCATACTCGACAGTAGGCTGTGACCATGGACGATTCGCGCGATGACCTCGCCGCCCGCCTGCTCGATGCTCAGGTGGCGTTCGGGATTCGTCAGCTCACCGACGACGCCGAGTTCACCGCGCTCGTCGAAGAAGAGATCGAGAACTTCTTCGTCGAGGGCGGCGTGCTGCCGATGGAAAAGGTGATGCCTCGTCAGCTGGTCCAGGAGGTGGCGCGCAAGTACACCCTGCAGTTTCCGGTGGAGGGAGCCATTCCGGAACTGGCCGGGCAGGTCGCGGCGCGCCTGTACCGCAGCGACATCCACGAGCGCACCGTCGTCGATCAGGTGATCGAGCCGCGGCGGTTCGACGAACTCGCCTCGACGGTCGTCGACCTGCGCCTCTCGCAGCGGGCCATCGAGCAGGTTCTGGAGAGCCCGGCGACCACCGATACCCTGGTCGAGCTGATGCAGCGGGCCGTCGAGGACCGGTTCGGGCAGCGGATCGGCCGCCGGCTGTCCCGGCTGGTGGAGCGGGTCACCCGCAGCGGTACCGCGATGGTGATCGAGTCGACGCGCGAGGATTCCGGGGAACTGCTGCTCGACGCCGTGCGCGAGTTCTGGCACGGCCGCTCCGGCGGCACCGTCGGCGGTTTCCGGGAGAGCGTCTCCGAATCGGACGTCGAGGACGTGGTGGTCATGGCCTTCGAGTTCTGGCGCGACTTCCGGCAGTCCGACTACTTTCAGACGCTGCTCGCCGCCGGTATCGACGAGGTCTTCGACACCTACGGCGCCACCCCGATCGCCGACGTGATCGAAGACCTCGGCATCGGCGGCGACGACCTCCGCGAGGAGGCCCTGCGTTTCGGTCCGCCGGTGCTGGCCCGGCTCGACCGCGACGGCGTGCTGGAACAGATCCTGCGCCGCCGCCTGACCCCGTTCTTCGCCTCCCCGGAGTTCGCCGCCTGCCTGCCCGCTTAGCGAAGTCCGTGCCTACCGGGCGAACTCCGCGTGATCGGTCGGCGTCTTCGCGCGTCATGGATAGTCCAGGCCACCGGCCCGACGACTACAGGACCTCGGACAGGAAGGTCTGCAGGCGCTCGCTCGACGGCGCGTCGAACAACTGCTCCGGGGAGCCGGTCTCGACGACGACACCGCCGTCCATGAACAGCACGTTGTCGGAGACGTTGCGCGCGTAACCCATCTCGTGGGTCACCACGACCATCGTCATGCCCTCGCGGGACAGTTCGGTCATCAGCGCCAGCACACCCTTGACCAGCTCCGGGTCGAGCGCGCTGGTGGCCTCGTCGAAGAACATGATCTCCGGCTTCATGGCGAGCGCGCGGGCGATCGCGACGCGCTGCTGCTGGCCGCCGGACAGCGTCGACGGCCGGACATCGGCCTTCTCCTTGAGCCCGACGGCGTCGAGCTGCGCCAGCGCCAGATCGCGGGCCTCGTCCTTGCCGAGCTTGCGCAGCTTGCGTGGCGCGAGCGAGATGTTCTCGGCGACGGTCATGTGCGGAAACAGGTTGAACTGCTGGAAGACCATGCCGATACGGCGGCGCAGCTCATCCGGGTTGTCGTGCAGGACGGACCGGCCGTCGATCAGGATGTCGCCGGCCTGCGGTTCGTGCAGACGGTTGAGCACGCGCAGCAGCGTCGACTTGCCCGAGCCGGACGGGCCGATGACGGTGGTCGTCGTGCCCGCGTCGACGTGGATGTCGACGCCCCGCAGCACCTGGTTGTCGCCGAAGGCCAGGTGCAGGCCGGTGCCGGTGAGCGACACCGGGCTCGGTGCGGCGAGCGGGATCACCTCGGTGGTTTCGGGTTCCGGGGCGTTCGCCGGAGTGGGGGAGCTCATCTCAGGCCTTTCCGGTCCGCAGACGCTTGTCGATGTAATTGACCAGATGGGTCAGCGGGATGGTCAGCAGCAGGTAGATCAGACCGGCCGCCATCAGCGGGGAGAGATTGCCGGTGTTCGCGTTGAGGTCGCGGCCGACGGCGAACAACTCCCGCTGGCTGGCGAGCAGACCGAGGAAGTAGATCAGGGACGAATCCTTGATCAGCACGATGAACTGGTTCATCAGGGCGGGCAGCACGCGCCGCACGCCCTGCGGGATCACCACCAGGGCCATCGAGCGCGAATACGAGAAGCCGAGGGCGCGGGCCGCTTCCATCTGGCCGGTCTCCACGCTCTGGATTCCGGACCGGAAGATCTCGCCGATGTAGGCCGCCGCCAGTAATGCCAGGGCGAGTGCGCCGAGCCAGTACGGGTTGCCGCCGGTCACGTTCTTGACCAGCGGCCCGATGCCCAGGCCGATGAGCAGGATGACGACGACGGCGGGCAGCCCGCGGAACACGTCGGTGTAGACGCGGGCCGGCCAGCGCAGCCAGCGTGTCCGGGAGATACCGGCCACCGCCAGCAGCATGCCCGCCAGGGTGCCGACGACGCCCGACACCAGGGCCAGGATGATCGTGTTCGGCAGACCCGTCTTGAACAGATCGGGGAAGGCCTTGCGGTACAGCTCCCAGTTGAAGAACGTGTCTCCCAGCTGGGCCAGCGTGCCCTTCTTGGCGACGGCCTCCGACTGCGGGTTGGTGGCGTTGTCGGCGGCGATCTGCCGGAAGTCGGGCAGCTGCGGCATCGGCGCGGCCTTGGAGCCGGGCTTCCAGCCGGCGGGCAGTTCGCGCGGCACCCAGTTGGTGTACAGCTTGGCCCAGGTGCCGTCGGCGATCACCGCGTCCAGGCCGCTGTTGAGCGCGTCGATCAGCGGCTGGTCACCGCGCGGCGTGGCCCAGCCGACGAAGTTGTTGACGCTGAAGGTGTCCTCGAGGATGGCCATGCCGTCGCCGGACTGAATGGCGCCCTCGGCCTGCTGGCTGGGGGCCACCCAGGCGTCGATCTGACCGCTCTTGAGGTTGGCGTAGGCCGTCGCGTAGTCCGGGAACTTGACCGGGTTCAGCTTCAGCGTGTTGGTGACGTAGTCGTCCTGCACGGTGCCCTGGACCACGCCGATCCGCTGCCCGCCGGTCAGGTCGGAGAAGCCGCGGATCGCGCCGGTCTGCGAGGCGACCAGCGAGAAGTACCCGAAGTCGTAGCCGTTGGTGAAGCCGACGGTCTTGCGGCGGTCCTCGGTGGTGGTGATCGACGACGATCCCACGTCGAAGCGGTGATTGGCCACCTGGGACAGCAGCCCGGCGAATTCGGTGCCGACGAACTTCACCTTCAGGCCGAGCTTGGCGGCGACGGCCTTGAGGAGCTCGTTGTCGAAGCCGGTGTAGGTACCGGCGGAGTTGAGGCAGATGCTCGGCGGCGCGTCGGAGAGGGTGCCGACGGTGAGCGTGCCCGGATCGATCAGGTTCAGCTTGGCGACGTCGATCTGGTCCAGCGGCAGGGTGCCCGCGGTGGTGTACTGGTCGACGGCCTGCTCGGAGGTGTTCAGGTTCTGCGGCGCGGCCGCGGCGGATTTGATGCCGGGCGGGGCGCACAGGCCGTCCTTGTTCTTGCCGTCACCCGAGCCGCATGCGGCGAGGGCGAGGACGCTGAATGCGACGAGGATCAGTGCCAGTACCCGCCGGCGGAGTATCTGCAGGGACATGAGGAGTAACCCTATCGGCCGCGGCGCCGCCGCTCGCAATAAAAATCATCGCGGCCGAAAGTGCTCATTTCGTGCCGCCCGCCCCTGGCGGTCGTCGCGGTCCGCCCGTATCGGTCGCCGGACGACTCGGGCCCCGCGACGGATCGTCGCGGGGCCCGAGTCAGCGGAAGCGTGCTTTCAGTGCGCGGCCTCGTAGGCGGCGATGATGTCGGCCGGGATACGGCCGCGGTCGCTCACCGAGTGGCCGTTCTCGCTGGCCCAGGCACGAATCGCGCGGGTATCGGCCGACTTGGCAGCCGATGCGCGGCGGGTGCTGCGGCCACCGATCACCCGAGACGCGGCGACATAGGTCGCCACCGCGTCGCGGAATTCGGCGGCGTGTTCCGGCGAGGTGTCGAATTCGTAGCTCTTGCCGTCGAGGCTCCACCGCACGGTTTCGTAGTCGTCGAGTTCGGCGCCGTCGATGTCGTCGACGATCTGAATCTTGGTCTTCTTGGCCATGCGTTCCCTCTGTCTGTCGGTGCGATGACGCTCGCTTTTATATCCCCTCACCGGCGAGTGTACAAAACAATCGTATTGCGATGGAACAAGGCGTCCGATAACAGCCGATTTCAGCGTGTCGGACTGGGTGAAGTCGTATCCGTGGATGATGCGGCACCGCGGAGCGCGACGGGTGCACGATCGTTTCCCTGGATTTCCCGATAGCCGCTTCGGGTGAGGGCGAATCCCCGGTCCGACGCCGATTCCAGGCAGTACAGCCCGTCGACGTCGCTGAGACAACTGAAACTGTCGGCGGAGAGCGCGGTACCGAACTCCAGGATGTGCGAACGATACAGAACCGGATAGAGATTGGCGCAGGCGCCGGCCGAGAGACTGTCGGAATTGAGCACCACCAGATCGCGGCTCCAGTCGCATCCGGCGGGAGTGCCCGCCGGCGGCGTCGCGGTGCCGCGCACTTCGCTGGATGAGCACACCAGCGCGTCGGCGCCGTTGTTGCCCGTCGAGCAGACCACGGAACGGTCCGGGGTGGAGAAGTGCACGCCCGACAGATTGTCGGTGCGGTCGCCGGTCGGCGTGGTGGCGCCGAGATGGAAGTCGCCGACGCCGACGTGCGGGGCGTCGTCGATCACCGCCCGATAGCTGTCACCCGGCGCGATGGTGTACGACCGCTGCGGGCGGCTCACCGAGGTCGATTCGGAAAGGGTCGGTGGCGATGACTCGGTGGTCAGCGCGTCTTTCGACGGGATCACGATGGCCGCCGGTTTGCCGCCGTCGTCACCGAGGAGACCGCATCCGGTCACCGTGAACAGGACCGCTCCGCCGAGGGCGGCGGCGACGACTTTCCGGGCGAATCCGTACCCTGGCACCGTGGCTACTCCCAAGATCGTGCTCTTCTACGTGTTCACGCCACTCCCGGACCCCGAGGCGATCCGCCTGTGGCAGCTCGCGGTTGCCGAGTCGCTGGGATTGCGCGGCAGGATCATCGTGTCACCTCATGGGATCAACGCGACAGTGGGTGGCGATCTGCCCGACGTCAAACGCTATGTGCGAGCGACACGAGGTTACGGTCCGTTCGCCGATGCGGACATCAAATGGTCGCCGGGAACGGGTGCGGATTTCCCGCGGCTCAGCGTCAAGGTCCGCTCGGAGATCGTCACTTTCGGCGTGCCGGACGAGGTGCGGGTCGACGCCGATGGCGTGATCGGTGGCGGTCCGCGGCTGTCGCCCGAACAAGTGCACCGGCTGATCGAGGAACGCGGTGACGAGGTCGTATTCCTGGACGGCCGAAATGCGATAGAAGCGGAGATCGGCCGATTCGCCGGGGCGGTGGTTCCGCCGGTGACCACCACCCGCGATTTCGTGCCGCTGATCGATAGCGGCGCCTTGGATCATCTGAAGGACCGGCCGCTGGTGACGTACTGCACCGGGGGCGTCCGCTGTGAAGTCCTCACCGCGTTGCTGCGCAATCGTGGTTTCGGGGAGGTGTATCAGCTCGACGGCGGGATCGTCCGCTACGGCGAGCGGTATCGCGACGACGGTCTCTGGCAGGGATCGCTCTACGTCTTCGACGAGCGAATGAGTATCGATTTCTCGCCGCGCGCCGCGGTGATCGGGAAATGCGCCGAATGTGGATCGCCGACCAATCGGATCGCGAATCATCCCGATCGTCTCGGCCGGGATCTCGCCGTGCTGTGCGCGAGTTGCCGCCCGGTCTCGGCGTGAGCGGGGCCGCCGTCCGGCCGGTTCCGGTGGTGATTCTCGCGGGTTTCCTCGGGGCGGGGAAGACGACGCTGCTGAACCATCTCCTGCGGCACGCCGACGGGCGGCGCTTCGGCGTGCTGGTGAACGATTTCGGTGCGGTCAACATCGACGCGCTCCTGGTGTCGGGCCGGTCGGCGGGGACGCTGAACCTCACCAACGGCTGCATCTGCTGCACCACCGACGCCGACGGGCTGGGGGAGGCGCTCGCCGAGCTGGCGGCGTCCGGGGTCGACGCGATCGTGATCGAGGCGAGCGGCATCGCGGAGCCGCGAGCGCTGGTCCGGATGGTGCTGGCCGCGCGGGACGAGCGGGTCGCCTACGGCGGGCTGATCTACGTCGTCGACCTGCCGCAGCTGGCCGCCACGCTCGACGCCCATCCGGCGGTGGCCGAGCACATCGCGATCGCGGATCTGGTGGTGGGCAACAAGGCCGACCTGGTCTCCGCGGGAGAACTGGAGGCGACCGGTGCACGACTCGCCGCGCTCAATCCGACGGCGCCGATGCTGCCGGTGGTCGGCGGCGCCATCGATCCCGGACTGCTCGTCGAATCGTCGGGGGTGTCGGCCGACGACGGGCCGCGGCAGCTCACCATCGGCGACCTGTTGATCGAGCACGACGACCATCACGGACACCACGAGCACCTGCACGACGCGTTCGAATCGGTCGCGCTCGACGACCCGCGGCCGGTCGACCCGCGCCGGCTCGCCCACTTCTTGGAACGCCCGCCCGCCGGCGCCTATCGCTGCAAAGGCCTGGCGTTCGTCGACCTTCCCGGCCACCGCGGCCACGCCTATGAAGTACATGCGGTCGGCGGCTTCGTTCGGGTCGGCGTGCGACAGTGGCCGGCGGGCGAGCCGCGGACGTCATTGGTGGTGATCGGTGCCGGACTCGACACCGAGGCCGCGCGGATCGCGCTCGACGATGTGCTGACGCCCGCCGACCCCGGGGACGAGCACGGGATCCTGCATCTGACCCGGCACGTGGTCACAGCCGACTAACGATTTCCCGCTGGTGGCCGGGATCGAGTTGCCAGGTATCGCGGTGCGCTGATTCACTTGTTACAGAAGTGACCAGTGTGACCGCTGGTGATCTGGAGGATGTTCTCATGTCTGTACTCTCTGTCCGTCGTCGTGCCCGCACGCTGATGTGCGTCGCGGCGACCGGCGTGCTCGCGACCGGTGCCGTCGTCGCCCCGGCCGCGGCCGACCCCGCCGCACCGACGCCCGCCGCCGGTTCGCTGACGGGCCGCACGGTGTTTCTCGATCCCGGGCACCAGGGCGGGACCGACGGGCATTCGCTGACCAAGCAGGTGCCGGACGGTCGCGGTGGGACCAAGGACTGCCAGACCACCGGCGCGACCGCGGTGACCGGCATGACCGAACACACCATCAACTGGAACGTCGCGCAGCTGGTCAAGGCCGGGCTGGAACGCGAGGGCGCCAAGGTGATCCTGAGCCGCAACAACGACACCGGCTGGGGTGGCTGCGTCGATGAGCGCGCCGCGGCGGCGAGCGCGTCCGGCGCCGATCTCGCCGTCAGCCTGCACGCGGATTCGACCAGTGCCGGGGCCGACGCCGGGAAGTCCGGTTTCCATCTGATCGTGCCGGCCCTGCCGGTGCCGGACGCGACGGTGACATCGGTGCAGGGTGGCCGGGGACGCCAGGCGACCGAGGCGATGCGCGATGCCCTCAAGCGCGCGAACTTCACCCCGGCGAACTACGGCGGTATCGCCGACGGCATCCAGACGCGCAGCGACATCGCCGGCGCCAACCTGACCAAGGTGCCGCTCGTCTTCCTCGAGATGGGCAATCTCTCGAACCCGGCCGAGGCCCGCGAGCTGTCGTCGGCGGCGGGCGACACCCGCTATGCGATGGCGGTGACCAACGGCATCACGAGTTACCTGTCGACCGCCCCGGCGCCGAACCCGGTTCCGCTCGCCCCCGGCGAGGGCACGGGCGCCGACACCGGTGCGAGCGACATGTCCGATCTCGCCGCCCTCTCGGCGGTCGGTCCGCTGATCGAGCAGCTCTCGAAGGCGTCGAGCCTCGCCGAAGCGGAATCGATCCTGGCCGCGCAGGGCTCGGACGTCTCGTCGCAGGTCCTCAAGGCGATGCTCGCCGTCGTGTACGCCGTTTTCGGCGGGAAGTTGCCGATCTGACCCGATAGCTCGCGGGTGGTCGGTGGCCGCACGGTGACCGGGGCCACTACAGTCGAGGCATGGGCTTGCCACTGCCGTCTCTGAAGACCCTCCGCGACCTCGTGTACATGCCGACCCCGGTGCCGAGTTTCCGAGGCCGCACCGTACTGATCACCGGGGCCGCCAGCGGTATCGGCCGGGCGACGGCGTTCGAGGTGGCCCGGCAGGGCGGTGCGCTGGTGCTCACCGATGTGCAGACCGGCGCGCTGGACCAAGTGGTCGCCGCGATCAAGGACGACGGCGGCACGGTGCTGTACCACCGCGCGGGTGACGTGTCCGACTACGACTGGGTCGCCGCCTTCGCGCGTGACGTGGCGGCCGAGGTCGGCGTCATGGATGTGGTGATGAACGTCGCCGGGGTGTCGGCGTGGGGCACCGTCGAGACGTTGCAGCACCGGCAGTGGCGTCGGATGGTCGACATCAATCTGATGGGCCCGATCCACATCATCGAGTGCTTCGTACCGCCGATGGTGCGCCGCGGCACCGGTGGGCAGCTGGTCAACGTGTCGTCGGCGGCCGGGCTGCTGGCCCTGCCCTGGCACGCGGCGTACAGTGCTTCCAAATTCGGTATCCGCGGGGTCTCCGAGGTGCTGCGGTTCGATCTGCGCAGGCACGGTATCGGTGTCAGTCTGGTCTGCCCGGGCGGGGTGGCCACGCCGCTGGTCGACACCGTCGAGATCGCCGGCCTGGACCGCGACAACCCGGCGATCCAGAAGCAGATCCAGGGCTTCCACAAGATCGCCGTGACACCCGAGTCCGCGGCCAAGTCGATCTGCAAGGGCGTGGTGCGCAACAAGTTCATGGTCTACACCTCGTTCGACACCCGTTTCGGCTACTGGTGGGCGCGCAAGTTCGCGCTGCCCTACGAGATCGTCATGCGGATCGCGAACAACCGGTTCGACTACCTTCAGCGGCTCAGTGCGGTGAGTGACCCGGCGACCGGTGACGCGGGCTCGCAGGCGTCGGCGCCCGCCGGCAATCGCGACTGATCGCCCGGATGGCCGGGGCGAGCGACGCGGCGGGGGATGTCGGGGCGAGCGGAGCGACCGACGGCGTGCTGGTGGTCGCGGCCACCCGGGCGGAGGCCGCGCATGTGCCGGGTGGCGCCGAGGTCCTGATCACCGGTCTGGGCAAGGTGCGTTCGGCGACGGCGCTGGCGACGCGTCTCGCCGCCGCGCCCGGTCGTTACCGCCGGGTGGTGAACATCGGTACGGCCGGAGCCCTGCACCCGCACCACGGCGGTCTGTACGTGCCGTCGACGGTGATCGAGCACGACATCTCCGCCCGTGAACTCTCGGCCCTCGGCTACCCGGTCCGCGACACCTGGCGCCTGCCCGGCGGCGACGGATCGGTACTCGCCACGGGTGACACCTTCGTCACCGACGACGTCGTGCGCACCGCCCTCGCGGCGCGCGCCGATCTGGTCGACATGGAGGCCGCGGCTCTGGTCCACGTCTGCGGCGAGTTCGGGGTGCCGATCCGGCTGGTGAAGGTCGTGAGCGACTACGCCGATGATGCGGCGATGGACTGGCCGTCCGCGATCGACGCCGCGGCCCGACTACTGGGGGAGTGGCTCACCGGGACCGGTTTCGGCGCCCTGGCCGAGAACGACTTCGCGTAACCGCCGCGGCGAAGGTCTGCCGCCGGCGGGGAGTCTCGGACCGCTGGTCGGACGCGTCCGGCCCAGCCCGTTGGGCCGGTCGAGGCGCCCCTTAGACAGCCCGTTGAGCCGGTCAAGCCGCCAGGCGCAGACCGTGTCGAAACGCCCCCAACGCAGGCCGTTGAGCCTGAACCGCCCCGGCATGTCCGGAGACTCCGTTCCTTGGGAAGGATGGAGTCATGGCAGGGAGTACGTCGAAGAGGTACACGGCCGAGCTGCGTGAGCGGGCGGTCAGGATGGTTGGCGAGATCCGGGCCGACCACGAGTCGGACTGGGCGGCGATGAGGCAGGTCGCGACGCTGCTCGGGATCGGGACGCCTGAGACGGTGAGGAAGTGGTGTCGTCAGGCCGAGGTTGATGCCGGGCAGCGGGTTGGGACGACGAGTGAGGAGTCAGCGGAGCTGAAGCGGTTGAAGCGCGAGAATGCCGAGCTCAAGCGGGCCAACGCGATCCTCAAGAGCGCATCGGCTTTCTTCGCGGCCGAACTCGACCGGCCACAGCGCTGATCGTGCGGTATATCGACGAGCACGTCGGTGACCAGCACGAGGAAGGTCTGCGATGGGGTGTCGAGTCGATCTGTGACCAGCTCACCGAGCTGGGCGCCAAGATCGCCCCCGCGACCTACTACGAGCACCGCTCCCACAAGCCGTCCAAGCGTGAAGTGCGGGATGAGGAGTTGAGGCCGAAGGTGGCCAAGGTTCATGCCGAGAACTACGGCGTCTACGGAGCCCGGAAGGTTTGGCTTCAGCTCAACCGGGAGCGCACCGCTGATGCCGAGCCGATCGCTAGGTGCACGGTGGAACGGCTGATGAGCGACCTCGGTCTTCGTGGCGCGATCCGGGGCAAGGTCAAGCGCACGACGATCGCTGATCCGAAGGCGAAGCATCCCGGTGACCTCGTGGGACGTCAGTTCGCGCCGTTGGCGCCGGACCGGCTATGGGTGGCCGACTTCACCTACGTGTCGACGTGGGCCGGCTGGGTCTACGTGGCGTTCGTGATCGATGCCTACGCGCGTCGGATCATTGGCTGGAGGTCGTCGACATCGATGACCTCTCAGCTGGTGTTGGACGCCATCGACCATGCTGTGTGGACACGGCAGCGGGAGGGCCGGCCGGTGGCCGGGGTGGTCCAGCATCACGACCACGGCAGCCAGTACACCTCTGTGGCCTACAGCGAGCGGCTCGCCGCTGACGGAATCCGTCCCTCGATGGGGGTTGTCGGATCGTCCTATGACAACGCGCTGGCCGAGTCGATCAACGGGCTCTACAAGACCGAGCTGATCAAAGCCAGAGGCCCGTGGCGCACCGTCGACCAGGTCGAGGTCGCCACCGCGGAGTGGGTCGACTGGTTCAACCACCGAAGGCTCTACGAGTACTGCGGCGACATCCCGCCAGCAGAGATGGAGACTGCGCACTACGCTCAACAACCGACCCCGACACTCGTCGAGGTCTCAAACTAGAAAGTCTCCGGACATGCCGGGGCGGTTCAGCCTGTTGAGTTGGTCGGGTCTGTGTTGGCGTGTCTCGTGGACAGCCCTGGTGAGTTGGTCGGGTCTGTGTTGGCGTGTCTCGTGGACAGCCCTGGTGAGTTGGTCGGGTCTGTGTTGGCGTGTCTCGTGGACAGCCCTGGTGAGTTGGTCGGGTCTGTGTCGAAGTGTCTCGTGGACAGCCCTGGTGAGTCGGTCGGGTCTGTGTCGAAGCACCTCGTAGACAGCCCGTTGAGCCGGTCAAGCCGCTAGGCGCAGACCGTGTCGAAACGACCCCCGGTCCGGCGACGTCAGTCGTCGATGCCGAGCGTCAGGTCCTCGATGGCACCTTGGTCACGCAATCGCTGGCCCGCGGTGCGACGAGACCGGTCGGCGGGCGGGATCACCTGCGGCTGAGCCCGGCGCACCGGGCGGTCCTGCGATCGGCTGGCCGCGGTCGGCGCCTTCCGCACGGCGGGCGCCGCCGGATAGTCGGCCGGGACACGGTCGCGAGTCGGCGCGGCCGCGGGGCGCGCCGACTCCGGTCGCGGTGGGTCCTGGCGGGTACGGGGGGTGCGCTCGGGCGTCGCGCGGTTCGCCACCGGGCGCGACTCGGTCGCCGCGGCCGGCTGTAGCGCGGCGGTGTCGGCGGCCGGACGCCGGGGGCGACGGTGCGGAGTCTTCGGGGCCTTGCCGCCCGCCGCGGTCTCGTCCGCGATCGGGGAACGGCGCGTGTCCTCGGGTGCGGGCCGATCGGCGGGGCGGCGCGACTTCTTGGGTGCGCGAGCCTCGTCCTTCCGGGCGGGACTCTCGCCGCCGCCCTTGCCCTGCGCCGCCTTGCCCGGTGCCGTCGTGCCCTGTGCGGTCTTGCTCTGCGCCGCGGTGGTGCCGTTCTTGCGCTCGGCTTTCGTCCGCTTCGCGGACGTGCCCTTCGCACTCTTGTCCTTGCGGGTCTTGCCCGGAGTGCCGGCGGCGGCCACGGCCGCACGAGTGAAGAACCATCGCGCGAGCACGATCACCAGCGTTCCCAGGAACACCCCGAGGATCCACGGGAACAGGTTCGCGAACGGCAGTGCGACCTTCAGCACCGCGGAGCGCATTCCCTGCGGTTTGGTCGAGTCGTTGTTGGCGGCGGCGAGACTCCACAGACTGATCAGGCCGATGACGGCGGTGATCAGCGGCGGCTGAACGGCGGCGGTGAACAGCGCCCGGCGTCGCACGGCGAGCGCGGCCAGCACGCAGCCGACCAGGAAGCAGATGTTGTAGATCAGGCCCAGCGAATTGTTCAGCAGCGCGTCGGCGGTAGCGCCGATCGCGGTGCACACGGCGGCGATGAGTACCGCGCCCCACCAGGGCACCCCGGGTATGCCGGGCCACACGCTCTGCTGGTCTGCGGGCACGTCGGTGCCGGTCGTGATACGGAAAGCCACGGGTCAACGGTACCGGGTGCGGTCGCGGCGCCGCAGATGCCCGGCCCGTGGCGCGGCACTTTCTCAGGTGGTTCGTGACGCAACTCGCACCTGGGTATCGACGGTGGGAAGCCGTTCGCGGGGCCGCTTCCCGGCCGGGATCACGCCGCTCAGCGCCTCCAATTCCGACAATTTCCGCGCAGTGACACCCAGTCGCGTATCGATTGCCCCGATTGCCGCATTGTACGACTCGACGGCACGCCGCAGCGCCCCTCCGGTCTTCTCCAGATGCCCGAGCACCCCGTCGATGCGCTGATACAGCTGCCGGCCGAGCGCGTGGATCGTCGCGGCATCCTCGGCGAGGGCGTGTTGCCGCCACCCGAGTGCGACCGTGCGCAACAGCGCGATGAGCGTGCCGGGCGTCGCCAGCACCACATCTCGTCCGAAGGCGTAGTCGAGCAGCCCGGGATCGGCCCGCGTCGCGGCTTCCAAGATGCCGTCGCCGGGTAAGAACAGCACCACGAATTCGGGTGAGCTGTGCTGGGCGGTCCAATACCGCTTCGCCGACAGCGTGGTCACGTGGGAGCGGACGGCCTGCGCGTGCCGCGCGCGCAGAGCGGCGTCGTCACCGGCCCGGGCGTCGCCCGAACTCGCTTCGAGGTAGGCGTGCAGCGGAACCTTCGCATCGACCACGATGGTGCGTCCTCCGGCCAGATGCACCACGAGGTCGGGGCGGACGCGGCGGTCGTCGTCCAGGCCGGAGGCCTGGGTGCTGAAGTCGCAGTGCCGGGACATGCCGGACAACTCGACCACCCGCTCCAGTTGCAGTTCGCCCCAGCGTCCGCGTGTGGTCGGGGCATGTAGGGCCCCGGCGAGCCTGCTGGTCTGTTCCTGGAGGCGCACCGACATCTGATGCATGCCGCGGAGTTGTTCGCTGAGCCCGGCATGGGCGTGGATGCGTCCGCGTTCGGTGCGGCGCAGTTCGTCGCCGAGCTGGTCGAGCGTCAGCCGCAGCGGTTCGACGATCTCGTTGATCTCCTCGCCGAGGACGGCGGACTGTTCGCGTGCGGCCTCGCTGCTCGCCGTGCCGACCGCGCCGGCGGCGCTGCGGTGCGCGAACCAGCCGGCGACGGCGCCGGCGATCAGGCATACGAGCCCGGTGATGACGAGAGATGCGGTCATGGCGTCATGGTGCACCACACCTCCGACAATTCGCTCTGACCTGGACTTTCGCCGGTTCGCGGCGCTACGCTGCGACGCTCTCGCGGGCGATCAGTGATTCCTTGATCTCCAGCCCGTAGCGGAAGCCGCCGAGGGTGCCGTCGCGGCGGACCACCCGGTGACAGGGCACGAAGAGCGCCGCGGCGTTCCGTGCGCAGCAGGATGCCGCCGCCCGGATGGCTCCGGAGTTCCCGGATCGCTCGGCCAACTCGCTGTAGGTGACCGGCGGACCGGCCGGAACGTCGCGCAGCGCGGCCCATGCCACCTGCAGAAACGGCCCCGACCGCTGTCGTACCGCGATCGCCGCGGGGGCCGCGAGATCGCCCCGGTAATAGGCGCGCACCGCTTCGATGACGGCGCCGCCGGGCCGTTTCACCAGCTTCTCGGGGCGCAGCGCCGGGTGGATCAGGTCCGCCAGGTAGTCGTGGTCGGCGGTCCAGCCGGAGGCGTAGACGGTGCCGTCGGCATCGAACAGCGCGGTGAACGGACCGTCCGGGGTCTTCACCGTCGCCCAGCCCAGCGACTCCGGGACGGGAGCCGCGTCGATGGTCTCGGTCATGATGTTCCTCTTCTCTCCTGTGTCGGCGGGAGGCGGTGGCGCCACAGATGCATGGCCGCGTACGACCGCCACGGTCGCCAGTTCTCCGTGTGGGCCAGGTCGATGCCCAGGCTGTCCGCGGCACGGGCGATCACCAGATCGCCGGCCGGGAGCACGTCGGGGTCGCCGGTCACCCTCATCACCACCTGATCGGCGGTCCAGGGGCCGACGCCGTCCAGAGCGAGCAACTCGGTCCGTAACTTAGACGCAGCAGACCCCGGATGCGGTTCCATCTCGCCTGTCGCGACGGCGCGTGCGGCGCCCGCGATGGCCCCTGCCAGGCGACGGGGTCCGCGGAACGCCTCCGCGCCGTGGTCGGCCAGGACCGCCGGGGTGGGGAATAGCAGAGCCGGGATCTCCGGGTGCCGGGGGTCGTGCCAGGGCGCCCGTTCGCTCAGTTCGGCGATCAGCGAGCCCAGGCGGGTGGCGGCCGCGGCCACGCTGATCTGCTGTCCGGCCATGGTGCGGATCAGGGTCTCGTAGCCGTCCACGCCGCCCGGAATCCGGATGCCCGGCGCGGCCGTCACCAGCGGCGCCAGTCGGGGATCGGCGCTCAGCGCGGCGTCGACGGCGATCGGGTCGGCGTCCAGATCGGCGAGCCGGCGCAGCCGGTTCACCGCGACGGCGAGGTCACGCAGGTCCAGGTGCTCGAACCGGGCGGTCGCGTAGTCGTCCCGGCCGGAACTGGTCGTCTCGCCCCCTGAGCCTGTCGTCCCGCCCCCTGAGCCTGTCGAAGGGAGCGTCAGCGACACCAGCGCCGGACCGTGCGGGAGCGACAGGGTGCGGTGGAACGTCGTGCCGTCCCAGTGTTCGAGGCCGGGAATCGCATGCGAGGCGAGCCCGGCGGCGGTCCACGCGGCGTCGTACGGAGGGCGGAGCGGCAGCCGGAGAGTCAGCGGCCCGCTGGCCGGCCCGGTGCCCGCGTAGCGGCGGCGCAGTTCAGTGGGCGACAGGGCGAAGGTCTCGCGCAGCGTGTCGTTGAACTGCCGGATCGAGGAGAATCCGGCCGCGAAAGCGACGTCGCCGACGGGCATCGTCGTGCCGACCAGCAGGACCCGCGCGGTGGTCGCCCGATGGGCCCGGGCGAGCGCGAGCGGTCCGGCGCCGAGTTCGGTGCGCAGGACCCGGCTCAGGTGCCGCGGGGTGTAGCCGAGGGCGGCGGCGAGGCCGTCGACCCCGGCGCGGTCGACCAGCCCGTCGGCGATCAGCCGCATCGCACGACTCGCCAGGTCGGCGCCGGTGTTCCAGCGCGGCGAGCCGGGCGCGGCGTCGGGCAGGCAGCGTCGGCAGGCCCGGTAGCCGAGTGCGACGGCCGCCGCCGCGGTCGGGACGAAAGCGACGTTCTCGCGGCGCGGGGTGCGGGCCGGGCACGACGGCCGGCAGTAGATGCGGGTCGATGAGACGGCGACGAAGAACTGACCGTCGAACCGCGAATCGCGTGCCGCGAGTGCGCGGTAGCAGCGCTCGAAGTCCGGGGCTTCGGCGCGGCGCGGGGCGGTCTCGGCGGGCACGACACCGAGTCTGGCAGCGCTCCGGCGTCGTTGCTAGCGGGTTTCGGACATGGCGATGGCGGGGTGGAACGCGCAGACCGCCACGCGCTCGCAACACGGACGTCGGACCCATGTGTGACGATGGTGGCGTGAGCGACGAAAACGACGACCTGCGCGGAATCTCCGGGGTGGACGACGCCGACATCGAGGCCATCGAACAGGCTGAACGGGACGCTCGCGCCGAGCCGGAGGATCTGGCCGCGGTCACCGAGCGCGTGATGACCGATCCGCGGACCGGGAAGCCGTATCCGAGCCGGTCGCGGGTGTTCCTGACCGGGCTGCGATCGACGGCGATGGTCTGCCTCCAATCGATCCTGGTGCTCGCGTTTCTGTGGGTGCTGATGTGGATCATCGGCAAGCTGTGGACGATCGTGCTGCCGGTGCTCCTGGCGATCATCGTGGCGACCGTGCTGTGGCCGCCGGTGCGCTGGATGCGTAAGAAACTGCCGCCGGCGGTCGCGGCGCTGTTCGCGATGCTGGCGACGATCGCGGTGGTCGCCGGGGTACTCGGGGCGATCGTGCCGTCGGTGGTCGATCAGGCGCCGCAGCTCGCCGACCAGGCGGTCAAGGGTGTGCGCAAGGTGCAGGACTGGTTGCAGGGGCCGCCGCTCAACATCGACGACAACCAGATGTCCGGCATCGTCAACACCATCGTCCACAAGCTGGAGAGCAGTTCGTCGACCATCGCCTCGGGTGTGTTCAGCGGGGTGGGAGCGGCGACGTCGATGCTGATGACCGGCTTCACCGCGCTGGTGCTGGTGTTCTTCATGCTCAAGGACGGACCCAAGTTCCTGCCGTGGCTGGACCGCACGGTCGGGCAGCCGACCGGCTCGCACATCGCCGAGGTCCTCATGCGGATGTGGAACACGCTGGGTGGATTCATCCGGACGCAGGCGATCGTGAGTGCGGTCGACGCCGCGCTGATCGGTATCGGCCTGGTGATCCTGGGTGTTCCGTTGGCCGGTGTGCTGGTGGTGATCACCTTCCTGGGCGGCTTCGTGCCGATCGTCGGCGCGTTCGTGGCCGGCGCCCTCGCGGTCCTCGTGGCGCTGGTGATGAACGACTTCACCACCGCGCTGATCGTGCTCGGCATCATCCTCGCCGTGCAGCAGATCGAGGGGAACTTCCTGTCGCCGTGGCTGCAGTCCAAGGCGATGGAGCTCCACGCCACCATCGTGCTGCTGGCCGTGATCCTCGGCGGGAGTCTGTTCGGCATCGTCGGCGCGTTCCTGGCGGTCCCGGCCGCGTCGTGCCTGGCGGTGCTGCTGCGATACGTGCTGGAACGGATCGGCCTGGCCGCGGGGGAACAGATCCAGCGGGAGGACGCCGAGGCCGAAGCGGCCGAGAAGGCGGGGTTCTTCTCCCGGTTCCGGTCATCGCCGCAGGGCGATCCGCCGTGACCTGGGCTGCGCGGATAGACTGATCCCCCGTGAGTCTTACCCTCGGAATCGTCGGGCTGCCCAACGTCGGCAAGTCCACCCTGTTCAACGCCCTGACCCGGAACGACGTGCTCGCGGCGAACTACCCGTTCGCCACCATCGAGCCCAACATCGGCGTGGTCGAGCTGCCCGACGCCCGGCTGAACCGCCTGGCCGAGATCTTCGGCAGCGAGCGGATCCTGCCGGCCGTCGTGTCGTTCGTCGACATCGCCGGCATCGTCAAGGGTGCATCCGTCGGTGAGGGGATGGGCAACCAGTTCCTCGCCAACATCCGCGAGGCCGACGCGATCTGCCAGGTGGTGCGCGTCTTCGCCGACGACGACGTGGTGCACGTCGACGGCCGCGTCGACCCGCTCTCCGACATCGAGGTGATCGAGACCGAACTGATCCTCGCCGACCTGCAGACCCTGGAGAAGGCGCTGCCGCGGCTGGAGAAGGACGCCAAGAAGAACAAGGACCTGGTCGAGACCGCGAACGCTGCGAAGAAGGCCCAGGAGATCCTCGACTCGGGCAAGACTCTGTTCTCGGCGAAGGACTCGTTCGACCTGTCGAGCGTGCGCGAGCTGCACCTGCTCACGGCCAAGCCGTTCCTGTACGTGTTCAACGCCGATGAGGCGGTGCTCACCGACGACGCCCGCAAGCAGCAGTTGCGCGACGCCATCGCACCCGCCGACTGCGTCTTCCTCGACGCCAAGGTGGAGAGCGAACTGCTGGAACTCGACGAGGAGGACGCCCAGGAACTCCTCGACTCGATCGGCCAGGACGAGCCCGGCCTGCGCCAGCTGGCCCGCGCCGGTTTCCACACCCTCGGCCTGCAGACCTACCTGACGGCCGGCCCGAAGGAGGCCCGCGCCTGGACCATCCACCGCGGCGACACCGCCCCCAAGGCCGCCGGCGTGATCCACACGGATTTCGAGAAGGGCTTCATCAAGGCGGAGATCGTGTCGTTCGCCGACCTCGACACCGCAGGCTCCATGAACGACGCCAAGGCCGCCGGCAAGGTCCGCATGGAGGGCAAGGACTACGTCATGCACGACGGCGACGTGGTCGAGTTCCGCTTCAATGTCTGAGGACGTCATCTGACCAGTCGATATGCCACGTGTCCGGCCGCGGCAGAGATCCGGCAGGACCGGCGAGAGTTCGCAGCGTGCGGCGACGAGGGCGGTGGCTCCGCGCAACCTGGCCATCGAAAGTGACAACCACCAGGCAATGGCCTGCCGCTATCGGGGGGTGTCCCTATGACACTTGTCAAGCCGCGGCGGGTACGGGTGCTCGGTAGGGTTCGCGGTTCTTGATCATGGCGTAGAGGACGTCGCAGCGGCGGCGGGCGAGGCAGATGAGTGCGGCGTTGTGTTTCTTGCCTTCGGCGCGTTTGCGGTCGTAGTAGGTGCGGCTGGTCGGGTCGTGCAGGGCGGCGAACGCGGAGAGGAACAGGGCTCGTTTCAGCTTGCGGTTCCCGGCGCGTGCGGGGTGCTCGCCCTTGATGGAGGTACCCGAGATTCGGGAGATGGGGGCGATCGCTGCGTAGGCGGCGAGGTGCCCGGCGGAGGGGAAGGCGCTGGCGTCGCCGACTTCGAGGAGGATGCGGGCGCCGGTCCTGACGCCGATGCCTGGCATCGAGGTCAGGACCGCGGCAAGAGGGTGCGCGGCGAACATCTCCTCGATCGTGGTTTCGAGTGAATGGCGTTGCCGCAGAGTCACTTTCAATGATTCGGCGAGTTTGGGCAGCACTGCTTCGGCGGCGGTGGTTCCGGGGACGACGACCGTTTGTTCGTCGAGGGCGGCGAAGATCTCGTCGGTCAGACGGGTTCCGATCCGGGGTGCGTGCTTCTTTGCCACGGTGCTCACGCGGCGTCGGCCGGCGGTGCGAATCCCGACTGGTCCACCGAATCGGGAGAGGATTTCCAGGACTGCGGGGTGGGTGATGTTCTCGCCCAGCACGCGTTCGAGGGCCGGGTGAAGGCCGGTGAGCAGGCCGCGGATGCGGTTGCTGGTGCGGGTCGCTTCAGCGGCCAGGTCGTCGTCGTAGCCGACGATCACGTCGAGCTCGGCCAACGTGTCATCACCCAGGTCGACCCGGCGCAAGGTGTGCGGCATCGTGCGTGCGACGTCAGCGATGACGAAGGCGTCGCGGGCATCGGTTTTGGCTTGGCCGGGGTAGAGGTCGGCGGCGCGGCGCATCGTCAGGCCGGGAAGGTAGGCGACGGTGTGCCCGCAGGCCCGGGCGACGGTGACCGGCAGGGCCCCGATGGTGTTGGGCTGATCGACGATCACGAGCAGTTCACCGCGTTTGGCCAATGCCGCGAAGACGGCTCTGAGTCGGGCTTCGTCGTTGGGGAGGACCTTGTCGTAGATGCGTGCGCCTTGCGGGTCGAGCCCGATGGCGTAGTGCCCGGATCTTCCCACGTCAATGCCGCAATAGACGGCGTACTCGGTCATGTCGATCGACCTCGATTCGGTGTTGAATCGGGCGGTCGCCGATCTGACGTCAATGTTCGGCACCCACGTTACGAAGAGACCTTGCTCGAAGAGTGGTCCTGTCCCTATCAGCGATTCATCGACGTCCACCACGTCCGGCGACATCACCCCCCCGATCATGCGTGAGACAGGGGCGCTCAGTCATACCGGACCTGGCGACCGCAGCTCCTCGGTGAAGAGCTACCTAGAAGGTAACGGGCGCGGTCAGATCGACATGATTCCGGCCGGCGTGCCTCGCAACACTGACGGGGACTTCCGCCACAACGGCATGTGGGGCGAGGACCCCAGCGGCCGGCCGGGTCTCGACGGAGCCGTACGACCGTGGACCGGATCGGGTCAGGCTGTCGCGCAAGGCGGGCAGAAGTGCTCGGCTGTATCGGGCCGCCTTGGCCTCGTCGTGATCGGCGATCGCACCCGCGCGGTCTGCGTGCGCAGCCTGGTCGTTGTCGCTCCCCGAACTCCTTGTGGATGCGCAGCATCTCGATCATCGCCTCGCGTAGCCGGGGCGTGAAACTGTCGAGCAACTCCAGGAGGATCAGGGTTGTGAGCGGCGGCGACGATTGACCGGTGGAAGGCGGTGTCGGTATCGACGTGACGCTCAGCCTCGCTGCGGTGGTCTGCCCGGATGGCGAGGGCGCGCCGGATCGCGCGAAGGTCGGCAGGGGTCCGGTGCGATGCGGCGAGTGAGGCGGCTTCGGACTCGATGGCGATCCGGGCCTCTAGCACCGAGATGATGTTGGTCCGGCGCAGTACGACGTCCCAGTCCTCCGGGGCATCGAGCGCGGCGACGAAGACGTCCGCGCCATGGTCGGCGGGATGCCTGCCTCATTCCATCACCTATCTGCTTATCTGAGGAGTTGTGCTAGAGTCGCCCCTGCGCGACCGCACGATCAACGCGTCGCGCTGATCGGGTGCGAGACGTCGGACTCGGCAGAGCGCGCCCGCGTCGATGTCGTCCTCAGTGTCGACGGGCGCAAGCACGTCAGCACGCACACCGGAGTCGGGCCGGTCGAGGCCCTGATCAGTTCGCTGGCGGCACAGGGCATCGTGGTCGACGTTCTCGGCCTGCATCAGGCCGGCGTCGGTACGAGCCGCGACAGCGAAGCGCTGAGCCTCATCGAGCATCGCGCGGGCGGCGACGTCGTGTGGACCGCAGGCCGCGGCCGATCTGTGCTCGCGGCGACCTTGTCTGCCGTCATGGCGGCGGCCGCCCGCGTGCCCGAAAGTCCTGAACTCGCTTCGACGCGGTAGACCTCGCCCGGGCCGCCAGGTAGATGCTCGCCGCCGATGCGTTCCCGGCAGCGATTTGGCGTCCCGCCCCGGGGGCCCGGGGCATTCGGCTATAGGGCGCTGAGGGGAGTGGCCCGAATCTCGGTGTCCAGGTGCAGCGCGGCGGGCATCGACCACGGCGACCGGCGGCGAGCAAGGTGTCCCGCGCTGACGAAGTGTGACGCGAGATCGCGGACGGTGTCTGCCGTCGGCCGCGGACGGTATCCCAGCTCGGCGGCGGCCTTCGAGCAGTCGACTCGCGGCGACGCGGTGACCGTGGCCAGCGAGGCTCGGGTGAGCAGATCGGAACCGAACGCCGCGGAGATGGGTTCGATCACCGGCATGAGCGCCGCGAGTCCGGACAACGGCAGGGCGACGATCGGACCCCGGCGTCCGCATAGCCGTGCGGTGTCCCGCGCGATGTCGGCCAGCTGGTGGTAGTGCCCGCCGAGCAGGTAATTCTCGCCGGTACGGCCGCTCGCGGCCGCGGCGACCAGCCCGCCGGCGACGTCGCGGACGTCCACGAAGTCGAAGCCGCCGCGAACGAAGGCGGGTAGGCGTCCGCGCGCAGCGTCGCGCAGGATGCCGTTGACGCGCGACATGGGGACGGAGTCGACAGGGCCGAAGACCGCTGTGGGATTGCAGATCACGGCATCGAGACCGCGGTCGATCACCGCCCGCAGCTCCTGCTCGCCGGCGTACTTGGAGCGGTCATAGACCGGTAGATCCGGCGAGTCCGAACGGCGAGAGCTCTCATCGAGGTGATCGCAACGGGTGTGCTGGTCGAAGGAGTGAATCGAACTGCAATGCACCATCCGGGTCACGCCGGCATCGAGTGCCGCCTGCGCGACGACCCGCACGCCTTCGGTGTTGATCTGCCATGCGCGTTCGTTCCGGTGGGCGAGTGTGATGACGGCGACCAGATGGTAGACCACATCGACTCCGGCCAGTGCCGCGCGCATCGCGTCGGGGTCCAGGACGTCGGCGACGACGCCCCGCACCCCCGACGCGCTCTCGAAACCAGACGGAACCACTCTGTCGATGGCCACGACCTCGTGCCCGTCGAGCCGGAGCAGGTCGACCAAGTTGGTTCCCACGAACCCGTTGGCGCCCGTTACTGCGACTTTCATACCGTTCTCTTTCCGTGCTCGATGATCCGCCTGTAGAATTAGAACACGTTCTACTTTAGTGAAGGGTAGCCGAGTATGCCGACGAAGCAGGAGTTACTCGCTGCGGTCGACGAGTCGCCCGCGGCGGTCGCCGATCACGACAAGGCTCGCTGGCTGTCGCTGTTCGCGCCGACGGCGATCGTGAACGATCCGGTCGGCTCGGTGCCGCATCGGGGCGCCGCACAGTTGGCGCGCTTCTACGACACGTTCATCGCCCCGAATGCTGTCCGCTTCCGCGTAGACCACGATGTCGTGTGCGGTGACGAGGTGCTCCGCGACGTGACGCTCGAGATCCAGATGAGTGACCGGGTCACTCTCCTGGTACCCGCGCACCTGCGCTATGTGATGACCGGAGATGCGCAGATCGACGGTCTGTACGCGCACTGGGAGCTGCCGGCGATGGTCGGTCAGCTCGCCGGCAAGGGGCTTGCGGCGGCCGCCGTGTCGGGCCGGCTCACGCTCGGGCTGCTGAGCAATCAGCGGCTCGGCGGAACACTGGGGTTCACCCGGGGATTCGCCGGTGTCGGGCGCCGAGGCAAGCGACGAGCCGTCGAGTTGCTCGCCGCGCTCGGTACAGGCGACTACACGAACGCCGAGCAGGAATTCGCCGCCTCCCCGGTGCTCCGTTTCGGTAGGCAGACGCTGCGCTCGCCGGCCGACCTCGGCGCGCGCCTCGCCGGCTGGCGGACCGGCAAGACCATCGCGGCGGGCCGTTTCGTTTCGGTGAGCCTGACCGACGGACAGGCGCACGGGGTGGCGATGCTGGAGTTTTCGGGGCGAAGCGTGATGTCGATGACGGTGTTCGTGGACTGCTGAGCGCGCTGTGGCCGGGGTACGTCGCGGGCATCGTGGTGGTCCTCGTCAGGACGTATGGGTGCCGACGTTGATCACGTTGCCCGACGAATCGCGGTAGAAGAACCGGGTGACTCCCCAGTTCTCGGCCGTCAGTGGGTGCACGATCTCGAGGCCGGCGGAGACCGCCTCATCGTAGGCGGCCGTGACGTCGTCGACGAAGACCGAGACGTCCGGGTTCACCGGAGCGCTCGCGTCCTCGGTGATCAGGCTCAGTTGACGGCCGTCGGGCTGGGCCAGAGTCACGATCCAGCCGTGGTCCATGACCGTCTGCAGGCCCAGGACCGATGAGTGTTCGCGCACGGCGCGGGGAAGGTCGGTGACGGTCAGGTTCGGCACGATGCGTTCGACGATCATCGGGTCAGTCTTCGTCGTGGGTCGCCCGGCGGGCAAGCGTTCGACGACATACCGCGGGTGTCGACCGTGCGCCCCGGCGCGGCAACTAGTCCGCTACCGGACGCTGCCGGTTCACCTTGATGGCGCCTCGCCGGGTCTTGGCGTCGAGCCGCCGGCGCTGGGATCGTCTCGTCGGCCGTGTGGGGCGTCGCGGAGTCGCCGGAACGACGGAGTCGCGCAGGAGGTCGGCGAGACGGTCCCGTGCCGCGACACGGTTGCGCCGCTGCGCGCGCTCCTCCGACGCGGCGATCGTGAGGATGCTGCCGTCGAGCCGGGCCGCGAGGTGACGTAGTGCCCGGGCGCGCTGTGCGTCGTCCAGCGCCGTCGTCGTCGCCAGATCGAGACTGAGCTGGACTCGGGAATCCGTCGTGTTGACGCCCTGCCCGCCGGGTCCTGACGAACGGGAGAACTGTTCGATCAGCTCCGACGCGGGCACCCGGAGGCCGCGCGGCGCCCCGGGGCCCGGTGCGATGAGCAGATCATCCATGCCGTCCATTCTCGCCGGATCGGCCCGATCCGGCGAACGATATTTCCATGGAGAGGCCAAATCGCCTGGGGGACGGTCACGGGCCGGCTCACTCGCGAGCCGGGAGGCTCGCGATCGGGATCACTTCGGTACCCCGCGGCTGCACCCGGCCGTGCGCCGCCATCCCGGTGGTACGACACCCGGGTCCACGACACGAGGCCGCATCGTCGGCGTGACCCGTCTGTTGCCCGGACGCGGTGATGGCGAGACCGTCGAATATCGTATGACGCATGGGTGAGCAGCTACCGCCGTGCCCGCAATGCGCGGAGGCCTACACGTATGAGCAGGGGGCACTGCTCGTGTGCCCGATGTGCGGCCACGAGTGGACGCCTGCCGACGACACGGCGTCGGAGGATCGGCAGGAGAGCGGCGGGATCACCGATGCGGTGGGCAATCGGCTCGCAGACGGCGACACCGTGTCCATCACCAAGACCGTCAAGATCAAGGGTGGCGGTGGCGGCGTGATCAAGGCGGGGACCAAGGTGCGCGGCATCCGTCTCATCTCCGACGGTGTCGGTGACCATGACATCGACGCCAACGTGCCCGGCTTCGGCCGGATGCAGCTCAAATCGAGCGTCGTGAAGAAGGTCGCGCCGTAGCGATCGGCCGGCCGCCGATCACGACAACCGGAAGGTGTTGCCCATGTCCCCGGTCGTACTCGGCGGACGGCTGATCTGCGTGAACGACGAGCAGATCGCAGCCGTCGAACGACTGCTGCCCGAGCACCGCGCGCTGACGCGTGCCGAACCGGGATGCCTGTCGTTCGAGGTCGCGCCGACGCCCGAAGCCGGTGTCTGGCGGGTGGACGAGCGGTTCGCCGGTGTGGCCGCATTCGAGGCGCACCAGCGCCGGGCCGCGGGCAGCGCCTGGGGCCGGGGCACCGCGGGAATCGGGCGCGACTACTCGGTCCGGGCACCGCTGACCACCGCGGACGCGGGTGAGGTCCTCACCGTGCAACGCGCGGCCTACGTGAGCGAAGCGATCCTGCACGACGACCTCGCTCTCCCGCCGCTCACTCAGACGCTCGACGAGCTGATCGGCGAATTGCGGGACCCCGCCGTCATCGGCCTCGGAATCCGGGAGAACGGGCGCCTGGTCGCCGCGGTCCGGCTGCGTATGCGGGACGCCGTGGCCGAACTCGGACGTTTGACCGTCGCCCCCGACCGGCAGGGCCGGGGGCTGGGCAGCACTCTCCTCGCGGCGGTCGACGACGTTCTGCCGCCCGGTGTCGAGCGGGTCGAACTCTTCACCGGCGAGCACAGTCTCGCGAATCTCCGGCTCTACCGCCGGATGGGCTACGCCGACGTCCGGCGCGTGAACACCGGCGCGTACGACCTGGTCTTCCTGGCGCGTACGCGACGTTCGGGCTGATGTCGCCGGATACGGTGGGGCGTGACCACTCACCCGCCGGGCGGCGAGCTGCCCGGTCTCGCTCAGTTCGGCGTCCGCGATCTCCTGCGGCTGGAGGCGGCGATCAATGCTGAGTTTCGCGCGCGAGAACTCGTGCGTACCAACAACAAACCGCTGGGTGACATCGCCGAATGCATCGTCCGGCAGGCGCGCGGCGGGTTCCTCGAACCCAACTCGACCAAATCGCATGACGTCACCACCGACGACGGCCGGCGGATCCAGGTGAAGGCGATGGGCCGCCGTGCACTCGGCCGCTCGGCTGTTTTCAGCCCGTTCCGGAGCTTCGATTTCGACACCGCCGTATTCCTGGTCTTCGCACAGGACACTTTCGAGATCGCCGAAGCCTGGGAAGCGACCGCGGCGCAGATCGAGGCGGTCGCGCGGTTCAGCCGGCACGTCAACGGTCACCTGCCTTCGCTGGCGCGGATCGCGGCGGTGGGGCGCGACGTCACGGTGGAGATGTCGGCGGCCTACGCGGCACTGGACCGACGCACGCGCCTCCCCGGCTGACGCCGGGCGCCGCCGACCCGGGTCGCGTGTAGAACAACGGCACCCTGCGCGTTCACGTGGTCACATCCGGTACGTGCGCCGCGAGAGTGCCGTCGTTCTGCGCGTGTCTCGAATGGCCACACCCGCGCGCGAGATCCCGGCGGCCGCACCGCCGCGCAGCGAGTTCACAGCAAACACGGAGGCTCCTGGCGCGGAACTGCCAGGCCCGTCGAACAGGATGACGACCATGACTACAACCCTGTCGACGGACGACACGCCCGCCTGGCGGGCCCGGGTGCTGCGCTCCCGGCTCCACATCGAACCTCGCCACTGGGCGCTCGCGGCCCTGCTCGCCGCGACGGCCCTGCTCTACCTGTGGAATCTCTCGCGCAATGACTGGGGCAACGACTTCTACGCCGCTGCCGCGCAGGCGGGCGGCGAGAACTGGAAGGCGTGGCTCTTCGGTTCGCTCGACCCGCATAAC
Source organism: Gordonia sp. PP30 (assembly GCF_023100845.1). Lineage (NCBI taxonomy): Bacteria > Bacillati > Actinomycetota > Actinomycetes > Mycobacteriales > Gordoniaceae > Gordonia > Gordonia sp. PP30. The sequence continues at coordinate 3,340,346 of NZ_CP095864.1, read as the reverse complement.
GTGATCACCGTTGACAAGCCGCCGGCCGCGCTGTGGGTCACCGGCCTCTTCGTCCGGATCTTCGGGCTGAGTTCCTGGTCGATCCTGGTGCCGCAGGCGCTGATGGGCGTGCTCTCGGTGTGGGTGCTGTACGCCACCGTCCGCCGGGTACTGCTCGACGGCGGATCGTCGCGCACGGCGACCGCCGGTGGCCTGCTGGCCGGGGCGATCCTGGCGCTGACGCCCGCTGCCGTGCTGATCTTCCGGTTCAACAATCCCGATGCGCTGCTGGTCCTGCTGATGACCGTCGCCGCCTACTGCACGGTCCGGGCCTGTCAGCAGGCCTCGGCGCGCTGGATTGCCCTCTGCGGCGTCGCGCTGGGCTTCGCCTTCCTCGCCAAGATGCTGCAGGGCCTGATCGTCGTGCCGGGATTCGGCCTGGCCTACCTGCTGTTCGCACAGGCCACCTGGCTCAAACGGATTCGCGGTCTGGCGCTTGCGGTGGTGGCGCTGGTGGTGTCCGCCGGCTGGTATGTGCTGCTCGTCGACCTGTGGCCCACCTCCTCGCGGCCGTACATCGGCGGCTCCGAGGGCAACTCGTTCATGGACCTGGTACTCGGCTACAACGGCTTCGCGCGGATCTTCGGCCACAGCGGCGGTCCCGGCGGACGCGGCTCAGGCGGGATGACGCCGCCCAGCGGCATCGAATTGCCCGAGGGCATGCCCGGCATGGGCCGCGGCGGTCCCGGCGGCGGAGGCGCCGGCGGAGCCTTCGGCGGTGAGCCCGGTCTGGCACGGCTGTTCAGCAACGAATTCGGCAACGAGATCTCCTGGCTGCTGCCGGCCGCGTTGCTCGTATTGCTGGTCGCGCTGGTTCTGCTCGCGGTCAGATTGATCCCCGCCCTGCGGGCCCGCTGGGGCGGACTGCTCGTCGTCGACCGGACGGCGGCCATGGGGCTGACCGTCTTCGGCACCTGGTTGGTGATCAACGGCCTGATCTTCGCGTACATGAGCGGCATCGTGCACCCGTATTACACCGTGGCACTGGCCCCGGCGATCGCCGCGCTGGTCGCGATCGGCGCCGTGATCGGCTGGCGGCACCGTTCGACGTGGGCCGGTACCGGATTCCTCGCGCTGTTGCTGGTGTCAGCGACCGGCTGGGGTGTCGCCCGGGCCTGCGCCACCGGCTTCGCCTGGCCGCTGCTCGGCTGGGTGCTGGGCGTCGTGACGCTCCTCGGTCTCGCCGCGCTGGTCGCGCTGCGCCGCGCGGACGGCGCCCGCGCCGCGACCCTGGCCGGGGCCGTAGTGGTGGCGGGCGGAATCGCGATCGGATCGTTCGGCATCGCCACCGCGAACACCACGCACACCGGCGCAGTGCCGACCGCCGTGCACACCTCGAAGGGCGGCGACGGGATGGGCTTCCCGGGTGGCCGGGGCGGCATGTCGCTGCCCGGTGGACGGCATTCGGGAGACCGGGACCGCGGCGGCTTCGGTGGCCCAGGCATGGGTGGTACCGCCGACGCCGAGGTGATCGCACTGCTCAAGGGGACCGACACCAAGTGGGCGGCGGCGACCACCGGAGCCCAATCGCAAGCCTCCCTGCAGTTGGAGTCGGGCCGGGCGGTGATGGCCATCGGCGGGTTCGGCGGCGGCGATCCGGCGCCCAGCCTCGACCAGTTCAAGCAGTGGGTCGCCCAGGGCAAGATCGGCTACTACATCGTCGGCCGCGGCCCCGGCGGTATGGGCGGTACCGGTACGCGAAACGGTGAAGGCGCGCCGTCCGATACCGCACCGCACGGTGGCGGCTTCCCGGGCGGCGGCTTCCCGAACGGCGACGTGCCGAACGACGACCTACCGGGTGGCGGCTTCCCCGGTGGTGGCGGTGGCTTCCCCGGCATGGGCGGTTCGCGCGCCTCGAGCGAGATCGCGACCTGGGTGAGCGAGAACTTCACCGCGACGACGGTCGGCGGCACCACGGTGTACAAGCTGACCTGACCCGGATCGGCGCCGGGCCGGATTCGCCCCGCGCGGGCGGCCGGTCCGGTGCCGTCGTCCCCGGACCGGCCGGCTCCGCACTCCCATACGAGTGCACGGCGGCCGACTCGGCATCGTCGTGCGCCACCGGCCCGGCACACCTGCCAGATCCAGATTCCCGAGGAGCGGTCCGGCGTTGACCCGCGGGCTGCCAGATGGTGGCGTTGATGCGCGCTCCGGTCTCGGTGAAGTCGGACGTGACAGCGCCACGCGCCGGAGGTATGTCGTCCAGGTATGCCGATTCAGGATGTCTGTCAACCTCTGAGACGATATCCTCGGAGTGTGGGCCTGACGACGATCAAAGTGGACACCGCTCTGCGGGACCGGATCAGCGCCGCCGCCTCCGAGCATGGTCAGACGATCGGGGACTACCTCGACCAGGTCGTCCGCGACGCGCGTCGCCGCGAGCGGTTGCAGGCGATGGCCGCCGCCATGCATGTGCGACCGCCCGGCCCGGACTACTGGGACGAGGTGGCTGAGATCGATGCGCTCACGGTGGCTCCCCGTGACTGACCGGCCGCGCGTGCACACCGGAGACGTCTACTGGGTGCGCCCGGATGCGGTCGTCGGTCGCGAACAATCCGGGCGCCGCCCCTTCGTCGTTGTGGCATCGGACACCTACCTCGAACTCGTCGACACGGTCGCGCTGGGTGTGCCGATCAGCACGGTCGATCGGGGCTGGCCGAATCACGTGCCCGTGGCACTGCCCGGAATGACGGGCTTCGCGATGACCGAGCAGTTGCGCACCGTGTCGCGCGATCGATTCGCCGGGTATCTGGGCCGCCTCGATGCGGAGACCGTCGCCGACCTTCGCGAGTGGCTTGCCGACTACCTCGGTTTCGAGCAGTGAGCGGCGTCGTCCTGACCGGCCGCCTGATCTGAAAGACTGCCGCGCAGTGCGACGTTTTCCCGCGCTCTCTGCCCCGGCCTGTCGAGCTGATGCGAGCCGATCCGGGCTCCCCGCCTCGTCGGCGCCGCGCAAACGACCGATCCGCTCGTGTGGCCGCCCCGCGAGAAATTCGCCACCTCCGCCCGTGCTCGAAGCGCACGGGCGGAGGGCGGGTTCTGGCGCGTGGGGCTGCGCGCGACGCGGGGAACGGCCGCTCGCGCAACGCAGTCTTCCACCACGGTGTGCCGATTGCGGCGAGTGGGTGCGCCGGGCGCTGTTAGCGTTTGACACGTGTCGTCGCCGGAATTGGATGGGCAGATCGCGGAGCTGGGAGCATCGCTCCTGACCCGCGTCGATGAACTCGCGCGGCGGGTGGTGGCCGCCATCGGCGACGAGGTGGAGTTCTACCGGGATGACCCGACGGTGTCCGAGGAGTCGCTGCACCAAACGTCCGTCGACAACCTGACGCTGGTGTTCCGTTCGCTGGAGCACCGCCGGGACTTCGACTTGACGGCGGCAACGCAGACCGGCCGGCTGCGTGCCGAACAAGGCGTTCCCCTGCCCGCGGTGATGGCGGCGTTCCGGGTCGCCGCCCACCAGGTGTGGCAGGGGCTGCGTGAGACGCTCGCCGGCATGCCGACCGCGGGTGCGGAGCTGGCGCTGGCGGCCACCGAGAAGATCTGGTCGGGGCAGGACAGCTATGTCGAGGCCATGGCATCCGCGCATCGCGAGGCGACGATGCGGCGCGTGATCGACGACGAGTACGAGCGGGAGGCGCTGGTCGAGGCGCTTCTGCAAGGCCGCCACCTAGGGCGTGTCTGACAAATGTTCCGGTCCGGCTCTGCGAGCCTGATTTCATGTCGCGGTTTCAGGTGCTTTCAGATGCTCAATGGTCGTTGATCGAGGACATGTTGCCGCGGCCGACCGGGCGACGCGGCCGGCCGTTCTCGGACGCACGAACCATGGTCGAGGCGATCGCCTACCGGTATCGGTGCGGTATCGCCTGGCGTGATCTGCCGGAGGTGTTCGGTCCGTGGCAGACAGTGTGGACCTGGCATCACCGGATGGCCAGGGCAGGCCTCTGGGACAAGGTGCATGCGAAGCTGACGGCGGCCGCCGACGCTGCGGGCCTGGTGGATTGGTCACTGTCGGTGGACTCCACGATCGCCCGCGCACATCAGCACGCCACGAACACCAAACGCCTCACAGGGGGCTGGATCGAATTACAACAATCCGGCTCTCGAGCCGCCTGACCACGCGGTCGGCCGATCCCGCGGTGGGCTCTCGACGAAGATTCACCAGCTCGTCGACGGCAACGGCCTGCCACTGGTCACGCTGCTCACGCCCGGCCAAGCAGGGGACTCGCCGATGTTCCTGCCGCTGATGGCGCAGCTGCGAGTCGGCCGTGAACGCGGGCGTCCACGCACCCGCCCGGACGCGGTCCGCGGCGACAAGGCCTACTCCTCGCGCGCGATTCGAGGCCACCTGCGATCACGCGGGATCAAAGCCGTCATTCCCGAACCCGATGATCAGAAGGGACACCGCAAACGTCGGGGTTCACGCGGCGGCCGGCCTGTTGGCCTCGACGCCGCCGACTACCACAACCGCAACGTCATCGAACGTCGCTACTGCCACATCAAGCAGTGGCGCGGCATCGCCACTCGCTACGACAAGCACGCTGTGAACTACCGAGCAGCGGTCGTCCTCAACGCGGTAATCGCCTGGTCGAGGGAATTATCAGACATGCCCTAGCCGACTACACCCGGTGGGAGGTCGCGCAGCTGTTGCGTATCCCGGCCGACGGTCCGTACGTGGTGGTCGCGGCCGCGCCGCCGATGATCGGTCGGCTGCCGCTGCCGGAGATCGCCGCGCGCCTGCGGGCGGTGGACACGTCTTCGGCGTGGCGGCTGTTTCCCGACATCCATCTCGGGCTGGTCCATGTGAGCTCGCCGGCCGCGCACCGCGCCACCGTCGATCTGCTCGGCCGGGTCGCGACCACACCGGTGGGGATCTCCCCGATGTTCGACGACCTCACCGACACGTCGGTGCACATGCGATACGCGCGGCTGGCGATGGAGTCGGTGCCGGCGGGTGAGCTGGTCCGGGTGTTCGACGACTCGGTGCTCGCCGTCGCGGCGATCAGTGCGCCCGACGTCACGGGCAAGATCGCCGACGTGATCCTCGGTGAGTTCGCCGGCCTCACCGGCGACGATCAGCAGCTGCTCACCAGCACCTTCCATGCGTGGGTGGTCGCGGACGGTTCGATCGATGACGCGGCGCACGCGCTGTCGTGCCATCCGAACACCGTGCGCTATCGCATGCGCCGGATCGAGAAGGTGACCGATCGATCGCTGCGCGTGCCGCGGGACCTCGCCGAGCTGTGTCTCGCGTTCGAGATCCGGGAACGCCTTTGAATCGTCGTCCGCCGCACCGCGGTCAGCGGCGTGGACGGTTTGTCCCGGCGGACAACAGAAGCCGAAACACCTTGGTGGCGGCGCTCTACCGGAGGCAGGAAACCCGAGCTTATGCCCGCTTCGGGAGACATGAAGTCACCGCGAGCGTGCGTCGGGTGTGGAGGGGAACGATCATGATCTGGCTGACAGGTGATCCCGGTTCTGATCCGTCGACGTTGCAGGCGATGATCTTCGTCCGCGAGTTCGAGGCCCGGGGCCGACCGGCTGGTCATCGAGATCGGGTCGGCTCCGCTCTCGCGTCCGCATACGCGCGAGTTGCTCACCGAATTGCACGACGTTCGCGCGCAGATCCAGCGACTGCAAACGACCTATCGGCTGCCGCTGGGGCGATACGCCGCCGGGCCGGCGGTGCCGGGGGAATCGATCGCGTTCGACCAGGCCGGCTGATCCCGGCCGGAGACACGATCGGCGCGGAAGATCTGGGCGCGGACCGCCGAGGCCGTCACGGCCGCCACGAGGGGTGCGGCGGCTCGGCCCCGATCATCGTGCCCCACGCGCGCGACCGCTATCGGGACACCAGATCCGGCGACGTGGGTGCGGCGGGGTGCGTGTGCATCGCGATCAGCCGGGACGGGTGGGCGCGGCGTCCGCCGTCGACCGCCAGCACGGAGACCGCTTCCCGGTGAGCCTCCTCGATCAGATCCCCGGCCCGGCCGAAGTCCATCGCGCCGAGATCGAGCGGGCACGGCGGTGGCAGCACGATCAGTTCGGCGGCGTCGGCGTAGTCGTCGATCTCCCGGATGAGTCGCTTGTGCACCAGCAGCGTCATACTGTGCAGCACCGCGCCCGCCGCGTCCTGGGGTGGTTCGGTGCGGGCACACGAATACCCGGTCGGCAGCACGTACACGGTGTCCGCGCCGGCGGTGATCGCGGGTGCCAGCGAGGTGTTGTCCGCGATGCCGCCGTCGACCAGGGTCCGGTCGTGCCAGTGCACCGGCGGCAGCAGCCCCGGAATGGCACTGCTGGCCAGGAGAGCGTCGGCGACCGGTCCCCAGCCCAGATCCACCTCACCGCCGGTGAGGACGTCCGTGGTCACCACGATCAGCGGGACCCGGGTGTCTTCGAGACCGGTGAGCGTGAGGTTGTTCTCGACGATGCGGCGCAGCCCGGTGTCGTCGAACAACGACGGGCTCCGGCCGCGCAGCGCGCTGAGCAGACGCAGTGGATCGGGCGGGAACACGTCGCGTGCCCGCAGGGATCGCCAGATCCCCTCCAGGCCGTCGACGGCGTCGGCCGTGAGCCCGTGTTCGGCGATGTAGGCGGCGTTCAGGGCGCCGGCAGAGGTGCCGACCAGCAGGTCGGGGACGACGCCGTGCTCCACCAGCGCCCGCAGCATGCCCACCTGGATGGCGCCCAGGTTGGTGCCGCCGGACAGCACGATCGCGGTGGTCATGTCCCTCCTCGGGCCGGGTGCGGGGCTCTCCCGCCCAGAATAAGGCGAGGTGGAGTTCGTGTCGTGGAGTCGTTGCCCGGGGCGGTCGGCCGCCACCGGTGCAGACGATGGACGAGGTGCGCGGCGAGCTCGCCGATACGACGGTCACCGGCCTGGCGATCCGGTGCGATGGGCGCCTCATCGGCGCAGTCCGTCCGCGGATTCGGGGACGTGCCGCCGAACTCGGGCGGCCGACGGTCGTGCCCCGACCTGCAGGGCCGGGGCACCGGAGGCAGGCTCCCGGCGGCGGCCCTCCGGAATGGCGAAGGGTTCCCAGGGACCTTCCAGCGGCCTCCCAGCTTCGGCCGCGACCATGGCGATCATGACCGCACTCGACATCAGACCTGCACCGGTGCCACCGGCCGCGCCCGTGGCCGTTCGCACCGGACCCGACCGTGAACGACGCTGGAGATCCCGCTACTGGGCGGTGTCGGCGCTGCTCGCCGGCACGGCCCTGCTCTACCTGGTCGGACTCTCCCGCAACGGCTGGGGCAACGACTTCTACGCCGCGGCCGCGCAGGCCGGTGGCGAGAACTGGAAGGCGTGGCTGTTCGGCTCGCTCGACCCCAACAACGTCATCACCGTCGACAAGCCGCCGGCCGCGCTCTGGGTCACCGGGTTGTCGGTGCGGCTCTTCGGCCTGAGTTCGTGGTCCATCCTGGTGCCGCAGGCGCTGATGGGCGTACTGACCGTGTGGCTCCTGTACGCGACGGTGCGGCGACTGCTGCTGAGGGCCGGATCGTCGCGCACGGCGACCGCCGGCGGCCTGCTGGCCGGCGCGGTTCTCGCGTTGACGCCGGCCGCCGTGCTGATCTTCCGCTTCAACAACCCGGACGCGCTCCTGGTGCTGCTGATGACCGCCGCGGCGTACGCGACGGTACGGGCCTGCCAGCGGGCGTCCGCGAAGTGGCTGGTCCTGTGCGGGGTGGCCCTCGGCTTCGCCTTCCTCACGAAGATGTTGCAGGGGCTGCTCGTCCTGCCCGGGTTCGGCCTCGCCTACCTCGTGTTCGCCCAGACCACCTGGCTGCGCCGGATTCGTGACCTCGTGCTCGCCGGCCTCGCGGTGGTCGTCTCGGCCGGCTGGTACGTCCTCCTGGTCGACCTGTGGCCGAAGGACTCCCGTCCCTACATCGGCGGTTCCACCGACAACTCCTTCATGGACCTGGTGCTCGGGTACAACGGCTTCGCGCGGATCTTCGGCGGCCACGGCGGGAGCGGCGGTCCCGGCGGAGGCGGCCCCGGCGGCAGTGGAGCCACCGGTACGTCGTTCGGCGGGAGTCCGAGTCCGGCCCGCCTGTTCAGCAACGAATTCGGCAACGAGATCTCCTGGCTGCTCCCGGCGGCCCTCGCGGTGCTGGTGTGCGCACTGATCGCCGGTGTCCTGATCGCCGTGCGTCGCCGCCGGGGTCTGCCGACGGCCGGCCCGATCGACCGCGACGTCGCGCTCGGCGCGGTGGTCTTCGGCAGTTGGCTGGTGGTCACCGGCCTGGTGTTCAGCTACATGAGCGGCACCGTGCACCCCTACTACACGGTGGCGCTGGCTCCGGCGATCGCCGCGCTGGTCGCGATCGGCGCGGTCACCGGCTGGCGTGCCCGCCGGTCGTGGGCCGGGACCGGCTTTCTGGCGCTGCTGCTGGTGTCGGCGACCGGCTGGGGTATCGCGAAGACGCACGCCGCGGACTTCGCGTGGCCGCTGCTCGGGTGGGTGCTCGGCGGGGCGACGCTCCTCGCGCTGGCCGCCCTCGCGGTACTGCGCCGGGCCGGCGGCCGCCGGGCGATCGCCCTGGCGGTGAGTCTCGTGGCCGTAGCCGGTATCGCGACCGCGTCGTTCGGTATCGCGACCGCGAACACCACGCACACCGGATCGATCCCGACCGCGGTCGTCACGGCCGGTGGTGGTCCGGGCGGCTTCGGCGGCCCCGGTGGCGGTCCGGGCGGCGGGTTCGGTGGCCCCGGCGGACAGCGTCCGGGGAACTCGACCGATCAGGCGCCGACCGGGCAGCCGCCGAACGGCCAGCAACAGAATGGCCAGGAACAGAACGGCCAGGAACAGAACGGCCAAGGCACATCGAACGGCCAAGGCACATCGAACGGCCAGGGCACACCGAACGGGCAGAGTGCACCGAACGGGCAGAGTGCACCGAGCGGGCAGGGCGCACCGAGCGCGCAGAGTGGTTCCGGTGGTGGTCCGGGCGGTGGCAGCACGAACACCGAATTGATCGCGCTGCTCAAGCAGACCACCGCCGCGTGGGCGGCGGCCGCCAACGGCGCGCAGTCGCAGGCCGGTCTCCAGCTGGGGTCGGGGCGTCCGGTGATCGCGATCGGCGGCTTCGGCGGCGACCCCTCGCCGACCCTCGCCCAGTTCAAACAGTGGGTGGCCCAGGGCAAGATCGGCTACTACATCGGCGGCGGTGGCGGTGGTGGTCCGCGCGGCTCCAGCGACATCGGCACCTGGGTGAGTGAGAACTTCACCCCGATCACCGTGGGTGGCACGACGGTGTACAAGCTGACCTGAGCGTGTCCGAGACCGGCCGGACCGACCGCTATCGGCGGCGGTCCGGCCGGTCAGTTCTTGCGCAGTTCCTCGGCGAACATCACCACGATCCCGCTGGGACCGCGCAGGTAGGTGAGGCGGTAGACGTCCTCGTACGTCGCGACGCCGCGGAGCGGATGGCACCCGTGCCGGGCGGCGATCGCCAGGGCCTCGTCGATGTCGTCGACGACGAACGACACCCGGTGCATCCCGATCTCGTGCGGGCGGGTGGGGGCGGTCTCGATCGCCTCGGGGTGCAGGTACTCGAAGAACTCCAGCTGACCGTGGCCGTCCGGGGTGTTCAGGACCGCGATCCGGGCGTGGTTGCCGTCGAGCCCGACGGCGGTGTCGGCCCATTCCCCGCTGACCTCGGCACGACCGGCGACCGTCAGACCCAGGTCGGTGAAGAAGGAGATCGCCGCGTCCAGGTCGCGCACGGCGATTCCCACATTGCCCATCCGGATAGCCATGCACCCAGCGTAGGTCCGGTCCGGCTCCGTGGCGGGGGTACCGGAACCGTGCCGGCGCCGAAACGGCGGAGTTCCGGGTCGTCACGACCCCGAAGTCCGCCGTCTGCCGATCGCGGAACGGCGGCATGGCGTGCCCGGATCGCGCATCGCGACGCGATAGGCTCCGCGACCATGACCGGGAAGAGCTCCGCCGAACTCAACGACCACGTGACGGCGGCCTATGCCGCCGTCACCGACGAGGCCCGTGCCGACAAGGTCGCCAAACAGCACGCGCGCGGCAAGATGACGGCCCGCGAACGTATCGCGTACCTCGCCGCGGGCGGCTTCTACGAGTTCGGGGCGCTAGCCGGGCCCGGCCCCGCACAGCAGGGCGCCGCACCGCTCGTCGCCCCGGGTGACGGCGTGGTCACCGGCGTCGGCTACATCGACGGGCGGCCGGTCGTGATCGCCGCGTTCGACTTCACCGTCCTCGGCGGCAGCAACGGCGCCACCGGGATGGCCAAACTCGATCGGTGCGCCGAACGCGCCGCCACCGACGGCATCCCGCTGGTGATGCTGATGGACGGTGGCGGGCACCGGATGCAGGAGGCGCTCGACTCGCGCCTGGCCGCACCCGGCTCCCGGCTGATGTTGCGGCTGACCGACCTGTCCGGGCAGGTCCCGCTGGTCGCGGCCATGATGGGTCCCGGTTTCGGCGCGCCCGCGAACATCGCGGCGTGCTGCGACTTCGTCACCATCACCCGCGGCATCGGGACCATCGGGATGTCGTCGGCGCCGTTGGTGAAGGCCGCGACCGGCGAAGACCTGACCAACGACGAGATCGGCGGCGCCGACCTGCAGGCCGCGCGCGGCGTCGTCGATGTGGTGGGCGACGACGAGCACGAGACGCTGGACGCCATCCGCGCCTATCTGTCGTACCTGCCCGCCAACGCCGACGCCGCACCGCACCGGATGCCCGGGCCGCACGCTCCGGGGGACACCGCAGACGGGCTCGACACCCTCATCCCGCCGTCCGGCCGTACCGCCTACGACGTTCTCGACGTCATCGAAGGACTCGCCGACCGCGACAGCCTCTTCGAGATCCGGCCGGTGCACGCGCCGAACGTCGCCACCGTGCTGATCCGGATCGGGGGCCGGCCGATGGGGGTGATCGCCAATCAGCCGCGGTACCACGCGGGCGCGCTCGACGCGCCCGCCTGCGAGAAGGCCGCGCATTTCACGGCGATCTGCGACACCTTCGGGCTTCCGCTGCTGATCCTCATCGACCTGCCGGGCTTCCTGGTCGGCGCCGCCGCGGAGGAGTCCGGTCTGGTGCGCCGCAGTGCGCGCCTCGGCTACGAGCTGGGTAACGCGACCGTTCCGCGGTTCGTCATCGTCACCCGCAAGGCGTACGGCGCGGCGTACATCGTGATGGGCGGCGGCCGGTCCATCGAGGCCGACCTGTCGCTGGCCTGGCCGACCGCGGAGATCTGCGCGATCCCGATCGAATCCGCCGTCGACCTGGCCTTCAAATCGGTGTACGAGCAGGCCGACGACCCAGCCGCGCACCGCGCCGATCTGATCACCCTCTTCCAGGCGAACGTCGACCCGGTGCTGGCCGCCGACGGCTTCGGGATCGACGACGTGGTGCTGCCCTCGGCGACGCGGGAACTGCTGCTCGAAGCCCTGGGCCGCGTGCGGCCGCGCCGCGCCCCGCGGATGCCGGGCAAGCGCCGGTCGATCTCGCCGATCTGAGGCGGGCCCTCTCGAAGTACCCGGGCCGGCGTCAGCCCCGCGGCACCAGGCGCGATCCCGGAAGCCGCGGCGCGGGCAGCGGCGGGGGAGCGCCGGGCGGGAAGTCGCCGAACAGCGGCGGCTTGCCCGCGTCGTCCGGATGCGGCGGGTCGAAACCGAGTTCGGCCTGGTAACGGCGGCGGAACTCGGCGATCTCGTCGTGATCCCGGCCGACGAAGTTCCACCACATCACGATCTTCTCGCCGAGCGGCACGCCACCGAGCAGGATCGCCCGGGCGGGTGCGTCGCCGGCCGCGACGACCAGCGTGTCGGCACCCGGCGGCACGTAGGCCAGGGCGCGGTGCTCGATGCGCGTGCCGTTCACCGTGAGACCGTCGTTCTCGGCCAGGACGGCGTGCTCGAAGTCCGGGCGGACGTCGATCGTGACCGTCGCCCCCGGTTCCAGCAGCAGTTCGGCGCCGAGGAGCGGGGGAGTCCCGGTCTCGACCGGGGACGCGGCGCCGAGGAGTTCCCCGAGGAACACCCGCGCGGTGACGCCCGGCCGCACGACCGGTTCGGGGACGTAGTGCTCGAACCGGTTGTCGCCGAACCGGGTGTCGTCGGGTAGCGCGTACCAGAGCTGCACACCGTGCAGGACCGCCGTGTCCGGCGCGCTGATCTCCTGGTGGGTGATGCCGCGCCCGGCGATCATCAAGTTGAGTTCTCCGGGGATCACCGCGGCGGCGTTGCCACCGGAATCAAGGTGGTCGACCCGGCCGGTGAAGAGCCAGGAGACCGTGGCCAGACCGGTGTGCGGGTGCCGCGGCACTTGCATGCCGCCGGTCGTCGAGACCTCATCGGGACCGTAGTGATCGAGGAAGCACCAGGCGCCGACCAGCGAACGACGGCGCTGCGGCAGGGTCCGGAACACCGTCATCGCGCGCGGCCCGCCGAGTGGCACGGCCCGCGGTTCGAGCACTTCGATCGCCGTGCAGGGCTGCCCCGGTTCGAGGACCGTGAGCGCCGGATCCGGATCGAGATTCGTCATCGAGCGTCCTTCCTGCCGCGTGCGTGCGTCGCAGACGACGCTACGCCGGGCCGCCGTCGGGCGCGGCCCGCGCCCGACGGGTGTCCGATACCATCCCGGTGCGGGTCCACCGGCGGAGGAGAGTGCCGTGCAGTCGGAGAGTCAGGGCGACGATCACGGTGTGCCGCCGGACCGGCGCGCCTGGGCGGCGCGCGGGATCCTCGCCGCGACGACCGGGGTGGCAGGCATCGTGCTGCTGTTCGCCGATCTGTCGCTGCCGGTGTTCGTCGGCCTGGCCGGCGCCGGTCTGCTCGGCGTGGGCCTGGTGACGTTGGCCAGCACCGGCGACCCGGCAGGCGCGCGATCCGCGCCGACGTGGCCCGCAGTGGCTACCGGAGCGGTCTGCCTCGTCGCCGGGCTGGTCGTGCTCTTCTGGCGCGCGGCGAGCCTGCACACGCTGGTGCTGGTCCTGGCCGCGGCGCTGATCGTGCACGGCGCCACCGCGATCGTCCGCGCGTTCCGCGGCGGCACCGACCTGCGGGTGGCCGGCTTCTTCAGCGGTGCGGCCGCGGTCGTCTTCGGCGTGCTGGCGGTGAGCTGGCCGCTCATCACCGTCACGGTGTTCCGGATCGGCTTCGGTGCCTGGCTGGTCTTCTTCGCGGTCCGCGTCCTCGCCGAGCCGGGCCTTTCGGGCCGGCGCCGCCCGGCGTCGCGTCCGGGGGTCCGGCGCTGGGCCCGGACGCTCGGCGCCGTCGTCGCCTTCCTCCTCGCCGTGGTGCTCGCCGGCGGCAGCGCGCTCCTGCTGCACGGCGACGACCGGCCCGCGCCCGGCGCCTTCTACACGCCGCCCGCCTCGGTGCCCGGTGAGCCCGGTGCGCTGATCCGCGCCGAATCCCGGCCCGGCGCCGCGCCGCCCGGGACCCAGATGTGGCGCATCCTCTACACCACGACCCGCCTCGACGGCGGTCCGACGGTGGCGAGCGGCACGGTCATCGCTCCGGCGCGGCGCGGCGCCGGACCCCTGCCGCTGCTCACCGTGGCGCACGGAACCTCGGGGATCGTGCCGCGCTGCGCGCCGTCGCTCACCGCCGAGCCCTTCGCCGACGGCGCCCAGGCCGCGGTGCTCGACATGGTCACCCAGCACGGCTGGGCGGCGGTCTCGTCCGACTACACCGGCCTCGGAACCGCGGGCCTGCACCCCTACCTGATCGGCGAGGCCGAGGCGCGCAGCGTGCTCGACGCGTCGCGCGCCGCCGCCCGGATCGACACGCTCCGGCTCGCACCGAGACGGTGATCTGGGGTCACTCGCAGGGCGGACACGCCGCGTTGTGGGCCGGGCAGATCGCGCCGCGATACGCGCCCGGCCTCACCGTCAAGGGCATCGCCGCCCTGGCCCCGGCGAGCGACCTGTACGCGCTGGCGCAGGAGACCAAGGCCGGGATCGGCGGCAAGACCGTCTCCGCCTACATCGTCACCGCCTGGGATCACGAGTATCCGGATCTGCATCTCGCCGATCACCTGACGCCGGGCACCGCGCAGGGCGTCGAGCAGGTCGCCGGGCTGTGCTTCAACCAGCAGGACGCGATCGCCGCGTTCCTGCGCGGTAGCCAGATCCCCGACCAGGTGATTCCCGACGCGATGCTCGACGGCGAGGTCGGGGATCTGCTGCGCCGGAACACCCCGACCGGCCCGTTTCCCGCGCCGGTCCTGGTGATGCAGGGCACCGCCGATCCGCTCGTGACACCGACCATGCAGGCCCACTGGGTCGCCGAGCGGTGCGCGCAGGGCCGTCCCGTCGACTACCGCACGGTGCCCGGCCGCGGGCACATGGAACTCGTCGCCGCGGATTCCCCGGTCAACGCCGAACTGATCTCCTGGACTCTCGCCCGCTGGAACGGGGCGCCGGCGACGCCGACCTGCGGTGTGCGGTAAGCGTCCTCGGGATCGCTCTCCGGCGTAGGCTCGCCCTCATCACGTGGTCGACTCGTGGTCGGAGGTCATCGTGCAGACACTCCTCTTCGCGCTGGGGCTGGTCCTGTTCCTCCTCGGGCTGCTCACCGGCCTGGTGAACGGGGCCGTGCGGAATCCCCGCATGGGGCTGGCCAGTCACCTGCAGGGGATGACGAACGGCCCGTTCCTCATCATCGCCGGACTGTTGTGGCCGTATCTGAACCTGCCGCACGGCTGGCAGGTCGTCACGGTGGTGTTGCTCGCGTATGGCACCTACGCCAACTGGCTGGCGACTCAGCTCGCCGCGATCTGGGGTGGCGGGCGCCGGTTCGCGCCGGCCGCGACGGGCGACCACGTCGCCCGGCCCGGCCAGGAACGCGTCATCGATTTCCTGCTCGCCTCACTCGCGCCGGCGATGATCGCGGCGACGGCGCTGCTCATCGCCGGGGTGCTGCTCTGAGGTGCTGTTAGGGTGAGCGTGCGACCCGGTGGGCGCCGTGCCGCGTGGATTCAGGGAGCGACGGATGCGGATCTCGCGTGTGGTGCCGGTGGCGATCGCCGTGTGCGCGCTGCTCGGCATCGCGGCGTTCGTGCTGGTCGTGCTGGCCGGCCGGGATGTTCCCGGAACCGCGACACCCGCCGCCCCGCCACCGCTGTCCGGGTCGCCGGCCAGTCCGCAGCCGTTCGACGACGCCCGCGCGACCCAGATCAGCGAGGCGATCGCCTCCGGTGATGCCGGCCGCGTGGGCGCGGTGATCGCGAGCGGACCGCGGGTCACGATCGACGCGAGTGCGCCGGCCGCACTGAAAGCACTGGCGCCGATCGCGTTCGACGTCCCCACCACCCGGTACCTCAGCGACGACACCGGCTTCGTGCAGGCCTACGTGGGCGCGGCGCGGGCTCCCTGGGTGGTCTACCTGCTCCGCCAGGACGGCGTCTGGAAACTCGCCGCCACCCAAGAGGGGACCGTCTCGTGACGGCCCACCGGAATCGCACGGTGTCGTGCCTGGGCGCGGCACTGGTGGTGGTGCTCGCCGCGATGGGGCTGGTGCCCGCCCCCGCGCACGCCCGGCCGGCGTGCATGCCGACCGGTATCGCAGCGACCTCGTTCGGGGCGCACCGGCATCCGCTGGTCGGCGTGCACGGCTGGACCGGAAAGCCGGGGCAGATGACGGCCACGCTCGACGCGATCACCCGCGCGATGCCGAACACGTTCGACCCGATCGCCTTCGACTACTCCAACGCCAACACCGACTGGGCGGCCGATCCGCGGGTGGCGCAGTGTCTCGCGACCTTCGTCAACGGGGTGTCGGACAAGCAGCGCGCCGCCGGCGGCGACGGCCGCGTCTTCGTCGTCGCGCATTCGATGGGCGGCCTCGCCGCCCGGTTCGCCACCGACGCCCGGTACGCGGTGGATCAGCCGGTCAAGCCCGGGGTGCTCGGTGGCGTGGTCAGCTTCGACACCCCGTACCTCGGCTCGCCGTTCGGAAACACCGCCGCGGGGTCGGCCAAGCAGGCCCTGGACGAATTCTGGGACGCGCTCACCGCGAAGCGGCTGATGCCCGATCGTTCCTCGGACGCGGTCCGCTGCCTCGCCGTGCACGACCAGGCGCGCCCGCTGCCGTCCGGCTGCGCCTACCCGCCGTTCCTGCCCTCCGGCGTTCCGGTCGGCCAGATCGGCGGTGACATCACCTTGTCCCGCACCCTGTTCGGCCAGAAGCTGTACGACGTCCCCCTCCGCAGCGACGGCGTGGTGTCCACCGACTCGTCGACCGGCTACCTCTCTTCGGGACCGCCGGGATCGACGCCGCCGCGCGGGTCGTTCGGATTCCAGGACATCGCCTGCACGACCACCACCGACCGCACCCTCGACGCGGTCCGGACGCTGGTCGGCAGCCCGAACATCGTGGCCGGGATCATCAAGACGCAGCTGCTGGCCATCGGCCAGCTGGGTCTGGACAGCCGCATCCTCGATCAGGTCCTCGCCGACGACCCGCAGGCCGAGCTGATGGTGACGCTTCTGGCGGCGGCGATCTCCGACTCGGGTTGCACGCACACCAACATCCTCACCGAGGCGCGGGCCATCGCCGCGGCCGTCACCTTCCTGAAGAAGCAGCTCCAGACGCCCGCGGCCGCACCTCCGGAGGAGGAGATCCTGCGCCCGTTCGCCACCGCGGGCGGCGCCGCGGCCGGCTGGCACGTCGCGCCGACGGCCGCCGGCACCAACGTCGTCGACTGCCGGTACCCGTCGGCGTCGCCGGCGAGCAAGTCCCCGGGCATCCAATTCTGCGCGCCGTCGGCGGCCAACGCCGATGCCTGCTACTTCACCCGGGGCTCGGCCGACGGGCTCTGCCTGCAAGATCCGTTCACCACGACGATCTTCCCGGTGCGGGCGAGCGGGCCGGTCACCTACGACCTCCCGCCGCCGGCCACGCCGCGGCCCCTCGGACTGCTCCTGGATGACGGCACTCGCTGCCGTCTCCGCAACGGCGGTTCGTGGTCGGCGCAGGCGCAGCACCCCGACTACGTCGGTTACTACGGTTGCCGCAAGGAGGGGAGTGACGCCACCCTGATCGTCTGGGCGGACCGCGACTCCGACGGCGGGATCGACCGGTCGGGTACCGGCTGGACCGTCCAGGTGGGTGACGAATCCGGGCCGCTGACCACCCGGTATGTGCGGAAGGTCTTCTACGTCGGTACGGCCTGACCGCGCGCCGACGGCACCTTCACGAAGCGGGTGAGCCCGATCTGGTCGGCGTCGAGCAGACCGGGTCCGGGTGGACCTTCCAGCACCACGCCGAGGAGGGCGTTCAGCGCCGCTTCACCGAGATCGAGCGGATGGAACGGCAGCGGATAGCCGGGTCCCGCGGGTCTCTTCCCGGCCCAGAACGGCTCCTCGAAGGGCTCGGGAGCACCGATCGATTCCCAGACGCCGCTGCCCGGGTTCACGCTCAGCGAGCGGATCAGCGTGCCCGACTCCCACCGGGCGTAGGCGAACATGTCGTACTGCGAGCGCTGGGTCAGCAGTATCGGGCCGCCGCCGAGGGCCGGTGACCGGTAGCGTTTGTGCAGTTTCGTGGGATTGAACAGGGCGGCGTCGCGGGTCGTGACGAGGAGTCCGTCGCGCAGCCGGCCCGCGCACAGCTCACCCTGCGCGGGAAATCCGTATTGCACCAGGTCGCCCTCGCCGTCGGCCTCGTAGCGGCTGCGCGGAAACAGTGTGGCGACGGCCTCGGCGGGATCCGGCGCGTCCCCGGCGGAATCGCTCGGGTAGTACAGGACTGCCAGTTTCACACCCACGTCGTCGATTCTCGCATCTGGACCGCCGATAACGATCCCGTAGCGGTTGATCGGTCGAGACTTCCCTGTTGCTGGTGTTGCTGCTGATACTGGAGTGATGAGTATGGGATCGGCGGGATCGAGACGACGACGCGGCACCCGCGGCCGGCTGACGACGATGCTGGCGGTGGTCACCCTCGTGGTCGCCACCCTGTCGGCGGCGGTGCCCGGTGCCGTCCATGCGGCACCCCCGGCGTGGCGGTACACGATGGTCGCGTTCAGCAACGACAGCGCCCGCGACATGGACGTCTACCAGTCCGCCGACGGCACCCACTACGAGCTCCTGAAGAAGGACGCGTACCGCCCGCCCTCCGGTTACGTCCGCGACCCGAGCATCTTCCGTCACACCGACGGGCAGTACTACGTCACCTACACGACGGGCGACGGCGCGAACCTCGGTTTCGCCCGCAGCCCGGACCGCATCCACTGGACGCCGATGGCGAACCAGCCGGTGCCGTTCTGCTGCGCGTTCCTGCCCGGCACCGGCGACGGCAAGGGGCCGGTCAACCCGCTCGGCATCAACGGGTCGGCCGGATTCCGCGACGGCCCGTCGCTGTCGCCGTTCACCACCAAGGCGTGGGCGCCGGACTGGTTCGTCGACGGCGACCGGGTGAGCGTCGTGTGGTCGATGTCGACCGGCGGCGGCTTCGTGCCCTATGTGATGACGGCGCTGAACAGCTCGCTGACGCAGTGGAGTCTGCCGGTGCCGCTGAACGGGATCGAGGCCGACCACATCGACACCACCGTGGTGAAGATCGGCTCCACCTACCACGCCTTCACCAAGAACGAGACCAAGAAGGTGATCGATCACGCGGTGGCGCCGGCACTCGGCGGGCCGTACACCTACGTGCCCGCCGGCGACTGGGGCACGCTGGTGGAGGGGCCGGCCGTGGTGCAGTTGCCGAACGGGGACTGGCGGATCTACCTCGACGCCTACACCCGGGGGAAGCTGCTGTACTCCGACTCCCACGACGGACTGAAGACGTGGTCGCCGGTGCAGGAACTGCCGGGCCTCTCCGGGATCGCCCGCCACGTCGGGGTGATGCGCGAGCCGGTCTGACCGTCGCCGCTCCTACGACCGAACCGCCCCGAAGGCGCCGCCGGGACGCGTACGTTGAGGTCGGTCCTTTCTCCGAACCGAAAGAAGAACCCGATGAGCGGCAAGAACATCCACGACGGCCTCGAATCCCTCAAGCACATCGCCACCAACTCGGTGGCCAAGTCGGGGGAGATCGTGGAGAGCGCGTCCGATCTCCTGCACGGGGACATCAAGGACGGCGCGGTGAAGATGGCGAGCAGCATCACCGACATCGCCGCCACCGCGGCCACCGAGGGAGTCAGCGCCGCGGCTAGCGGTGCCGCCGCCGTCGGCGACGCGATGAAGAAGGCGACCGGGCACACTGACGACGACGCCGCACCGGCGGACGACACCCCGACGGCCTGAGCCGGCGGCCGTTCTGGTCCGCGGATCGGCCCGATCGTGTGGGGCGGCCGGGCCGATCGCGGCGCGGTCCGGACCGGCCGGGAGCGTCGGCACGACACGCCGAAAAGTGCTGTCTGAAGCTAGCAACGCTGGTCAGTCGGGTGCGGCTGTGTGGGTCACCTCGCAATCTCGAACTACGTTCGCGGAATGTCACAGACCGGTAGAGAATGTCTACCGACGAGATAAGTCCACAGAGTTCCACAAGAACTAGAGATCTGAAGAACCCGAAAGAGGCGATACCCCATGACCTCAGAGAACCAGACGATCATTTACACGCTTACCGATGAGGCGCCGCGCCTCGCGACCGAGGCGTTTCTCCCGATCGTCCGCACGTTCGCCGAGCCGGCCGGCATCGACGTCGAGACCAGTGACATCTCGGTCGCGGCCCGGATCCTGGCGGCGTTTCCGGACTACCTGACCGACGAGCAGCGTGTGCCCGACAACCTCGCCGAACTCGGCCGCCTCACCCAGTTCCCCGAGACCAACATCATCAAGCTGCCCAACATCAGCGCCTCGGTGCCGCAGCTGAACGCCGCCATCCACGAACTGCAGGAGAAGGGTTTCGCGGTCCCGGACTACCCGGCCGACCCGAAGACCCCCGAGGAGTCCGAGATCCACGACCGCTACCAGGCATGCCTCGGTAGCGCGGTGAATCCCGTTCTGCGCCAGGGCAACTCGGACCGTCGTGCGCCCAAGGCCGTCAAGGAGTACGCCCGCAACAACCCGCACAGCATGGGCAAGTGGT
Organism: Gordonia sp. PP30; assembly: GCF_023100845.1. Classification (NCBI taxonomy): domain Bacteria; kingdom Bacillati; phylum Actinomycetota; class Actinomycetes; order Mycobacteriales; family Gordoniaceae; genus Gordonia; species Gordonia sp. PP30. The sequence continues at coordinate 3,320,278 of NZ_CP095864.1, read as the reverse complement.
CGATGGCCAGCCAGAGCCACGTCGCGCACATGACCCACGGCGACTTCTACGCCGGCGAGAAGTCGATGATCCTCGACCACGCCTGCGATGCGCGCATGGAGCTGGTCACCGCGAGCGGTGAGACCAAGGTGATGAAGACCGTCCCGCTCGACGAGGGCGACGTCATCGACAGCATGTTCATGAGCAAGAAGGCGCTCCTGGAGTTCTACGAGGAGCAGCTCAACGACGCCAAGGAGACCGGCGTCATGTTCTCGCTGCACGTCAAGGCGACCATGATGAAGGTCAGCCACCCGATCGTCTTCGGCCACTGTGTGAAGGTCTTCTACAAGGACGCCTTCGCCAAGCACGGGGAGCTGTTCGACGAGCTCGGCGTCAACGTCAACAACGGCATGGTCGACCTCTACGAGAAGATCGACACCCTCCCCGCCTCCAAGCGCGAGGAGATCATCGAAGACCTGCACCGCTGCCACGAGCACCGCCCGGAACTGGCGATGGTCGACTCCGCGCGCGGCATCTCCAACTTCCACTCGCCGAGTGATGTGATCGTCGACGCGTCGATGCCCGCCATGATCCGCATCGGCGGCAAGATGTACGGCGCTGACGGCCGCAAGAAGGACACCAAGGCCGTCATGCCGGAGTCCACCTTCGCCCGGATCTACCAGGAGATCATCAACTTCTGCAAGACCAACGGCTCCTTCGACCCGCGCACCATGGGCACCGTCCCGAATGTCGGACTGATGGCGCAGAAGGCCGAGGAGTACGGCTCCCACGACAAGACCTTCGAGATCCCGGAGGACGGCGTCGCCAACATCGTCGACGCCGGTACCGGCGAGGTCCTGCTCTCGCAGAACGTCGAAGAGGGCGACATCTGGCGCATGTGCATCGTCAAGGACGCGCCCATCCGCGACTGGGTGAAGCTGGCCGTCGACCGCACCCGGGCGTCGGGCATGCCCGCGGTGTTCTGGCTCGATCCGTACCGCCCGCACGAGAACAACCTGATCACGCTGGTCCGCAAGTACCTGCAGGACCACGACACCGAGGGTCTGGACATCCAGATCATGTCGCAGGTGCGCGCGATGCGGTACTCGCTGGAGCGCGCGTGGCGCGGCCTGGACACCATCTCGGTGACCGGCAACATCCTGCGCGACTACCTCACCGACCTCTTCCCGATCCTGGAACTCGGTACCAGCGCCAAGATGCTGTCGATCGTGCCGCTGATGGCCGGCGGCGGCCTGTACGAGACCGGGGCCGGCGGCTCCGCGCCCAAGCACGTCAAGCAGCTGGTCGAGGAGAACCACCTGCGGTGGGACTCGCTCGGTGAGTTCCTGGCGCTCGGCGCGAGCCTGGAGGACCTGGGCCGCAAGTACGACAACTCGAAGGCCGCGATCCTCGGCCGGACGCTCGACGCCGCGACCGGCAAGCTGCTGGAGAACCGCAAGTCGCCGTCGCGCATCACCGGCGAGCTCGACAACCGCGGCAGCCAGTACTGGCTGGCGCGCTACTGGGCCGAGGCGCTGGCCGCGCAGACCGACGACGCCGAGCTGGCCGCCTACTTCGGCCCGCTGGCCGAGAAGCTCGCGGCCGACGAGGAGTCCATCCTCGGCGAGCTGTCCGCGGTGCAGGGCGAGCCGGTCGACCTGGGCGGCTACTACGAGCCCGACGCCGAGAAGCTGCACGACGCGATGTGCCCGAGCGCCACGCTGAACGCCGACCTCGAGTCCGCCGGAGCCGGCGCCTGACCCAGGCACGACCGGACCGACGACGCCGGCCGCCCGAGATCACTTCTCGGCGGCCGGCGTCATCCTTTGCAGGGCGCCTCCCGCCACGCAAGTGACGGGTGAGGAGGTCCGTCGTCGGTGACCGCCAGGTGGTCACCTGTCCCGGAGCTGCTCTTCTGTCTGGGGCCGGTGTGTAGGTCCGGGGGTGGTGATCGATGGGTGGCCGTCGGGTGGCCGCCGGTGGCGGGTTTCTCGCTCATGTGGCCGCGAGGGCCGATCACACCCGCTGAACGTCGCTGTGCAGCAGCGCGGGCCACCCGCGTACGTCCGCGGGCGTCCGTGCGACGGTCAGTTCGGCCCGGGGGAGCAGCTCGGTCAGCCGTTCCGCGGTCGACAGCGGGTGCGATGGATCGTCGATCCAGGCGAGTACCCGGACCGGACAGCCGATCCGGGCGAGGTCGGCCGGATCGGGCAGGTCGCTCGCCGCGGCGCCCCGGAACACCGACGGCAGCAGCGCCTCGGCCACCTCCGGCAGCGTTTCGGGCCGGCCGACGGTCGCGGGCGGCTGGGGCGCTTCCCGGGTCAGCGCGATGAACGCTTCGAGCCCGGCGTCCTCGATCAGCGCCGCCGTGTCCAGGTAGCCCTGGCCCTGCGCCCGCCGGGTCGCCCACGCGGTAGGCGGCAGGATCACCGTCAGACCGGCGAAGCGCTCCGGCTCGCGCACGGCGGCGTGCAGCAGGGTGCCGCAGCCCATGGACGTCCCGGCGCCGTACACCCGTTCGCGGGGGAAGCGATCGTCGAGCAGGCTCAGCAGATCGGTCGCCAGGTTGTCCCAGCGGTAGTCGCCGGGCACCGCGCGCCCGGTGGAGAAGCCGTGTCCGCGGGCGTCGTACCGCAGCAGCCGGGTACCCGAGAGCCCGACGCCCAGGTTCAGGTCCAGCACGTGGTCGCGGGCCCGGCTGGACGTGAGCCCGTGCAGCTGCACCACGGCCTGCCCGCCCTCGTCGCTCAGGGAGGTGCTCAATCGGGCACCGGGGACGTCGAACAGCGTCACGGGGTATTCCTCTCGTAACAGGCCGGAAACGCGGGGGCGACCGGCGGAAACCCGGGGCCGCTACGTTACCGCCATGCGCCTCACGAATGTCGCCCACCTGCACCTGCCGTTCGGGCGGCTGATGGGCTACGACGTCGTCGTCTCCCCGCCCGGCCGCGAACTGCCGGTGTCGTTCGATCAGGGCCGGCACGTCGGTGCGGGGGAACGGCCCGGTTCGTGGATGGCGCTCTCGTTCCATCTGCCCGAACCGGTCGACCGGCAGGTGCTCGCGCAGGCGTGGCTGGCGGTGATCGCCCGGCACGGCACGCTGCGCACCGCGTTCTCGCCGGGCACGGACGGTCCCGTCCTGCACGAGGTCGCGATCCGGCCGGGTGCCTGGGTGGAACATCCGATCGGACCGGGGGAGGCGGTCAACGAGGCGCTGCGTGACGTCCTCGACCGCGAGTGCTCCCCGTACGCGCAGCCCGCCCACCGGCTGTGCGTCTTGGAGACGGCGGCCGGCCCGACCGTGGTGATCGCCGCGGATCATTCGCACGTCGACATGTGGTCGATGCTGGTGATCCTGCGCGACTTCCTCGCCGCACTCGCCGAGATCTCGGCCGGCCGGACACCCGCGCTCGCCCCGGTCCCGCCGTTCGCCGAGCACACGCGCGCCCTCCGGGACCGCCCGGCCGCGCCCGTCCAGGTCCGGCGGCGCTGGGCCGAGATCCTGGCCGACAGCGACGGCGTGATGCCGCGCTTCCCGCTTCCGCTCGGCGCGCCGGAGGCCGAATGCGAGCGGGTGGAGGTCCGCGACGTGTTCGACGTCGACGACAGTGCCGCGTTCTCCGCGCAGGCCCGGGCCGAGGGCGTGTCGACGCTGGCGCTGACGGTCGCGACGATGACGGCGGTGACCCACGACCTCGCGGCCGTCCCGCTGCGCGCGGTGTTCCCGGTGCACAGCCGGTACGACGAGCGCTGGCACGGTTCGGTGGGCTGGTTCATCACCAACTCGGTGCTGGAGTCGCCGGTGGCCGAGCCCGCCGCGGCGGCGAACGCGGTCCGCGAGGCGGTGAACCTGGGTTCGTGGCCGCTGGAGGACGTCCTGGCGCCCTGGGGCGGGATGCCGGAGGCGCCCGGCATGTTCGCGATCTCCTGGCTCGACCTGCGACGACTTCCGGTCCGTGTCGACACCGCCGGGCTGCAGGCGCAGTACCTTGGCGCCAGTATCCGGACCGACGGCGTGATGCTGTGGTTCATCCTCGACGCCAGCGGCCTGCACCTGCGGTGCCGCTACCCGGACACGCCGCAGGCGCGCACCAATGTCGGATCCTGGCTCGACCTGCTGGTCGCCCGGCTGCACGACGTCGCGCGGTCGTCCGTGCGCGGCCGGATCGCCGTGGACGGCGAGAACTTCCGCATCGAGCGGGCGAGCCGGGCCGACGTGCCCGACATCGTCGGGCTCCTTGCCGACGACGAGATCGGCCGCACCCGTGAACTCGGCGAATACGGACCCTACGAGGCCGCGTTCGACGTGCTGACCCGCGACCGGTCGCACTTCCTCGCGGTGGTCCGCGACGAGAAGGGGACGGCGGTGGGCACCATGCAGCTCACCGTGCTGCCCGGACTCAGTCGCGGCGGCGCGACTCGCCTGCAGATCGAGGGCCTGCGGGTGGCCTCGGAACGGCGCGGGCGCGGCCTGGGCGGTGCAATGCTCGACTGGGCGCACGAGCACGGCCGTGCGCACGGGGCCGACCTCGCCCAGGTGACCACCGACGAGATCCGCGAGCGCGCCCGGGCCTTCTACGCCCGTCACGGTTACGGCACCGAGCACGTCGGTCTCAAACGGGCACTGTGACCGTACTGTGGCGTAGCTTTCGGGCCTGATCTCGGCGACCAGGCGAAACCCGTTCGGCGATCACTGCGGCCGTCCGGATACTGCACAGTCGGGTCAGTGCCGGCCGGTGCCGGGCGACAATGGACGCATGGCCGAGAACACCACCGCAGTCACCGCACGGCTCGACGGGCCGATCGCCACCCTGACGCTCAGTGAACCACGCAGGCGCAATCCGCTCTCGTTGGAGACCATGCGCGAGGCCACTCGGCTGCTCCGCGACCTCGGCGCGGACCCGGGCGTGCGGGTCATCGTGATCGCCGCCGAGGGGCCGGCGTTCTCCGCCGGGCACGACCTGTCGCAACTCGCCGGCCGGACCCTCGACGACGAGCGCATCGTCTTCGAGGCGTGCAGTGAGCTGATGGCCACGGTGCACCAGGTGCCGCAACCGGTGATCGCGCAGGTGCAGGGGATGGCCCTGGCCGCGGGGTGTCAGCTGGTGGCGACCTGCGACCTGGCGATCGCCGCCGACGGTGCCGTGTTCGGCACGCCGGGGGTCAAGATCGGGCTGTTCTGCTCCACCCCGATGGTGCCGCTGACCCGGGCGATCGGCCGGAAGCGGGCCATGCGGATGCTGCTCACCGGCGACCTGATCGACGCGCCGACGGCCCTCGACTGGGGCCTCCTCAACGACGTGGTGCCCGGGGATCTGCTTGCCGAGACCGTACGGGAACTGGCCACCCGGATCGCCTCGTCGAGTTCGGCGACCCTCGCCATCGGCAAACGTGCCTTCTACGACCAGATCGACGTGTCCGAGCCGGAGGCGTACGAGCTGATGACCGCCACGATGGCGGCCAACGCCGTGACCTGCGATGCGCAGGAGGGGATCAGTGCGTTCTTGGAGAAGCGGCCGGCGGTGTGGGCGGACCGGTGACGGTCAGTGCCGCGTAGAACACCAGAAGCGAACTGGCCGCGGCGAAGTTGAGCCGCAGATCGCGCACTCGCAGATGCGCGCCGACGGCCAGGCAGAAATAGACGGTCAGCATTGCCGCGGTCAGCCGCGCCAGGCCGGGGGCGACTCGGGCGCTCGCCAGACCGAACGCAGATGCCGTCTTGACCACCGGAAAGATCCACCGCTTGTCCGCGGGCACGCCGACGGTGTCGAGACAGCGCCCGATGTAGGCAATCGGTGTGACGCACGCCGCCGCGTCCGCCGCCTGGCCTGCTGCGGCCAGCAGGTAGAGGTCGGGATTTCGTAGGAGGGACGTCGCCGGTGCGCTGGAACCCATGATTCGACCGTACGTCACACCGGTGCGCGGCGGAACCCTCCACGAGGGCGCACGGGTCGTGCCGAGCGACCAACGGGCGCGATGCGTCGTCGCCTTGGCACACTAGACGGTATGAGATCTGGAGACACCGCGCCCGACTTCGCATTGCCTGACCAATCCGGCGCCGTCCGGCGCCTCTCGGAATTCTTGGCCGACGGTCCCGTCGTGCTGTTCTTCTACCCGGCCGCGTTCACCCCGGGCTGCACCAAAGAGGCGTGCTACTTCCGCGATCTGGGCGCCGACTTCACCGCGGCCGGCGTACAGCGCGTCGGCATCAGCCGCGACGCGGTAGAGAAGCAGGATCGGTGGACCAGCGAGCACGACCTGGACTACCCGCTGCTGGCGGACGTGGACGGCGAGGTCGCCAAGGCCTACGGCGTCGGCCGCGGTGGACTGCTCAAGGCGGTCGGGCTGCCGACCAAGCGGACCACCTTCGCGATCCGCGCCGACGGCACGATCGCCGAGGTGATCGCGTCGGAGGTCAACATGAACATGCACGCCGACAAGGCGCTCGCGGCTCTGCGCGCTTCCTGACCCCGCCGGCGCGGCGTCCCCGCGTCGCCACGCGATTTGTGCCGGGTTCGGTGTATTCGGCGACACCCTCTGATCGTCCCCCGTTCCTCGGCGGACGAGCGTGCTGTGCTGGCCGAGTCACGCCGGGGATCGATCCGCGGCGTGCACGGGACACAGCGGAAGGGGACGCAGTGCTGGGGAACAACGAGGACGAGGCCGGGGCGGTCACCGCCCCGATCGCGGTGGACCGGGGCGTACCGGCGGGGGCGGGCTCGCTCATCGAGGCCCGTGGGATCGGCTACCACACCCCGTGGGGCCGCGTGTACGGCCCGACGGACGTCGACATCGCGGCCGGCGGCGTGACCGTGATCCGGGGCATCGGCGGACGCGGACGCGCGTCGCTCATGCTGACCCTGGCCGGCCGGATGCGGGTGTCCGACGGCACGCTGACCGCGTTCGGCCGCACCAACGACCAGAACCATCTGTTCTCGAAGGCGGCGCTCGCCCTGGTCGACGAGGTCGACGGTCTCGCACAGGCGATCACCGTCAAGGACGTGATCAGCGAGCGCCTCCGATGGGATGCGCCCTGGTACAGGTGGGTCAAGGCGGCCACCGAAGAGGATCTCGAGCACCTGTGCCGCCCGGTCTTCGGCCCCTACTCGCTGCCCGCTCTGGGCGCGTACGTCAACGAGTTGCCCGAGCTGACCGCCGCGATGCTGCGCATCGCTCTCGCGAACGTCGCGTGCCCGCCGCTGCTCGTCGTCGGCGGCGTCGACCAGCTCACCCGCGTGCGGTCGTCGGAGTTGCTGCTGGAACGACTCGTGGCGCTCGGCGAGCGTCAGACGGTGGTCACCGCCGACGTCAACGGCGCCCCGGCGTACGCCGGGGTCCGGGAGGTGGTCGAGGTCGAGAACCTGACCGACGGTGAATTCAGCCGCCTCGACACCGAAGGCCACTGACATGTTCGCCGCACTCGCCCCCGGAGGCGATTTCAAGCGTTACCTGCGCGGACGTCTCCCGCGGACCGTCCTCGTCCTCACCATCGTCATCCCGCTGCTGTACGGGGCCCTGGCGCTGAGCGCGGTCTGGGACCCCAAGGACGTCACCCAGAACGTGAGCGTCGCGGTGGTGAACCTCGACGAGGGCGCGACCATGATGGGGAAGAAGCTCGACGCCGGCTCCCAGGTGACGCAGGCCCTGATCGACTCGCATCAGCTCGACATGCACGTGGTGAGCGACGAGGAGGCCCGCGAGGGCGTCATCTCCGGGAAGTACTACTTCTCCATCACCGTCCCGGAGGGCTTCAGCAAGGCGCTGGCCTCGCCGGTGTCCGGGAACGCGCATCAGGCCAAGATGTTGTTCACCTACAACGCGGCCAACAACTACCTGATGACGATGGTCGGTCAGGCCGCCGCACAGCAGATCGTCACCACCGTCTCCACGACCATCGGGACGCAGACCTTCGACGTCGCCCTGCAGGAGGTCTCCCAGCTCGAGCCCAAGGTCAAGGAGGCCGCGGCCGGCATCAACGAGCTGAACGACGGCATGCAGCAGGCTCACCAGGGCGCAGGCCAGCTGGCGGGTGCGCTCAATCAAGTCGACGACGCCGTCACCCGGCTGACGACGCCGTTGGAAGACGCGCTGGCCAAGGCCCCGACGGTGAGCCCCGACAAGCTGGGTGCCGCGGCGAACCAGTCGAGCACCGATGCGGCGACGCTCTCGAAGGCGCTGGACGCGCCCGTCCAGGCGCAATCGCAGGCCGCGCAGATCCTCGGTGCGACGATCGCCCAGCTGCGTGCCAGCGGTGACCCGGTGCAGTCGCGCCTCGCCGATTCACTCGAGCAGGCGAGGGGTCTGCTCGGTGTGCCGCAAGGCGATTCGTCGAGCACCAAGACCACGCTGGCCCGGGTGCGGGACAACTCCGCGCTCATCGCCGGACAACTCGGTGATCCGCACAGCCAGGTGCGCTCGGTGATGACCATGCTGACCGACGGCGGTCTGCCGGGCGACATCGACAAGGTGCAGAGCGCCACCGATCAGCTGGCGACCGGCGCCAGCCGGCTCGACGACGGGATGGGGCAGCTCGCCGACGGCACCGAGAAGCTGGCCGGGACGGTCGACCAGGCCGTCAAGCTGCTGCCGAGCTGGGACAAGGAGCAGATGGAGGCGATCGCCAAGTCGCTGGCCGATCCGGTGACGATGAAGTCCGACACGATGCACGGCGACATCACGCTGGGGCAGAGTCTGGTGGCGCCGCTGTTCGCGCTCGCGTTGTTCATGGGCGCGATCCTCGCCTGGATGCTGTTCTCCGCGCTGCAGAAGCGGCCGGTCACCTTCGGGGTCAGCGCCTTCCGTTCGGTGCTGGCGTCGTGCGCGCCGGTGTTCTGGGTCGGCGCCGCCCAGGCCCTGCTGCTCTACCTGGTGGTGATCGCGATCGGGCTGCGCCCGCAGTACTGGGTGGGGACGTTCCTGTTCATGCTGCTGATGGTGGTGATGTTCCAGTCGATCGTGCAGATGATCTACGCGGTGGTCGGCGCGGGTGTCGGGCGGGTGGTCTCTCTCGGTCTGCTGGCGATCCTCTTCGTCCTCGCCGGCGGTCTTCTCCCGCTGCGGCTGCTCGGCCAGGACATCGAGGTCCTGCGCATCCTCGACCCGATGACCTATCCGGTGATCGGTCTGCAACAGCTGACGTTGGGCGGCGTGGACCACCGCTTGTGGGTCTCGATCGGGGTGATCGTCGGCGTCACGATCGTCTGCTGGGCCATCTCGTCCTGGATGGCCCGGCGCAACCGGCACTTCACCATCTTCCGGCTGTACCCACCGGTCAGGGTGTAGCTTTCGCGCGTCCACGCCACTCGATCGTTCGGTCGCCGGCCGAGCCCCGTCGAGCCCCTTGGGGAGACGGGAGTCGACGCCGGGCTACCGCCGGTTGCGCCCGGCGCCGGGCCGGTCTACTCGCCGTCGAGCGCGTCGACCGGAATCCCGAAGGGGAGGAACCGGACGCGGCGTCCGGGGTCGGTGTTGTGCTGGTGCGCGCGGAGCGCCTCCAGCTCGGTGGCGAACACCTGCTCCACCCGGGTGCCGTCGTCACCGGACGACACGACGGCCCACACGCCGCCGGCCGGTGCGCTGTCCACCGGGACCGCGGGCTCCGGGACGTTCGCGGAGGCGGCGGGCGACGGCCGGCGGGCGGCCTCGGTGAACGTCGACCACGCCAGCTGACCGCCCTGGCCGGCCAGGAACTTCCCGACGAGGTCTTTCAGGCCGTCGCCCATCTCCCGCATGAAGCGGTCGACGTCGTCGTCGGGCCCGAAGGGATCATTGCCGGTCATGAGACCTCCTGGACGGTCGAGCTGGGTCTGCCCGCCACGGTACCGGTATTCTCGGTGCGAGTGCGGCGACCGAATCGGCGCACACGTCGGTATTCCGACGCCCGGACGAGCCCGCCGTACCCGGACCGCGACAAGACGGTGGAGCAAGGAGCGGGTGTCATGTCGTGGATCGTGCTGATCGTCTCGGGAGTGCTGGAATCGGTCTGGGCCACCGCGCTCGGCCGCTCGGCCGGCCTCAGCCGATTGGTTCCCTCGGTGGTCTTCGTGGTGGCCCTCATCGCCTCGATGGCCGGTCTGGCCTACGCGATGCGCGACCTGCCCACCGGGACCGCGTACGCCGTCTGGGTCGGCATCGGCGCCATGCTGACCGTGGTGATCGCCATGGTCACCGGCGCCGAGACGGTGAGCCTGGTGCGAATCCTCTGCATTCTGGCGATCGTGGGCGGTGTCATCGGGCTCAAACTCGCGAGCTGACGTTCCGGACAGGCCGACGGCGGCCCGGATCTCCGGGCCGCCGTCGGCGGATCGTGCGGTGGGCGGATCAGTGGCCGGTGAGCTTGTCCTTCAGCGAGTCGACGCCTTCCTTGATCTTGTCGGCGACCTCGGTCACCTTCTCCTTCGCGGCGGCCGTGCCCTGATCGGCCTTGCCTTCGTTCTTCAGGTCTTCGTCATTGGTCGCCGCTCCGGCGGCCTCCTTGGCACGACCCCTCAGATCCTCGGCCTTGTTCTTCGCGTCGTCGGCGATTCCCATCGGTTCTCCTTGTGTCGAGTCACGTCTCGGCCCGGTGACACGGAATCTCCCGCCCGAAGCGGTCCGGACCGGGCCGACGCCGCCGTGTGAGGCGGCGACTTCGACGCTACCGAGATGCCGGCGGGCCCGCAGCGACGCAGGTCAGCGTCCCGTCCAGCGCGGTTCACGCTTCTGCAGGAAGGCCGTGATCCCTTCGCGGGTGTCGGAACTGACCAGTACCCGGTCCAGGATCGACAGGCTGTCGGTCACCGCGCCGACGGTGTCGGCGTTCGCGTCGGCGTCGGTCATCACCGCGATCGACGCCTGCACCGATGTGGGGGAGGCGGCCAGGATCTCGGCGGCCACCGCGCGGGCGACGTCGAGCACCGTGCCGCGCGGGGGCGATCCGGGACACCAGCCCGTAGTCGAGGGCCTGCTCCGCGGAGAGTTTCCGTCCGGTGAGGATCATGTCGCGGGCCACGGCGGGCGGGATCACCCGCGGCAGCCGGACCAGTCCGCCGGCCGCGGCGACCAGCCCGACCTTCACCTCGGGCAGCCCGAACGACGCCGCCTCGTCGGCGACGATCACGTGGCAGGCCAGCGCGACTTCCAGTCCGCCGCCGAGCGCGTAGCCGTTGACGGCGGCGATGATCGGCTTGGGCTTGTGGCGCCGCGAGGTGAGACCGCCGAAGCCGTTGGCCGGGGTCGCCAGACCGCCGGTCCCGGCGCTCGCGGCGAGGTCGTTGCCGGATGAGAACGCCTTGTCGCCGGCGCCGGTGAGGATCGCCACCCACAGATCCGGGTCGGCGAAGTAGGCGTCGAAGACCGCATCCAGTTCGTCGTTCGTCTTGGCGCTCAGCGCGTTTCGTGACTCGGGACGGTTGATCGTGACCTCGAGGAGGTGTCCGTCGCGGCGAACGACGAGATCGTCGTACTCGTCCGCGAAGCGGACGGTGCGGCGCGGACGCAGCCGGTCCATGGTGGCCTCGTCGACGGTCACGAAGTTGCGGGCCGGGGTGGAGCGCGCCCATACAGTGGTGCCGATCGGGTCGTCGTCGCCGAGCAGACGCTCGAAGAGCGCGGGGTCGCCGGGTTCGGCGGCGGCGAGGAAACGAGCTCCGTCGCTGGTGCGGCCGATCACCAGCCCGGAGACGCGGTCGGTCCCCGGGTCCAGGACCGTGTACGACTCGATGACGGCCGGCCCGTCGGGGAAGCGGCACAACGGGACTCGCTCGGCGCGGTCCAGCTCGGCTTGCAGCCGCGGCGAGGTCGACGGGCGCCACGGCGCCGGGGTGGTGGAATAGATGCCCGCCGACAGCTTGCTCAGCATGCCGCCGTTCGCGGTCACCAGTCCCAGCGTGCCCGGCTCGCGACGCACCCGGGCGACGATCTCGGCGATGCCGTGCATCGAGTAGTTGTTGCCCGGCCCGCCGAAATAGGGGAGTCCACCGGTCGCGGAAAGTCCGCGCGGATCGTCGGCGGCCAGACCGAGCGCATCGGCGACGATGGATACCGCGATCGGGAAACAGCTGTACAGGTCGAACGCGGCGAGGTCGTCGGCATCGGCGCCCGCCATGTCCAGGGCCGCCCGGACGGCTGCCACCGAGGCCGGCGCCTGCGCCAGATCGGGCCGCGCCATGAGGGGCAGTTCGACGGCGTCGGCGTGCCCGTGGAGGAACACCCACTTCGCCGGATCGACGCCGGCCGCGGCAGCGGCGCGCACGGACATCAGGACCACGGCGGCCGCCTGATTCACGTGGTCGCGGGCGATCAGGCGCCGCGTGTAGGGGACGGCGACCACCCGGTTGTCGTCGCCGGGCGTGGTCAGCTCGGCGGGGGTCATCGCCCGCGGCGCGGCGGCGAACGGGTTGCGGGCCGCGACGTCGGTGAGCGGGGCGAACAGCTGCCCCATGCCGCGGGCGTACTCCTCCCGCGACTCGCCGCGGGCGTGGCGCCGCGCGTTCTCCAGCAGCGCGTACTGCGGAGTCGGCTGCACCAGACCGTGCTTCACCTCGTCCACCGAGATCATCCCGGCGATGCCGAAGCCGCGGTCCTCCAGCTGCCCGCCGACGTTCTCGGTGTAGTCCGGGTGGGCCCCGGTCGAGGTGAGCGCGTGGCGCACCGTCGACATCACTTCGGAGCCGAGCAGGACGACGGTCTCGGCGCGGCCCGCGGCGATCTCGGCGCCGAACTCGTTCACCAGGTGCTGCGGACTCTGGCCGCCAGTCACCTCTTCGATCGCGCGCGCCGGATCCATCCCGGTCCGCGCGGCCACGGCGCGCGGCATGTTGTCCGGCCGCCCGAACGGTGAATGTGAAGCGGGACTGGACTTCTCGAACGACCGGACGGCGGCGACCACGTCCACCCCGGCCGCCAGGGCGGCCGGGGCGGCCGGGGCTCCGGTGTCCGCGAACGCCGCCGACACGGCGCGGGCGGCCAGATCCGCTTCGCCGAGGGCGGCGTAGTCGGTGTCGTCCAGGCGTTCGGCGGCCTGTCCGACGCCTACGATCACCGGTGTGGAGGGATCGACCCCGTGGATCAGACCGGCCGCTGTCGACATGTGGGCTCCTCGTCGTCGTGATTACCGGGCACCTTACCGCGCCGTAAGGTACTGGAATCGGGGAGTCTGATGACTTCCCTCGCGCCCGCCGACGCGGCGATGTTCTGGCGGTCGAGGCAGGCCGCGACGGACCAGTACTTGCTCTATTGCTTTGCCGCGCAGCCGGATACGACTCCCACGTCGATCGAATCCGAGCTTCGGACCCGGGCGGCCTCCCTCGAGGCGCTGCACCGCCGGGTGGCTCCCGCGCCGCACGACCTCGCCGCTCCCCGGTGGGGCGTCGCCTCGATCGGGCCCGCGCAGATCCGCTTCGACGACGGTCCGCGCACCTGGGCGGCGGTCCGTGCGGCGGTGGCCCTTCTGCTGACCGATCCGCTGGACGCGACCGCGAGCATGTGGCGGGTTCACCTGTACGGCCCGGTGACCGGAGCTCCGCGGGCGGCGGGGCCGGTCTGGGTGCTGGTGTTGCAGGTGTCCCACGTGCTCGCCGACGGCCGGGGCGCGGCCGCGCTGGCCCGGGCGCTGCTCGGCGGCGGACCGCCACCGGCGGCGCCGCGGCCCTCCCTGCGCGCACCGGGATCGTTGTCGATGCTGACCGGCGCGGCCGCCGTTCCTCCGCGACTGACCGCGGCGCTCGCGACCGGTCTCGTGGCCTGGGGCCTGACCAGCCGCGGCGGCGACGGCGCGCCCGCGATGGCCGCCACCGCCCTGAACCGCGTCCCCGGCCCCGGCCGGCGGATCGACATGGTCGTCGTCGATGCGGCACGACTGACCCGGGACGGTGCGTCGGTCACCACTTCCGTGCTGGCCCTCCTCGCCGACGTGCTCCCGGCCTACCTCGGCACCGCCGATCCAGGTCTGGCGGTGGAGCTGACCGTCGGGCGCGGTTCCGGCAAGCGAAAGTCGCACGCGCGCAACGACTTCCACAACGTCACCATCGGTCTGCAACCGCACATCGCCGACCGGGGCCGCCGCGCCGAGGCGATCGCCGGGGAGATCGCCGCCGCCCGGAGCCGCGATCGTGAACCCGCCCGGCGGGCCGGGCGGTGGGCCGACGACCTCGCGCCGCCGGTCTTGCGCGCGCTCGCCGCCCGTCTGACCGCGGCGGCACCGGCTCCCGAACGGGTCGCCGGTGCGACGGTGGTGTCGTCGGTCCACCGCGGTCCGGCCGACCTGACGCTGGGCGGCGGCACCGTCCTCTTCACGGCCGGTTTCCCGGCGCTGTCGGCCGCCCACGCGCTCACCGTCGGGGTGCACGGGATCGGTGACGCGGTGACGCTGTCGTTCACCACCTCGCCCGACGTCGTCGAGGACGCCGATCGGCTCATCGGACTCGTCCGTACGGCGATTTCTGCGTAGTGTCGCTGCTATGACCTATGTCACCGAGAATCCCGCCACCGGAACCATCGAACGCACCTTCCCGACCATGAGCGATGCCGAGGTCGAAGACGTCCTCGCCCGCTCGGCCGCGGCATATCGGGAGTGGAAGACCACTCCGATCGACGACCGGGTCCGGATGCTGCGGGCCACCGCGCAGATCTACCGCGACCGCGCCCAGGAACTGGCCGGCGTCATCGCCACCGAGATGGGCAAGCCGATCAACCAGGGGATGGGCGAACTCGCGCTCACCGCGATGATCTACGACTGGTATGCCGAGCACGGCCCGGCGCTGCTGGAGACCGAGGAACTCGACCCGCAGGGTGCGGCGTCGTCGACCGTCACGCGCGAGCCCGTCGGCCCGCTGCTCGGAATCATGCCGTGGAACTTCCCGTACTACCAGGTCGCCCGCTTCGCGGCCCCGAACCTGTTGCTGGGCAACACGATCGTGCTCAAGCACGCGCCGATCTGCGCGGCCTCGTCGGCGCTGATGGAGCAGATCGCGCACGACGCCGGCGTGCCGAAGGATGCGTACATCAACGTCTACGCCTCCAATGAGCAAGCGGCGACGATGATCGCCGACAAGCGTATCCAGGGCGTCTCGCTCACCGGCAGCGGGCGGGCCGGCGCGGCCGTCGCGCAGACCGCGGCGCAGCACCTGAAGAAGTCGGTGCTGGAACTCGGCGGCAGCGACGCGTTCATCCTGCTCGACACCCCGGACGTCTCGGCCACCGCCGCGGGGGCGGCTGCCGGCCGCATGATGAACTGCGGCCAGGCGTGTAACTCGCCCAAGCGGTTCATCGTCCACGAGGACCTGTACGACGACTTCGTCGCGGCGCTCACCGAGACGGTCTCGTCGATGACCGTCGGTGACCCCACCGATCCGGCCACTCGCGTCGGCCCGCTCTCGTCGGTCGCCGCGCGCGACACCGTGGTGCAGCAGGTCGCCGAGGCCGTCGCCCAGGGCGCGACCCTGCACACGGGCGGCCAGGCGCTCGATCGTCCCGGTGCGTTCATGGCACCGGCGGTGCTCACCGGCGTCACCCCGGAGATGAACGCCTACCGCGAGGAGGTCTTCGGGCCGGTCGCGATGGTCTTCTCGGTCAGCGACGACGACCAAGCGGTCGACCTCGCCAACGATGTGGACTACGGCCTGTCCGGCTCGGTGTGGAGCACCGACGTGGAGCGGGCGAGCGCGGTCGCCGACCGCCTGGACGTCGGTATGGCGATGGTCAACGAGCACGGCACCTCGCTGCCCGGCCTGCCGTTCGGCGGTGTCAAGGCATCCGGCTACGGCCGCGAACTCGGACCGTGGGGGCTGGGCGAGTTCGCCAACCTCCGCCTGCGCCGCGTCGCGAAGTAACCGGCGTCCCGCTGGGCCCCCGCCGGCTGAGCTTGTCGAAGCCCACCCGGCCGGCGCGGGAGTCCGCGCCACAGCGCCGCCCGAGCCGCGTCGATCCCGAGCCGCCGCCCGAGAGCCGCGCTGAGTCCTTTTCCGCCGGTTGATCCGTGCCGGGCCCCGCAGGTGCGCCCTTCGGCGCCGCGTTGTCGCGCTCTCGGCCGCGCCGGCTCAGAACCCGGCGCGAGTCGCAGCCGACCCCGGACCGGGGCCGACCACCATCGTGACCGCCCCGCCGGCTGAGCCGGGCTGAGCCGGGCTGAGCCCGCTAATCCAGGTAGTTGTCGACGTTCGCCGCGGACACCTGACGGGGCGCGCCGCGGGTGAGTCGCTTGGGCAGCCGATCGGCGAGGCTGCCGATGGGTGCCACCGAGCGGTTGAGCAGCTCGACCACCTCGTTGAGGTGATCGACCGTCTCCTGCATCTCGGCGAGGTTCGGCGGGAGTGCGGACAGCGTGTCGGACAGTTCGGCGAACTTGTCGAGCGGACCGCCGGGGGCGATGAGCTGTTCCAGCGCGCCGCCCTCGCCGACCAGCTGGTCCAGGAGGCCGTCGTCGCTCGCCGCGCGATCGAGCACGCCGCCCGGCTGGGCCAGCTTCTCCAGCACGCCGTCGGGGGCGGTCAGCTTGTCGACCACGCCGCCCCGGGTGGTGAGCCGTTCCAGCATGCCCTCGTTGGCGGTGATCTGGTCGATCACGCCGCCCGGCCGGGTGAGCCGGTCGAGCGGGCCGTCCTTGGCGGCGATGCGCATCAGCGCGCCGTTCTCGTCGGTGAGCAGATCGATGGCGCCGCCCGGCTTGGACAGGCGATCGAGGATGCCGTCCTCCTCGGTGAACTGGTCGATGACGCCGCCGGACCGGGTGAGCCGGTCGATCGGGCCGTCCTTCGCGGCGATGCGCATCAGCGCGCCGTTCTCGTCGGTCATCATGTCGAGCAGTCCGCCCTTGGCGGTCAGCTTCTCCAGCAGGCCGTCCGGGGCGGTGAGGCGATCGATCACGCCGTCGCGCCGGCTCAGCCGGTCGAGGGGACCGCCCGGCGCGAGCAGGCGTCCGACCGGCCGGTCCGGGCCGAGCAGACCCGCGACCTGTGCCAGGATCTGCATGGGCGCCCCGAGCGCGGCGACCTCGCTGCCACCGGAGATGCCGAGGGCGGCGTTGACCTCGCTCTCTACGCCGGAGACCGCGATCCGGGCGACGTTGATCGCCGATTCGACCGTGCCGAGCGCGATGCCCGCGGCCGCGAAGCCGAGACGAATCGGCAGCTTGACGGCGTCCGCGGGGCCCAACGAGGAAGTACTCATGCCGCGGGATCCTACCCGGTGCTACTTCGCCTGTGCCTTCTTCATCTTCTTGTACTCGCGCACCTTCAGCAGGGACTCGGGGTCGACGACGTCGGCGATCGACCGGTATCCGTCCTGGGCGAAGTCCCCGGCGATCTCCTCCCAGCCGGGCGGGGTGACGCCGAGTTGTTTGCCGAGCAGGGCGACGAACATCTTGACCTTGGCCTTGCCGTAGCCGGGCAGGCCCTCCAGGCGCCGGGCGAGGTCACGGCCGCTGGTGGCACCGGTCCATACCAGGGCGGCATCGCCGTCGTACTGGTCGACGATCACGTGCGCGAGTTGCTGGATCCGCGCGGCCATGGAGCGGCCGTACCGGTGAATCGCCGGGGGCGTGGCGCAGAGTTCGGCGAACGACTCGGGGTCGGCGCCGGCGATGGCGGCGGGATCGAGGGAGCCGAAACGATCGAGGATCTTCACCGGCCCGGCGAACGCCCGTTCCATGGGAAACTGCTGGTCAAGTAGCCCGCCGATCAGCAGCGCGAACGGATCGCGGGAGATCAGCTGGTCGGCGACGGGGTCCATCGTGAGGTGCAGATCGGCCATGGGGTTCATCGTAGGCCGACACGCGTCGGCGCCAATCGGTTCCGCCGGGTGCCGCGTGTTTGGCAGACTCACTAGACATGCGCCCGCAGAAGATCCGCGCCCTGTCCGCTCTCGCCCTCACCGCCGTGGCCGTCGGCGGGGGAGTGTCCGCCGGTCAGGCGCATGCCGATCCCGAACTGCGCCACTACGTCAAGACGCTGCACTGCCCCAGCGCGGACCCGTTCCCGGGGCCGCCGCTGCGCATCCAGGTCGATGTGTACAACCACGTCGCGTTCCCGTCGGACGGGCTTCCGGCCCCGGCCATCGAGCTGATCGCCAGCGACTTCCCGCGTCCG
Source organism: Gordonia sp. PP30 (assembly GCF_023100845.1). Taxonomy (NCBI): domain Bacteria; kingdom Bacillati; phylum Actinomycetota; class Actinomycetes; order Mycobacteriales; family Gordoniaceae; genus Gordonia; species Gordonia sp. PP30. The sequence goes on along the minus strand of NZ_CP095864.1, from coordinate 3,302,237 downwards.
TCGATCCTGCCGAATCTGACCACGTACACCACCGAGACGACGGTGCGCTGGCGCAACACCACCACGGGCAAGCGCGGCGTGGTGCGGGTGCCGACCCGCTCGAACCGGGTCACCTGGCAGGCCGTGCTGCACCCGGGGCGCGGCAACGTGTCGTTCACGATCACCCAGAAGATCGGCGCGATGGCCTTCGTCCCGATGGTGAACCCGCAGTACTCCACGTGCCGCGGCTCGGCCCGCAGCGTCTGATTCCCGCCGTCAGCGGTCGTGCGTGATCGCGCGTCGGGTTCGCGCGACCGGCCGGCCGTGACCTGTCGCGGATCTCGTGGCTCGCATTCGGGCGCGTAGCAGCGAGTCGGCGCGGAAGCAGCGTTCGCGAGCGCTGCTTCCACACGCGGACGCTGCCACGCTCACCGGTGTCGGGGGACGACTAGAACAGCGTTCCCAAGAAGTCGCTGACGGCCGCCTGCTCCTGGCGTTCCCCGTCTTTCTGGTCACCGGTCATGTAGCTGGTGGCGCGCACCTTGTTGCTCGCGAGCTGCGCGTCGGCCAGGAAGCGGAGGGCATCCGGCAGGAGCACGGAGTCGTCCTGGAGAGTCTGGCTGAGCAGCAGCGGGCGGTCGTAGCCGCTCGACGGCAGAGCCAGGGAGCGCCGTACCGCCGCGGTGACCTTCGGGCTCGACGAGAGAGCCTTGGTGACCAGGTCGCCCAGTGCGATGCCGTGCACCGCGGTGCGCAGGTCGGGCGCGCACGTCGTCTTCGCCTTGGTGACCAATCGCTGGCCGGTGGCCGACAGCAGCGGCTGCACGTTGTCGGCGGGCAGGGAAGCGAGCGCGTAGACCACGTCGGCGGTCACCGAGTCGGCGACGGCCGGTGAGTCCGGACGCAGGCCGGCGACCAACTCGTCGAGGCCCGCTGGGATGCTCGTCGCGGCGGCGCCCCGGAAGTCGAGGTTCCGGCCCTGCCAGTCGGTGGCCTTGCGGGCCAGCGTGATCGCGGCGCCGGCGCCCTGGGCGTCGCCGACCACGGCCCAGCGCGGCGACACCGAGCCGTCCACCACCACGCCGGCGAGCATCGCATCGACCAGATTGCGGGCGGTCACCGCATGATCGACGTACTGCGGCGACGCGTTCTGGCCGATCGAGCCGTAGTCCGGGGTGAGCACCGCGTAGCCGGCGCGGAGCAGCCGGTTCACCGCGTCGCGGTCGGCGGCGGCCGGATCGGCGGACGCCGCGCAGGTATCGGCGACGCCGTTGCCGGCCGGCGCGTTGACGATCACCGGCCAGCCGCCGGCGGGCGCCTTGCCCTGCGGTTCGAGGATCGTGGCGATGGCCAGGTGCAGCTGCTCGTCGAGCCCGTTGGTCCAGTACGTGTAGCGCTGGCCGGAGGCGGCCGCCGCGGGCAGGTTGGCGGCCGGGATCGGCTGGTTGGCGTAGATCGCTCCGGCCGTCTGCCCGGTGGGCGAGGCGGCCGGCGCGGTCACCTGCGGATCGGCGACCACGCGGGCGGCGGTGAGACCGCCGGCCGCGAGAGCGGCCGCGACGGCGGCCGTCACGAGGGTGGTGCGCAGACGGGAATGCCGGGACGTCATGGGCTTCTTCTCTGTTCGCTGTGCGGCTGGGGGAGCTGTGGACTGCGGGGGTGCCGGCTACGTCGCCGGAGTGTCGACGATGCCGACGGCCGGCAGGAAGTAGCAGGTGCGGCCGGCGTTGGTGGTGGTGCCGAACACGGCGGTCAGGATGGAACCCTGGCCGGTGTCGACGCGCGCCAGGCGCACCGGGCTGTTCTTGCCGACCAGGGCCTTCAGCGCCTCCGACTGGGTGATCTGGTCGATCGGCTTCAGATCGGCCAGGCCGCCCTTCATGGTCGCGGTGTTGAACCAGGCCACCTGGAAACGGTCACCGGTGTGCCCGGCCGGCGGGACCAGGGCGTAGGCGGTCTGGTCCTGATTCAGGGCCTCGGTGATCTGCGTGAGGTCCTGGTTCTTGTCCAGGATGTCGGCCAGGGTGCCCAGACCAAGGCCGGTGAGGAAGCCGCTCAGGGTCTGCTGCACGCTCTCGCCCGGGATGATCTTGGGGAACGGGCCGGGCACGCCGACGGCCGGGGCGGTGACCAGACCGAGCGGGTTGTCGCTGGTGGGAGTCGCGCAGAACGGCGCGAAGGCCGGAGTGAGCACCTTGGCGCCGGTCAGCTTCTCGAAGACCTCCAGGCCGGTGGCGGCGGTGGTCAGCGGATCGTCGGCCGGGTGCGCCGCGGCGGGGGCGGGGGCGACCGGAGCGGGCTCGGCGGGCGTCGTCGGCGCCGGGACGGTCGGAGTCGGGGTACCGGCCGGGGGAGTGGTGCCGCCGCCGGGCATCAGCGTGCTCAGATCCGGGCTGCCCTCGGCGCTGAGGATGGCCTTGAGCGCCTCGATCGCCTGCTGGTCCGCCCCGCTCTCCTTGAGATTGCGCAGCGCCTGGGCGAGCTCGGAGTCGAGCGGGATGGTGCTCAGCGACAGCGAGTCCAGCCCGGTGGCGCCGGGGATAGGCAGTGACGGCTCGGCATGCGTCGTCGCGGGCACGGCGAGGGCGGCACCGACGGCGGCGGCGCAGGCGATGAGCCCGGAACGAACGGCAAGACGGTGACGAGCGGCCACGACTGACTCCTGACAGACTGTTAGCAGTGTTACTAAAGTTTCTAGAGTTAAAGAACAACAGTCTTGTGACTTGAATGCAAGTCGCCGAGTCCGTCCCGTGACCTGTTCGCGACGGTGCGGAGACGACAACGCCCCGGGACGCACAGGGTGCGTGCCGGGGCGGGAGTCGTGGTCGTGTGGGGCGTCAGATGACGGCGATGCCGATCGTCGGCGCGATGCCGCAGCCGATGCGCTTGCCCTTGGTCTTCGTGGTCACCGTGCCCGAGATGGTGGAGACGATGCGGCCGCGGCCGGTCTTGATGATGGCGGTGAAGGTGCCGGGGCCCTTCTGTGCGTTGATCTTCGGGTTCGGCAGCAACCGCTGCTGGCCGCTGCGGCCGGTGTCCAGGTTCAGCCAGCTGATCATCAGCGGTGCGGCCGAGTTCTTCAGGGCCGGACCGGTGCCGAGGCTGGTGTAGACCACGCCGGCCTGGCCCCGCTTGGGGCCCGGGGCGGGTGCGGCCTGCGGGCCGGCGGTCACCAGGGCCATGCCCACGGAGTTGCCGCCGCCCGGCATGCAGCCGAGACCGATGGTCGGGTAGAGGAACTGCTGGATCCGCGGCTTGTTCGGGCCGGTCGGGATGTCCGGGGCGTCGTCCTTCTTCTTCGCCGCGGGAACCTTGGCGTCCTCGGCGGCGTGGATCTTCGCGGCCTCCGCCTTGCCGGGCTCGCCGAGGAAGTCGATCAGCGACCGCCAGGTGTCGGCGACCTCGGTGGGCAGCGCCGGGTTGTCGGCGAGCGAGCGCGCCTCGTCGAGCAGCTTGGTGTTCACCTGGCCGTTCACGTCGCGGGTGGCGACCGAGCCGATGAGGGCCGGGGCGAACGCGCCGAGCGAGTCGAGGACCTGCTGGTTCACCTCGGGGGCGTGCGCCAGGTCCGGGATCGGCAGCAGCTGCTCCTGACCGGCGGCCGGTGCGGCCGGCTCGGCGTGGGCGACCGGGGTGGCGACGGTGACCGCGGCGGTCAGCGAAACGGCGGCCAGCAGGGTGCGGCGCGAACGTGCAAGGCGCACGATGGATTCCTAACGGTCGAAGGACAGTCGTCTGCGGCGCAAGTCTAACCCGGATTCTATGAAACGGATGTGACTGATGATGAAATTGTTATTAAATGCGGCTGATGTGACGGAGATGGACCCGCCACTTCCGGCCGGGGGCGGCGCTGGGTAGATTGCTGGGCGACAAGATGTGGTGGCACCGAGCACGGGAGACCCTGTGAAGAACCTGTCCCGCGGCCTGGTGGCCGCCCTGGCCGGCTGCGTGGTGCTGACCAGCCTCACCGCGTGCACCGGGGACTCCGGCGGCAAGTCCGTGACGCTCCTCACCCATGACTCGTTCGAGCTGCCGCAGAGTCTGATCGACGGCTTCCAGAAGGACACCGGCCTCACCCTCAAGCTGGTCAAATCGGGCGATGCGGGCCAGCTCTCCTCGGTGATCTCGCTGTCCGCGGGCAAGCCCAAGGGCGACGTCGTCTACGGCATCGACAACACCTTCGCGGCACGCCCGATCGCGGCGGGCGCGATGGAGTCGTACGTGTCGCCGCGTGCGACCGGCGGCGCCGACCAGTACGCGCTGACCGGCACGGGCAAGGACGACTTCACGGCCGTCGACCGCGGCGACGTCTGCGTCAACGTCGACGACGCCTGGTACGACCGCGAGGGCGTGCCCGCGCCGACCAGCCTGGACGATCTCAAGGACCCGAAGTACGCCAACCAGGCGGTGCTGCTCGATCCGGCGACGTCGTCGCCCGGGATGAGCTTCCTGCTCGCGACCATCGGCACCTACAAGGACAAGGCGCCGGACTACTGGCGCGCGCTGGTCGACAACGGTGCGCAGATCGTGTCCGGCTGGGAGATCGCCTACAACCAGCTGTTCAGCGCCGGCGAGGGCCACGGCACCAAGCCGATCGTCGTCTCGTATGCGAGTTCGCCCGCGGCGACGCCGGGGACCAGCGCGATCCTGTCCGGCTGCTTCGCACAGGTGGAGTACGTCGGAGTGCTCCGCGGCGCCGCCAATCCGGACGGCGCCCGGAAGGTGATCGACTGGATGCTCAGCCCGGCCGTCCAGGCGGCGCTGCCGACGTCGATGTACGTCTACCCGGTGCAGCGGGACACCCCGCTGCCGCAGGACTGGCGGCTGCGGGCGCCCGCGCCGCGGTACACGGTGACCATGACGCCGGAGTACATCGACCAGAACCGTGAGCAGTGGCTGAAGGAATGGCGCGCCACCGCCCGGCGTTAGGTCGTGTTGCGGCCGCCCGCGCGGCCTCGGCCGGCGGGACGCTGATCCCGCTGATCTTCGTCGGTGCGCTCTTCGTCGCACCGCTCGCCGCGCTGGTGGTCCGGGCCGTGCACGACGCCGACGCGGTCTCCCCGATCGAGGCCTGGCGACGCACCGATGCGTGGATGCTGCTCGGCGTCACCGTCGGCCAGGCCGCCGCCTCGGCGGTGGCCGCCATCGTGATCGCGGCACCCGTCGTGTGGCTGGTGTCGACCGTCGACTTTCCCGGCGCGCTGTTGCTGCGGGTGATCGTCACCCTGCCGTTCGTGCTGCCGACGGTCGTCGTCGGCGTCGCCTTCCGGGCGCTGGGCACCGGTCTGCTCGACGGTCTCGGCGTCGACTCGGGACTGCGGGCGATCCTGCTGGCGCATGTGTTCCTCAACGTCGCCGTGGTGGTGCGCGTCGTGACACCGGTCTGGCAGCAGATCGACCCGGCCGCGATCGCCGCGGCCCGGAGTCTGGGGGCATCCGGCCCGCGGGCCTGGCGCGACGTGGTGCTACCGCGGCTGGCACCCGCCGTCGCCGCCGCCGCGGCGCTGGTGTTCCTGTTCTGCTCCACCAGCTTCGGGGTGATCGTGATCCTGGGTGACGGCCGGGTCCGCACGCTGGAGACCGAGATCTACCAGCAGGGGATCGGCTATTTCCGGATCCCGGAGGCGGTGGCGCTCTCGTTCCTGCAGATCCTGCTGGTGGTCGCCGCGCTGATCCTCGCCCGGTTCCTCGGGCGGCGGACCCCGGCGGTCAGCGACCGCGGCGGACGGCGCCGCCGGCCGCACGGGCTCGGCTGGCTTCCGGTGCTGGCCGTGGTCGGCTGGGCGGTGGTCTGGCTGGTGGTGCCGATCGGGTCGCTGGTGGTCCGGTCGCTGCGGCCCGGCGGGGTCTGGTCGCTGGGCGGCTATCGGGTGCTCGCGGGTCAGGAGACGGGCGAGTCGCTCACCGACTCGGTCCGGTACTCGGTGACCAGTGCCCTGGGGGCGACGGTGATCGCCGTGGCGGTCGGGCTGATCGCCGCAGCCGCGATCACCCGGCGGCGCGATGTCGTCGCGAAAGCCGGTGCGGCACTGTCGATCCTGCCGCTCGGGGTCAGTGCCGTCACCCTGGGGTTCGGCTACGTGGTGCTGACCACCTATCTGCCGCGCGAGGTGGGCATGTCGCCGCTGCTGATCCCCGCGGTGCAGGCGCTCATCGCGATCCCGGTGGTGATCGGCATCCTGGTGCCGGCGCTGGCCGAGGTCCCGCAGCGCCGCCGCGACGCGGCGGCCGTGCTCGGTGCCGGTCCGGTCCGGGTGTTCTGCACCGTCGATCTGCCGATGATCGCCCGGTCCCTCTGCGCCGCAGCCGGTTTCGCGTTCGTCATGGCCATCGGTGAGTTCGGCGCGACCACCTTTCTGGCCCGCGCGGACACCACCACGCTGCCGGTGATGATCGGTTCGCTGATGGGCCGCCCCGGCGCCGACAACCTCGCCGCCGCGATGGCCGCCTCCGTACTCTTGGTGGCCGTGAGTGCGGTCGTGATCTTCTTCGTCGAGCTCGCCGCCCCGGCGGCGGGCCGGGGACAGGCCCGCCGATGAGTGTCCTCGCACTGCGCGGGATCACCGTCCGCTACGGCCGCACCACCGTGATCGACGGCCTCGACTGGACGGTCGGCGGCGACCGCCTGGTGACCGCCCTGCTCGGGCCGTCCGGCTGCGGCAAGTCGACGCTGCTGCGCGCCATCGCGGGACTCGAGCCGCCGGCCGCGGGGACCCTCACCTGGGACGGCGCCGACCTGCGCCACGTCCCGGTGCACCGGCGCGACTTCGGTGTCGTCTTCCAGGACGGGCAGCTGTTCTCCGGCCGGACGGTGGCACAGAACATCGCCTACGGACTGCGGCTGCGCAAGTGGCCGCGCGCCCGGATCGCCGAGCGGGTCGACGAGATGCTCGCGCTGGTGCAACTGCCCGGGGCGGGTGACCGGCGTGTCACCGACCTCTCCGGCGGGCAGGCGCAGCGGGTCGCCCTGGCCCGGGCCCTCGCGCCGCGGCCGCGGCTGCTGCTGCTCGACGAACCGCTCGCCGCTCTCGACGCCCGCCTCCGCGAGGAACTGGCCTTCGCCATCGGTGACATCGTCCGGGCCGCGCGGACCCCGGCCGTCGTCGTCACCCACGACCGGGCCGAGGCCGCCTTGATCGCCGACGATGTGTCGGTGATGCACGACGGGGCCATCATCCAGACGGCCCCGCCGGATCGCCTGTGGCGCCGTCCCGCCGACGACTGGGTCGCCGGTTTCCTCGGCGCCACCCTGCTGCTCGACGCCGACGTCACCGCCGGCCGACTGCGCACTCCGTTCGGCTCCGTCTCCGCCGCGGGAGTCGACGGCCTCGCCGGCGACGGGCCCTGCCGGGTGGCGCTGCGCCCCGAGTCCCTGCGCGCCGAACCCACCCCGAACGGCGGCGTGCCGGAAGCGACCGGCACGGTGACCCACGCCGCCGCGCTGCCGTCCGGGATCCGGCTCCGGGTGCGCACCGCGACGTCCGAGGTCGACGCGCTGGCGTCGTCGCCGGTGGGCGTCGGCGATCGGGTCCGGCTGATCCTGGATCCGGCCCAGGTGGCGGTGATCGGCCGATGAGGTTCGCGCTGTTCTGCGGGACAATGGTGCCATGTCTGAATCGCGTATGACCGTCGACATCAACCGGTATGACCGCGTGCACCGAATGTGGGTGGCACGGGCGGTCAACGGGATCAAAGCCGAGGCGAACCGGAGTGCCGATACTCACCTGGTCGCGGTGCCGCTGCCCCGGGAGTGGGGGATCGATCTGTATCTGAAGGACGAGTCGACGCATCCGACCGGGTCGTTGAAGCATCGGCTGGCGCGGTCGTTGTTTCTGTACGGGTTGTGCAATGGCTGGATTCGGGAGGGCGCGCCGGTGATCGAGGCGTCGAGTGGTTCGACTGCGGTATCGGAGGCGTACTTCGCTCGGTTGATCGGGGTGCCGTTCATCGCCGTGATGGCGGAGAGCACCAGCAGGCAGAAGATCGCGTTGATCGAGCGGGAGGGTGGTCGGTGTCATCTGGTGGCTGATCCGAGTGAGGTCTACGACGTCGCCCAGCGTTTGGCCGAGGAGACCGGCGGGCACTACATGGACCAGTTCACTTTTGCCGAGCGGGCGACGGATTGGCGGGGGAACAACAACATCGCCGAGTCGATCTTCGCGCAGTTGGCGTTGGAGCGGTATCCGGAGCCGGAGTGGATCGTCGCGACCGCGGGTACCGGTGGTACGTCGGCGACCATCGCGCGGTATCTGGCGTACACGGGACGGCGGACCGGGGTGTGTGTGGCGGATCCGGAGAACTCGGCGTTCTTCCCGGCCTGGCGTGACGGTGATCCTGGTGTGAGGACGGTGGTCGGTTCGCGGATCGAGGGGATCGGTCGTCAGCGGGTGGAGCCCAGCTTCTTGCCGTCGGTGGTCGACCGGATGGTGTCGGTGCCCGATGCCGCTGCTGTCGCGGCGATCGCTCATCTGGAGACGGTGACCGGCCGGCGTGCTGGTGCGTCGACTGGAACCGGGTTGTGGGCGGCGTACCGGATCGTGGGCGAGTTGCGGGATGCGGGTCGTACGGGGAGTGTGGTTGCTCTTCTTTGTGATTCCGGTGATCGTTATGTGGACAAGTACTACTGCGCGGACTGGCTGGCGGATGAGGGGCTGGACCCCGCGCCGTACGCGGCGCGGCTGGAACGGTTCTTCGCCGGTGATGGGTTGGAGTGATCGTGCGCTATGTCGTCGCCGGTGCCGTGCTCCGCGAGACTCCCGGCGGCGGCCGGCAAGTGCTACTGGCTCAGCGCGATTCACCGCCGGACCTCGCCGGGCTGTGGGAGTTGCCCGGTGGGAAAGTCGACGACGATGAGACGCTCGCCGAGGCGCTCGTGCGAGAACTGGGCGAGGAACTCGACATCGTCGTGGTCGCGGGCGAGCCACTGGTCGAACGGGTGGTCTTGCGTCCGGGTCTCACCCTGGTCGCGCTCTGGGCGCACCTGGTGGAGGGGAGTCCGCGACCCGTCGAACACCGGAGCCTGCGATGGGTCGACGCGGCGGGGCTGGCGGACCTGACGGCCCGCGCCGGCATGGTGCCGGCCGACACCGCGTGGTTGCCGGAGTTGTTCGGCGTCCTGCACGGTCCGGAATCGGCCGGGCCTTCGTGACGGCCCGGCGCGCGTTCCTCTCCGGCTCCGGCGGCCACCCGGATCCGGTTTCCCCACACCTCCACGTCGCACGCCGGTGAGTGCCCGGGAGGTGCGGGGGACCGGCGTCACATGCCCGTCGATTTGGCGACGATCGACTTCATGACCTCGCTGGTGCCGCCGTAGATCCTGGTCACGCGGGCATCGGCGTAGAGCCGTGCGATCGGATACTCGGTCATGTATCCGTAGCCGCCGTGCAGTTGCAGACACTTGTCGACGCCGAGGAGATCGTTCACCGGCACCCGCACGTCGGTGAACGACAGCTCGAACGACCTGCTGGCGGGCTGGTTGCTGCGGCAGGCCGGCCGGGCGGCCGATGACTCGGTCCGTACCGTATGCCTGCTCGACAGCCGGGGCTGTGCACGTAGGGTGCCGTGGGCGAGGGATGTCGAACAGCTCACCGTCGCGTGGAGATCAGGCGGGCAATGGCTGGTCGATGATGTGCGTGCCGGCTCGGTGTGTATCCGGCCGGAGACGAATCTGGCGGGCGAACCGCGCGATGACGTCGACCTCGACATGGAACTGCTGTCCGGCCCTCCGGTGGACGCCGAGGCGATGGAGGAGCTGGCTATCCGCGGCGGGTTGATCCGGGCGATCCAGATCTGCGGCGCACTGGACCGGATGGTCGGGCTCTGCGTGGATCATGCGTCCACCCGCCAGCAGTTCGGACGGTCGATCGGCCGCTTCCAAGCGGTGCGCACCATGCTTGCGGATGCCGCGTCGGAGTCGGCGTTGGCGAACGCGGCGACCGTTGCCGCCGTTGATTCGGCGGCGAACGGATCGCCCGATCCATTCGCCGTCGCCGTCGCCGTCGCCCGCTCGTGCGCGACTCATGCCGCCGCGTCGGTGAGCAGGATCGCTCATCAGATACGCGGGGCGATCGGTACGACCGCGGAGCACGACCTCCACCGGTACACGCTGGCGGCTCAGGCCTGGCGTTCGGAATTCGGGTCGACGGCGCAGTGGGACGACCTGGTCGGCGGTATCGCGGCCCGAAGTGGGCGGCGCGGAGCTATGGGCGCGGCTTGCCGGTTGACCGGTGCCCGGCCGGTGGAATCCCGGCCGGGCCCGAGCCTGCTCCGGTTCCCACCACCGGGGACTTACCCGGCGCGTGTGACGTTCGTCGTATCCGGTCCGGGTGGAGTGCGGCTCGCGGTGCCACGCCCGGTGCCCGCCCCGGGGCGAGCACCGGATGGCTTCTTCGCCGAGTCTCTCGCTCCGGCCCTGTCGGCCGAGGGCACGAGAACGGGAAACGGCGGCCGGGCGCCCCGGACACGGGGGCGTGGGCGCCGGTGAGCCCACCGGGCCGAGTGACGACCGCTCCGGAAACCGGATAAGACCAGGTCACTGCCCCCGTCGGCTGGGGTTCACGCGCGCGGCTTCGAGGGCCTTGCGGGCATCCTTCTTGGACAGGTGGTCCAGGTCGAGCCGCTGCATCTTGTGGACGACGACGGGGCACTTGAGACACCGGGTGCGCTTTTTGCAGCACTTCTTCTTCGGCTTCAGGTGCGCGACCTTCGCCGGGTCCGGCTTCTTCTTCCCCATACCCACCAGGGTACTCCCGGGGCAGGGCCCGAATTGCGTGCAATCGCGCGACGGGCACCCTTGCCGGTACCCTGATGAGGTTCATTTTCCGCGCGCGGCCCCCCCGGGGTGATTCCGGCGTGCGGGAAACTAGAGAGTAACGAGAGAGACCTTCAGTGAGCCCTGTCACCAACTTCCGCAACGTCGCGATCGTGGCGCACGTCGACCACGGTAAGACCACCCTGGTCGACGCGATGCTGCGCCAGTCCGGCGTGTTCGGCGAGCGCGCCGAACTCGTCGACCGCGTGATGGATTCCGGAGACCTGGAGCGCGAGAAGGGCATCACCATTCTCGCGAAGAACACCGCGGTGCATCGTCGTCAGCCCGACGGCACCGAATACATCATCAACGTGATCGACACCCCCGGCCACGCCGACTTCGGCGGCGAGGTGGAGCGCGGCCTGTCGATGGTCGACGGCGTGGTGCTGCTCGTCGACGCCTCCGAGGGCCCGCTGCCGCAGACTCGCTTCGTGCTCCGCAAGGCGCTCGCCGCGTCGCTGCCGGTGATCCTGGTGGTCAACAAGACCGACCGCCCGGACGCGCGCATCGACGAGATCGTGACCGAGTCGCAGGACCTCCTCCTCGACCTGGCGTCCGACCTGGACGACGAGGCCGCGCAGGCCGCCGAGCTGGCCCTGGAACTGCCCGTCCTGTTCGCCTCGGGCCGCGCAGGCATCGCCAGCACCGAGCAGCCGGCCAACGGCGAGGTGCCCCTGGGCGAGAACCTGGACCCGCTGTTCGACGTCCTGATCAACAACATCCCGGCCCCCAAGGGTGACGACGAGGCGCCGCTGCAGGCCCACGTCACCAACCTCGACGCGTCGCCCTTCCTGGGCCGTCTCGCGCTGGTCCGCATCCACAACGGCACCCTGCGCAAGGGCCAGCAGGTGGCCTGGTGCCGGGAGGTCAACGGCGAGCCGGTGATCGAGAAGGCCAAGATCACCGAATTGCTGGCGACCATCGGCGTCGACCGCGCCCCGGCCGAGTCGGCCACCGCGGGCGACATCGTGGCCGTGGCCGGCATGCCGGAGATCATGATCGGTGACACCCTCGCCGACGCCGACAACCCGCAGCCGCTGCCGCGCATCACCGTCGACGAGCCGGCCATCTCGGCGATCGTCGGCACCAACACCTCGCCGCTCGCCGGCCGGGTGAAGGGCCACAAGCTCACCGCCCGCATGGTCAAGGACCGCCTGGACAGCGAGCTGATCGGCAACGTGTCGCTGCGCGTCGAGGACATCGGCCGCCCGGACGCGTGGGAGGTGCAGGGCCGCGGTGAGCTGGCGCTGGCCATCCTCGTCGAGCAGATGCGGCGCGAGGGCTTCGAGCTGACCGTCGGCAAGCCGCAGGTGGTCACGCGCAAGGTCGACGGCAAGGTGCACGAGCCGTTCGAGCACCTCACCGTCGACGTCCCCGAGGAGTACCTCGGCGCGGTGACGCAGCTGCTGGCCGCCCGCAAGGGCCGGATGGACCAGATGAACAACCACGGCACCGGCTGGGTCCGCATGGAGTTCACCGTCCCGTCGCGCGGCCTGATCGGCTTCCGCACCGACTTCATGACCGAGACCCGCGGCACCGGCATCGCCAACGCCGTGTTCTTCGAATACGCGCCGTGGGCCGGCGAGATCCGCGCCCGCCACACCGGTTCGCTGGTGTCCGACCGCGCGGGCAGCGTCACCCCGTTCGCGATGATCCAGCTCGCCGACCGCGGCACCTTCTTCGTCGACCCGGGTGACGACACCTACGAGGGCCACGTGGTGGGTATCAACCCCCGACTGGAGGACCTCGACATCAACGTCACCCGCGAGAAGAAGCTGACCAACATGCGGCAGTCGTCGGCCGACGTGATGGAGACCCTCGCCAAGCCGATGGAGCTCGATCTCGAGGGCGCGATGGAGTTCTGTGCCGCCGACGAGTGCGTCGAGGTGACGCCCGAGGTGGTGCGCGTGCGTAAGGTCAACCTGGACAGCACGACCCGTGCCCGCGAGCGTTCGCGGGCCAAGGCGCGCGACGCGAACGCCTGAGAGAGAAACACTGGAGTGCGGATGGGATTCCCGCTGGGGGCCGCGATGAGCGGCGGCCGCGTGCGGCGCCGCCTCGCCGCCGCGGCGGTGGCCGGGATGGTCGCGGTGAGCGCGACCGCCTGCATGGCCGATCCGCCGCCCCCGGTCCGGGAGACCCTGCCCACCCCGACGCCCAACGAGTATCCCGACGAGCGCACCGTCTACCTGGCGACCGACTCGATCGGCGCTGGTTTCAACCCGCACCTGGGCGCCGACCAGAGCACGGTGACCACCGCGATCGCCGCGATGACGCTGCCCAGCGCCTTCGAGCCCGTCCAGACGCCGGAGGGCATCGACTGGCGGCTCAATTCGGTGCTCCTCACCTCGGCGGAGGTCTCGTCCACCGAGCCGTTCACCGTCACCTACAAGCTGGTGAACGACGCCCAGTGGTCCGACGGCCTGCCGGTGACGGGCGACGATTTCGCGTACCTCTGGCAGCAGATGGCGCGCCAGCCGAACGTCGTCGGAGCGGCCGGTTACCGCGCGATCAGCAAGGTGCAGACCTCCGGCGGCGGCAAGGTGGTGACGGTGACCTTCGACGAGGAGTATCCGGCCTGGCGCGAGTTGTTCACCGATCTGCTGCCCAGCCACAAGCTGCGGTCGAATCCGACCGGATTCCAGACCGGGATGGACAAGGGCAAACCGGTCACCGCCGGACCGTTCTCGATCTATTCGATCGACCGCGCCCGCGACGAGGTCCGGCTGATCCGCAACGACCGCTACTGGAGCACGCCGCCCGAACTCGACCAGGTGGTGCTGCGCAGGGCGGGGACGCTCCCGCAGATGGCGCAGACCGTCCGCAACGGCGACACCAGCGTGGTGGCGCTGACCGCGGGTACCTCCAGTGCGACCGAGGTCTCGGCGATTCCCGGGGTGCGCAGCAACCGGATGCCGTCGGCGCGCGCACTCACGGTGAACCTCAACACCCGCGCCCCGGAGATGGCGAACCGCGACGTCCGGCAGGCGGTGCTCGGCATGCTGAACGGCGACGTGATCACCGCGGCGGCCGCCGGCGACGACGTCGTCGACCGCTTCGCGAACACTGTCTACTTCCCGTCGGACGACGGCTACTTCCCGGTCGATCGGGCGCGGCCCACTCCGGCGCAGGTGCACGACTGGCTGACCGCCGCCGGGTATGTGCGCGGTGAGCCGCGCACCCCGGCGCCGTCGGACGCACCGACATCGTCGGTGACTCCGCCGTCGTCGACGTCCGCCGCGCCGACGACCAGCGCGGACAAGGACGTGCCGGAGCTGCCCGTCGGCGTGGCCCCGTACCTGAAGGGCGATGCGCCGCTGGTGGTCCGGATCGGCGCGACCAACACCGACCAGCGCACCATGTCGGCCGCCGAGAACATCGCCGACCAGCTGCAGGCCCAGGGGGTGCGCGCGGTGGTGCGGCCGATGACCAACACCGAGCTGTACGGGCACGCCCTGGCGGCCGCCGACGTCGACCTGGTGGTCGGCTGGACCTCGGCGGGCATCGATCCGGCGACGGCCCTGGCCTCGCAGGTGGGCTGTCAGGCGCCGCCGCAGGGCACCGAGGCCGGCGCCCACACCGTCGAACCCGAGACCGATCCGGCGATCGATCACAGTGTGCTGCCGACGCCGACCGGGACGGCCGAGCGGCCGGCGCCGTCGGCGAGCGGCACACCCGGCAAGGCGGCCCCCGATGCCTACATCGGCAACACCTCGGGCCTGTGTGATCCGGCGCTGATCGCGCTGGCGACGCAGGCGATGAGCGAGTCCGATCCCACTTCGACGCTGCGTCAGGCCGAGGATCTGCTCGCCGCGCAGGCGGTGTACCTGCCGATCTTCCAGGACACGGTGTTCGTGGCGGTGACCGACGACGTGCGCGGGGTGCCGCTGTCCGGTCCGGTGCAGGTCGGGATCTTCGGTGAGGCGGCGAAATGGAGTCAGTCGTGAGCAGTACGTCGACCCTTCGACAGGCTCAGGGTGGGTCGCCGGAGGTTCAGGGTGCGTCGGCCGGTGACCGTCGCTTGTTGGTGCTGCACGCGCACCCCGACGACGAGTCGATCATGACCGGTGGCACCATCGCGCACTACCTCGCCGCCGGGGCCGGCGTCCGCGTCGTCACCTTCACGCTCGGCGAGGAAGGCGAGGTGATCGGGGATCGCTGGGCACACCTCGTCGCCGCCGAGGCCGATCAGCTCGGCGGGTTCCGGATCGGCGAACTCGCCGCCGCGCTGGCCGCGCTGACCCCGGCCGGCCGGGAGCCGCTGGCGCCGCGGTTCCTCGGCGGTGCGGGCCGCTGGCGCGACTCCGGGATGGCCGGCACCCCGTCGGCCGAGCACCCGCGCGCGCTGTTCCAGGCGTCCGCCGATGAGCTCGCGCGGACGCTCGCCGACGAGATCGCCGACTTCGATCCGCAGGTGATCGTCACGTACGACGCCGACGGCACCTACGGCCATCCGGACCACAAGCGGGTCCACGAGATCTCCCACCTGGCGATCCCCCTCGCCGCGCAGCGTCTCGGCCACGGCTTCAAGGTGTACGAGTCGGTGACCCGGGCCGGGGCGCTGAACGCCGGCCTGGCCGCGATCGCCGACGTTCCGGAGGGCTGGCGGCGGCCCGAGCCGGGGGAACTGCCGAGCTACCCCGACGAGCAGGTCCACGCCGCCGTCGACGTGTCCGGGGTGTACGACGCCAAGGTGGCGGCGCTGGCCGCCCACGCCACTCAGATCACCGTCGCACCGTCGGGCACGGAGTTCGCGCTGAGCAACGACATCATTCAGCCGATCCTGCCCGTCGAGCACTTCCTCCGTGTGGACCTCCGGCCGGAACCCGGCACTGTCGAAACAGACCTCTTCGAGGGCCTGTCGTGACCGTCGGCGCGAAGCTGGAACTCGCCGCCCTGACCGTCGCGAGCGCGCTGACGGCCATGCTGTGCTGCGCGTTTCTGATGATCTCGTGGGGGCCGGTGCCGTTCCCGATCACCGCCGTGGTCGCCGGCGCGGCCAACCTCGGCTTCCTCTGGCTCGCCGGGCAGTACACCTCGTCGGGCTGGCGCTTCGCCCCGATCGCCGCGTGGGCGGTGGTGGTGATCGTCGCGATGATTCCCGGGATCGGCGGCAACGGGGCCTGGATCGACGGCCTCCCCCTGATCCTGCTGTTCCTCCTCGGTCTCGGCGCCCCGTCGACCATCGCCGCCCGCTTCACCGCCGGCTGAGCGGCCTAGCCAGTCAGGGGTGACAAGCGTGTCGAAGCCGGGCTGTCTACTCTGGCTTAGGTGATCGGAGAAGCTGACCCGGCCCCCTCGGCGATGCGGCGCGCACTGCGGCGCGCCCGCGACGGCGTCACCCTCAATCAGGACGAGGCCGCGGTGCTGCTGGCCGCGCGCGGCGACGACCTCGAGGAGTTGTGCGCGGCCGCGGCGCGGGTGCGGGACGCGGGGCTGGCCGCGGACGGTCGCGCCGGGCAGGTCACCTACTCGCGCAAGGTCTTCATCCCGCTCACCCGGCTGTGCCGCGACCGCTGTCACTACTGCACCTTCGTCACCGTGCCGGGGAAGCTCGCGCGTGACGGTCACGGCGCGTTCATGGAACTCGACGAGGTGGTCGACGTGGCCCGGCGCGGCGCCGAGCTGGGCTGCAAGGAAGCGCTGTTCACCCTTGGTGACCGTCCGGAGGACCGGTGGCCCGAGGCCGCGCGGTGGCTGGACGAGCGGGGCTACGACTCCACCCTCGACTACGTGCGGGCGGCGGCCATCCGGGTACTGGAGGAGACCGGGCTGCTGCCGCACCTCAACCCCGGTGTGATGGGCTGGGAGGAGATCAATCGGCTCAAGCCGGTCGCTCCGTCGATGGGCATGATGCTCGAGACCACCGCCCGGCGGCTCTTCACCGACAAGGGGGAGTGTCACTACGGCAGCCCGGACAAGGACCCGGAAGTCCGCAAGCGCGTCCTGGTCGACGCCGGACGCCTCGCCGTGCCGTTCACTACCGGGATCCTGGTCGGGATCGGTGAGAACCGCGCGGAACGGGCCGACTCCCTCCTGGAGATCCGCAAGGTGCACAAGGCGTTCGGGCACATCCAGGAGGTGATCGTGCAGAATTTCCGCGCCAAGCCGGACACCGCCATGCGCGGTGCGCCGGATGCGGAGATGAGCGAATTCCTCGCCACGGTCGCCGTCGCCCGGCTGCTGCTGGGGCCCGGCATGCGGATCCAGGCGCCGCCGAACCTGGTGTCCGAGGCCGAATGCCGCGCGCTGATCGGCGCCGGGATCGATGACTGGGGCGGCGTCTCGCCGCTCACCCCCGACCACGTGAACCCGGAACGGCCCTGGCCCAACCTCGACACGCTCGCCGAGATCACCGCGTCGGCCGGTTTCACCCTCACCGAACGAATCGCGGCACAACCGAAGTACGTGCTCGCCGGATCACCGTGGATCGACCCGCGGATCGCCCGCCACGTCGCAGCACTCGCCGACCCGGAGACCGGACTCGCCCGGGACGTGAAGCCCGAGGGCCGGCCGTGGCAGGAACCGGACGAGGACTGGACGTCGTCCGGGCGCGTCGACCTGAACACCGAGATCGACGTCGACGGCCGGCGCACCGAGACGCGCAGCGACCTGTCGAGCGCGTTCGGGGACTGGGACACCATTCGTGAGCAAGTGCTCGCCCTGGGCGATGGCGAGCCGGGTGCGGCCCGCTCGCAGGTGCCCGGCGCCCGCGCCCCGGGTCGCCTCGACGCCGAGGTGGCCGCCGCCCTGCGGCACGCGGAGAACGATCCGGCCGGGCTGTCCGACGACGAGTACCTGGCCCTGGCGACCGCTGACGGTGAGGGGTTGGAAGCTCTTGCCGCACTGGCGGATTCGATCCGCGCCGACGTCAACGGCGACGATGTCACCTACGTGGTGAACCGCAACATCAATTTCACCAACATCTGCTACACGGGCTGCCGGTTCTGCGCCTTCGCGCAGCGCAAAGGTGACGAGGATGCGTTCACGCTGTCGACCGACGAGGTGGCCGACCGGGCGTGGGAAGCGCACCTCGCCGGGGCCACCGAGGTCTGCATGCAGGGCGGGATCGATCCGGAACTACCGGCGTCCGGGTACGCCGACATCGTCCGGGCGGTGAAGCGGCGGGTGCCGTCGATGCACGTGCACGCGTTCAGCCCGATGGAGGTGGTCAACGGCGCCGCCCGCTCCGGCGAGTCGATCCGCGACTGGCTGATCGGATTGCGGGAGGCGGGCCTGGACACCATTCCGGGGACCGCCGCGGAGATCCTCGACGACGAGGTGCGCTGGATCCTCACCAAGGGCAAGCTGCCGACGGCGTCGTGGATCGACGTGATCACCACGGCGCACGAGGTGGGCCTGCGGTCGAGTTCGACCATGATGTACGGGCACGTCGACGCGCCCCGTCACTGGGTGGCTCACCTGCGTGTGCTGCGTGGAATCCAGGACCGCACAGGGGGTTTCACCGAATTCGTGCCGCTGCCGTTCGTGCACCAGTCGTCCCCGCTGTATCTGGCCGGAGCGTCCCGTCCAGGCCCGACGCGGCGGGACAACCGCGCGGTCCACGCGCTGGCGCGGATCATGCTGCACGGCCGGATCGACCACATCCAGACGTCCTGGGTGAAGCTCGGCGTCGAGGGCACCCGGGTGATGCTGCGCGGCGGTGCGGACGACCTCGGCGGCACGCTGATGGAGGAGACCATCTCCCGGATGGCCGGTTCCCAGCACGGCTCGGAGAAGACCGTCGCCGAACTCCACGAGATCGTCGAGGGTATCGGCCGCACCCCCCGGCAGCGCACCACCGAGTACGGCCGCGTCGAGAACCCGGTGTCGGTGCGTACGGAGTTGCTCGTCGTCGAGAGCTGACCCGCGACCGGGTTAAGCCCCAGACGAGGTCAGCGGCCGCCGAACATCCGGGACAGTCGGCCGGGCTCCTTCGGGTGGCCGGGGCAGCGACGCGAGGCGGGGACGCCGCGCATCACCTGGTCGACGTGCTGGCCGCAGCCACGCCAGGTGACCTTGCCGCAGGTCTTGCAGGTTGCTTGCTGGCACATGGTGTTCTCCTTCTATCGGTGTGTGGGTGTGGTTTCGACACGGGCTCCGTCGTCGCCCGGCTCAACCGTCGGACCGGTGGTGTCGACACGGGCTCCGTCGTCAGGCGAGCGCGGGCTCGTGGGCGAGCGCGGCGCGCAGGGTGAGCAGGCCGCCGGACAGGTTGGCCGCCTCCAGGCCCGCGGCAGTCAGCACGCGGTATGCCAGGTAGCTGCGCTTGCCGCTGGCACAGTGCACCCGGATCGGACGACCGGCCGCGGCCTCGCGGATCTCGTCCAGCCGTGCACGAACCTCGGTGTGCGGCACCAGATACGCGCCGTCGAGGTGGTCATCGTCGTACTCCTCCTGACTGCGCACGTCCAGGATGAAGTAGCCGGGATCGGCGACCTGCTCGGCGTACCAGAGCGCCATCTCGCCGTCGAGCACATTCTCGGCGATCATCCCGAGCAGATTCACCGGGTCCTTCGCGGAGCCGAACGGCGGCGCGTACGCCAGATCGAGGTCGATCAGCTCCGGACCGGTCATGGCGTTGGCGATGGCGGTGGCCAGCACGTCGATCCGCTTGTCGACGCCCTCGGGGCCGACGCCCTGGGCGCCGAGGATCAGCCCGTCGGACGTCCGCAGGTGCATCATCAGGTGCAGTTGCCGCGCGCCGGGGAAGTATCCGGCGTGGTGATCGGCGTGCAGGTGGACGGTGCGGTAGTCGATCCCGGCAGCGTCGAGAGCGGCGCGGTTCGCACCGGTCAGCGCGGCGGTCAATTCGCCGACGCGGACGATCGCCGTCCCCAGCGGATGCGGGATCGGCCGGGCGATCTGCGGTGTGACGATGTCGTCGGCCACCAGGCGGCCTGCCCGGTTGGCGGGGCCGGCCAGCGGAACCGGGCGGCGCAGACCGGTCACCCGATCGGTGGCGAGGGTCGCGTCGCCGACGGCCCAGATGCCGTCCACGTCGGTGCGCCCGTGCTCGTCGACGACGATGGCGCCGCGCTCGCATTCGACACCGGCCGCGGCGAACACGGCGGTGTCCGGGGTGACGCCCACCGACAGGACCACGACGTCGGCCTCGATCATCGTGCCGTCGCCCAGCACCACGACGTCCTCGTCGTCGCGGCTGTCGATCGCGACGGCCGCGATGCCGTCGTGCACCGTGATGCCCAGTCGCGTGAGCTCGTCGCGGATCAGTGCGGCCATCTCGGTCTCCAGTGGCGGCAACACGTGCGGCGCCAGTTCCACGACGTCGACCGTGAGACCGCGCATGCGCAGGCCCTCGGCGGCCTCCAAGCCGATGAAACCGGCGCCCAGAACCACCGCGCGGAGCGCGGCTGTCGCGGTAGGCCCGCTCGCGGAGTTCATGCTGAGCGGAGTCGAAGTGCTCCCGGCGCCCGAGTCGACCGTGTCCTTCAGCCGCACCGCATCCGCGACCGTCCGCAGTGTCTGCACGCGCGGCGAATCGAGCCCGGGCAGCGGTGGTCGTACGGCCTTGGCTCCGGGGGAGAGGACGAGCGCGTCGTACTCGACCGTCTCGACGCCGTCCGCGCTGCGCACATCGACGGTCTTGGCCGCCGCATCCACGGCGATCACCTCGTGCCGCACGCGCACGTCGATGTCGAGCGCCTCCCGCAGCGATTCGGGGGTCTGGACCAGTAGATCCTGCCGATCGGTGATCTCGCCGCTCACGTAGTACGGCAGGCCGCAGTTCGCGAATGACGGGTGATCCCCGCGCTCGAAGACGATGATCTCGGCCGACTCGTCCAGGCGGCGGGCCCGGGCCGCGGCACTCATTCCGCCGGCGACGCCGCCGACCACAACGATTCTCATGGTTGCCTCCTCGCTGATCACTATACCCCTAGGGGTATCTGATCCGGCAAGTCACAGCGAATGCGCGGACATTTTCCTCAGCCTGGGTAAAAGTCCGCCCCGGTGAGGCGGTGCGGCGGTGACAGAAGGGGGACTGCGGGTTCGTCGTGCCCGAGGGCGAAAAGCTAGGCTGTAGTGGTCTGTCAGTGGTGTCCCCGGCGCGATCAGCCCTCGCTCGGGCGCCTGGCGTGTGCGTAAGGAGAGCCGAGAGTGACCTACATCATCGCGGAACCGTGTGTGGATGTGATGGACAAGGCGTGCGTCGAGGAATGCCCCGTCGACTGCATCTACGAGGGCGGCCGCAGCCTCTACATCCAGCCCGACGAGTGCGTCGACTGCGGTGCGTGTGAACCGGTCTGTCCGGTCGAGGCCATCTTCTACGAGGACGACGTTCCGGACGAGTGGGAGCCCTACGTCAGCGCCAACGTCGACTTCTTCGATGAGCTCGGTTCGCCGGGCGGCGCGAGCAAGATCGGTAAGACCGATTACGACCCGCCGTTCGTGAAAAACCTGCCGCCCATGGGCGAAGAGGACTAGGAGAGGCCATCGTGACGGCGGTTCGACGACTGCGTCCGGTCAGCGCGGCGCTGCCCGACTTCCCGTGGGACACCATCTCCGGTGCGAAGGCGAAGGCCTCCGCGCACCCGGAGGGGATCGTCGATCTGTCCGTCGGCACACCGGTCGATCCGGTCGACGCCGTGATCCGCCAGGGGCTGGCCGACGCCTCCGAGTTCCCGGGCTATCCGGCGACGATCGGCACGCTGGAACTGCGTGAGGCGGCGGCCGGCGCGCTGGCCCGTCGTTTCGGGATCGACGGACTGGACGAGGCGTCGATCCTCCCGGTGATCGGCACCAAGGAGGCGATCGCCGGGCTGCCGTCGCAGCTGGGCGTGCCCGCGGGGGAGCTCGTGGTGATCCCCGAGGTGGCGTACCCGACCTACGAGGTCGGCGCGCTGCTGACCGGAGCCCGCGTGCTGCGGGCGGACTCGACCGTCGCGATCGGGCCGGAGATCCCGGCGCTGCTGTTCCTCAACTCGCCGTCGAACCCGACGGGCAAGGTGCTGCCCGCCGATCACCTGCGCAAGGTGGTGTCGTGGGCGCGTGAGCGCGGCGTGGTGGTCGTGTCCGACGAGTGCTATCTCGGTCTGGCCTGGGATCGGCCCGCCGTGTCGATTCTGGATCCGGCGGTCTGCGACGGTGACCACACGGGCCTCATCGCGGTGCATTCGCTGTCGAAGGTGTCGAATCTGGCGTCGTACCGGGCCGGTTTCCTGGCCGGCGACAAGGGCCTGATCGCCGAGCTGCTCGCGGTCCGCAAGCACGCGGGCCTGATCGTCCCGTTCCCGGTCCAGGGCGCGATGGTCGCGGCGCTGAACGACGACGTCCATGTGGATGCCCAGCGCGAGCGTTACCGTCTCCGCCGGGCGAAGCTGAAGGCGGCACTGGAGTCCGCCGGGTTCACCATCGATCATTCCGAAGCGGGCCTGTACCTCTGGGCGACCGCGACCTCGCTGCCCGAGCTCGGGCCGCCTGAGCGTGCCTCGCCGCCTGAGCTTGTCGAAGGCAAGTCCCGCGCGACCCTGGATTGGTTCGCCGAGCGCGGCATCCTGGTGGCCCCCGGCGACTTCTACGGTCCGCGCGGTGCGAACCACATCCGGATGGCGTTCACGGCGACCGACGAGCGCGTCGACGCCGCCGTCGCCCGGCTCTCCTGAATCAGCCGAGGCCGGTCCGGGGGAGAGGGAACGAGATGTGCCTGCACGGGATGTGGCCACTGCCCGGTCGTCGGGGCACGTAGCAGCGAGTAGATGCAGAAGCAGCGTTCGCGAGCGCTGCTACTGTGCGCAGGCGCTGCCACGTCTGCCGCCGGTGTTCACCGCCACCGACGAGAGAGTCGCCGCCGCCCGGCTCTCGTGCTGACCGGCCGCCGGGACTGTCAAGCCCGGTCCCCGGATCCACGCGCACTGAATTTAACGCTGGGGCGGTAGGGAATCCGCCCGTATGTTCGGGGCCATGGCTGACACCGAACTGATCGATCTCCCCGCTCCGACCGCCGACACCCCGCTGAACGCGATCACCGTCGCGACGGCGGACGCGGTCCGCAAGAACCCGAAGAACGCCGCCGCGGTGTTCGCCGCCGAGGCCGTCGGCACGGACGGCGTCAAGTCCGACGTGGTGCTGCGGTCGTTCTCGATCACCGTGGATGAGCCACCGGTTCTGGGCGGTTCGGACTCGGCGCCCAACCCGGTCGAGTACTACCTGGCTTCGCTGCTGTCGTGCCAGGTCGTGACCTACCGCTTCTGGGCGCAGCGCCTCGGCATCCAGGTCGACTCGCTCGCGCTGCGCGCCGAGGGCGATCTGGACGTCCGCGGCTTCTTCGGGCTCGACGACGATGTCCGCCCGGGCTTCGGCGCGATCCGCATCGTCGTCGACGTGTCCGGCCCGGACACCGAGGCGCGGTACGCGGAGCTCCACGAGGCGGTCGAGAAGCACTGCCCCGTGCTCGACCTGACCGTGAACCCCACCCCGGTCTCCAGCGAACTGCGCGTCACGACCGTCTGATCGCCCGCCCCTGGCCGCATTCCGTCGCCCCATCCGCTTTCTGTTCCCCCACGCGCTTTCTGTTCCCCCGCCCGCTCCAGACCAGGTGGCGGAACGGAAAGCGGGTGGGGGAACGCGTCTCGGGAGGAGAACAGCGTCCGAGGGGGCTCGGCCGGTGGATAGGGGTGGCTGCCGCGTTCGTGCGTGCCGGTCGGTTCGTTGTCGCCTGCTCGGCGGGTGGGCGAGGACTACGTCGGTGGGCGTCGCCCACGAAGTCAGTGGGTGGCGTCGGGGTGTGCGGTCGGGGCCGCTCCTTGCTGAGAGCGTGACGCCTGTCTGGGGGTGGCTTCGACACCCGCCTCGCCCTGGCGGGCTCGGCGCGGCTCAGTCGGCGACCGGGGAAGTGCACGTTCTCGGATCAAGTGCCGCCCCGCCCAGGCCATGAGAGCACGCAACGAGAGCCCGGCACACAACTGCGCCACGCATGAGAGGCCGGGACGGGCAGCATGCTTTCGAGCCCTCCGCAGCCCATCTCGAGATCGGCGCGACCTTCTAGAGAGAAGTAGCGAGGACTGGTCCCTCCTGAGCATGCGTGGCGGAGCCTGCGACGACACGCGGTCGAAGGGCCGAGAAAGCATGCTGCCCGGCCCGGCCGCCCACAGTCAGAACGGAATCAGTTGTGCGCGTGCAGAGCCTCGTTGAGCTCGATCCCGTCGCCCGCCTTGGCCGTCACTTCCACCGCACCGCTGGTGGAGTTGCGGCGGAACAGCAGGTTCGACTGTCCGGCCAGATCGCGGGCCTTGACGACGGTGCCGTCCGGGCCAGTGACCTTGGTGCCCGCTGTGATGTAGAGCCCGGCCTCGATCACGCAGTCGTCGCCGAGCGGGATGCCGCAGCCGGCGTTGGCGCCGAGGAGGCAGCGGCGGCCGATGGAGATGATCTCCTTGCCGCCGCCGGACAGGGTGCCCATGGTCGACGCGCCGCCGCCGATGTCGGAGCCGTCGCCGATCACGACGCCTGCCGAGATCCGGCCCTCCACCATCGAGGTGCCGAGGGTACCGGCGTTGAAGTTGACGAAGCCTTCGTGCATCACGGTGGTGCCCGGGGCGAGATGCGCGCCGAGGCGGACACGGTCGGCGTCGCCGATGCGGACGCCGGACGGCACCACGTAGTCAACCATGCGGGGGAACTTGTCGACCGAGTAGACGGTGACATGGCCGCGGCCGCGCAGTCGCAGGCGGGTGGCTTCGAAGCCGTCGACGGCGCACGGGCCGAAGTTGGTCCACACGACGTTGGCGAGCAGCCCGAAGATACCGGTGAGGTTCTGACCGTGTGGCTTGACGAGACGGTGCGACAGCAGGTGCAGGCGCAGGTAGACGTCGTGCGCGTCGATCGGGTCGTCGTTCAGGTCGGCGATCACCGTGCGGACGGCGACGGTCTTGACGGCGCGGGCGCCGTCGACGGCGACCGCGTCGACCAGTTCGCGCGGGGTGTCGACGTCGCTCAGCACAGTGGTGCCGGCGGCCTCGCCACCGGCGGTCAGTTCGGGGGCGGGGTACCACGTGTCCAGGACGACGCCGTCGTCGGTGAGCGTAGCGATTCCGATGGCAACAGCACCTTGAGTAGTCACGGCTGCCAGTCTATCGAGCCCGCTCAGCGCTGTGCAGTACGCGTCTGTGGTCCGCGCACCGCTCTTCCGGATCTGCCGATCTGCCGGCGCTGCAGGTCTCGCCGGCGCCCGCGCTCGCCCGGCTACAGTGGCCGGGTGAGCGTTCCGGACCTGAACCTGCGTGCCGATCCTGCCGAACTGACCGCCGCGCTGGTCGACATGCCCAGCGTGAGCCACGACGAATCGCTGATCGCCGATGCGGTCGAGGCGGCGCTGCGCGCGCAGACGCGCGGCTTCGAGATCAGCCGGTTCGGCAACCGGCTGCTGGCCCGGACCACGCGGGGCAGGGCTTCCCGGGTGATCCTCGCCGGGCACCTCGACACCGTGCCGATCGCCGGGAACGTGCCGTCGCATCGAACCGTGACCGACGACGAGGGCGACGTGCTGCACGGGTGCGGCACCGTCGACATGAAGTCGGGGCTGGCGGTGTTCCTGCACCTGGCGGCCACCCTCGACGACCCCGCGCACGACCTGACCCTGATCTGCTACGACTGCGAGGAGATCGCCGCCAAGTACAACGGGCTCGGCGTGATCGAACGCGAGAAGCCCGAGTGGCTGGCCGGCGACGTGGCGATCCTCGGCGAGCCCACCGGCGGACTGATCGAGGCCGGGTGCCAGGGGACGCTGCGAGTCCGCCTGTCCGCCAACGGGACTCGCGCCCACTCGGCGCGCGCGTGGATGGGCGACAACGCCGTCCACAAGCTCGGGCGCGCGCTGACCACGTTGCACGGCTACACGCCGCGGCGCGTCGACATCGACGGCTGCGAGTACCGCGAGGGCCTGTCGGCGGTGGCCGTCGGCGGTGGGGTGGCCGGGAACGTCGTGCCCGACGAGGCGTACCTGGACGTGAACTTCCGGTTCGCTCCCGACCGGTCGCCGGAGCAGGCCTTCGAGCACGTGCGCGAGGTCTTCGCCGCCGATCTGGACGGCGGCGTGCTGACCGCGGAGGTCACCGATTCCGCGCCCGGCGCCCTCCCCGGCCTGGCCAATCCCGCGGCGGCCGCTCTGGTCGAGGCGGCCCAGGGGCGGTTCCGTGCGAAGTACGGGTGGACCGACGTCGCCCGTTTCGCCGCGCTCGGGGTCCCCGCGGTGAACCTCGGCCCGGGTGATCCGAGCCTGGCCCACCGGGCGGACGAGCGCGTTCCCGTCGCGCAGATCCACGAGGTGACCGGCCTGCTGCGCAGGTATCTGGCGGGGTGACGCCGCTGTCGGGGACGGTTGCTAGCGTGAGCCCATGACCGACACCCCGCCCGAACCGCTCGACGACGACCGGCCGGTCGACGACGACGCAGGCATCCGCTACGCCGGTGCCGCCAAGGTGCTCGTCCCGGAGGGCGCCGACTACGTCACCAGCGACGAGACGCTGCTCAAGTGGGTCGATCCGCGCGACGGCGCGCGCATGCTCGAGCGCACCGTCCGCGACTCCTGGCGGGTGCTGCGGATCCAGTCGGAGTTCGTCGCTGGGTTCGACGCCCTGGACAAGGTGACCGAGGCGGTGACGGTGTTCGGCTCGGCCCGGTCCAGGCCCGGCAGCGCCGAGTACGAACTCGGGGTGGAGCTCGGCCGCCTGCTGGCGCAGGCGGGCTTCTCGGTGATCACCGGCGGCGGCCCCGGCGCGATGGAGGCGACCAACAAGGGCGCATTCGAGGCGGGCGGCGAGTCGATCGGCCTCAACATCGAGCTGCCCTTCGAGCAGCACGTCAACCCGTATCTGACCCTCGGGATGAACTTCCGCTACTTCTTTGTCCGCAAGACGATGTTCGTCAAGTACGCGCAGGGCTTCGTCTGCCTCCCCGGCGGTATCGGGACGCTCGACGAGCTCTTCGAGGCGTACACGCTGGTGCAGACCGGTAAAGTGACCCGCTTCCCGATCGTGCTCATCGGCCGCGACTTCTGGGCGCCACTGGTCGACTGGATCCGGTCGAGCCTGGCCGGCGGCGGCAAGATCAGTGCGGGTGACGACGACCTGATCACCCTCGTCGACACGCCCGCCGAAGCCGTCGCGGTGGTCCGTGCCTCGGGGATTCGATGAGCGCGATCTGCGTGTACTGCGCGTCCGGCCCGGTCGACCACAGCTATCTCGACCTCGCCGAACAGACCGGCCGCGCCATCGCCGAGGCCGGCCACGCGCTGGTCACCGGGGGCGGCCGGGTCGGCATGATGGGCGCCGTAGTGCGTGGCGCGCGGGCGGCCGGCGGCTACACCATCGGCATCATCCCCGAGCATCTGATGGCCGCCGAGGTCGCCGACACCGACTCCCACGAGCTGATCGTCACGGACACGATGCGCGAGCGGAAACGGCTGATGGACGACCTCTCCGACGGCTTCATCACCCTGCCCGGGGGCATCGGCACCCTCGAAGAACTGTTCGAGACCTGGACCGGCGGGTTCCTCGGCGTGCACGACAAGCCGATCGCCCTGCTCAACCACGACGGCTTCTACGACCCGATGCTGACCTGGCTCGACGATCTCGCGACGCGCGGGTTCGTCGCTCCGCGCGCGCTGGCCCGGCTGCGGGTGGTGCCGGACCTGGGGGCCGCGCTGGCCATAGCTGACCCGGCGGTAGGGTAGCGGTTCACACCCCCGGATCGAGAAGGAGTGAGTCCCGCGCATGGCTCAATCGACCAGCCAGAACCCCGCCCTCGCGCGTAACCGTGTCGGCCTCGTCGATCTGGTGAAGGGTGCCGTCGGCATGGCGCCGGACGCGCTCTCGATGGCTCAGCACGCGCCCGGTCTGGTGTTCCGTTCGCCGGACGCCAAGAAGACCATCGGGCACATCTTCCAGAAGCTCGCCCACAAGCACCCGGACCGCCCGTTCGTGCGCTTCGAGGGGGAGACCCTCACCTACGGCGAGGCCAACCGCCGCGTCAACCGCTACGCGGCGGTGCTCGCCGGCCGCGGGGTCGTCACCGGCGATGTCGTCGGCATCCTCGCCGAGAACAGCGCCACCGACCTGCTGGTGGTGCTGGCGACCCTCAAGCTCGGCGCCGTCGCGGGCATGCTGAACTACAACCAGCACGGCCACGTGATCGACCACAGCATGACGCTGCTGGACGCGAAGGTCCTGGTCCGGGACCCGCGCTGCACAGATGCGTGGGAGACGATGAGCCCCGAGCAGCACCCCGAGCATGTGTTTGACTTCGCTGAACTCGACGCCGCGGCCGCAGGCAAGCCGGGCACCGATCCGGCGGCGACGGCCGCGCTGCCCGCGTCGACCACCGCGTTCTACATCTTCACCTCCGGCACCACCGGTCTGCCCAAGGCGAGCGTGATGAGCCACAACCGCTGGCTCGCCAACTACTCGGGCATCGGCGGTCTGGCGGTCCGGCTGCGCCCGAGCGACACCATGTACGTACCGCTGCCGCTGTACCACAACAACGCGCTCTCGGTGTCGCTTGGCGCGGTCCTGGCCGGCGGTGCCTGTATCGCCATCGCCCGCAAGTTCTCCGCGTCCCGGTTCTGGGACGACGTGATCGCCAACCGGGCCACCGCGTTCTGCTACATCGGCGAACTGTGCCGCTACCTGCTGGCGCAGCCGGAGAAGCCCACCGACCGGCAGCACGCCGTCCGGGTGTGCGCCGGTAACGGTATGCGGCCGGAGATCTGGGACGAGTTCTCCGAGCGCTTCGGCATCGACCGCATCGTCGAGTTCTACGGCGCCAGCGAACTCAACCTCGCCTTCGTGAACGCCTTCAACGTCAAGCGCACCGCCGGTTTCTGCCCGCTGCCGTTCAAGGTGGTCGACTACGAGGCCGACGGCAGCCCCAAGCGTGACGCCCAGGGCCGACTGCGCTCGGTGCGGAAGGGGGAGCCGGGGCTGCTGATCGCCGAGATCAGCGAGCGCGTCCCGCTCGACGGGTACACCGACGACACCGAGACCGAGAAGAAGGTGATCCGCGACGCCTTCAAGGACGGCGACGCCTACTTCAACTCCGGCGACCTGGTGCGCCAGCAGGGCTTCTTCCACATCGCCTTCGTCGACCGCCTCGGCGACACCTTCCGGTGGAAGGGCGAGAACGTGGCGACCACCGAGGTGGAGGCCGCCCTCGGTACGTTCGACGCGATCGAGCAGGCCGTCGTCTACGGCGTCGAGGTCCCCGGCTGTGACGGGCGTGCCGGGATGGCGGCGCTGACCCTGCGCGAGGGCGTCACGCTCGACGCCGCCGCGCTGGCCGCGCACCTGTACGCCGAGCTCCCAGGCTACGCCGTCCCGCTCTTCCTGCGGATGGTGCAGAAGATCGAGGCCACCACCACCTTCAAGAACCGGAAGGTGGAACTGCGCGACGAGTCGTACACCGACGTCGCCGGCGACGAGGTCCTGGTCCTGCGGGGCCGCGCCGACGGCTACGTCCCGTTCTACGACGAGTACCCGGCCGAGGTGGCCGCCGCCAAGGCTCCGCGCTGACCGTCGAGAGGATGCTGCCCTGACCGCCGACGACGCCGTCCCCACCCCGTCCGACACGCTGTGCGGGCGCCGCGTCGCGACCGACCGCGCGCTGGTCATGGCCATCGTCAACCGCACCCCCGACTCGTTCTACGACCGGGGGGCCACCTTCACCGACGAGGCCGCGCAGGCGCGGATCGACACGGTGATCGCCGAAGGCGCCGACATCGTCGACCTCGGCGGGGTGAAGGCCGGTCCGGGTGAGGAGGTCGACGCGGACGCCGAGGCCGGCCGCGTGGTGCCGATGATCGCGTGGATCCGCGCGCGGTATCCCGACATCCTCATCAGCGTCGACACCTGGCGCGGCGAGGTCGCCGCCGCGGCGGTCGCGGCCGGAGCCGACCTGATCAACGACACCTGGGCGGGTGCCGATCCCGACCTGGTGCGGGTGGCCGCCGACAGCGGCGCCGGACTGGTCTGCTCGCACACCGGTGGCGCCGTCGTCCGGACCCGGCCGCACCGGGTGGCCTACGCCGACATCGTCGGCGAGGTGACCGCTGAGCTGGTGGCGGCCGCCGAGCGGGCCGAGGCGGCCGGGGTGCGCCGCGACGGCATCCTGATCGACCCCACCCACGACTTCGGCAAGAACACCCATCACGGGCTCACGCTGCTGCGCCACGTCGACCGGCTCGTCGCCACCGGCCGGCCGGTGCTGATGGCGCTGAGCAACAAGGATTTCATCGGTGAGACCCTGGGCGTGGAATTGGACCAGCGGGTGGCCGGTACGCTGGCCGCGACGGCTCTGGCCGCCGCCGCGGGTGCCCGGGTGTTCCGGGTCCACGAAGTCGCCGACACCCGCCGCGTGCTGGACATGACCGCATCGATAGCGGGGACCCGCCCGCCGGCCCGCACGGTCAGAGGATTGGCATGAACGACGAAGCTCCCTGGTCGCACACGCATGCGTGGGACCGTCCGGAGTGGACCGTCGACCGGCTGGTGGCGGCGAAGAACGGCCGCACCGTCTCGGTGATCCTGCCCGCGCTGAACGAGGAGGCGACCGTCGGCGACGTCGTCGCCACCATCGTGCCGCTGCTCGGCGGGCTGGTCGACGAACTGGTGGTGCTCGACTCCGGTTCGACGGACGCCACCGCCGAGATCGCCCGCCGCGCCGGGGCCCGCGTGGTGGCCCGCCAGGACGTCTTCGGCGACGTGCCGCCGCGTCCGGGCAAGGGTGAGGCGCTGTGGCGCGGAGTCGCCGCCACCACCGGCGACCTGATCGCCTTCGTCGACGCCGATCTCGTCGACCCGGACCCGATGTTCGTACCCCGGCTCCTCGGACCGCTCCTGCTGAACCCGGAGATCCACCTGGTCAAGGGCTACTACCGCAGGCCGCTCACCGAAGGCGGCGCCCGCGTCGCCGACGGCGGCGGGCGCGTCACCGAGCTGACGGCACGGCCGCTGCTGACCGCGCTCAAGCCGGAGCTGGGCGAGGTGGTGCAGCCGCTCGGCGGCGAATACGCCGGCACCCGCGAACTCCTCGCCACGGTGCCCTTCGCCGCCGGGTACGGGGTGGAGATCGGGCTGCTGATCGACACCTACGACCGCTACGGCCTGGCCGGGATCGGGCAGGTCAACCTCGGGGTGCGGGCCCATCGGAACCGGCCGCTGTCCGAACTCGCGGTGATGAGCCGGCAGATCATCGCGACGCTGCTCAGTCGCTGCGGGATCGCCGACTCCGGGGTGGGCCTCACCCAGTACGTGCCGGCCGCCGACGGCACCTTCGCACCGCACACCACGCCGCTCACCACCGACGAGCGCCCACCGGTCGCGCTAGGCTGATTCCCGTGGTGGTCATCGGCTTGTACGTGATCGTGATGGCGCTCATCATCGCGATCGTCTTCGCGATCGTCTGGTTCGTCTTCGGGCGCGGTGAGGAACTGCCGCCGGTGCAGAAGGGCACGACGCTCACCCGGCTCCCGCGCGCGGGGATCACCGGTGACGATGCGCGCCGCCTCGTCTTCCAGCAGACGCTGCGGGGCTACAAAGCGGAAGAGGTCGACTGGGCGCTGGAGAAGCTGGCGCGCGAGATCGACGATCTGCGTGCGACGGTGCACGACCTGTCTGCGCGCGATGCCGAGCAGGAGGCCCGCTGAGCGAGCCCGGCGACCGGCGGCACCAGCGAGATCTGCGCCACGTACTATGAAAACCAGTGTCTACGACCAATTGTCTGTGATGCAGTATTCGGTGAAGGGAGCGCGACAATGGCAGCGATGAAGCCCCGGATGGGTGACGGTCCTCTCGAGGCGGTCAAGGAGGGGCGCGGCATCGTGGTGCGCATTCCGATCGACGGTGGCGGTCGGCTGGTCGTGGAACTCAACGCTGAGGAGGCCAGCGCGCTCGGCGAGGTGCTGCGCGAGGTCGTCGCCTGACACACGGCACGGAGCAACAGCTCTGGCGCTCCGGCGCGCACATCCTGCGCTGCCCGGTCTGCGGCGACGAACCGTCCGCCACCGAGACGGGACTGCGGTGCCCTCGCGGACACGTCTTCGACCGGGCCCGGCAAGGTTACGTCTCCCTCCTCACCGGCCGCGGCAGCGGTCATCGCAGCGACACCGCGCCGATGGTCGCGGCCCGTCGCCGGATTCTCGACTCCGGAATGTTCGACGCGGTGGCGAACGCGCTCGCCGCCGCGATCCCGCGTGACGGCGGCGTCGTCGTCGACGCCGGGACCGGAACCGGTCACTATCTGGCCGCGGCGCTCGGCGCGGCGCCCGCCGCGCTCGGCGTCGGCATCGATCTGTCCAAGTACTGCGCCCGCGCCGCCGCGAAGGCGCATCCCCGGGCGCTGGCGGTCGTCGCCGATCTGTGGGAGCCCCTTCCGCTCGGTGACGGTATCGCCGACGCGGTGCTGTCGGTCTTCGCTCCCCGGAACGCCGCCGAGGTGGCCCGGATCGTGGCGTCCGGCGGATGCTGGCTGATTGTCACCCCGAACCCCGGTCATCTGCACGAGGTGCGGGAGGCGCTCGGCATGCTCGACATCGGCGCGGACAAGCTCGTCCGGCTGCACGACGAACTGGCCGCCGCCGGATTCCGGGTCACCGCGAGCGAGCCGGTGACCTCCACGTCCGAACTCGGCGCCACTCAGGCCGCCGACCTCGCCGGGATGGGCCCCGCGGGCTTTCACCGCGGCCCCGACGAGCTCGCCGCGGCCGCCGCCGCGCTGGTGGCGGGGAGCGGTGCGGTGGCGGCGACCGTCGATGTCACGATGACCGTCGCCCGGCGCTGAGGAGTCCAAAGGGCCCGATCTCTCCCCGCCGCCGCCCGCGGCGCCCGGTATCCGGATATGTTGGAGTCGTGAGATCACAATCGCAGGTGCTCGGAATCGTCCTCGCAGGCGGAGAAGGCAAGCGTCTGTACCCGTTGACCAAGGACCGGGCCAAACCCGCGGTGCCGTTCGGCAGTTCGTACCGGCTGATCGACTTCGTCCTGTCGAACCTGGTCAACGCCGGTTACGAGCGGATCTGCGTGCTGACCCAGTACAAGTCGCACTCGCTCGACCGGCACATCTCGCAGACCTGGTGGTCGTCGGGCTTCCACGGAGAGTTCATCACGCCGGTCCCTGCGCAGCAGCGACTCGGACCGCGCTGGTACACCGGCAGCGCCGACGCGATCTTCCAGTCGATGAACCTCATCGAAGACGAGAAGCCCGAGTACATCGTCGTCTTCGGTGCCGACCACGTCTACCGCATGGATCCCTCCCAGATGGTGGAACAGCACATCGCCACCGGGGCCTCGGTCACCGTCGCCGGGATCCGGGTACCGCGCAAGGAGGCGGTGGCCTTCGGCTGCATCGACTCCGATGCGGAGAACGTGATCACCCGCTTCGTGGAGAAGCCGAGCGACCCGCCGGGCACACCCGACGACCCCGACGTCACCTACGCGTCGATGGGCAACTACGTGTTCACCACGCAGGCCCTGGTCGACATCCTGCGCACCGACGCCGCCGATCCGGACTCCGATCACGACATGGGCGGCGACATCATCCCCGCCTTCGTGGAACGGGGCGAGGCCTACGTCTACGACTTCAACGACAACGCGGTCCCCGGCGCCACCCCCCGCGACCGCGGCTACTGGCGCGACGTCGGCACCATCGACGCGTTCTACGAGGCGCACATGGATCTGGTCTCGGCCAACCCGGTGTTCAACCTCTACAACGAGCGCTGGCCGATCCGCGGCGAGACCTCACACCTGCCGCCGGCGAAGTTCATCAAGGGCGGCTCCGCCAACGACTCGATGGTCGGCGCCGGCTGCATCGTGTCCGGCGCGACCGTGCACAGTTCCGTGCTGTTCAACGACGTCGTGATCGAAGACGGCGCCGTGGTCCAGGGCAGCGTCCTGATGCCCGGCGTCCGGGTCGGCCGGAACGCGGTGGTGCGCAACGCGATCCTGGACAAGAACGTCCAGGTCAGCAACGGCGGCCAGGTCGGCGTCGACCTCGAGCACGACAAAGAGCGCTTCACCGTGAGCGTCGGCGGAATCGTGACCGTGGCGAAGAACGAGGTCGTCTGAAGTCCTTCGGACTATTCGTCCTTCGGACGTCATCCGACTGAAGGCTGTTCTTGTTTGGGTCGCTCGCTTCGCTCGCCCAGTCGAATAGGTGCCCGGTAGTGCTCGCTTCGCTCGCGCTGCCGGGCACTTATTCGACTGGTCCGGCCCCGGACTCGCGTCGCTGCGTCCGGGGCCGGAGGGGCAGAGGGCCAGCGGGGGAACGGGCCGGAGAGGGACTTAGGGGAGGAGACCCTGCGCGCGCAGGGCGGTGCGGGCGTGGGCGATCAGCGGCGGGACCGTCACGGCGTCGACCTCGTCGGGGAGGGCGTCGACCGGCCACCAGGCGAGATCGACCGATTCGCTGCTGCGCACCGGCGTCGGCGGGATGCCGTCACCGGTGGCCGGGGCGACGGCGCCGAAGCGCACATCCAGATGTCGGGTCGGCTGTCCCAGCGAGCAGGTGATCGGGTGGGTGTGCAGGTGCACCGGCCCGGCGCTGAGCGTGAGGCCGGTGAGACCGGACTCCTCGGTCGCCTCGCGCAGTGCGGCCGCGGCGAGCCCGGGGTCGCCGGGCTCGCAATGACCACCCAGCTGCACCCACATGCCGACGCGCGGATGCAGGGTCAGGAGCACGTGCTCCCCGGTCGCGTCGAAGACGATCGCCGACGCTGTGACATGCCCGGGGACACACGCCCGCTCGCACGGATTCGCGGCGGCGTCCAGGAACGCCAGGTACGTGTGTCGCAGGGCATCCTGCTCGGCGTCCGGCGCGGTCCACGCGGTCAGCGCGGAGCGCGTCGACGCCGCCAATCGCTCGGTCATCGGAGCACCACCAGTCCTTCGGCGTCGGCGGGCCCGCGGAGCCCGGGATCGTCGGCCGGCCGGCCGATCGCGACGGCACCGAGCGGTGCCCAGTGCTCGGGCAGGTCGAGCACGCGCCGCACGGTGGGCGCGGCGAAGATCGTCGAACCCACCCAGCAACTGCCGACCCCGCGCACCGAGAGCGCGACCAGCAGATACCCGACCGCCGCGCCCGCGGCGACGGTGAACATGGTGTCCTCGCAGTCGTTGCGGCGGTCGTCGGGGTAGACGTGCATGCCGTCGCCGGTCAGCACCGGGATCACGAGTTCCGGGGCGTCGTACAGGATCTGCCCGCGCGCCACCCGCTTGTCGATCGACGACGCGGACTTGGCGTCGCCGGCCAGATCCGCGCGCCAGTCCTCGGCCATCGCGTCGAGGAGCGCCGCCCGCCGCCCGGCATCGCGCACCCAGACGAACCGCACCGGATGGGTGTGGTGCGGCGCCGGCGCGGTCAGCGCCTCGGCGAAGGCGGCGTGCAGGAGATCCGGATCGACGGCGCCGGGCGCGAACGCCCGCACGCTGCGCCGGGTGAGCAGCGCCTGGCGCCGGCCCTGCGCGAGCGCGTCGTCGGTGCCGAGCCGGAACATGTCCGACGCCGGGTCGCGCACCAGATCGCGGGCGTTGCTGCCGTCGTCGACCGGCGCCAGGCCGCGCACGACGGCGACCGGGATGCCGCCGAGTTTCCCCTTCACCAGGTCGGCGGCGGCGGCCAGCTCGTCGGCGACGGCGATGTCGGTGACCACCAGCGGATTCCCGTGCGCGTCGACGGTGCCCTCGTAGCCGTGCCGGACCGCGATCCCGGCCGCCCCGATCGCGACGTCGGTCTGCCCGGCCCGCCAGGCCCGCCCCATGGTGTCGGTCACCAGCACGGCCACGTGGCGGCCGCGGGCGGCGAACTCCGCGCGCAGCCGCGCCGCGCTGGCGTCGGGGTCGAGCGGCAGCAGCGCCAGCTGATCGGTGGCGACGTTGGATCCGTCCACGCCCGCGGCGGCCTGCACCAGGCCGTTGCGGTTCTCGGTGATCAGCAGCCGGTCGCGGCGGGCCACGACGCGCACGGTCTCGTCGTCGATCAGCTTGCGGCGCAACGCATCCCGCTCATCCGGATCGGACGGAGCGGGCACCGTGCGGCCCTCGATCTTGGAGAAGACCTTGCTGGTGACCACCACGACGTCGTCGTCGGCGATCCACGGCGCGGCCGCGAGCAGCTCACCCGCGAGGTCGCTGTCCGGGCCGAATTCGCCGAGTCCGGTCACCGGCCGGAGGGTCAGTTCCCCGGCCGCCGCGTGATCGGTCACACCGGCACCCCGCCGAGCGCGCACGCGGCGCGCACCATCGCGGCGGTGGCCGCCGGATCGGTCATCAGCAGCGGTGCCTCGGCGACGGCGATACCGTCGATCGGGGTGGCGGCCGCGGCATCGCCGGGGGCCACCAGCCAGCCGTCGAGCAGCCCGTTTCCGCCGCGCGCGCCGTAGTGCTCGGCGATCGCCCGCGCCGTCGTCGGCACGCCGATCACCGATAGACACTCGTCGGCCATACCGCGCAGCGGCTTGTCGTCGATCACCGGGCTGACGCCGACCACCGGCGCGCAGGTGCGGCGGAGCGCGGCACGGATCCCCGGCACCGAGGTGATGGCGCCGATCGAGACCACCGGGTTGCTCGGCGCCAGGAGCACGATGTCGGCCTCGTCGATCGCCGCCTGCACCCCGGGCGCCGGCGCGGTCTCGGTGCCCGGCTGCCCGACGTGGGCGAAGCTGTGGGTGGGCAGCTGCGCCCGGTAGCGCACCCACCACTCCTGGAAGTGCATGGCGATCCGTTCGCCGGGTTCGCCGCCGGGCTTGTCGACCACTACGTGCGTCTCGTGCCGGTCGTCGGTCACCGGGAGCAGCCGCACGCCGGGCTGCCAGCGCCGGCACAGGGCCGCGGCGATGTCGGACAGCCGGTATCCGGCATCGAGCATCTGCGTCCGGATCAGATGGGTGGCCAGATCGCGGTCGCCGAGACCGAACCAGTCGGGGTCGGCGCCGTACGCGGCCAGCTCCTCCTTGGCGTGCCAGGTCTCCTCGCGGCGGCCCCAGCCGCGGTCGGTGTCGATGCCGTCGCCCAGGGTGTACATGCACGTGTCGAGATCCGGGCAGATGCGCACGCCGTGCATCCAGGCGTCGTCGCCGACGTTGACGATCGCCGTGACCTCGTTCGCGGGCGCCGTGGCGACGGGCTCGCCGTCGGCGGGAGCGTCGACCGCGGGGAAGGGGGTGCGCCCGAAGACCTCCCGGACACCCTGCAGGAACCGGGCGCCGCCGACGCCCCCGACCAGTACCGTCACCTTCACATCGAACACCCTACTTCCGGCGGTCCCGGGTGCGCGGTTCCGGGCGGCGGAGGGGTCGTCCGTTTGCCCGACACGCCGAAAACGCTGAAAGTATGGCGCGCCGTGCAGCGCCGGCGACTTTCAGGTGATATTAAGGAATCTTCGCCGTTCGCTTGACCGTGGCGCCCGCTTCCGTGTGTAATCACAACTGTGTGATTCAGCGGACGCTTCGCCGCATTCGCTCTTGGGGATCGCACGACGCGAGACCCACGACCATATCGAGCAGGGAGGCGGCGATGACGTCAGCGGGCCACGGAACACAAACCGGTATCTCGTCGTCGAGTTCGGTCTTCACCACCGACGGCAGCCATCTCTCGGTGGTGCCCGAAGGCTTCGACGCGTTCATCGACGACGCCGAGGACCAGTGGCAGGAGCGCGCGCTCTGCGCACAGACCGACCCCGAGGCGTTCTTCCCGGAGAAGGGCGGCTCGACCCGCGAAGCGAAGCGGATCTGCCACGGCTGCGAGGTCAAGGCCGAGTGCCTCGAATACGCGCTGGGCAATGACGAGCGTTTCGGGATCTGGGGCGGCCTGTCCGAGCGGGAGCGCCGCCGTCTCAAGCGCGGCATCATCTGAGCCAGACATGACGAACCGGCCCGGCAGCGTGAGCTGCCGGGCCGGTGTCGTCTCCGGGGTGCCGAGTCAGAGTTCCGGGCCGTCCTCGACGGTCTCCTCGTCCACGCCCAGATAGGTGGCGATCTGCTGGATCAGTACCTCGCGGAGGATCTCCGGCAGTTCCTCGTCGCCGGTGGCCCGCAGCTCGATGGGCCGCCGGAACAGGATCAGCTGCGCGCGGGTCGAGCGCCCGCGGGCGTCGACGCCCGCGCCGATCAGCCGGGCGAGGGGGACCGGGCCGTCCGCGGTGACCTCCTCGGGCCACTGCACGGTGTCCAGGTCGCGGGGCAGCATGCGCGGGATGTCGTCGACGGCCACGTCGAGATCGGTGAGCCGGTCGTGCCAGAGCGCGTCGAGCTCGGCGAAGGCGGCCGTCGCCGCCCGGTCGAAGCGGTCGGCGCGGGTCCGGTAGGCGGGCACCACGGGCGGCAGCAGCGGGCCGCGCAGACCCCGGCCGTGCCGGTCGCGCGTGCGCCGCGGCGGGACGAGGAGCTCGCGCGGAGTCGCCGGTCGAAAGCGCATAGGCGGCAGTCTACGCGCGGCCGATGCGTGTCGATGTCTGCCCGCGGCGGTCCAGACGATAGGCTGACCTTCGTGAACGCTCCCCGTCAGTGCTGCCGTCCCGGGTGCTCGCGCCTCGCGGTCGCCACCCTGACCTTCGTCTACGCCGAGTCGACGGCGGTCGTCGGGCCGCTGGCCGGCGCTGACGAGCCGCACTCCTGGGATCTGTGTTCCGAGCACGCCGACCGGATCACCGTGCCCCGCGGCTGGGAACTGCTGCGCAGTGAGCGTGACTTCGTGCAGCCCGCCGAGGACCAGGACCTCACCGCCCTCGCCGACGTGGTGCGCGAAGCCGGTGCCGTCGGCGGCGGCCCCGGGCTGCCGCCGCTGCCGTCGTTCACCTCGCGCGCCGATGTCGACGCCGCCTTGGACCTGCGGCCGGGTCCGCGTCGCGGCGCCGACGAACCGGGCCGCCATCGCGCCGAACGGGAGTCCGCGCGGAGCGCTCCGGCCGCCGGTCCGCGCCCGGGTCGTCGTGGGCACCTGCGGGTGCTCCCGGACCCGGTTGACTGACCCCGCTCACCGCGCGCATCGTGTGACCATGCCCGCCATCATCGACGATCTGGACGACGTGGAGTCGCTGTACTCCGTCGACCGCGACGGTCTGCTGCGCAGTGCCGCGATGGCAGGTGCCCAGGTGCGCGCCGTCGCGGAGGCGCAAGCCGAGGGCGTGCTGGAACCCCTGTCCACGCTGCGGCCGCGGGCCGTCGTGATCGTCACCGGCGGCGGGACCGTCGGTGCGCGCGCGTCCGCGCTGGTGGTCGCCGCTTTCGGCGGGCGGATCGACGTACCGCTGGTCGTGGTGCCGGTGCTGCCCGGCTGGATCGGACCGCTCGACGTGGTGGTGGTGCTGGGCGACGACGCCGGCGACCCGCTGCTCTCCGACGCGCTCGCCCGTGCCGCGCGGCGCCGCGCCGAGATCGTCGTCCTCGCACCGCTCGAAGGCCCGCTGGCCGAGGCCGCAGGCGTCGGCCGCCGCGGGGCCGCCGAGTTCGTGAACCTCGCACCGCGGCTGTCGATCGATCCGCGCTTCCGGTTCACCGGTCACGTCGCGGGTCTGAGCGCCGTGCTGACCGGGCTCGCCGCCGTGCGGGTGGCGCCGCGGCCCGAGCCGCTCGCCGAGCTCGCCGACCGGCTCGACGCCGAGGCCGCCGTCGGGCATCCGGGTCAGGAGAGCTTCCATAACCAGGCGAAACTGCTGGCGATGCGCGCGGCCGGCCACGGACTGGCCTGGACCGGGGACACCCCGGCCGCGGCCGCGGCCGCCGCACAGGCGGCCGCCGCGTTCTTCGAGATCGGCGGCGTGCCCGCCGCCGTCGCCGAGGAAGCCCGGATCCTGGCAGTGCTCGCCGGCCGCGGTGCGCCGGCGCCGGCCGAATCGCTCTTCTACGACCCGGAGTTCGACGGACCGCCGGCGCGCGACCCGATCCGGGCGTTCCTGGTGACCCTCGCCGCGCGATCCTGGTTCGCCCACCGGCGCATCGGCGACCGCGCGGTCGACGTGGTGACCGAGCAGGTTGACGACGCCGGCCCGCCCCCGGCGAACCCGTCCGGCGGGGCCGAGGCGCTCGCCGATACCCCGGCCGATCTGGGCGCCTACCTGGTGATCGTCGTGCGAGCCCAACTCGCCGCGGCCTACCTGGCGCTGACCGGGGCAGAATGAATGAGACGATGGCGGGGCCGAACACGGGGACACCGGGTGCGGGGATGACGGACAGGACGCTGGAATGAAGGTGCTCAAGGGGGTGGTACGCCCCTACGCGTGGGGTTCACGCACCGCGATCGCCGAACTCCAGGGCCGGTCCGCGCCGTCGGCCCACCCGGAGGCCGAGCTGTGGTTCGGTGCGCACCCGGCGTCGCCCGCCCGGCTCGACGGCACCCCCGGCGACCTGCTGGCCGTGATCGACGACGACCCGGCCGCCGCGCTCGGCACGCGCACCGCCGCCGCCTTCGAGGGACGGCTGCCGTTCCTGGTGAAGGTCCTGGCCGCCGACGAACCGCTGTCCCTGCAGGCGCACCCGAGTTCCGAGCAGGCACGGGTGGGATTCGCCGCGGAGAACGCCGCGGGCCTGGCCCCGGACGATCCGCGGCGCAACTACCGCGATTCGTGGCACAAGCCGGAAGTGGTCGTGGCGCTGAGCGACTTCGAGGCGCTGGCCGGATTCCGCGACCCCGCGGTGACCGTCGAGCTCCTGCGCAGCCTGCAGGTCCCCGGCCTCGACTCGGCGCTCGGCATGCTCGTCGGAGCGCCGGACCGCGACGGGCTGCGGGCGGTCTTCACCACCTGGCTGACGCTGCCCGAGCCGGTGATCGCCACGCTGGTCCCGCAGGTGCTGACCGGTGCGATCGCGGCCCTGGAGCGCGGCGCGACGCCGTTCGCCGACGAACTGCGCGCGGTGCTCGAACTGGGGGAGGCCTACCCGAACGACCCCGGCGTGCTCGCCGCCCTGCTCCTGAACTTCGTGCGCCTGCGTCCCGGGGAGGCGATCTATCTGGCCGCCGGCAATCTGCACGCGTACCTGCGCGGGTCCGCGGTGGAGGCGATGGCCAACTCCGACAACGTGCTTCGCGGCGGACTGACCCCGAAGCACATCGACGTGCCCGAACTGCTCCGCGTGCTCGACTTCCACCCGGTCTCCCGCGCGGAGCTGATGCCCGACATCCAGACCGTCGGCGCCGAACGGATCTATCTGACGCCGGCCCCCGAATTCCGGTTGTCCCGGGTGGAACTCGACGGCACCGCGCTGCGCGCCCCGGCGAGCGTCAGCTTCGACATGCCCGGTCCGCAGATCCTGACCGTCACCGCCGGCCGCATCGAGGTGGCCGGTCCGGACGGCCGCCGCTGCACCGTGCGATGCGGCGACGCGCTGTGGCTGGCCGACTCCGATCCCGATGTGGTGGTGCACGCCGCGTCGGCGCACGCGGTGTTCTTCCGTTCCCGGGTACCGCTGACTGGCTAGTCCTGGCGCACGTAGCAGCGACCCGGAACAGAAGCAGCGTTCGCGAGCGCTGCTTCCGTACGCCAACGCTGCCACGTCCCTCGCCGGCTCCGGGGATCTCACGCTCACGCCCGTAGCAGGGCGTCCTCGGCGGGGGTGCCGACCAGGCGCACCGGGATCGAGCGGCCGCCGCCGACGGCGACGGCCCGTCGTGGGTCGGACGGATCCTGGTGCAGGGCAGGCGATTCCGGCGGAGCGTCGACGACGGTCCCGGGGCCGGCCACCCGCAGCACGGTGTGCCCGTCGAGAGGGCCGAGGCGCCGATCCGGCCGGTCGTCGACCAGCACTCGCGCGGTGCCGCCGGAGGCCGCGTGCAGGAGCGCGGGGTCGCCGACCGCGTCGATCAGGCCGGCCCACCGCTCGGGACTATCGGTGAACACCGCCGCGGAGACACCGGTCGCGGCGAGCCGGGCGACGATCCGCCGGACCAGGTCGAGTTCGCCGGTGATCGTCGCCTCGGCGATCCCCGGGCCGGCCAGGCGCAGGCCGATCGGGTGACCGGCGTGATCGGCGCCGACGATCGGGCCGGAACCGCCGCAGGGCAGGGCGGCGGCGG
The DNA here is from genome assembly GCF_023100845.1 of Gordonia sp. PP30. Classification (NCBI taxonomy): domain Bacteria; kingdom Bacillati; phylum Actinomycetota; class Actinomycetes; order Mycobacteriales; family Gordoniaceae; genus Gordonia; species Gordonia sp. PP30. The sequence continues at coordinate 3,260,438 of NZ_CP095864.1, read as the reverse complement.
TGAGGGCGGCGACGGTCGCCGCGGGAAGCGCCGGACCGTCGGGGTCGAGAGAGACCCGCGGCTCGGGGCGGCCCGGCCGCCAGAGGAGAGTCGCGGTCCGCGGCGTGCCCGCGCACTGCGCGGTCAGGGCACCGATCAGGGCACCGGGATCGTCGTGCCCGGCGTCCGGCGGGTCACCGGCGATCGGGTCGGTGGACGGTGCCGCGGCGGTCAGTTCGGCCGCGGTCAGCGCGGTCACGGCGAGGCCGCCGGACCGCAGCAGCACCGCGAGCCTGCGGGTCGCCGAGACGCAGGCCCGCAGTGGTGCGGCGCTGCCGGAACCGTGCCGGGCCACCAGCTCCGGGTGTGCGAGCGGGGCGAATCGGAGCCGCAGCTGGACGCCGCGGTCCGCCGCGATCGAGAGCGGGCCGGTCAGCCCGCGGTAGGCGGCCGCGGCCGGGCCGTCGCCGACGCAGCCGGAGCCGCGACAGCTCACGGTCAGCTCGGTGGCCGCGGCGTCGGGGTGACGCATCCACTGCGCCACCAGGGCCAGCGGCAGCACGGCGCCCGGCCCGAGGTCGGGCCACGGCCGGTCGACGCGGTGGGGGCGCGCGGGACCGGGGCCGACGGTGAGCGTCGTGAACAGGGTGCCGGACTCGTGGCGGACGCCGAGGAAGCCGTCGCCGGACGGTACGTCGAACGGTGACGACGCCGCGGTACGGCGGCGTCCCGGCGTCGTCGCGCGCGATCGAAGGACCCGCATGACCGCCTCCCCCGAACGACCGTCGTTCCCGCGCTTTCGGCGAAAGTGCGTGGCAACACCGTAACCCGGCACTACGGTGGCGGCACGGCGTTTGATCGGGGGAGCACGATGCCGAGACAGTTGACGACGCGCGCACAGGTCAGCGGCTACCGATTTGGATTGTCCCGCGCCGAACACGCACTGATCCGGCGCGATGCGCGCATGCTGGCCGACCCCATGCGATCGGAATTGCGCGCGCTGATCGGCGGCGCGGTGATCGCGCTGGTACTGCTGGCCGGGGCGGGGATCTACGGGATCATCCGGCCGGCGCCGTCGGTCGCCGATGCCGAGATCGTCGCCGCCGACACCGGCGGGCTCTTCGTTCTGGTCGACGGCGTGATGCATCCGGTGCCGAATCTGGCCTCGGCGCGGCTGGTGATCGGGGAGCCGTCGCCGGTCAAGAACGTCACCGCGCGCTCGGTGAGCGCCTACCCGCGCGGCCCGTCGCTCGGTATCCCGGGCGCACCGGCCGGGCTGCCCGGCCCGGCCGACCGGCGGGAGTCGACGTGGACGGTGTGCGACGATCCGGCCGGCGGCACGGCGGTGATCGCCGGCCGGCCCGCCGCGCCACCGGCCTCGGCGCGGGCGGGCGTGCTGGTCCGGGCCGGCGACGAGGAATGGCTGCTGTATCAGCTGCGGCGGGACTCGGTGGCGCGGCCGGTGCGGGCGCGGCTGCGGCCGGAGTCGGTCGCGGTGCGCCGAGCGCTCGGGCTCGACGGGGTGGCGGCGCGGCCGGTCAGCGCGGCCCTGCTGAACGCGTTCCCGGCCGAACCCGAACTCGCGGTGCCGGAGATCCCGGGGGCCGGCGGGGCGGGTCCGGCGACGCTGCGCGAAACGCCGGTCGGCACGGTGGTCCGCTCGCTCGGCGTCGACGATGCGCCGTCGTACTTCGCGGTGCTGGCCGACGGCGTCCAGCCGCTGACACCCGTCGCCGCCGAGGCGCTGCGCGGCGCGGACGCGACGGCACCGGGCACGGTGACGCAGGTGGCGCCGGCCGCGCTGGCGTCGGTGCCGGTGGTGCACAGGCTGCCGCTCGATGGCTTCCCGGAGGCACCGCCCGATCTGACCGAGAGCCGGGCCGCCGGCGCTGAACCGGTGCTGTGCCGGTCGTGGTCGGCGGTGGCGGGCCGGCCGGGGGTGCGTGAGAGTCTGCTGGTCACCGCGCATCTCCCGCTGCCGGGTGGTGCGCGGGTGGTGACGCTCAGTGCGGCCGACGGCGGCGGTCCCGGGCTCGACGGCGTGTACCTGCGGCCCGGGACCGGTGAACAGGTGGCGGTGCCCGGTGGGCGGTACTACATCACCGACGCGGGTGTCCGCTATCCGATCGCCGACGCGGACACCGCGCAGATGCTGGGGCTGCCCGCCGAGCCGGAACCGGCGCCGTGGCCGGTGGTGTCGTTACTGCCGGCCGGGCCGCAGCTGTCCCGGGAGGCGGCGCTGGTGGCGCGTGATCTGCCTCGGTGACGGGTGCGGTCTCGACTTCGCCAGACCGTCGTGCGGGTCTCGACCGGCGCGGGGCTCAGCGGAGGCCGGCGGCCAGGAGCCGGACCATCCGTTCCCAGTCGTCGGCGATCTGTTCGGCGGTCAGGCCGATCACCTCGATCACGTGCCGGACGGCGATGGCCTCCAGCGGCGCCTGGATCGCGATGGCGACCGTGTCCAGGCCGCCGGGATAGCCGAGCTCGGAGAGCAGATACTGCACGTGCAGGGTGGACATCCGCCACGCCGGGTGGTTGAGACGATCGGGATCGTCGGAACCGGCCTCGAGCAGGATGTCGAGGTGGGCGATGGTGAGCTCGAGGCGGGCCCGGCCGTAGGCGATCAGCCGGTCGAGCGGGGGTGCGCCCGGGCCGAGGGGTTCGGGGCCGGACAGATAGTCGTGCTGAAGCGCGTGCTCGGAGTGATCCAGGAGCGCCATCATCAGCCCGGTGCGGCTGCCGAACCGGCGGAAGACGGTCCCCTTGCCCACGCCCGCCTCGCGGGCGACCGCATCCATGGTGACCGCCGCGGCGCCTTGATCGTCGATCAGGGTCTTGGCGGCGGTCAGCAGCAACTGCCGGTTGCGGGCGGCGTCGGCGCGTTCGCCTCCGGTGTCGCTCCCGCGGACCAGCGGCAGCGACACGGGCTGCCCGAGTTGAGAGGACATGTATCGAGAATATCGTGGTGGCGCCGTGTGGCCCGGTGTTCCCCGGTCGTTCTGCGCGCCGAAGTGCCCGGAAAGTGACGGGTCTCACTGATTCCAAAGGAAGCCAATAGGACCAGGGTCCGTTTCACTCAGGGTGAGCAACAGTGCTGTTTCCCCTGATTGGAGTCCGCTCATGTCTGATGCTGTTCGCACCGTCGTCGTCCTCGTCGGCAGTCTGCGCCGGGAGTCGGTGAACCGCCGGCTGGCCGCGCACCTGGCGGCCGAGGCGCCGGAAGGCGTCGATGTCCAGATCGCCGACGGCCTCGGCCTGCTGCCGTTCTACAACGAGGACATCGACGTCGACGGGCGGCGCGGCGACGCCGTGGAGGCGTTGCGCGCGCAGGTCGGCGCCGCCGACGCGGTGCTGCTGGTGACCCCGGAGTACAACGGTGGACTGCCCGCCGTCCTGAAGAACGCCATCGACTGGCTGTCCCGGCCGTACGGCGCCGGCGCCCTGAGCGGCCGCCCGGTCGGCGTGGTCGGTGCGGCGCTGGGCCGCTTCGCGGGCACCTGGGCGCGCGAGGATGCGCGGAAGGCGGCCGGTATCGCGGGCGCCGAGGTGATCGAGGCCGTCGAACTCGGCCTGCGCAGCGCGGAATTCGACGAGGCGCTCATCGAGGCCGATGCGGTGTTCGAGGCGCTGCTCGGTGAGCTCGTGGCCGCCGGCTGAGTCCCTCCGGCGACGGGGATCGGCCCCGCGGGCCCGCACCGAGAACCGGTGCGGGCCCGCCGTCGTTTCCGACACGCCGAACACGCCGAGACACGCCGGAACGCCTGTGGACTACTTCCTGTTCACCTGGGACTTTCACGAATGTTATTCACAAGCAGTTGTGGTCGATGGAAATGTCGGACACAAGGTGTAGTGTTTAGGGTGTCCGGCGGGGAGATATGGCCCACAGCGCCGGTTCGGCGCTCCGGCGGTGAACTACACAGTGGTGATTCTCCGCGGAGAAGCCGCCGGACGTCATACGAAGAGAACAGTCATCCGATCGAGGGAGTCCGCTATGGCCATCACCGTCTACACCAAGCCGGCTTGCGTGCAGTGCAACGCGACCTACAAGGCCCTCGACAAGCACGGCCTGGAGTACGACGTGGTCGACATCAGCCAGGACGACGAGGCGCGCGACTACGTGATGGCGCTCGGGTACCTGCAGGCGCCGGTCGTCGTGGTCACCGGCGCCGGGAGCGCAGCGAGCGGGCCGCTGCTCTCCGACGAGCACTGGTCGGGCTACCGTCCCGATCGCATCAAGGCCGTCGCCTCGCGCGCGGCCTGATCGCCGGGACGTCGTCGTGTCAGTCGCCGAGGCCGTCGCGGGTGGAACGCAGGTTCCGCCGGTGGGTGATCCGCGGCTGCCGCTGGTCGTCTACTTCTCGTCGGTCTCGGAGAACACCCACCGCTTCGTGATGAAGCTGGGGGCGCGGGCGCAGCGGATCCCGCTGCTCGACCGCGCGGGGGAGTTCCGCGTCGACGAACCCTACATCCTGATCTGCCCCACCTACGGCGGCGGCAAGATCTCCCAGACCGGCGGCCTCGAGACCCATGCGGGCAGCGGATACGTCCCCAAGCAGGTGATCCGCTTCCTCAACGCCGAACACAACCGCTCCCTCATCCGGGGCGTGATCGCGGCGGGCAACACGAACTTCGGTGAGGAGTTCGGGGTGGCCGGCGAGATCATCGCCCGCAAATGCCAGGTGCCCTACCTCTACCGCTTCGAACTGATGGGGACCGCGGACGACGTCGACCGCGTCCGCGAAGGCCTCGCCGAGTTCGCCGCCGGACCGTCGTTCGCACGCTGACGCGCGCCGCGCCGAAAGTCCATCGTCTTTTCGCTCCACACTTTTCATCGCTCGACCAGCAGGAGTTTCCTTGTCGCCCACCGCAGTTCCCGTGACCGATGGTCCCTCCGACACCACGGTGTCGGCGAGTGTCTCCGGCGTGCACGCCGGGCCGGCCGGGCACGACCCGGCCGAGCTCGACTACCACGCGCTCAACGCGATGCTGAACCTGTACGACGCGGACGGGCGGATCCAGTTCGACAAGGACCGCGAGGCCGCGCGGCAGTACTTCCTGCAGCACGTCAACCAGAACACGGTGTTCTTCCACGATCTTGACGAGAAGCTCGACTATCTGGTCAAGGAGAACTACTACGAGCCCGAGGTCCTGGAGCAGTACGACCGCGAGTTCGTGAAGCTGCTGTTCGGGCACGCCTACGCGAAGAAGTTCCGCTTCCCGACCTTCCTCGGGGCGTTCAAGTACTACACCAGTTACACGCTGAAGACGTTCGACGGTAAGCGCTACCTGGAGCGTTTCGAGGATCGTGTGTGCATGGTGGCGCTGACGCTGGCCGCCGGTGACACCGCGCTGGCCCGGAACCTGGTCGACGAGATCATCGACGGCCGGTTCCAGCCGGCCACCCCCACGTTCCTGAACTCGGGCAAGAAGCAGCGCGGTGAGCCGGTCTCGTGCTTCCTGCTGCGCATCGAGGACAACATGGAGTCGATCGGGCGGTCGATCAACTCGGCGCTGCAGCTGTCCAAGCGCGGCGGCGGCGTGGCCCTGCTGCTCTCGAACGTGCGCGAGCACGGGGCGCCGATCAAGAAGATCGAGAACCAGAGCAGCGGCGTCATCCCGATCATGAAGCTGCTGGAGGACTCGTTCAGCTACGCCAATCAGCTCGGCGCGCGCCAGGGCGCCGGTGCGGTGTACCTGCACGCCCACCACCCGGACATCTACCGGTTCCTGGACACCAAGCGGGAGAACGCGGACGAGAAGATCCGGATCAAGACGCTCAGCCTGGGTGTCGTGATCCCGGACATCACGTTCGAGCTGGCCAAGAACAACGACGACATGTACCTGTTCAGCCCGTACGACGTCGAGCGCATCTACGGCAAGCCGTTCGCCGACGTCAACGTGACCGAGCTGTACCACGAGATGGTCGAGGACAAGCGGATCCGCAAGTCGAAGATCCGGGCGCGCGAGTTCTTCCAGACCCTCGCCGAGCTGCAGTTCGAGTCGGGCTACCCGTACATCATGTTCGAGGACACGGTGAACCGGGCGAATCCGGTCGAGGGCAAGATCACCCACTCCAACCTGTGCTCGGAGATCCTGCAGGTGTCGACGCCGTCGACCTTCAACGACGATCTCTCGTACTCGCATGTCGGCAAGGACATCTCCTGCAACCTCGGGTCGATGAACATCGCCAAGGCGATGGACTCGCCGGATCTGGGGCTGACCATCGAGACTGCGATCCGCGGGCTCACCGCCGTCGCCGATCAGACGTCGATCGACTCGGTGCCGTCGATCCGCCGCGCGAACGAGGAGGGGCACGCGATCGGCCTCGGGCAGATGAATCTGCACGGCTACCTGGCTCGCGAGCGCATCTTCTACGGCAGCGAGGAGGGCATCGACTTCACCAACATGTACTTCTACACGGTGCTGTTCCACGCGCTGCGCGCGTCGAACAAGCTCGCGAAGGAGAAGGGCCGCCCGTTCGCCGGCTTCGAGAACAGCACGTACGCGTCCGGCGAGTTCTTCGACAAGTACATCGATCAGCCGTGGGAGCCGGCCACCCAGCGGGTGCGTGAGCTGTTCGCGAACGCCGGGCAGTCGGACGGCAGCCTGTTCGCCAGCTCGGGGATCGCGATCCCGACGCAGGACGATTGGCGTGAGTTGAAGGCGTCGATCCAAGAGCACGGCATCTACAACCAGAATCTGCAGGCCGTCCCGCCGACCGGGTCGATCAGCTACATCAACCACTCGACCAGCTCGATCCACCCGGTCGCCGCGAAGATCGAGATCCGCAAGGAAGGCAAGATCGGCCGCGTCTACTACCCGGCGCCGTACCTCACCAACGACAACCTGGAGTACTACCAGGACGCCTACGAGATCGGCTACGAGAAGATCATCGACACCTACGCCGCGGCCACGCAGCACGTCGACCAGGGTCTGTCGTTGACGCTGTTCTTCAAGGACACCGCCACCACTCGCGACGTGAACAGGGCGCAGATCTACGCGTGGCGCAAGGGCATCAAGACGCTGTACTACATCCGTCTGCGCCAGATGGCCCTCGAGGGGACCGAGGTGGAGGGCTGCGTGTCCTGCATGCTCTAGGGGTGCTGTAGCTAACTCGCTGGCCAGGGGAAACATCCCCTGGCCAGCGTTTTTGTTCCTGGGGTCGCGTAGCAGCTTTTGCGCCCGATCAGCAAGAATGGGCACCGCGGGTGGCACGTACGTGGCACGCGGGATGGCACATGGCACGGCGGAGGGTGGCACGCATGGCACGGTAGTTCGGGAACATCCGGAAGTTGCCCAGCGGCCGGTACCAGGCGAGGTACCCGTCGCCTGTCGACGGGTCGAGCACGCCTGCACCGACGACGTTCGGGACGAAGAAGGCAGCGGCGGCGTACCTCGCGGAAGTTCAGACCGACATCGAGCGGGGCAGGTGGAAGTCAGCGGAACAGATCGCGGCCGAGGAAGCCGAAGCAGCGGCGGAACGAGCCGGGACCCTCACCATCGCGCAGCTGGGTGACGTGTGGATGGAGTCGATCCCCAGCGAGAACCACCGAGTGATCTCGGCGTCGCGGCTCCGACGGTTCATCAACCCGGAGCTCGGAGACATCTTCGTCACGGAACTCACCCGGGAGCGATGCGAGAAGTGGCATCGCGACATGGAGGAGCGACTGTGCCCCGGTGCTCCAACGCAGCGGACTCGTACATACGCGGCGCTCCACGCGATGCTGAAGCTGGCGGTTCACATGGACCTGATCGCTGCGAGTCCACTCCGGATCAAGGGACTGCTGGTTGACCGGCCAGCACGCGAACCACAGACCGCGACACCGGCCGAAGTCGACGCACTTGCTGCGGCGATGCCACTCGAACTGGCGATGTTCCTGCAGATCTCTGCTTGGTGTGGGCTCCGGCTCGGAGAGGTTAACGGGCTGCAGATCGGAGACATCGCGGTGGACCGGGCCACGCCCGTCCCGCTGCGACCGGTCGTCCGAATCCAGATCCGCCGACACGTTGTGCAGGGGAGAGGCACCGGCTCGATGAGGATCGTTCCCGGCTCCAAGGCGACCGGCAGAACCGAGAGCGTCGTGGTCCCACCGCACCTCCATGCTGCGCTCTGGGAGCACATCGAGAAGTACGCGCGCAAGGTCGAGCCGCGGTGGGTGTTTCCGGGGACACGAACGGTGGACATGCCCGTCGGGCCGGCGACCGTGGACCGGCGGTGGCGGATCGCGCGAGGGACGTGCGACATGGAGCATCTGGTCTTCCACGACCTGCGGCGCACGTCGTCGACCACCGCAGCGATGGCCGGTGCGACAGTTGGAGAGTTGAAGGAACGGCTCCGCCATCGCACCTCGGAAGCGGCCGAACGCTACATCGTGTCGGCGCGCGGAGCGGACGCGGACCTGGCTGCGCGTATGAGCCAACATGCTGCGAACCCGCACCGCACTGCGGTTCGGGCTGAGTCCGGAGTCGGAGTTGCGGACATGCTCGACGAGGCAGCGGTCGACGCGGTGATCGACACCCTCACCGACCTCATCGAGCGCGTGCGGGGGAGCGGCGACGCCGAACTCGCACGTCGTCTTGTTGAGGGAATCGACACAGTGCACGCCGAGGTGCACGAACTGGTCGAACAGTAGATGGTCAGGCGGCGGCCTCGATCGCGGCCACCGTCTCCATGACCGCGACGCGCTCGATCAGCACGTGCCACTTGTTCCCGACGGCCATCGCGATGCTCGCTCGGGTCGCCTCGTCCAGCTCCGCGCGCCCGGCGGAGGCCACAGGATCAGCGTCGAGCACGGAGTTGACGAACGCCGTCGCCTCTGGATCGGCGCCTGCGACGTACCAACGCACATGCGCTACGGCGAGTGCGCCGGCGAACGCGAGTGTGGCGGTCGAGGCTTCGGTCTCCGCGAACAGCTCGGCGGTGGCGCGGTGGTACACGAGCTCGGCTTCGGTCAGCTCGGGCACCTCCGTCACGGCGGCGAGTTCGGTCACGTCGTCCCACACCTCCGTGAGCCAGTCTGAGAGCGTGAGCATTGTGAAGGGGCCGACCTCCGTCGCTGCGGCGTGCGTCACCGGGTCCGAGCTCAGCTCGGAGATCAGCTGGCACGCGACCGTGGCGCCTTCCGCCTGCGCGCGGTGCATCGCAGCGGCCACCGCCCCGGCGTACGCGGTGACGGCGGCGGGCGCGTCGCTGTACTGGGCGATGGTGTAGGCGGCGTACCGGTAGGCGTTCTCGGTCATGTTCTTCTCCTGGTTCCTGTGTCCCGGCGGTCGGGGCGCGACACCCACTCGGTGGCGGATGCCGCACCCTCACCGTCGGGTCAGCTACAGATCCTCGATGCGGATCTTCGCCTTCGCGGCGTCGATTTCCTCGCGGTGCGCCGCCACCCACGCAGCGTGCTCAGGGCTCTGGCGTCGCTCGCGATCCGCGACCTCTTGCGGGGCCGGGTCGCGGCCGATGTACTCGTCTTCGGTCATGTCCTCTTCTCCTTCTCTCTGGTCCGGCGGACCCCCGCGATCCGTGTCGTCGCCGACACGGGGCACGGCCGCTCGTCGGGTCAGCGGGACGGGTCGACGCGGCAGCCGGTGACGGCCTTGGTTGCCTCGGCCGGGGCGGGCTCGAGCGCACCGGTGCCGTCGTTCTCCGGCAGCGCGTAGGTCCGTCCGTCGACGCGGAGCACCCTGACGCAGCGGACGCCAACCGAGACCCGATCGGTGACGACGGCGGGCGTGCACCCGGCGCCGACACCGTCGAGGCGATGCAGGTTCTGGTCTCCCGGCGCGGCCGTCCAGGTCCGGCCGTCGAACCCGACCACCGACAGCTGGCACGCGTTCCCGACGACCCTGTGCGCGACCGCGGCCGGCGGTGCGACTCCCTCTTCGTGACGCGGCGTGAACGCGAGCGCCAGCAGCACTCCCAGCGCGAGAGCGAGCGCTGCGACGAGGGTCGTACGGCTCGTGATGATGCTTCGGAACTTCCTCATGCTTGTCTCCTGTCTCAGTTCGCCGGCACGCCCGGCACGGTCTCGCCGTTGGTGCAGCCATATCCGCGCTGAACCAGCGACAGCGCGTCGCCCTTCGCACTCGGTCCGGTGGAGCGGTTGAGGAACCACTCGGTACCGTCGGCGAGACGGACCCCGACGTTGCAGACCGGGTTCAGGCCGTTCGGCATCGCGTAGATGAACGGCCTCCCCTCACTCCGCGCAGCCTCGGTCGCCGTAGTGTCCAGCGGCGCGGTGGGAGCCGACGCGTTGGGATCGGGCACGGAGCGGCCCGAGCAGCCGTACTGCGCGTAGTCGGTCTCGAACGCGGCGCCACTCGCCGGCACCGCGTCGCGGTTGAGGATCCAGGGGCTCGGGTCTCCGGGCACAAGCAGCGCCGCGTGACACGCCACGCTCGCGCCGTCGGGCAGGCCGACCAGGTACGGGCGACCGGCGCGGATTGCGGCCTCCGCGGCGACACGGTCCATGCCGGTCGCGAGCCGGAGCTCCGGCACCGTGACGGTCGGAGCAGTGCTGCTGCTCGGCGCCGAGACGGGCTCGGTAGAGGTGCAGCCGGCGAGCGTGACGGTGACCGCGGCGAGGGCGATGGTGGCGATGTTGATGTTTTTGTTCATGGCGTTCTCCTGTCTCAGTTGGTCGGGGTCGTGGGGCCGTTGGTGTCGCCGCCGGGGCGCACGTCGTCGATGTCGAGCACCTCGCCGCTCTTGCTGATGTCACTCGGCACCACGTACCGGGTGCCGTTCACCCGCACCAAGGTGCGGCCGCCGTCGGTCCAGCGGTACGGCACCGTGACCGATGCGTCGTCGTTCGTGGGGATGTCCTGCGCGGGGTGGCACGCCCACAGATCGCTGCGGCCCGGAACCTCGCGGAAGCTGCTCTCGGCGTCGGTGTCGTGGATCAGCGCGCCGCCGCGGGTCGCGTACATGCGCCACAGCGATCCGTCAGGCAGGCGCACCCAGCTGCAGCCCGCACCCCACGAGAAGGCGAAGGGGCGACCGTCTTCGGCGGCGGCGAGTGCCAGACCGCGTTCGACCGGTCCCGGGATGCCGGCATCGGCGTTCAACCGCAGCTGACGCTTTCCCTCCTCACCCTTCGCCTTCGCGTACGCGCGGATGGCGCCACCGGTGGGCGTCGCACTGCTGCTCGGTGCCGAGGTGACCTCGTTAACCGGGGTGCAGGCGGCGGTGAGGACGGTCGCCGCGGCGAGCGCGACGGCCGGGATGAGCTTCTTCATGTTCTTCTCCTTGTTCGTGGTCAGCTGACGGGGCGCAGTGCCACGCCGCGCTCGGGGATCGGGTTGGGCAGTTCGAACGTCACGCCCTTCACGCGCACGAGGGTGCGGTCACCGTCGCGCCAGCGGTAAGGCGACGTCACTGACGGGTCGTCGACGGTGGGGATGCTGCCCACCGGGTCGCAGGTCCGCGCCGACAGAGCGCCGGGGTAGGTACGGAACCGCGTCTCGTCCTCGCGGCCGCGGAGGAGCGTGCCTCCGCTGTCGCCGTGGAGGGGCCACAGCGCGGCGTCCCACGTGCGCAGCCACATGCAGCCCTCCTGCCAGGCGAAGGCGAACGGCAGCGCCTGGCGTGCCGCGTCCTCGGCTGCGACGCGGTCCACGTTCGCGGGGAGAGCGAGGACACCGTGCATATCCAGATCCCGCTCTTCATCTCGGCCTTCTTCACCTCTAGCTCGTCGTACGGCGAGGCCGAGCTGCTCGGCGCCGCGGTGGGCTCGGCGGTGTTGGTGCCGCACGCGGTGGTCAGGGTGAGGGCGGCCGCAGCGAGGGCGATGGGGACGAGGAACTTCTTCGTGTTCATCACGGTTCCTTTCGAAGGAGGGAAGGGTGCTGCACCCGATGTCGGTGGGGTGGTGAGCGGAGGGTCTGGGGTTAGGCGAAGGCGGGCTCGGGCTCCTCGGCGGTGGTGTCCAGCGCTTCACGCGCGGCGACGAGCTTGGCAATGGTGCGCTTCGCGGCGACCCTCGCCGAAGCGATCTCGTTCTGCGACCACCCGGCGTCGAGACGCGCGTAGACCTCGGCGATGCGCGACGCGGGCAGCTCGGATGCACCGGCCTGCACCACCTTCTTGGCCTGAGCACGGTGCACCGCCTGCACCACCGGCGCCTGCTCCGCCTCCTGAGTGGTGCGCTGGCGCACCTGCTGCACCACCGGGGTCTGCACCGCTTCGCTCTGTGCCGGTGCATCGGCGTGCACCGCGGCGAGACGGGGCCGCTCCGTGGTGTGCACCGGCTGGGTCTCAGACTCCTGGAGCACTGGTGCACCAGGCCGGTGCACCACCTCGTCATCGCTGGTCACGGTCGGTGCATCAGCCTGGACCACGGGCTCCCGGGCAGTCTCTGCTGCCTGGGGCACCAGCTGCTCCACGGGCTCCGGTGCAGCCTTCGTGGACTGGTGCACCGCCTGCGCCTGAGCGCTCTGCGTGAGTCGGTGCACCGGCTGCTCCGCGGTTGTGGAGGGGCCGCGCCACCATGCGAGCACCCGCTGCGGGAGCGAGGCACGGATGGCCTTCGCCTTGCGTCGCGGCTGCGTCGCGGCCACAAGCCCCACGGTGCAGACCGCGATCAACCCGTCGAGGATCAGCGGGAACAGTGCGGCGTCCGCCCATCCGTACCCGTAGCCGATCGCGAGGTCCCTGATCGCCGCGAAGCTGAGGCGGAACGCCGCGCCGGCCAGCAGCACGATCGCCCCAAGGAAGAACCAGAACACCGTGCTCCGGTCCGCAGCTGCTCGGGTCCATGCGGCCATGAGGTGGAAGAGGCCGAGCAGAGCGACGGGTGCCAGCATCGCGAACAGCACCGGGCCGACCGCCGCGGGGGTGAGTCCATGGGTGACCAGGGCGTGCGCGATGTTGGCGGCGACGCTGGCCACCGTCGCGGAGACCAGCAAGGTCCAGAGGATGGCGCGGACCTCACGCAGGGGGTCCAGCGCCTTGTCGGCGAACGTCATGCTCTTCTCCTCGATATGCGCTCTCACCTGCGGAAACGGTGGCACCGGCCACTTCGGCTGATCGACGGCCACAGTGGCGGCTCCTGCCGACCACTCCGGCTGATCGACGGCCACGGGCGATGTAGCGGGTGTTGTGGCGGTCCTTGTAGCGCGGGTTGTAGCGGAACTCGGGTTGGGTTTCGACTCGTCCGGACCCTCGAAGCCGGGGTATACGTGCAGGTCGCGGGTGTGGAAACAGGTACCCACCCCCTCCGAGGAGGCGTCCGGACCGGTCGCGTTGATCGGCGCTTGTAGCGCAGGGTTAGTCACGCCGCGGCCTCTCGCTCGACACGTGCGTCCGCGATCAGCTGACCCACCGCGTGGCGACCGAGCCCGATGCGATCGGCCAGGGCGCGCTCGGAGACGCCGGTCTCCGCGAGCAGGAGGAGCAGCCGGCCCAGACGGCGACGGCGACGTGCCTCGCCCCGGACCCACCGCTCTGCGGCTGCGAGTGCGCGTTCCGCGTCGAAGGGATCGTCAGGGTGCGGGTTCAGTCCCTGGGCGGTCACAGTGACGACAGCGGATAGTGCCTTGGCCGCGCCGCGCCGCGCAGCGCGTCGGTGGCGGCGGCCGCGGCGGTCGGGTCTGTGGTCAGGAACCTGGTCATCGGGGCTCACCACCGATTGCCTCGGCCACGGCGGTGGCCAGGACCTCGGGGTCGACGCTGTCACCGGGCGACACTCCGTGAGCACCGATCGACTGTCCCTGTGCACCGGCCGCATCTGCCGACGTGCCCTGACCGACGTTCCCCGTGTACCGGACGGCGGAATCCGTGGGATTCTGTGCCTCCTGGTCGAGTTCGTGCAGGTCAGCGAGGTGCACCGGCTTCCATTCGCCATCAGACTTCTCCAAGTCGACGCCGCGGTACCGCGCCGCGGTGCCGGAGAGCCAGTTGCTCAGCGTCTGCGGGCGCACTCCGTGCGAGCCGCGGGCGGTGGTGGTGACCGCCGCTCCGCCGAGCACAGCGGCCGCCGTCACGTCGACGACTGCGGCATGGATCTCGCGCTCGGCGGCGGTCCAGCTGGCGACCGCCGCGATCATCTGTGCAGGACTCGGGTACTCGGTCTCGGACAGCGCCTTGAGTGCGGCGGCGGCACGGCCGATCCGCTTCACCGCCTCGCGGGCGGCGGCACGGCCGATCCGCTTCACCGCCTCGCGGGCGGCGGCACGGCTGAGCTCGGTCGAGGCCTGGACCTTGCTCGGGGTGGGGCTCTTCTTCAGGTGCGCAGGGAGGGTCGGGTACGAGGTCATGGTGTGGTCTCCGTTCGGGGTCAGTTCGTGGTCGCATGGACCAGTGACAGGGGCTTGCGGCCGGGGCGATAGCTCCGGGAGGTGGGGTCGTAGATGGCCGCGGCGGGGTCGGGCGTGCCGTCGGGCAGGTCGAGGATCTGCACTGGCAGCGTGTCGCTGCTCGGATCCGTTGCGGGAGTCCAGTCCTGCCAGCTCCCGTCGCCGCCGAGCTCGTCGCCGCGGGGGAACCGCCAGCTGATCCGGCGAGGACGTGGAGCAGCAGCCACTGCACGCTCCATCGCCTCCGCTGCGGGGCCGGGCGGATTGAAGAACGCCTGGAACATCGAGATCGTCATGTCGCCCTCCTCGTTCACGTCGGCGACGAGGCTGCGGCCCTTGATCTGCGGGTTGATCCCGTCACGCACCTGCGTCGCAGCTGCACGCTGGTCGGCGAACAGCGCGGCGAGATGCTTGTCGTCCGGGCGGCCGACCACGACCTGCGTGCGGAGGTTTCCGCGGAGCTCGCCTGGTAGCGCAGAGATGTACGCGTGCTGCCCGACCAGGACCACGAAGACCTTCAGCTCACGGGCCTCCGCAGCGAGCTGTTCCATTCGTGTGCGGGTGACCTCGGCGGCGGCCTTCTGCTCCTTGGTGCCGCCGTTGAGCGTGTGGAGCCAGCTGCCCCATTCGTCGAAGACGAGCACCAACGGGGTCGGCTGATACTCAATGCCCTCCCGCTGCAACTGCTCCTGCAGCACCTGCCTGACCCGATACTCGTCGTGCGCGTACTGCACTGCGCGGTGCAGTGAGGCCTGGCTGCCGGCGCAGTATCCGATGATCCCGTTGCGCCCGCTGAGGGCGATTTGCCGCAGGTCCTTGCCTGCGCGGCCGTCGGCCAACAACACTGACGCCCCTTGGAGGCAGGCGGCGTCGACGAGCGCGGTGACCAGCGTTGTCTTGCCTGACCCGGTGCCGCCGAAGATCGCCATATGCGGGGTTGCTGCCTGCGGTACGAGGATCGTGCTGCCGTCGCCGCGCACGCCGAGCGGGAGCACGAAATCCTTCGCAGCGACGTGTCGCTCAGCGGTGGTGCGAGGTCGGACGAACAGCGTGGGCGACATTGGATTCACCGGTGGGAAGTCAGCGTCGACTCTTTTGGTATTCAGGTGCAGGACCGGCCGTACGCCGCGCTCCGTCACCTCGAGGTCAGGTGCGTTGAGCGACTGGCGCAGCGCTGCCCGAGCCCGCTTCACGTGCTCGATCGTGAGCCCTCCGGGGAGCTCCAGCACGACGTTGCCCCCACGCGGGTCTTCCGAGAACTCCGTGCACTTCGGTCGCCTCTTCTTGCCCTTGACCGAGCCCGGAACGCTGAGCCCGGCTGCGTCCCAGACGGCCGCACGCGACTCGGGATCGTCGTGGAACGTACCTGCCTTCCGGCCGTGCGAGGCCCATGCATCGACGGTCGCGCCGACCCCGTCGCGCCGCAAGGTGAAGACATTCCCGCCGGCCCGGACGGCGGAGAAACCGCCGAGGTTTCCCTGTTGCTCGATCGCCGCGAGCATCGCGTGCGCGATCGGCCGCCCCTTCACACCGGCCGGCGGCTGCACGGTCGCCGCGACGGTCTCGCCCACTACGCCGACGGCGAGCTGGGTGCCGGCGGGAGCGATGGGCTCGATCACCCGGCGGAGACGATCGGCGACCCAGTCGGCACCGCTGAGGCGCGGCGTCTCCGGGCCCTGCGTCGTCTGCGCGGGCAGCGGACGCGCCGACTGGATCTCGGGCAGCAGGTCGATGTACCGCTCGGCCTCGACCTGCAGCGCGCGCTCCTGTGCCTCGGCAGCGTCCTTCTGCGCGGCGCGCTCCCGCTCGGCCTCGATCTCGGCGTCGTCCTGTTCGGAAGCGTCGACGGTGTCGGGCGCGGGCACGTCGATGTCCTCGAAGAGGAAGCCGAACTCATCGGTGCTCATGATCACCAGTCCTCGTCGTCGCTACCGGTGGGCGCGGGTGCATTGGTCTGCTCCTGCGCGGTGGTGAGGTCGCGGTTGCTCAGGGTGATCACGTACTCATCCGTGGCGTGGGCCCGCACCCATCCACCCGCGTGACGCACCCGAGCAGTGCGGAGAAGGAGTGGAGTCACCGCGGCCAGTTCAGTAACACCGACGGCGAGGGAACGGGGGCGGACCACGACTGCCGCGTCGCCGGTCTCGAGGACCTCGACCCGCGCAAGATCGGCACCGGGGACGAACACCTCGGTGGTTCCGTTCACACCGGGTACGCGGCTGTTCCGCTGCTCGACCGAGCCCAGACGGCTCGCCTTGCAGGCCTCGATCCACGCGGCCTCCGCGGCGGCCCAGCTGCCGTCCCGCGAGACCAGAGCGGCGGCTGCGCTGCCGGGGATCAGCTGCACGTGGCCACCCATGCGGTGGTAGCGGATCGCATCCTCGTCACTCATGCGGGGCTCGGCCGGGATGACCGGTGCGGGAGCGGGAGGTGGCGCGACCCCCAGGTTCAACGGGTCGTACTCACGCGGGTCGGGGCGCTGCATCGCGGCGTTCAGCCGGGCCATCTCCGCCTGGTGCTGCCAGGCCTGATCCGCTGCGGTGTACCCCGACTTCGCCATGTCCGCGTGCTCGCTGCGCTTGATGCCGATGAGCATGATGGGGACGCCGATCACCGCGGAGAGCAGTGCGCCACCGATCCCGAACGCGCCCCAGCCCATGGCGATGATGCCGGCGCCGACCATGAACGCGGCGACCGCCCGTTCGCTCCCGGCTTCGGCACGAGCGGCACCCGCGGCAGGACCGTGGGCGGCTCGACCCTCAGGCGTCTTCACCGCGGTGTACGCCCAGACGATGCCGCCGATCACCGCGAGGGCGAGCCCCAGGAAGAACGAGAAGCCGATGTCGGGGAGGCCCTTCATCCAGTCCGGCGAGTCGATGCCGCTGATGCCACCGGAGCCGCCGGTGGAAGTCGGTGCGGGGTCGCACCACGCCCTGTTGTAGTACGGGCTGTCCGGAGCGCAGACATCCACCGTCGGGTCGGCGTAGGCCGTGTTGGGCGTGGCGAGCACAAGGGCTGCTGCAGTGAATGCGCTGGTCAGGAAGCTGACGCGGCGCGGGGACGTGACACTCGTTTGTCGAGGGCTGCGGTGGCGGCGGTGGGTCATGGCAACCATGGTGGGCGAAGGTTTGCACCGTGCACAACGTTGGAACCCGTTGCGGCACAGTCGGTTTGGCGTTCGTAGGCAATCCATGGCAACCGCGGGCACGCGATGCCCCGTCAGAAAAAAGTCTCTGATGCGACACGCTCCTGACCAGGGGCTGGAGGATCGCTCGCCGCTCAAGGGTCCGCCCTGGCACCCTCTGCGGGACAGCGTCGGTTGCACCGGCGCACCGAACCGGAGAAGGGACCGGGATGACGCAGAGCAGTCTGTTGAGGAAGGTCGGCTACCGGCCGAGCGAAGTCGCGGATGCGACGGGGTTCAGCCTCCGCACGATCCGTCGCAGGATCGCAGAGGGCGAGCTCGTCGCGTACCGAAGTGGCGCGGCGATCATCGTGTACCCGGAGGACCTGGAGACGTGGTTGCGATCGCTGCCGCGCGTGGCGACGGGAGACGCGGCATGAGCACCGAGTCGATCCGGGGCACCGCCGAGGCCATGTACCGCGCAGCCCATCCTGAGGACAGAACCGGAGCCGCGATCGTGGCATGCCGCGCCGCCGCACGCGTTGCGAATCCTGATCACGCCGTCAGCTTCACTATCGGCAAGGTCGCCGACGAGGAGAGGAGCCGGGCGTCGGAGATCGACGAGTGGCTCGACAAGGAGTGGTCGCGGATCGTTTCGGGAGCGCACCCGTGATGGGCCCGGCGCAGCACCCGCGGATCAGCTGGTGGCGTCGGCTGCTCCTGACGTGGAAGGCGCGACAGGAGGGACGTTAGTCGCCCCAGACACGCGAAAGGGCCGGTTCGTGGCCGGCCCGATCGCTCTCAAGTAGTACCCCCCGCCCGCATCACTGAACGGAAGGACGTTCTCATCATGGCATACCTTGCCGATCTCACAAGCCCGACGCACGACACGCCGACACCGGTCACCGCAGCCCGCGTTCACTATCTCGGCGCGGTGGCCGCCGGGACCCACAGCGCCGAGGAGCTCGATGACTTCCGCAAGCTCGCCGACGAGGCCGACGCGGAGATCGCGGCGCTGATCACTCCGTTCGGCGAACCGTGGAGCCCGCCGCCCCCCGGCCACGCTCACCGAGTGGGCCCCGTTCATGCCCGAACACATCACCGGAGAGTTTGCACCGGTCGAGGGTGGGACCTGCGCCTGCCCGCAGAACGGCCAGATGGTGCTCCACGTGAAGGGGTGCGTCCACGGCGCCGACGGCAATGCGCAGCCCTTCGCCGACGACTTCTGCGACGAGTACGACTTCACCCCGAACCGTCTCATCGACGCCGTCGAGCTGGCCTGCGCCTTGCGTGGCATGCGCGCGATCCCGGAGAACGCGGACACGCTGCGCGACCTGATCGAACTGGAAGCCGAGGATCGCGAGTTCAGCGCGTCGTTCACCCGCGCCCGCACCCCGGAAGAAGTGGCCACCCGAGCTGCCAACCGCGAGGCATACCTCACTGACCCGGCCGTGCGCGCGGAGTTCGACCGCGATCAGGCCGAGTCCGAGGCCGTCGAGTCCGAGGCCGACGAACTGTTCGAGACGCTTCGTAGGCGGATGACGGTCGAGGACTACGACCAACTGTTCGACGAGCTGGATGTCAACGATCCCGACGCCGTGATGACCCGGTTGCGCGCGGAGGTGGCGGCGCTGCCCGCGACCACGAGCGCAAAGTCCAACTGGCGCCTCGAGTGCCAGGCGCTCGAGGACAAGCTGTTCACCATGACGCCCGGGTTGCGGCACGTTGCCGACACGGCCGACGCGCTCGGCGCGGGGAGGCAGGGTGTTCTCGCGGTCACCCTCACCCGGACGGCGGTCGCGGTCGGACCGCACGTGCGGCTGCTGACCCCCGCCGGACTGAGGGGCACGGCGTCCCAGGGCGGGTCGCTCAACTTCTACACCGGGCTGGTCGGCAAGCCCAACGCCGGCAAGACCGTGACGATGGACGCCGGTTCCTACTTGGTGCCGCTGCCGCCGAGCTACACCATCCCGGAGGGTACGGGCGAGGGCATCGTCAAGAGCTTCGGGTTCATCCGCCGGGAGAAGCACGGCCGAGGCGAGGAGGCGTTCTACACGTACGAGTTCGAGCGGCTCGCCCACCAGGTGCTGATGGAGGCCGATGAGGTCGATGGCGTGTTCGCCGAGATGGTCCGGCAGGGCACGAAGTTCGCGGCGATGTGGCGCAGCATGTGGATGGGCGCACGCGTCGGCACCACCACAGGCAACGTGGAGCTGCGCACGAACCTCGCGCCCCACACCTACCGACTCGGAGCGCTCCTCGGCTGCCAGCCCGAGGCCACCATGGCAATCTGGGGTGAGGGCGGCAAGGGCACGCCGCAGCGGATCTTCTGGGCCCCGGTGACCCGGTGCAAGCCGAACGGCAAGGAGATCCCAGTTCCGCTCCCGCTCGCGTACCAGCCGGCACCGGAACCCGTGGAGGAGGTTCTTCCCGTCGGGATTCCCGAGATCGCGACGCTCGGGCAGATCGGTGACCCCCCCGACCCGCGGTGGATCGACTGGCCTCCCGCCGCCCGGCGCTACATCGAAGAGGAGCTCGAGGCTCTCCAAGTCGACGACGACCCGTACGGCGAGAGCGACGACGAGGAGGAAGACGAGATCGTCAAGCTCCTCGGGCACAGCACGTTCATGCGCCTCAAGGTGATGGCGCTCCTCGCGATCATGGACGGGCTGGAGCAGCCGGCCGATCTGCACTGGGAAGTCGCTGGTGTCGCGATGCGGCTCCGAGAGATGTGCATGCGCCGTACCCGGGAGAGGGCGGTGCGTGCGGGCAAGGTCGCCGCCGAGACCCGCGGTGTGGAGCAGGGCGTCACCCGCGCCGCGGCGAAGCGAGGCGAAGCCGAAGCCGAGCAGGCCTTCTCCCGAGACCTGCAGGCGCGCATCATCGCGGTGATCGCCCAGCTCCGGGCCAAGCATCAGACGCCCACCGCAGCGGCGATCACGCGGCGGTGCAGCAAGAAGCAGCAGCCGCACGCGAAGCGGTACTTGGCCGCGATGGTGGAGGGCCAGGCCCTCACCTGTACCCCGGCGGGCGTCTACTCCGTCAACTGACGTTTCAACTGGAACACCCTCGTCGCTCACCGCGTCGAGGGTGTTCCTGTCATCGGTGACCGCGGAACCGCGACAGCGACCGCGATCGCGGTCGTTCGCATCTCTAACGACCGCGGCTATATGTGCAGGCAGGAGCATGTTTTTGTGGCGATCGCGGTCGCGCGGTCGCCGCGGTCGCCCCTGACACCCTGTGTATCTTTCTCGGCGTGCGCGCACCGAATCAACGACAAGTCCCCTAGATACGAAGCACCAGTTTTCTTCTGACTTCTAATTACTTGTACATGGGCGGAGACGCTCATTCCCGCGGAGAGCGACCGCGGCGACCGCGCGACCGCGAAACCTCTCTACCAGGGGAAACCACCGCGGTCGGCGACCGCGATCGCGGTCGCGCTGCACGCCGTGCCGAACTCCGCCGACTTGCTCGTCGGTGGAACGGCGGTGACGCGGCGGGCGGCTACTCGTCGCCGTCCCGCAGTCGCTCCTGAAGCACCCGGTCCCAGTTCACCGTCGGAGCGTCGGGATCGTGCACAGGTTCCGGTGCGCTCACGCGGAACACGAGCCAGCCGTCCACGCCTGGCGGTGGTTTCCGCCCGCTGGGTTCGAAGAGCTCGATGTGGTGCGGGCGCCCGTTCGCCGGCCACCGCTCCGTCAGGAAGGGGATGAAGCCCTCCACGTCGTGAAGGGCGATCTCCTCGCCGTCGGGTAGGTCGGCCAGGGAGAACGGGACCTTCACCTCGTTGAGCATCTGCCGATTCTCTAAAACGGAGAACCGAAAAGTTGGTCGACGCGCCGATGCGATGCATGATCGCCGCGCACCGGCCGCTGGACAGCGCTCCTAGTGCCGCGTGTCTTTAGTTAGTTTTCGGTTGGGCTTTCTTCAGGATGTCGTCGGCGGTCTTGGTCCAGACGAAGGGGTGTTTGCGGTCGTTCCAGCCGCTGATGAATGCCCGGATCTTCGCGTTGAGGTCTTTGACTGAGGTGAATACGCCATGGCGGATCGCTTGCCGGTCGATGATGCCGAACCAGACCTCGACGAGGTTGAGCCAGGATCCGGAGGTCGGGGTGAAGTGCACGTGCATGTTCGGGTGCTGGACGAGCCAGTCGCGGACTTCGGCCTTCTTGTGGGTGGCGTAGTTGTCCATCACCAGGTGCAGTTCCTGGCCGGGGTAGGTGCGGTCGATCTGTCGCAGGAACGACAGGAACTCCTGGTGACGATGCCGTGGCTTGACTGCGCCGGTCACTTGGCCGGTCGCGATGTCCAGGGCGGCGAACAACGTGGTCGTGCCGTGCCGCTTGTAGTCATGAGTGCGGCGTTCGATCTGCCCGGGCCGTATCGGGAGCATCGGCGCGGTGCGGTCCAGGGCCTGGATCTGCGACTTCTCGTCGACGCACAGCACGATCGCGTTCTCCGGCGGTTCCAGATACAGGCCGACGACGTCGGTGACCTTCCCGGCCAGCTCCGGGTCGGTGGAGAACTTGAAGGTTCCCGACCGCCACGGCTGCACACCGTACTCGCGCCACGCGCGTGCGATCGTGGCGTTCCCGACCCCGAGATGGGCGGCGAGCAACCGTGAGGACCAGTGCGTGACCCCGTACTTCTTCGGAGGCGGCATCAACGTGGCCGACACGATGTCGGCGTGATCGATATGCCGGGGCCGGCCGGGCCGATCAGCATCGAGCAAGCCGGCCATCCCGTCGTGCAGGTACCGGTACCGCCACTTGCGGACCGTCGGGATCGACACCCCGACGACGTCGCTGATATGCGAGTTCGCCCACCCCTCAGCGGCCAGCGCCACGATCCGCGCCCGCCTCACCACGCCAGCCGGCGTCGAGGTCGATCGCAGCAACCGATCAAGCTCAACATCATCGCCCTCACGCAATTCCAGTGCCGGGGCCGGAGAATTCGCCATAACCCATTCTCTCAACCCCGGAACAGGAAACTAATTAACGACACGCGACACTAGCGCACGGTGGGCCACGTTCCGCGGAGGAGCCGCAGTCCGTTGAGGCCGACGATGATGGTGGATCCTTCGTGGCCGGCGACGCCGAGGGGCAGTGGCAGCGTGCCCACCAGATCCCAGACGACGAGTACCGCGATGAAGGCCGCGGCGATGGCGAGGTTGGCGACGACGACGCGGTGCGCGCGCTGCGCGAACTCGATGACAGAGGGGACCGCGGTGAGGTCGTCACCGACGATGACGACATCGGCGGCCTGCAGGGCGAGGTCGGAGCCGGCGCCGCCGAGGGCGATGCCGACGTCGGCGGCGGCGAGGGCGGGTGCGTCGTTGACGCCGTCACCGACCATCGCGACGGTGCGTTCTGCATCGCGGAAGTCGTTGATAGCGGCGGTCTTGCCGTCGGGCAGGAGCCCGGCGCGGACATCGTCGATGCCGAGATCGCCGGCCACGCGGGCGGCGGCGCGGGGGTTGTCGCCGGTGAGCATCGCGGTGCCGATACCTGCGGCGGTGAGAGCGCCGACGGCGGCCGCGGCGTCGTGGCGGCAGGTGTCGGTCAGGGCGAGCACAGCGACGGGGGAGCCGTCGCGGGTGACGATCACGGCGGTGTCCCCGCGGGCCTCGAACCCGCCGACCAGTTCGGCCACCTCGCGGGTCGCCGGGGTGTCCGCGGTGTGCGGAGACAGCACGGCGATGCGGTGTCCGTCGACGGTGCCGGTGACGCCCCGGCCGGGATGGGCGGCGAAGTCCGTCGCCGCGGGCACGTCGAGGCCGCGGTCGGCGGCCGCAGCGACGATCGCCGCAGCCAGGGGGTGCTCGCTCAAGGTCTCCACCGCTGCTGCGAGGGCGAGAGCGGTGTCGCCATCGGCGCTGTCCGCGGTCGTCACGACGGCCGCGAGGGTGGACCTACCGGAGGTGACGGTGCCGGTCTTGTCGAGGGCGACGGTGTCGATGGTCGACAGGTTCTCCATGACCACAGCGGATTTGACGAGCACGCCGCGGCGGCCAGCGTTGGCGATCGCGGCGAGCAGCGGCGGCATCGTGGCCAGCACGACCGCGCACGGGGACGCGACGATCATGAAGGTCATCGCGCGCAGCAGCGAGGACTGCAGATCCGCGCCGAAGGCCAGCGGGACGGCGAACACGGCCAGGGTGGCTGCGACCATGCCGATCGAGTACCGCTGCTCGACCTTCTCGATGAACAACTGCGCGCGGGCCTTGGTCCGCGAGGCCTGGGCCACCATCACTGCGATCCGGGCGACGACCGAATCGGTGGCCGGGCGGTCCGCCCGCACCGTCAGTGCGCCGGTGCCGTTGACGGTGCCGGCGAAGACCTCGTCGCCGACGCGCTTGTCCACCGGCAGCGGCTCGCCGGTGATGGTCGCCTGGTCGACCTCGCTGGCCCCATCGACGACGGTGCCGTCGGCGGCGATCCGCTCACCCGGCCGGACCCGGATGACGTCACCCACCTGCACGTCCGCAGCGGCGATCGTCGTCTCGGTGCCGTCGGTAGCCAGTACCGTCGCTCGGTCGGGCGCCAGGTCGAGCAGGCCGCGGACCGAGTCCTCGGTGCGGGCGGTCGCCCAGGCCTCGAGAGCACCGGAGGTCGCGAAGATGACGATCAGCAGGGCACCGTCGGTGATCTGTCCGATCGCGGCCGCGCCGATCGCCGCGACCACCATCAGCAGGTCGACGTCGAGGGTCTTCTCCCGCAACGCCTGCAGACCCGCCAGCGCCGGCTCCCACCCGCCGGCGGCGTAACACGCCAGATACAGCGTCCACCACGACCATGACGGCGCGCCGGCGAGCTGCGCGGCGAGCCCGAGCAGGAACAGTGCGAGTGCTGCCGATGCCCAACGGACCTCCGCGAGGTCCCAGGGCCGGGTGCGACTGGCTCCGCCAATGCGTGCGGTCACGTCGGCGCTGGTGGCGGCCGTCGTCGTGGTCGTCGTGTGCATGATCGGTGGTGCTCGCTCTCGCAGGGGCGTTGGGAGGCGCGTACGCCAGAACACACACCAGCATATATGAACACCTCTTCAGATATGATGCTCAGGGTATGATGCCTGGTCATGGGACATCGGATGGCTGACGGCGACGGGAACGGCTCGGGGGCTCTTGATGCCGCGACTGCGGAGCGGGTCGCCACGACGCTGCAGGCGCTCGCGACGCCGAGCCGCTTGCGGATCCTCTCCCAGCTGCGGGGTCAGGCGATGGCGGTCGGGGATCTCGCAGCGGCGGTGCAGATGGAACCGTCCGCGGTCTCGCACCAGCTACGCCTGCTGCGGAACCTGGGACTGGTCACTGGGGTCCGGGAGGGCCGCAGCATCGTCTACAGCCTCTACGACAACCACGTCGCCCAGCTCCTCGACGAAGCGGTCTATCACAGTGAGCACCTGCGGATGGGATTGGCGGATCGCCTGGAATCCGTGACACTTGAGCACTCGGCCGTGCAGCGGTGACCGGTTCCGGCCTGACCTCGAGCGGCCGAGCTGTGTCGCGTCGTGCGTTGTTCCCGCTGTACGGATCTGTCCCCATGCGCGCGTTCTCCTCGGTCGGCGGTCTCCCGCTCATGCCGTAGCCCCACCCCGCGGCGATCTGCGGACTCGGTGGGGCTGCCCGTCTGAGGAGACCGCCGTGTCCCGTACCGATGCCCACACCCCTTACCGCGTTCGCGTGGCCCGCCGTGAACTCGCGGTGCGTGCCGTTCACCGCTGCGCCGGCCGAGAGTGCGACCTCCCCGACCTCGTCGCCGACTGGTCGCTCGGTCGTGTCGGTCGCTGCTACTGGGAGTTCGCACACTCCGGCATCAACGTGTGCAGCTGCTGGATGTGTCACTGGCGTTCGCGTCCGGAGCCCCGCCGTTCAAGTCGCGGTGCGCGCCGTGTCGAACTTCGTGGAGTTGCCCGTCGGTGTAACGGCGGTGATGCGACGGCCGGCTGGGACAAGTGATGGTCAGCCGGTGTGGCGCAGCGCGGGGAGGCTGACCGACTCTAGTGTCGCGTGGCGTTAATTAGTTTCCTGTTCCGGGGTTGAGAGAATGGGTTATGGCGAATTCTCCGGCCCCGGCACTGGAATTGCGTGAGGGCGATGATGTTGAGCTTGATCGGTTGCTGCGATCGACCTCGACGCCGGCTGGCGTGGTGAGGCGGGCGCGGATCGTGGCGCTGGCCGCTGAGGGGTGGGCGAACTCGCATATCAGCGACGTCGTCGGGGTGTCGATCCCGACGGTCCGCAAGTGGCGGTACCGGTACCTGCACGACGGGATGGCCGGCTTGCTCGATGCTGATCGGCCCGGCCGGCCCCGGCATATCGATCACGCCGACATCGTGTCGGCCACGTTGATGCCGCCTCCGAAGAAGTACGGGGTCACGCACTGGTCCTCACGGTTGCTCGCCGCCCATCTCGGGGTCGGGAACGCCACGATCGCACGCGCGTGGCGCGAGTACGGTGTGCAGCCGTGGCGGTCGGGAACCTTCAAGTTCTCCACCGACCCGGAGCTGGCCGGGAAGGTCACCGACGTCGTCGGCCTGTATCTGGAACCGCCGGAGAACGCGATCGTGCTGTGCGTCGACGAGAAGTCGCAGATCCAGGCCCTGGACCGGACCGCGCCGATGCTGCCGATACGGCCCGGGCAGATCGAACGCCGCACTCATGACTACAAGCGGCACGGCACGACCACGTTGTTCGCCGCCCTGGACATCGCGACCGGCCAAGTGACCGGCGCAGTCAAGCCACGGCATCGTCACCAGGAGTTCCTGTCGTTCCTGCGACAGATCGACCGCACCTACCCCGGCCAGGAACTGCACCTGGTGATGGACAACTACGCCACCCACAAGAAGGCCGAAGTCCGCGACTGGCTCGTCCAGCACCCGAACATGCACGTGCACTTCACCCCGACCTCCGGATCCTGGCTCAACCTCGTCGAGGTCTGGTTCGGCATCATCGACCGGCAAGCGATCCGCCGTGGCGTATTCACCTCAGTCAAAGACCTCAACGCGAAGATCCGGGCATTCATCAGCGGCTGGAACGACCGCAAACACCCCTTCGTCTGGACCAAGACCGCCGACGACATCCTGAAGAAAGCCCAACCGAAAACTAACTAAAGACACGCGGCACTAGGTGAGGGCGAACAGGTTCTTCAGATCGCCGCCCGACGCGAGGTTCTGACTGCGCTGGCGGTACTCGTCCCGTCGCGCGTCGGCATAGACGTCCGCCGCCTGCCCGGCGATGGTGGCGCGCACCGCGGTGTAGAGCGCCTTCTGCGCAATGATCGTGGCGAAGTCGGCGATGCTGTCGCAGGCTGCGGTCGACAACGGCCCTCCGTGAACCGCCGCGTTGCGCGACCGGGTGAGCCTGGCCACCCGTCTCTCGAGGCGCTGCTGTTCGATCGCGAAGGCCGCGGCGAGGGCAGTGCCCGAGGACAGGATGTCGTCGGTCTCGTTGAGCTGGCGGGACAGCCAGTGTTTGGCGTAGATCTGCTTCAGCGCGGCAACGTGGTCCAGGGTCTTCTGCCGGTTGATCCGCAAGCCCCAACTGGAGTCTGTGATGTCTTCGCGGATCGTCACCAGCTCCGCCGTGATCCGAGCACCAGGTGAGCGATCGGGGACGTACTGCACGACCGCGGCGAATACGTCGCGAACGGCGCGGTTGGCGAACGACGTGACGGTGTATTCGTCGAAGAAGTAGTCGGCGACGAATGCGTACCACTTGTGTCCCCCGTGGGGTGCCGCCCACCTGTTGCAGTGCTCAATGGCGCGGACCGCAGCCAGGATCACGGCTTCGGGGTCGGACCGCGGCGCAGCCGCGAGCGCGGCTTGGAGGCGCAGGACGGGTTGAAGCTGATATACGGCCTCAGCGGTGACCACGTGCCCAGCTGCGGTCATCTCCTCCAGGTTGGTCGTGAAGTGATCGTTCTCGTAGAAGACACCGTCAGGGAGTGGCTCCTTCAAACCCCACCGGACCTGCGGGAAGTAGGAGGGCCGACCGTCGAAGAGCAGGGTTCCTCCCAGCACCTTCCACATGTCGTCGTGGACAGCTACCACGGCCAACACCGCGTCGAGGTAGCTGCGGGCCGCGGCGGCGGCGTTGTGCCGCTGGATGCCCCGAACTTCGACGCGCGCGTACACCAACTGCGGCTCATGCTCGAACCCCGTGTGGTCGTTCACCTGCCCCGATGACTGGAGCTCCCGAATCTCATCGGTCAGTAGTTCCTCAGGTACGACGTTGAACAGCTCCCGGACCCGCTCCTCGTCTGCCGCCAGCGCGCTCGCGAGCATCTGCGCGTCGTAGAACGTGACGTCGCCGTGGCTGACGCACGACATGCTCCGGACGAAGGCCGGGGCGAGCCGGAACCACACCACGAAGTCTCCGGTCTTCGGCGACACTGCGACGCAACGCTCGGCCAGGTCTGCGAGCTCCGTCTCGGTCAGAGTCGACTTCGCCTGGGGGTTGTAAGGCTGCGTCTCGTCCGGTAGGTCGCCGACCATCGCCTGCGCCGTCCGAACGGTGCCCTGGTACCCCACGAGGACATTCGCCGCCGTGGAGATTGGATCCCGGGGCCCACGGTCCTGCTTGCGGTGCTCACTCAGACCCACGACGATGTCGCGCAGGAATGCCACCCGCTCGTGCGGGTAGCGGGCGTGGTCGATGTCGCGGCACGCGGTAACCAGGTCGCGCCAAGCTGCCATCAGCATGTCGTCGCCGTCAATGGGGGGCCGACGACGGCTGGCCGTGTTGATCGTCGAGGACGGTTGGCCGCTGCGGCGGGCCGCGCAACGGTTCCAGGTCTCCCCGGCCACGGCTAAGCGGTGGGCCGACCGGTACCGCGCCGGCCAGGAGCTGACCGACCGTAGTTCCCGGCCCAGGACCTCTCCGGCGCGTCTGAACCTGCGAACCGAACGGAGGATCATCGGCCTGCGGTTCACCCGCCGCTGGGGACCACACCGCATCGCCTACCACCTGCGGCTTCCGCGTTCGACCGTGGGCAGAGTCCTGACTCGATACCGGATGCCGCCGCTGGCGCACCTGGACCAGGCGACGGGGCTACCGGTGCGGCGGCCCATGCCCAAGAGGTACGAAGTCGACCGTCCCGGCCGTCTGGTCCATGTCGATATCAAGAAACTCGGCCAGATCCCGGACGGCGGCCGGTGGCGCGTCCATGGCCGCGGCTCGGCCCAGGACCTCAGAGCCGGGCGGTGCCGCGACCAGGCCGCCCGCGGCGGCGCAGCAGGATCGCGGGGCTACCGGTACCTGCACCACGCCGTCGACGACCACTCGCGCGTGGCGTACTCGGAGATCCTCGATGACGAACGCAAGGAGACCGCGGCCGGGTTCTGAGAACGGGCCAACGCGTTCTTCGCCGGGATCGGTGTCACCGTGACCGCAGTGATGACCGACAACGGATCCTGTTACCGCTCACACGCCTTCGCCGCAGCCCTGGGCCCGAGCATCAAGCACAAACGGACCAGGCCGTACCGGCCCAGACCAACGGGAAAGTCGAACGCTTCAACCGGACCCTGGCCGCCGAATGGGCCTACGCCCAGAAGTACGCCAACGAAGCTGAACGCGAAGCGGCATATACCGTGTGGCTGCATCACTACAATCACCACCGACCCCACACCGGCATCAACGGCCTCGTCCCCTCAGCCCGCGTTCACAACCTCACGGGGAAGTACACCTAGCTGGTGCCGACGGCATCAATCATGTGAGCGACAAGATGAGCGGGGGTGACCCGGTACCTGAACTGCAGTGGAGGTCAGTAACTCATCGCCTCCATGGCGTCATGAGCCCCCGGACCTTTCGCTGCTGTCACACCACAGCAGGTGGTGCAGGTGGCGGTCAGCAGCGGCCGCGGGGGAGTTTCGAGAGGTGCTTCTTCAGCCAGGCGGCGATCTTGTCCAGCGTGTCGGTGCCGACGCCCATCTCCTCGCCGGCGCGGTGGCTCTGCATGGTGACCGCGACCTGGCGGCCGTCGGAGAAGGTGATCAGGCCGAGCTGGCGGACGTCGTAGCCGCCGTCGTCAGCGGGGCCCCAGCCGCCCTTGACCGCGGTGGACCCGCCGGGGATCTCGATCGACTTCAGGCCCCACTGTTGCATCCCGTCCACCTCGCCCATGTAGTCGAGGACCTTGGCGGTGTTCTTCATGCATGGCAGGTGCGCGGCGAAGGTGGCGGCGTCGGTGAGCTTCCAGGGCGTGAGGCCGAAGGTCTCGTCGGAGTCGTAGGCGATGTGCACCGGGTCGGTGTTCTCGTCGCCGCCGCTGCGCAGCACATCGGTGACCTTCGTGCGCGCCGTCGCCGCGTCGCCGGCGCCGTTCGGGCCGCCCAGCGACCTGCGGAGCTTGAGTGCGGCGTCGTTGTCGGAGTGGATGATCGCCTGCTTGACCGTGGCCAGGATGTCGGCGTCGCCGGGCTTGTTGCGCAGGGCCGCGATCGACAGCGGCACCTTGATCGTCGACCACGCCGTCATCACGGGCGGATCGCCGAAGGCCGTCACCGGACCGCCGCCGACCGGAACCAGTGCGACGCCGACGCCGGGGCCCAGGTTCAGCCTGTCCCAGCTCGTGCGCAGCTCGGAGACCTCGGGGCCGGTGGCCGCCGCCGGCCGATGAGGCGACGACGCGGCCGCCGGTGGCGCCGACGGGGAGGCGACCGGTGTGCCGCGGGTCTCGGAACAGCCGGTCAGGGTGACGGCCAGGGCCGCGCCGGTCAACAGGGCCGCGGCGCGCGCCGGGCGCGCCGATCGGGAAAAGTGCACGGGTGCTCCGAGGTCAGTAGATGTACACGACGGCCTGGTTGCCGCCGCGGCACGCGATGATCCCCAGGTACGGACTGCATTCCATCACGAAGTTCTTCTGCATCTGCGGTGCCCAGCCGTTGACGGTGCGGGCCTCGCCCATCGGGCCGCTGCGCACATACGCGTCGCGGACGTTCGCGGCGAACTCGCAGCCGGTCCACTGCGGGTAACCGGTGCCCACGCCGGTGTACCCCGGGCAGGGCTGATTGTCCGACGGCGGTGAGCCGGGCGTCCAGGTGGCCGTCGTCCCGCTGGACGCGTCGCTCGTGGTGGCGCCGTCGTCGGTGGTGGTGACAGTGGTGACGCCGCCGGCGGCGGCCGTGTCGTTGCCGTCCGAGCCGCCCATCCGGTCGGCGATCAGCCAGGCGCCGATGCCGATCAGGGCCGCGATGACGACGCCGATGGACACCAGCAGGACGGTGTTGGTGGTGCTGCGGCCCGACGGCGACGGCGGATACGCCTGTGGCGGATACCCGGGCGGCTGCCCGCCAGGCGGGCCGTAGGGCGCGCCCGGGTGATAGCCGGCCCCGGCGACGCCGGTGCGGTCGATCGCCGGGTTGGAGATCGCCGGGTTGGAGATGACGGGGTTGGAGATGGCCGGGTTCGACACCGAACCCATCACCGCCATGGGGGCGACCGGGAAGCCGGTCGTGCGCCCGGCGCCCGGCCCGCCGATCAGGCCGGTCTCCGACTCGCCCAGCGTCGGCGGCCGTTCGCCGGCCAGGGCCGCCCGGGCCGCGCGCGCCAGCTCCA
The DNA here is from genome assembly GCF_023100845.1 of Gordonia sp. PP30. Classification (NCBI taxonomy): domain Bacteria; kingdom Bacillati; phylum Actinomycetota; class Actinomycetes; order Mycobacteriales; family Gordoniaceae; genus Gordonia; species Gordonia sp. PP30. The sequence continues at coordinate 3,229,491 of NZ_CP095864.1, read as the reverse complement.
GCGACGACGGGCAGCGCTGCTCGGGCGACTTGTTCAGCCCCCAGGCGAGCACGGCGTCCAGCGCCGGGGTGATGGCCGGATTGATGCTGCTCGCGACCGGGACCTCGTCGAACAGCACTCCCTTGGTGATGGTCGAGACGGATTCGCCCGGGAACGGCTTGCGGCCGGTGAGCAACTCGAACAGCATGACGGTCATCGCGTAGGTGTCGGCGGCACCGGTCACCGGCTTGTCGTCGAACTGCTCGGGGGCCATGTACGCGACCGAGCCGATCGCGGTACCGGTCCGGGTCAGATGGGTGTCGGTCTCGGCGTGCGCGACGCCGAAGTCCACCAGATACGCGAAGTCGGCGTGGGTGACCAGCACGTTCTCCGGCTTGACATCGCGGTGCACCAGGCCGGCGTCATGCGCGGCGTTGAGCGCGGCGGCGACCTGCTCGATCAGCGCGACGGCCTCGATGGGCTCCAGCACCCCGCGCTCGCGCATGATGGCGCGCAGATCGTTGCCGTTCACCAGCCGCATGTCGAGGAAGAGCTGCCCGTCGATCTCGCCGAAGTCGTGGATCGGGATGACGTGCGGCTCGTCGAGCCGCGCCAGCGTCTGGCATTCGCGGCGGAATCGTTCCTGGAAGACGGGGTCTTCGGCGAGGTGCGGCGGCAGCAGTTTCAGCGCGACGGTGCGGTCGCGGACGGTGTCGTGCGCCCGGTAGACCTCGCCCATGCCGCCCTTGCCGAGCAGCGACTCGAGCCGGTACGGACCGAAGGTCTGACCGGCCCGGCTGGACTGCGTTTCACCCATGCGCGACTCCTCCTGTGTGCCACGGGCATCGTACGCACAGGCGCGCCGTTCGGTGGGGCTCGGCACCCGCGCTGTCCTCCTTCTGGAGGACACGCCCGAGGGTCGCCGGGGCGTGTCGCGGGCCCAGTTTCGTGTCGCTGCTCCTGCCGGACGTGCGACACGAGGAAAGACCCGCGACACGCTGAGAAGGAGCGGGCCGCGGAGTAGCGGGGGGTGGCGTGTCGAGGCGTCAGGACTGCGGGGCGAGGCGGTCGCGGAGGATCGGGAGGACGTCGTCGAGGGCGCGAATCATCGCGTCGAGGCGCTCACGCGGGCCGGGGGCGCGCAGCACGTCGTACCGGTCCGCCGCGCCGAGCGGCAGATTGGCGGCGGTGCGGAAGGTGTAGTCGGTGGGCGGCAGATCGTCCGGGGCGCCGAGCACGACGGCCGGCCGGCCGCTGCGCGCCGCCATCTGGTCGTAGAGGTCCTGCGTCTCGGCGAGGACCGACGTGAACGGAACGCGCGCCCGGGCCCACTCGGCGGGCCCGCCGGCCGGTTCGTCCGGCCAGAGTTCGATCTCGGCACGGGGATACGGGTCGTCGTCGAGCCAGGAGACGACGCGCAGCCGCTCGATACCGCGGCAGGCGAGCCGGATCTGCCCGCTCGCCTGGAGACGATGGCCGATCAGCTGGACGACGGTGCCGACGCCGAACCGCTCGTCGCCGCCGCCGACCTCGCTGCCGCGGGCGATCAGTACGACGCCGAACCGGCCGTCGCCCGCGAGCACGTCGCTCACCATCCGGCGGTAGCGCGGCTCGAACACGTTCAGGCTCAGCGGCTCCGCGGGGAGCAGCGGATGTTCGAGCGGAAACATCGGCAGCACCGTCATGGCATCAGCATGCGCCCGCGGGCGGCGATCGGCCCGCGACGCGCCGAGCGCGGCGGCCGGAAAGGCCGGCGCGGCGCACGGGTGAGGACGGTGGGGAGGGTCAACCGATCTTCCAGGCGAGGGCCGCGGCCACCGCGCCGGCGCCGTTGGCGGCCCAATGCAGCGCGATGGACGGCAGCAGACTGCCGGTGCGCACTCGCAGCCAGCCGAACAGCAGCCCGGCGATGGTCGTGAACGCCACCGCGCCGAGGATCCCGAGGACGACGCCGGCCGGGCCGGCGCCGACGACGTCGCCGATACCCCGGTTGCCGGTCGACAGACCGGTCGCCGACACCACGTGCCACAGGCCGAACAGCAGGGCCTGGGCGATGACGGCGGTCCGCTCGGTGTGCCGGCGGCGCAGCGCGCCGAGAAGCACGCCGCGGAAGAGCAGTTCCTCCGGGACGACCGTCTGCCACGGGATGAGGACGAAGGCGGACAGCAGTGCCCAGGACAGATCCCGGTAGGCGTCGTTGTGGAAGAGCTCGCGGATCGGCCCGATCGCCAGCCCGGCGGCGATCGCGACGACCACGACCGCGATGATCGCGGCCGACCAGCGCAGTCCGCGGCCGAGCGTCTCGCGCGCCAGTCCGAGGTCCGCCGCCGTCATTCCCGAACCTACCGCCAGCCCGGCGGCCGCGAGCGCCACCCCGGCGACGATCCACCGGGAGGCCGCCCCGGCGGTGAAGTGCATGACGGTCTCGGCCGCGAACATGACCGTGATGAGGCCGATGAGGGCGTGGTAGAAGCGGACGCGCCGGGTGACGAGCCGGCGTCCGGCGTCGCCGAAGGGAGTTGTGCGCACGCCCGTCCTCCCCGTGTCGGCCGATGATGTGCGAGTCTATCCAGACCGCCGTGACACGCCCGGGACCGGGAACATCGCGACACGCCGCACCGGGCGAGACACACCATCTTGTGGTGCCGAGGGTCGTCGTCCCCAACGAGTAGTGTTGGCGGCACCGCTCGTCTGACATTCGTAGAAATCCGAGGTGCCATGTCTGCGTCCGCTCACAGTCCCGCCGAAGGCGCGCCGATCAAGCTGGTCGACCGCGTCAGCGCCATCAACTGGAACCGCGTTCCGGACGAGAAGGACGCCGAGGTGTGGGACCGGCTGACCGGTAACTTCTGGCTGCCGGAGAAGGTGCCGGTGTCCAATGACATCCCGTCGTGGGGCACCCTCACCGACTATGAAAAAGAGCTCACCATGCGGGTCTTCACCGGCCTGACGCTGCTCGACACCATCCAGGGCACCGTCGGCGCCGTCTCGCTGATCCCGGATGCGGTGACCCCGCACGAGGAGGCGGTGCTCACCAACATCGCGTTCATGGAGTCGGTGCACGCCAAGAGCTACAGCTCCATCTTCTCCACCCTCTGCTCCACCAAGGAGATCGACGAGGCCTTCCGCTGGTCGGAGGAGAACGAGCACCTGCAGCGCAAGGCACACATCGTCATGGACTACTACCGCGGCGACGACCCGCTCAAGCGCAAGGTGGCCTCCACGCTGCTCGAGTCGTTCCTCTTCTACTCGGGCTTCTATCTGCCGATGTACTGGTCCAGCCGCGCCAAGCTGACCAACACCGCCGACCTGATCCGGCTGATCATCCGCGACGAGGCCGTGCACGGCTACTACATCGGCTACAAGTACCAGCGGGCACTGGAGATCGAGACCCCCGAGCGGCGGGCCGAGCTGAAGGACTACACCTTCGACCTGCTCTTCGACCTCTACGACAACGAATCGGACTACACCGAATCGCTGTACGACGAGGTGGGGCTGACCGAGGACGTCAAGAAGTTCTTGAAGTACAACGCCAACAAGGCCCTGATGAACCTGGGCTACGAGGCGATGTTCCCGAAGGACGAGACCGACGTGAACCCGGCCATCCTGTCCGCGCTGTCGCCGAACGCCGACGAGAACCACGACTTCTTCTCCGGGTCGGGCAGCTCGTACGTGATCGGCAAGGCCGTCAACACCGAGGACGAGGACTGGGACTTCTGAGTTCCGGCAGGCGGATCCCGCCGATCAGCGTCGCGACAGTTCCTCGGTGAGCACGATCTTCGCGAACTCCACCCGGTTCCGGGTGCCGGTCGCGGTCAGGATGTGGCTGACGTGCTTCTTCACGGTGTCCAGCTGAATCGACAGGACCGCGGCGATCTCTTCGTTCGAATTGCCGTCGGCGATGAGCTCGCCGAGCTCGCGCTGGCGGGGCGTGAGATTGCTGCGCCACGAACCCTCGGGATTGCCCGGAAGGGTCCGCGCCAGCAGTGTCAGCTGCTGGGCGAGCAGCCCCAGGCCGGCGAGACGTTCGCCGACGATCTCCTTGCCCTCGTCGTCGAAGATGCCGACCATCGCGTGCGCGCTGTGCGCCAGGCCGAGATGCAGGACCGAGGCGCTGCGCAGCCGGTGCCGGTACAGGAATCCCTGCAGGTAGTTGACGGCCCCGGACGGCAGTGAAGGCAGTCCCGAGTGGGAGATCGCGCGGGTCCTGGCGAGGGCGCTGAACAACTCCTTGGTGGAGAACATGTCGTCGAGGTACCAGCCGGAGTGGTACTCGTCGAGGATCGCCGGGATCCGGCCGGTGGCGACCGGATCGGGGTCGCGGAACGCGCCGCGGAACGTCGGTCCGGTCAGGAACGTGGTGTTGGGGAAGCCGTACCGGTCGTGCAGCGAGTCCATCAGGCGCAGCTTCAGATCGGGGAGGTCGCGCGCCGCGCCGCAGTCGTCGAGCACGGCGAAGATCCGATCGTACTCGCGGCCCGGCAGCGAGGGATGACGAGGTCTGGACATGCGTACCTCCGGCCTCCGATCGTTCCGTCCAGGATGGGGTGTCGCCGGCCCGGCCGTCACGGTCTCCGGACGAAGATTCCACTTTGGTGCGATGTTACGCACGTCACTGCCGATCGAGAATGTGATCACCGCCGAGTGGGGCCGACCCGCCGGTGAGTCAGACACGAGCAGGAGAATCACATGCGACTTCGTTTCGGCTACTTCCTCGCGCCGTTCCATCCGGCGGGCCAGAACCCCACCGCGCTCATGGAGCGCGACCTGCGCTTCGTCGAACACGTCGACAACCTGGGCTTCGACGAGTTCTGGTTCGGCGAACATCACTCGGCGGGCAGCGAGATCTACGCGTCACCGGAGATCATGATCGCCGCGGCCGCCGGCCGTGCGCCGCGCATCAAGCTCGGCACCGGCGTCACGTCCCTCGCCTACCACAACCCACTCTGGGCGGCCGACCGGATCATGCAGCTCGATCACCTCACCCGCGGCCGGGTGATCTTCGGTCTGGGCCCGGGCTCGCTGCCCACCGACTCCATGATGATCGGTCTCGACCCGATCGCGTGCCGCGAGCTTATGCAGGAGAACGTCGACATCGTCGTCCGGCTGCTGAACGGCGAGGTGGTCAACGCCAAGACGCGCACCCACGAACTGATCGACGCGCAGCTGCAGCTCGCGCCGTACAACGAGAACGGCATCCCGATCACGGTGGCCGCGGTCGCCTCGCCGACCGGCCCGCGACTGGCCGGTACGCACGGGCTCGGTCTGCTGTCCATCGGCGCCACGCTCTCGGCCGACGGTTTCGATGCCCTCGCGCACCACTGGGGCATCATGGAGGAGCGCGCCGAGGCGCACGGCAAGACCGTCGACCGCAAGGACTGGAGCCTGGTCGGTCTGTTCCACCTCGCCGAGACCGAAGACGAGGCGCGCCGCCAGGTCCGGTACGGCATCGAGCAGTGGTTCGACTACTTCAAGCACGTGGCGGCCTTCCCGCAGATGGGCGTGCAGGGCGACCACATCGACGAGATGATCGACTTCGTCAAGGACAACGGCATCGGCGTGATCGGCACCGCCGAACAGGCTCGCGAGCAGGTGCAGCGCCTGTGGGATCAGTCCGGCGGTTTCGGCTCCATGCTGCAGATGGGTCACGACTGGGCCAACCCGGCCGACACCTGGCGGTCCGCGCAGATCTTCGCCGAGCGCGTGATGCCGCACTTCCAGGGCCAGTCCCAGCCCACGCTCAACGCGGCCGCCCGCGCCCGGGTCGTGCACGACGGTTACGCGGCCAAGCAGGAGGCCGCTGTCGAGCACATGACCAAGAAGTACGAGGCGGAACTGGCCGCGAAGGCCTGATCCCCTGACCGGCCTGTTCGAGAGAGCCTGGATACCACGATGTCCACAGATGTCAATGCGCGTTTCCGGGATGCCATGGCCGGTGTGTGCAGCCCGGTCGTCGTCGTGACCTCGCGCGACGGCGACCGGCCGCACGGCACCACGGTCTCGGCGTTCATGTCCCTGTCGATGACGCCGCCGATGATCGCGGTCGCCCTCGACGAGGGCTCCGACCTGCTGGCCGTCGTGCGCGCGCACCGCCGCTTCGCGATCAACATCCTGTCGGCCCTGCAGGGCGATCTGGCGCTCACCTTCGCCCGCAAGGGCGCGGCCAAGTTCGAGGGCGTCGCCTGGGCCGACGAGGCGGGCGTGCCGGTGATCGAGGACGTCGCCGGCTGGGTCACCTGCGAGGTGGCCGACCTGATCCGCGGCGGCGACCACACCGTGGTCTTCGGCACGGTCACCGACGTGGACACCGCCGCCCGCGCACCACTGACCTATCACGCACGTACCTTCGGCACCCATCTGCCGCATCCGCCGTCTGGAGAGAAACGATGACCCACCCCGCCTTGTCCCGCTCGGTGACCGCCACCGGCGGCACGGTCCGCGATGCCGCCGCCGTGATCGCGGCCGGCGGCATGGCCGTGGTGCTCGACGACACCGCGCGCGAGAACGAAGCCGACCTGATCATGGCGGCCGAATCCGCCACCGTCGACGCGGTCGCCTTCTTCGTCGAGCACACCTCCGGGTTGCTGTGCGTCCCGATGCCGCGCGAGCACGCCGACCGGCTCGGGCTGCCGCCGATGGTGGACGACAACACTGACGTGCACCAGACCGCGTTCCTCCGCAGCGTCGACTTGCGCGGGGCGGGCACCGGGATCAGCGCGATCGACCGGTCGGCGACCATCCGGGCGCTTGCCGACGCCCGCAGCACGCCGGCGGACTTCACCTCGCCGGGTCACACCTTCCCGCTCGCCGAGCACCGCCGGGGTCTGGCCGCGCGTGCCGGACACACCGAGGCCGGGGTGGCGCTGTGCCGGATCGCCGGATGCACCCCGGTCGCGCTCATCTGTGAGCTGGTCTCCGCGGATCGACGGGACATGCTGCGCGGCGAGGACGCGCATCGCTTCGCCGCGCGGCACGGCCTGCCGGTGATCACGGTGGGCCAACTGGAGGAGTTCCAGCGGCTGCGCCCGACCGGAAACGCCCCGGTGCCGACGGCCGCCGGACGGGCCCACGCCTACGCCTACGCCAGCGGCGGCGTGGAGCATCTCGCGATGGTCTACGGCGACATCGCCGGACGCGCGGACGTTCTGGTGCGCATCCACAGCGAATGCCTGACCGGCGACCTGTTCGCGTCCCGCCGGTGCGACTGCGGGGAACAGCTCGCGGTCTCCGTCGCCGCGATGGTGGCCGCGGGCGGCGGCGTGGTGGTGTATTTGACCGGCCACGAGGGCCGGGGGATCGGTCTCGGCCGCAAACTGCTGGCCTACCGTCGGCAGGCGGAGGGGCTGGACACGGTGGACGCCAACACCTCGGTCGGCGCGCCGGTCGACGCGCGCGACTACGCGGTGGCCGGCCAGATCCTGGCGCACCTCGGCGTCGAACAGGCGGCTCTGCTGACCAACAACCCGGACAAGGTCCGGCGACTGGAGGATCAGGGCATTCCGGTGTCCCGCCGGGTTCCGCTGGAGACGGTGCCGACGCTGGAGAACATCCGGTATCTGCGCACCAAACGGGATCGACTGGGTCATCTGCTCGCCGACCTCCCCGAGGAGACGCAGGCGCTGGGCTGACGATTCCGTTACCGGCCGGGACGGCGACGGCGCCCGGAGCGCCCGCGCGGCCATATCGGCCGCGTGAGCGCCCTAGGTGTACTTCCCCGTGAGGTTGTGAACGCGGGCTGAGGGGACGAGGCCGCCGATCCCGGTGTGGGGTCGGTGGTGATTGTAGTGGTGCAGCCAGTGCTGGTAGGCCGCTGCGCGTTCGGTGTCACTGGTGTACGGGGCGGCGTAGGCCCATTCGGCGGCCAGCGTCCGGTTGAAGCGTTCGACTTTCCCGTTGGTCTGGGGCCGGTACGGCCTGGTCCGCTTGTGCTTGATACTCGGGCCCAGGGCCGCGGCGAACACACGCGAGCGGTAGCAGGATCCGTTATCGGTCATCACCGCGGTCACGGTGACTCCGATCTCGGCGAAGAACGCGTTGGCCCGTTCCCAGAACCCTGCCGCGGTCTCCTTGCGTTCGTCATCGAGGATCTCCGAATACGCCACGCGCGAGTGGTCATCGACGGCGTGGTGCAGGTACCGGTAGCCCCGCGATCCTGCTGCGCCGCCGCGGGCAGCCTGGTCACGGTGCCGCCCGGCTCTGAGGTCCTGGGCCGAGCCGCGTCCATGGACCCGCCATCCGCCGCCGTCAGGGATTCGGCCGAGTTTCTTGATGTCGACATGGACCAGCCGGCCGGGACGGTCGACTTCGTACCTCTTGGGCGCGGGCCGGCGCACCGGCAGCCCGGTGGCCTGGTCCAGGTGCGCCAGCGGCGGCATCCGGTACCGAGTCAGGACCCTGCCCACGGTCGAACGCGGAAGCCGCAGGTGGTAGGCGATGCGGTGTGGTCCCCAGCGGCGAGTGAACCGCAGACCGATGATCCGCCGCTCGGTGCGCCGGTTCAGACGCGTCGGACAGGTCTGGGGACGGGAACTACGGTCGGTCAACTCCTGACCGGCGCGGTACCTGTCGGCCCATCGCTTGGCCGTGGCCAGGGAAACCTGGAACCGTTGCGCTGCCCGCCGCAGCGGCCAACCGTCCTCGACGATCAGCACCGCCAGGCGTCGTCTGCCCTCCGGCGTCAAGGGTGCGTTAGCGTGGACCATGAAGACCTCCGTGGCTTGATGTCAGTGTGGTAACCCACATCCTGCCCGGAGGTCTTCACTTCACCTCAGATGTTCACAACGTGTCGGGGAAGTACACCTAGGCGCCGCTGTCATGCGTCCTGGGTCGCCGCCCACGGGGGAGTGCCGACGCCGGTCATCCGGACGGTGCCCCACTGGGTGATCTCGGTGAGTTTCGCGGGCACCGGCTCGCCCCCGGCGGCCGCGACCGACGCCCGCGACTTGCCGTCGCTCTTGAGCGCGTGCGCGCGCTCGCCGTACAGCGTGCCGGCCCAGTGGAAGTGGCCGTCGCTGCCGTCGAGATGGCCGCGTGCGCGCAGCCGCGCGGTGAACTCCTCGCCGCCCACGGTCACCACGACGTCCTCGTCGAACACCTCGGTCTCGACGGTCTCCTCCGAATCCCAGTCGTAGTGGACGGGATCGAAGTGTGCGAGGGGGTCGGTGCGCCGGTGGCGCCGCCACCAGCGCGGCTTCTGCTGCTCGAGTGCCGTCCCGCTCTGCACGGGCGGGCGGACCCGGACTCCGTGCGCGGCCGTGAGCTGCGCCTCGGTGAGGGCCGCGATCACATAGTCGACGCTCTCGTCGCGGACGAAGAAGGTGTCCGGGGCCAGCGTCGAGGCCACGGTCAGGTGATTCGGGTCCGGCGCCGGCGCATCGGTCACGACCAGGTCGGCGGCCGCGGCGTCGCCGGTCAGCCGGAAGTCCAGCGGCGAGGCGGCGAGGCGGCGGCAGACCTCGGCGATCGCCGGTGACGTCCCGGTGAGAGCGATGACGGTCATCGGAGGAACCCCGCGCGCTTCCACATGGTCCGGCTGAACCGGTTCATCAGTCCGGCCTGCTCGAGGAAGGCCGCGAGCGACGCGAACGATGTCACCTGGGAGTCGTGGAAGTTCGGGTTCGCGCGGGCCACCCGTGCGATCTCCTTGGGGTTGTCGAAGCCCGCTCGCCGGTACATCTCCGGGTTGGTGAACAGGTGCCGGAAGATCGGCGCGGCGAGGCCGTGCACGCTCGACGCGAGGAGCGTGTCGAACCGCGACCGGATCGGGATACGCCGCATCACGCCGTCGCGGGCGAAACCGATGTGCCGCGACTCCTCGGTCACGTGGATCTGCATCACGCGCGAGACCATCGGCTGCAATTCCGGGTCGTCCTTGATCTCACGCTGCAGGGCGTCGAACAGTTCCTCGCCGACCAGCGTGATCACCCAGAGGGCGATGCCGCGCATGACGACCGGGATCAGGTGCATCACGGTCCGCTGCCAGCGGCGCAGCGCGTACGCGCGGGTGCCGGTGGTCTCGATCGCGCGCCCGAACATCGTCATGTGGCGGCACTCGTCGCCCATCTCGGTGAGCGAGTAGTGCGTGGTCGCGGCGGCCGGATCCTCCTTCATCAGGCTGATCAGCAGGGCGCGGTTGAGCAGGTTCTCGAACCAGATGCCCACCGACATGATGTTCGCCATCTCCTGGCGGGACATCTCGATGCGCTGTTCCGGCGTCATCGCGTCCCACACCTGCGTCCCGTAGAGGCTCATCACCCGGGGTGGGAGGAAGTACTTGCCCGGGACGAACGGGGCCTCCCAGTCGATGTCGACGACGGGATCGTACGAGCGGCTCGACGAGCCTTTCAGCAGGCGGCGGGCGACGCCGTCGCGCGCGGCCTGGATCTGCGCGCCGGTCGGGACGGATTCGACTTCGGTGGTGGTCATGTCGGAGATTCCTTCTGGTAGCGACGACGTCGATACTGACAACAACCATTGTAACCATTACTCAATGTCATAGTGTGTGATGGGGCACACCGCCCGTCCCGCTGGGGCGATCGGTTCGGAGTCGCTTGGGTGCTGCCCAGGTATCTGGCGGGCGCGAAGGTGAACTCCCGCTAAGGGGAGTCGGAGAGGTGGTGTTCGACGTCTTGTCGTTGGTGGAGAATGCGGACAATCGTCACGATGTCCTCGGTCTCGCGATAGAACACCAGGTGGGATCCGGCGAATGCCTTCCGGTAGCCAGGCGGATTCGTCGTTGGCTTGCCGGCGACCGTTCCCGCGGCGACGCGCATGCAGCACTCTTCGATGGAGTCGGTGTAGTAGTCGGCCTGGTCGGCATCCCACGTGGCCGCTGTGAAGTCCCAGATGCTTTCGATGTCACGACGCGCCAAGGCGGTGAACAACACTCGTTTCATGAATCGCGGCGCTCGGCCCGCTTGCGTGACTTGAACGCTTCGAAGTCGAACGGCTGGGCGTCGCCCGATTCCTCGCCCGCTCGAAGTGCGTCTCGAAGGTTCTGGACTTGTGTTTCGTGTTCCTCGAGAAGGCGAAGGGCGGCCCGGATCACGTCGCTGGCGGATCCGTATCGGCCGGATTCGACCTGCGCTCCGACGAAGTCGGCGAAGTGGTCGCCGAGGATCACCGAGGTGTTGCGTGCCATGGGAGCCTCCTGGCCGAATCGAGTACCAGTAAATGGTATCAGTCGGCGCGGAGGGTTGCGCCCGGATCAGTGGTGGTCGCGCAGGACCGCGTAGAGCTCGGCGAGGTCGTCGAGGGCCTCGGCGAGCTGGGTGGCGCCGACACCGGAGGCGCGCAAGGCCGCCCGCAGGGCGGTCGCGTCGAGTTCGGTGAGGGCGTCGGCGCGCGGGACCGTCGGGATGGCGGGCAGGGGAGCGTGGTCGCCGTAGAACACGGTGGTCTCGGCTTCGCGGGTCCTGAACTCGCTCGCCGGGGCGTGCGACGACGCGTCGTCGAAGGGCGACCGGCCCGGGGTGGTCTCGACGTCATCCGGTGAGTCCGTCGCGGCCGAGTCGGAGCGGTCCTGGGCGAGGGCCAGCAGATCGGGAAGGTCGGTGCCCATCACCCGCAGCAGGGTGGCCGGCTGCCGGTCGATCCGATCGGCGACCTCGAAGGCGGTCGCCAGCACGTGGATGCAGCGCGGGGCATCGTCCGGGCAGGTGCAGGCCGAGGCGACGTCCGCCGACTCGGTCGGCGCGATCAGCTCGCGCAGGGCCTCGGGCTGTTCACCGCGGGCCAAGGCCAGCAGCGCCTCGATCTGCCCGGCCCGGCGCAGCAGCGACACCACGGTCGCCGGGTCGACGGTGCGGGTGGTCAGCACCACCTCGAACGGATCGAGCTGGCTGCCGCGCACCGCCGCGGTGATCCGGCCCGGCGATATGTCCAGCCCGTCGACGTGGTGATCGCGGAAGTAGCGGCGCGCACCGGTCACGTGCCGGTGATCGGCGCCGGACTCGACGACCTCCGCGAACGACCGGCCCCACGCCGTGATGCCGTAGCCGCGGACCGGTCCGCGGGCCCGTTTACGCTGTGCCATCACTCGCCCACCGCCTCGGCGCGCAGGGCCAGCAGGTCGAACAGGGCGTCGTCGCCCAGGTCGCCCAGCCAGGTCTCCCCGGTGCTCACCGTCAGCGACGACAGCTCGCGCTTGGCCGCGATCAACTCGTCGATCCGCTCCTCGAGCGTGCCGACGCAGACGAACTTGCGAACCTGCACCGCGCGGGTCTGGCCGATCCGGTAGGCGCGGTCGGTCGCCTGCTCCTCGACCGCCGGATTCCACCAGCGATCGGCGTGGATCACGTGATTGGCAGCCACCAGATTCAGTCCGGTGCCGCCGGCCTTGAGGGTGGCGATCAGCACCGGCGGGCCGTCGTCGGCGCCGAAACCGGTGACCAGGGCATCGCGCTCGGCGCGCGGCAGGCCGCCGTGCAGCACCGGGACGTCCCGGCCGAGGATCGGGGCGAGCCATTCGCTGAGCAGTTCGGCGAAGGCGGCGAACTGGGTGAAGATCAGTGCGCGGTCGCCCTCGTCGACCAGGGTGGTGGTGATGTCGGTGAGCAGTTCCACCTTGCCCGAGCGGTGCTTGCCGCGGCGCAGCATCGGCGAGCCGTCGCCGAGGTAGTGCGCCGGGTGATTGCAGACCTGTTTGAGCCTGGTCAGCGCCGCGAGCACGGTGCGGCGGCGCACCATCCCGGGCCGGCGTTCGGAGAGCGCGTCGTGCAGATCGTCGAGGATCGCCTGATAGAGCCCGGCCTGCTCGGAGGTCAGATTGGTGCGCACGGTCAGCTCGGACTTCTCCGGCAGGTCGGCGGCGACGGCTGGATCGGTCTTGAGCCGGCGGAGCACGAACGGCCGGGTCAGCGCGTTCAGCCGGGCCAGTGCCTCCGGATCGCGGTCGCGCTCGATGGGTTCGGCGAAGCGGGCCCGGAACGATGACGCCGACCCGAGGAGCCCGGGGTTCACCAGATCGATCACCGCGCGGAGGTCTTCGAGCCGGTTCTCCACCGGGGTGCCGGTGAGCGCGATACGACGCCGGACCGGCAGCGCGCGAAGGGCCTTCGCGGCCGCCGTCCGGACGTTCTTGACGTGCTGGGCCTCATCGACCACCAGCAGATCCCAGTCGAGCGCCGTCATCGCAGCCCGGTCCCGGGTGAGGGTGGCGAAGGTGGTGACCACCACGTCCGGGGCGGCGGCGGGCAATCGGGCGGTGTCGCGGCCGGGCCCGTGATGGATCACGACCCGCAGTCCGGGGGCGAACCGTTCGAGCTCGCGCTGCCAGTTCCCGATCACCGACATCGGGCACACCACGAGGGCGGGCGGCGACGTTTCGACGAGCTCGACGGGCGGGGTGGATGACACCGCGGCCCGGCGGCTCGTGATCAGGGCGATTACCTGCACCGTCTTGCCGAGCCCCATGTCGTCGGCGAGCACGCCGCCCGCGCCGATCCGGCTCAGGGCGTGCAACCAGTCCAGCCCGCGCCGCTGATACGGCCGCAGGGTGGCGGTCAGTGTCTCGGGTGGAGTCACCGGCTCGGGCGTGAGTGCGCCGCCGGCGGCGATGTCGTCGAGCCAGCCGAGACCTTCGACGGAGGACACCGGCACCGGGAGGCGGTCGTCGGTGGAGGTGACCAGGCCCATCAGCTCGGTCAGTCCGAGCGGCGCGGTATCGCGGACGGCGTTCCGCGCGGTCAGGAAGGCCGCCGCCCGGCTCAGCGCGGCACCCTCGGCGCGGACCCACCGGCCGCGCACCCGCACCAGGTCGCCGTGCTGGCGGGCGAGCTCGTTCAGGTCGTCCTGACTCAGTGCCGCGCTGCCGTCGCCGAGCGCGAGTCGCCACTCGAAATCGGCGATCTGGTCGAGTCCGACCAGACCGGGGCGCGCCCCGCCGCCGGGCACCGCGCCGCCGCGCAGCGCGATCGTCGGGCTGACGACGGCGACGGTGCGGGGGAGGAGGACGCTGATCCCGGCCTCGCCGATCGCCGCCGCCCCGCCGGCGAAGAAGGCCGCCACCTGATCGGTGGTGAGCAGGAAGTCGAGGGTGTGCGGATCGGTCTCGGCGCGGGACAGTTCGCCGTAGGCGGCGACCGCGGTCGCGAGTTCGGTGGTCAGCGCGTCGAGATCGTGCGCACCCAGCCGGTGCGGTACCACCAGATCCACCTCGCCGGTGGGCAGCCGGCGGCACACCTGCAGCCGCCAGCGGTCCGGGCTCGCCGCCGCGCCCGGGAGACCGAGGTCGTCGTCGGGTTCTTCGGGCTCGTGCAGGCGCAGCACCAGCGAGGGCCCGTCCGGGCGGCCGGTGCCGAGCCAGCTCTGCCAGGCGGCCGCCGCCGTCGCCGCGCCGTGCGGCGACACCGGCGCGGGCACCGGGGCGGTGAGCTCGTCGATCACCCCGATCCGGGATCGGCCGTGTTCGGCGGCCAGCGTGCGGCGGCATTCGGCGTCGACCACCTCGTTGACGAAGTCGATCAGTCCATCGGTGCCGCCGCCGGACATCAGCGCCGGCGGCGCACTCGCGGTGATCACCGTCTGCCAGCCCTGCCACGCCGGAACCGGCAGCGGCCGCCAGGCCAGCACCTGCTCGTCGCCGGCGGCCGCGACGCCGGGTGCCACCGCTCCGGCGTCCCGCAGCGCCCGCGCGCCGGCGAGCAGATGCCGATAGAACGCCAGGTCGCCGCCGACGTCGAGGTAGGCGCATCGGTCGAGCAGCTCGATGGCGGTCGGCACGCCGAGCGCCACCGCGCGCCGCAGTGTGCGTGCGCCGCCGGGACCGGTGTGGTCGACGGTGTGCCGAAGCCGCCGCCGGGCCAGCAGATCGTGCACGGATTCGGGGAGATCGACGATCTCGCCGAGCGGCCGCGAGTCGTCCGCGGCGACCGGCTCGGGCACTTCCGGCCACAGGGTCAGCCCCAGTCCCGGGCGCCACAGCGCCCGCAGGCCCAGCCGGCGGTGTGCGGTGCGAGGGCCGTCGTCCACGGCCTACTCGCCGGCCGAGCTGCCGTTCAGCGAGCTCTTGACGTCGTTGAGGACCAGCCAGGCGGCGGCGAGGCCGGACGACGCGTACCAGACCTGGTCGTCGACCCAGAGCACACGCGACCAGCTCGGGGCGCCCATCTCCTGCCACCGGTCGCTCTGCAGGACCTTGGTGCCGCGCTCGAGACCCTTCGGGCCGTCCGCACTCACATAGATGAGGTCGGCGTCGGCGTCGGTGAAGTTGGCGTCGGTCACGGTCACCGGATCGGGACCGCGCTGCGGCGCGGGCCGCTGCACGCCGATCTGGGCCAGGATCTGGGCGGCGAAGTTGCCGGTGCCCTCCAGTAGCTCGGCGTCCGGGGTGAACCGGACCAGCGACACCTGGCTGTGCGCGGCGTCCTGCACCCGGCCGACACGAGTCGCCTCGGTGTCGAACTCGTCGAGGCGGTCCGCGCCGGCCCGCGACCGGCCGAGAGCGCCGGCCACCGCGGTGAAGACGCTCCGCCAATCACCGGGGGCGATGGTCACCACCCGCGCGGCGCCGAGGGCGCCGGTCGCGCGCATCGCCTCCACGTCCGACGCGGTCGACGCGGTGGTCAGCACCAGCTGCGGGGCGGCGGTCGCCACCGCGTCCCGCGACGGGCGGTCGCCGATGGTGGGGACGGCGCCCAGGGCCGGGCCGAGGTAGGCGGGAACGGACCCGGCGCCGGCGGTCACCGCGCGGACCTTGGGGCCGATGCCGAGCGCGCAGACCGCGTCGAGCAGTGCCGGGTCGGTGACGACGATCCGGGAGACGTCGCTGTGGCCGGGATCGGCGGCGGTCGGCGCCAGGCAGGTCTGCGCGAAGTCGCGGCCGGCGTTGACGATGTTGACGCGCGCGATCCGGGTGGTGACCGTCGAGATCTCCTTGCCGTCCGGGGTGCGGAGCGTGTCGTCCTCGTTGCCGCAGGCGGTCAGCCCGGCGGCGAGAGCGACGGTGACGGCCGCGGCGACGATCCGGCGGCGCGCCGGAGAGATCGGGAAGTCAGTGAACACGGGCCTACGCTAGCAGAACGACCCCCCGGCTCCGGGCCCCGCGCGTCCCGCCCGCGCCGGTCGCGACCTGCGGAAACCCGGGTCGGAGAGAATCGAATACGACAGATCGTAGGACCCGCGCGGTGGGCGGCCCCACTCTGGTTTACGATCGGTGTACAGCGTTGGCGTCGTACGGCGTCGCCGTGCGCTGCGAATGGCGAGAGTCCAGGTGCCCCGGCGGCACCCAGGAGGAGGATCTGTGACCGCGCTAGACCAGCCGACGACCGAGGTGACACCGGTTCGTCCGTACCCGGAGCGCTACCAGAAAAAGGGTGCGTTCTTTTACAAGATGATCACCACGACCGATCACAAGCTGATCGGTCAGATGTACATGGTGGCGTCGTTCGCGTTCTTCCTGGTGGGCGGTCTGATGGCCCTCCTGATGCGCGCCGAGCTCGCTCACCCCGGCCTGCAGTTCCTCTCGAACGAGCAGTTCAACCAGCTCTTCACCATGCACGGCACCGTGATGCTGCTGATGTTCGCGACGCCGATCGTCATCGGTTTCGCGAACTTCGTGCTGCCGCTGCAGATCGGCGCCCCCGACGTCGCGTTCCCGCGCCTGAACTCGATGGGCTTCTGGCTCTTCCTGTTCGGCAACCTGGTGGCGCTCGGCGGGTTCCTCACCCCGGGTGGCGCGGCCGACTTCGGCTGGACCGCCTACACCCCGCTGACCGACGCCGTGCACGCGCCGGGCATCGGCGCCGACCTGTGGATCATGGGTCTGGGCGTCGCCGGCCTGGGCACCATCCTCGGCGCCGTCAACATGATCACCACCGTGGTGTGCCTGCGCGCGCCCGGCATGACCATGTTCCGCATGCCGATCTTCACCTGGAACATCCTGGTCACCAGCGTCCTGATCCTGCTGATCTTCCCGCTGCTCACCGCGGCTCTGCTGGCGCTGGAGGTGGACCGCCAGTTCGGCGCCCACATCTACGACCCGGCCAACGGCGGCGTGATCCTGTGGCAGCACCTGTTCTGGTTCTTCGGCCACCCCGAGGTCTACATCATCGCGCTGCCGTTCTTCGGCATCGTCTCCGAGGTCTTCCCGGTGTTCGCCCGCAAGCCGCTGTTCGGCTACTCGGGCCTGGTCTACGCCACCCTGGCGATCGCTGCCCTGTCGGTGGCCGTCTGGGCGCACCACATGTACGTCACCGGCGCCGTCCTGCTGCCGTTCTTCTCGTTCATGACCTTCCTCATCGCGGTCCCGACCGGTGTGAAGTTCTTCAACTGGATCGGCACCATGTGGAAGGGGCGGATGACCTTCGAGACGCCGATGCTCTTCGCGATCGGCTTCATCGTGACTTTCCTCTTCGGTGGCCTCACCGGAGTTCTGCTCGCCAGCCCCCCGCTGGACTTCCACGTTTCGGACACCTACTTCGTGGTCGCGCACTTCCACTACGTGCTCTTCGGCACCATCGTGTTCGCGACTCTGTCGGGCATCTACTTCTGGTTCCCGAAGATGACCGGTCGTATGCTCGACGAGACGCTCGGCAAGTGGCACTTCTGGCTGACCTTCATCGGCTTCCACACCACCTTCCTGGTGCAGCACTGGCTGGGTAACGAGGGCATGCCGCGCCGCTACGCCGACTACCTCCCGAGCGACGGCTTCACCACGCTCAACATGGTGTCGACGCTGGGTGCGTTCATCCTGGGTATCTCGATGTTCCCGTTCCTGTGGAACGTGTTCAAGAGCTACCGCTACGGCGAGGTCGTCACGGTCGACGATCCGTGGGGCTTCGGCAACTCGCTCGAGTGGGCCACCAGCTGCCCGCCGCCGCGGCACAACTTCACCGAGCTGCCGCGCATCCGCTCCGAGCGTCCGGCGTTCGAGCTGCACTATCCGCACATGGTCGAGCGCATGCGCGCCGAGGCCCACGTCGGCTGGGGCAGCGACAAGCACCAGCCCGACGCGCACTGAGCGGTCCGCCGCACCGCACGACAACGACCAGGTCCGCCCGAATCCTCCTCGGGCGGACCTGGTCTTTTCGTCTCCGTGGTCTCGCTCACGTGCGGTGAGCCCGATGCGGACCCGCCGGCGCGCAGGGCCCATAATTGCGGGGTGGAGAATGCGACGCCGGGGCAGCCGGTCCTCATCACCGTCAGCGGTCCCGACAAGCCCGGCGTCACGTCGTCGTTGATGACGGTGCTCGCCGGGTGCGGGGTGGACCTGCTCGACGTCGAGCAGGTGGTGATCCACGAGCACCTCACCCTCGGGGTGCTGGTCTCGGTGACCGGATCGTCCGACGAGCTGAAGGACGCCGTCACCGCCTGCATGTCGGCGCGTGACATGGACGTCGTCTTCTCCGACGACGAGGACGATTCGCCGCACGCGGCCTCGACGCACGCCGTGGTGATCCTCGGCAGTCCCGTGTCGGCGGAGGCGTTCGCGGCGGTGGCGACCGAGCTGGCCGGACAGGGTGCCAACATCGATTCGATCCGCGGCATCGCGGACTATCCGCTGACCGGTCTGGAACTGATGGTCACCGCCGGAAAGGGCGACGCCTCGGGCGCGGCGCTGAAGCAGCGGCTCGGCGCGGTCGCCGCCCGCTACCCGATCGACCTGTCCGTCGAGCGCAGCGGCCTGGCGCGCCGGGCCAAGCGGGTGATCGTGTTCGACGTCGACTCCACCCTGATTCAGGGCGAGGTGATCGAGATGCTCGCCGCCGAGGCCGGCCGGGAGGCGGAGGTCGCCGCGGTCACCGAGGCCGCCATGCGCGGTGAGCTCGACTTCGCGCAGTCGCTGCATCAGCGGGTCAAGGCCCTCGAAGGTCTCGACGCGAGTGTGATCGACCGGGTCGCGGAGTCGATCGAACTGACCCCGGGCGCCCGGACGACGATCCGCACCCTGCACCGGCTCGGCTACCACTGTGGCGTGGTGTCCGGCGGATTCCGCCAGGTGATCGAGCCGCTCGCGAGTGAACTCCGCCTGGACTTCGTTCGCGCGAACACCCTGGAGATCGTCGATGGCAAGCTCACCGGCAAGGTGATCGGCGAGGTGGTCGACCGCGCGGGCAAGGCGCGCGCACTGGCGGCCTTCGCCGCCGAGCGCGGGGTGCCGATGGAGCAGACGGTGGCCGTCGGCGACGGCGCCAACGACATCGACATGCTGTCGGCCGCCGGCCTGGGCATCGCGTTCAACGCCAAGCCGGCCCTCCGCGAGGTCGCCGATGCGACCCTCGATCACCCGTTCCTGGATGCGGTGCTCTACATGCTCGGCGTGACCCGCGACGAGGTGGAGGCCGCCGACGCGGTCGACGGCGTGGTTCGGCGGGTACCGCTCGACGCCTGAGCCGGGTCGGCCGCCCTCAGCGGTGGGCGTCCACCGCGACGGGTGGGAGCCCCTGCCAGCCGCGCAGCACCTGCGGGTCCTGCAACTCCATCCACTCGATGACGTCGGAGTAGGTGGCGCAGATCGTCTCCGGCCGGCCGCAGGTCTCGCGCATGAAGTCGGCGGTGGCCGGGTTGAAGGCGTTCCCGCTCCACTGGTTGAAGTGGTTGGCGATCACCAGCGGGGCACGGTTCCCGTCGAACGCGCGCCGGTACATGTACTCGTAGCTTTCGCGCACGATGCGGCGGATCCTGGGGGCATCCTTCGGACGGTTCCGCGCCCCGTTGTACGTGTACCAGTAGTTGAAGTCGAGTGCGGTCTGGCGCCGTTTGAGGGCGGGGGAGTACACGTAGGGGATCGGGAACTCCCAGATGCCGCGGGTCTTCTCCGGCCAGAAGATGCCCGGCTGCCGGGCCGCCATCGACGAATCCCAGATCATGCCGTGCGCGATCAGCGCCGGGAACAGCGCCTCCTGGCTGCCCTCCAGACACTGGGTGCGTCCGCCCTTGACGACGTCCGGGCCGAAGGCGAGGTCGGGGCCGGTGGTGATCCCGGTGTTCTTGCGCCAGTTCACCATCAGCGAGAAGAACTGGTCGAGTTCGTGATTCCAGTCGGCGGTGGTCCACTGCGCGCCGGGGTAGGAGGTACCCCGGCAGAAATGCCCGACGAAGTGCGTGCCCATCTCGTGGCCGGCGTACCAGGTCTTGTTCAGATACTCGATCTCTTCGATCACCTCGGCCTTGGAGCCGCCGAAATTGATGGCCGACTCGCCGGGCCGGTGGCCCGGGCCCCGATACTTCTTGCGGGCGGCGTCGGTGAGGAAGTAGAGCCCGGTCATCAGCGCGGAGAACCGCGCGTCCGTCGCCTTCGCGGTGTCGAGGAACAGATTCCAGTTGGGGCCGACGCCGACGCCGTCGAACGAGAACAGGACGAACTGGGGCGGCCGCTGGCCCGGGGCCAGTCTGGTCATCGGCACATTGGAGCCGAGCCGCACCGGCCCGGAAGGGGCGGCCCGGGCGGTCGACGGTACCGGTACGGCCCGCCCGCCCGTCTCCGGCGTGCACCCCGCGATCCCGGCGGCGAGCACGACGCTCATCGCGAGCGCCGCTGTCCGGGCGAATCGTCGGCGCCGGACCGGTCCCCCCGCCATGGCACTCCTGTCAGAAAGTCCGATTTTCACCGGATAGTACCCGGGTAGGCGCTCGGCTACCGTGGTGCCCGATGGCACTCACCGAGAATCTGTCCCGACTGACCGGCTACACGCCGCGGCGCGCCGACCCCGACGATCCCGCGGCCGTCCTCGCGATGCCGCTGGTGCTGCATCTCCCGAAGGCCGATCCACCGCCCCGGGCGGCGGTGCTGGAGGCCGCGGCGCGGGCGACGGTGCTGGCCTGTCTGGATCCGCGGGCCGCCGCGGGCGGGGAGTGGGCGGACGCCTTCGACGCGTGGTGCGCGGGCCGGATCCGGAAGATCGCCCGGCGGGCACGTGGAGCGTCGTGGGCGGCGGTGGACCAGGTCCCGGGGATCACCGTCGACGCCGGCGGTGCCCAGGCGCGGGCCTGTGTACCCGGACCGGTCGGCGCCACGGACCGCCGCATCGCGAAGCTGCAGATCGGCGGCACCGAGGTGCCGGGCGACCTGTCCACCGAGCGGCCGGCGCCGGGCACCCTCGGTCTCTGGGTGGCTCCGGATCTGCCGATGACCGTCGGCAAGCTCGCCGCGCAGGTCTCGCACGCCTCGATGCTGGGCGCCCCGCTCCTAGCTCGGGACCGGCTCGCCGGGTGGTACGACGACGGTTGCCCGCTCGCGGTGCGGCAGGCGACGCGGGCACGCTGGGCCGAACTGCTGGCCGCCGAGGAGGCCGGGACCGCGATCGCCGTGCGCGATGCCGGGTACACGGAGGTGACGCCGGGGTCGTGCACGGTGATCGCCGAGGTCGCCTGACGACGGGTGGCTTGGACTCGGCTCGGAGACTGCTGATCAATGGTTGCGATTGCCTACAGCAGCCCGGTCCGGCGGAACGGAGTGCTAGCGGAGATGGGGACGCTGCTTCTCGCCCGTGCGGGTCGGTCTGAGCCGGGTGACGCCAGCCTCGGTCGGCTCGGCTTCGACGGCGCTGCCGGTGTCTCCTTTGGCGACGATGATTGTGACGCTCACCCGGGCCAGGAGGGCAGGACACCTGCAACCGATCTACTCGAATGCAAGTTCTATGCCACTGTTGCATACACATCTCGGTGTGCGTATTCTGGGGGTAGGGGAAGAACCATCTACCGTCGGCCGGCAAAGGGGGTCCGTGATGAGTGACGATGACGTGTTCGACGCCCGCGGTCGTGTGGCCGGCCTGTCTCCCGCCGAGTTGGTCGCGGTGATCGATGCCGCCGAAGAATCTCTCGCGGACGCGCCGCTGGCTGCGCTGTCCGAGGATGGGTTGCTGGATCTGTTGGAGTCGCGGGAGCAGGCCCGCCGGAAAGGTGTCGGGGTCGACGCAGCCGTGTTCGTGGAGATCTCCGACCGCGGTGCCTGCCGGCGCGCCGGATACAACACCATGCACCAGTTGCTGACGCAGGGCCTGCGTATCGGGGAGGGCGAGTCCCGGCGGCGCCGGGTGGTGGCGGCCTCGATCGGCCGGTTCACGGCGATGACCGGCGAGCGTCTGGATCCGAAGTTCCCGGCGACCGCGGCCGCGGTGGCCGAGGGTGCGATCGGTGAGACGCATGTGTGGGTGATCGAGGAGGTGATGGACAAGATCCCGTCCTCGGTCGATCCGGAGGCACGGGTGAAGGCTGAGGCCATGCTCGCTGACGCCGCCCGGCGGCTCAATCCGTCCGGAGTGACGATCGTCGGGAACCGGATCCTGGCCCACCTCGACCCCGACGGCACCCTCGCCGACGACAAAGACCGGCAGCGGCAAGCGAAGTTCCGGCTGTCCGCCCAGGACCGGCAACTCATGAGCGCGGTCCAGGCCCGGATGACGCCGCAGTTGCGGGCGGAGTTCGAGGTCGTGTTCGTCCAGTGGGCCGCTCCCGGCATGAACAACCCGGATGATCCGGACTCCCCGCACGGGGCGGCCGATCAGCCCGGTCTCGACCCCGCGGTCCTGGCTGCCGCGGCCGAGCGCGATGACCGGCTGCTGGGGCGGCGCCAGCACGACGCTCTCCTGGCACTACTCGTCTGGGTCAATGCCCAGAACACCCATGCGCGCCCAGAGAGTCTGCGCAATCAGATCGTGGTCACCGTCACCGATGAGGACCTCGCCCGCCACGCCGGGATCGCCTGGACCACCACCGGCACCCGCATCCCCGTCTCGGACCTGGTGACGATCGCCGCCGACGCCGTCCCCTACCTCGCGGTCTTCGCCAAGGCCACCGGGCAGCCCCTCTACCTCGGCCGCGCCCACCGCCTCGCGTCGCGCGCGCAACGCTTGGCGTTGTTCGCCCGCGACCGCGGCTGTACCGCGCCGGGCTGTACCCGCCCGTTCACCCAGTGCGAGATGCACCACATGCCCGACTGGCAAGACGGCGGTCCCACCGACGCCGATCACCTCGGCGGGGCCTGCGGGACACACAACCGGTGGAACGGCAAACAACCCGGAACCTGGGAATCGATCGTCCTCACCGACGGCCCCGACAAAGGCCGCGTCGGCTGGCGGCCCGCCGGACGCGCCGGGCCGTGGATCATCAACCCACTGTTCCACCCCGACAAACTCCGCACCGGCCCAGACCTCCCGGCCGAAGACCGCTCCCCACCACCGACCGTGAACCACCGGCTCGGCGAGACCAGCGAGCGGGCCGGAGGGCTTGGCGTCGAGGCTCCTCGCCCCGACATGCCCGTCGCACCCGCACGCGCGGACACCACCGGCTCCGGCGTCGAACGCCTCCTAGAACAGCACCTGGCCGCCTGACCACCACCACGGTGGCCAGGCCGCCAGGGCGTACACGATTACCGGTAGCGACCCGGCACACCAGCAGCGGTCCCCCGAGCACTGCCACTACCCGCGAACGCCGCCACGTCCATCACCGACACCGGGAATCACTCATCTAACTGTACTTCCCCGACACGTTGTGAACATCTGAGGTGAAGTGAAGACCTCCGGGCAGGATGTGGGTTACCACACTGACATCAAGCCACGGAGGTCTTCATGGTCCACGCTAACGCACCCTTGACGCCGGAGGGCAGACGACGCCTGGCGGTGCTGATCGTCGAGGACGGTTGGCCGCTGCGGCGGGCAGCGCAGCGGTTCCAGGTTTCCCTGGCCACGGCCAAGCGATGGGCCGACCGGTACCGCGCCGGTCAGGAGTTGACCGACCGTAGTTCCCGTCCCCAGACCTGTCCGACGCGTCTGAACCGGCGCACCGAGCGGCGGATCATCGGTCTGCGGTTCACTCGCCGCTGGGGACCACACCGCATCGCCTACCACCTGCGGCTTCCGCGTTCGACCGTGGGCAGGGTCCTGACTCGGTACCGGATGCCGCCGCTGGCGCACCTGGACCAGGCCACCGGGCTGCCGGTGCGCCGGCCCGCGCCCAAGAGGTACGAAGTCGACCGTCCCGGCCGGCTGGTCCATGTCGACATCAAGAAACTCGGCCGAATCCCTGACGGCGGCGGATGGCGGGTCCATGGACGCGGCTCGGCCCAGGACCTCAGAGCCGGGCGGCACCGTGACCAGGCTGCCCGCGGCGGCGCAGCAGGATCGCGGGGCTACCGGTACCTGCACCACGCTGTCGATGACCACTCGCGCGTGGCGTATTCGGAGATCCTCGATGACGAACGCAAGGAGACCGCGGCAGGGTTCTGGGAACGGGCCAACGCGTTCTTCGCCGAGATCGGAGTCACCGTGACCGCGGTGATGACCGATAACGGATCCTGCTACCGCTCGCGTGTGTTCGCCGCGGCCCTGGGCCCGAGTATCAAGCACAAGCGGACCAGGCCGTACCGGCCCCAGACCAACGGGAAAGTCGAACGCTTCAACCGGACGCTGGCCGCCGAATGGGCCTACGCCGCCCCGTACACCAGTGACACCGAACGCGTAGCGGCCTACCAGCACTGGCTGCACCACTACAATCACCACCGACCCCACACCGGGATCGGCGGCCTCGTCCCCTCAGCCCGCGTTCACAACCTCACGGGGAAGTACATCTAACGGAGTTCCGTGTCGAACGCCGCGACATGCGCTGGGACACAACGACTTGTGGCCAATGAGGATGGGTTTCGACACGGCTCCTCGCGGAGTTCATAGTGAGCTCCGTCGAAATGCTCACCCGCCGGCGGGGCCGGCTGGCAGCGGCAAACAACCGGATTCTTCAGCAGTCTCCCAACGTTTCGCTGGTGGTACCTGAGCGGAGTCGGCGGGGCTCGGCCGGCGGACGACAGGGTCTCAGAGTCGCTACGGTGCCAGGTGGGTGGCGGTCCCGAGCCAGACGCGGCGGTCCGGGGCCATCGGCGCGAGCATCACCTCGTCGGCGCCGGTGGCCGACGCGAAGTCGGCGATCTGCGCGCGGACGCGGGCGGGGGTGCCCACCGCCGCGTGGTGCATCATCTCCTCGACCTGGCGGCCGACCGGACCGGCGAGCAGGTCGTCGGCTTCGGCGTCGGTCAGCCGGCGGCCCCGGGCGAACAGGTGCTTCGCGCGCTGTCGCTTGGTGACGTGCGCCTGTTCGAGCGCGACCGCCTCGTCGTCGTCGGCGATCACGCCCGCGGCGACGATCAGATACGGCTCGGTCTCCCCGCCGTCGAGGGTGGGGGCGGGCCGGAACTCGGTGCGGTACAGCGCGATCGCCTGCTCCAGCGCGGCCGGGGCGAAATGCGAGGCGAAGGCGTACGGCAGGCCGAGGTAGGCGGCGAGCTGGGCACCGAAGAGCGAGGAACCCAGGATGTACAGCGGCACGTCGGTGCCGGCACCCGGCGTCGCGACCACGCCGGACTCCTGCGGCACTCCGCGCAGATAGCGCTGCAGTTCCACGACGTCCCGCGGGAACGACTCGGCCGCCGCCGGGTCGCGGCGCAGGGCCGCGAAGGTGGCGCGGTCGCCGCCGGGCGCGCGGCCGAGTCCCAGGTCGATGCGCCCCGGATACAGCTCGGCGAGGGTGCCGAACTGTTCGGCGATGGTCAGCGGCGAATGATTGGGCAGCATCACGCCGCCCGCGCCCAGCCGGATGCGGGTCGTGATCGCGGCCATATGGGCGATCAGCACGGCCGGGGCCGACGAGGCGATGGCCGCCATGTTGTGGTGCTCGGCGTACCAGAGCCGCCGGTAACCCGAGTCGTCGGCGAGCCGCGCGAGGTCTTCCGAGTGCCGCAGCGAGGCGGCGACGGTCTCGCCGGGACCGACTTGCGCCAGGTCGAGAAGGGACAGGGGCACGGACGATTCGGCGACACTCACCTCCGGTTCAAGGCCGCGGCGCGGTCCGATATTCCCGCGCCGGTGATACCTGCGCCGCGCCACCGGGGTCATCGGCCATCATGGGAGGGTGACTGACGCGCAGACCGACCCGGACCTGATTCTCGACTTCCACGACGTCGTCCTGCGGCGCGGGGGCAAGGAATTGGTCGGCCCGGTCGACTGGCAGGTGGAGCTCGACGAGCGCTGGGTGATCATCGGCCCCAACGGCGCAGGCAAGACCTCGCTGCTGCGGATGGCGGCCGCGATCGAGCAGCCGACGTCCGGCGTCGCCTTCGTTCTCTCCGAACGCCTGGGCCGCACCGATGTGCGCGATCTGACCACCCGCATCGGGCTGGTCAGTTCGGCGATCGCCGGCCGTATCCCGGCCGGTGAGGTGGTCTCGGACCTGGTGATCTCGGCGGGCTACTCGGTCCTCGGCCGGTGGCGGGAGGACTACGACGAGTTCGACCGCGAGCGCGCGGCCGACGTCCTGGAGTCGATGGGGGCCGAGCACCTCGCCGGCCGGACGTTCGGGACCCTGTCGGAAGGGGAGCGCAAGCGGGTGCTGATCGCGCGCGGCCTGATGACCGATCCGGAGGTGCTGCTGCTCGACGAGCCCGCCGCCGGACTCGACCTGGGCGGTCGCGAAGAACTCGTCGACCGGCTCAGCATGTTGGCGCTGGACCCGGACGCCCCGGCGATGGTGCTCATCACCCATCACGTCGAGGAGATCCCGCCGGGCTTCACCAACCTGATGATGCTCTCCGAAGGCCAGGTGACGGCGCAGGGACCGATCGCCGACACGCTGACCGCGGAGAACCTCACGCGCACCTTCCGGCAGAACATCGCGCTGACGCAGGACGACGGCCGCTACTTCGCGCGCCGGGCGCGGCGTGCGGGCGGTCACCGTCGTGCCGCTGAGCGATGACCGTTACAGTCGCTAAGTAGAGTGAGCGCTCGCTCGGTGAGCGACGGACCGGAAGGCAGGCGACGATGAGCGATGAGGCGACGAACCGGCAGCCGGAGGCGTCGCCGCGCGATGCCTCCACCGTGGTGCTGGTGCGCGACGGTGACGGCGCCATCGAGGTCTTCCTCCAGCATCGGGTGCGGCAGATGGCCTTCGCCGGCGGCATGACGGTGTTCCCCGGCGGCGGCGTCGATCCCCGGGACCGGGAGGCCGAGATCGGCTGGATCGGTCCCGATCTGCGCTGGTGGGCGCACCAGCTCGGTACCGAGGAGGAGTCCGCCCGGGCCCTCGTGTCCGCGGCCGTCCGGGAGACCTTCGAGGAGTGCGGCGTGCTGCTGGCCGGGACCGCCGACGCCGTCGTGCCCGATCCGGCGGTCTACGCCGGTGAGCGCGACCGCCTGGTCGCCAAGGAGATCTCGTTCGCGCAGTTCCTGATCGAGAACGACCTGTGTGTGCGCACCGATCTGCTGGCGCCGCTCGCGCACTGGATCACGCCGCGCAACGAGAAGCGGCGGTACGACACGCGCTTCTTCCTGGCGGCGCTTCCGGAGGGACAGAACGCGGACGGGGCGACCAGCGAGGCCGAGGCCACCGAGTGGGCAACCGCGGAGGCGGCGCTCGCCGACTGGCAGTCGGGACGGCGGTTCCTGCTGCCGCCGACGTGGACGCAGCTGCGGGAGATCGCCCGGCACGAGTCCGTCGCCGACCTGATCGCCGAGCCCCGCGTG
Organism: Gordonia sp. PP30; assembly: GCF_023100845.1. NCBI lineage: Bacteria > Bacillati > Actinomycetota > Actinomycetes > Mycobacteriales > Gordoniaceae > Gordonia > Gordonia sp. PP30. The sequence continues at coordinate 3,202,069 of NZ_CP095864.1, read as the reverse complement.
ATCACCGCGATCGAGCCGGCCGTCCCCTCCGACGGCGGCGTGATGGGTCTCGGGTTCGCCGATTCGGCGGACTACTTCGCCGTCCTGAACGACGGCCGCCTGACGCAACTGGAGCAGATCATCCGCTGATCCCTCCGCCCTCGTCGTCGCGGGAGTCGCGGTCGGCCCACTCCAGGAGGATGTCGAGCCGGTAGGACACGTCGTCGATCGGGGCGAAGAGATCGCCGATCCGGGCGAAGCGCTCCGGCACCGTGGCGACCGTGAAGTCGTCGGGCTCGGCGCTGTCGAGCTCGTCCCACTCGATCGGGGTGCTGACCGTCGCCCGGCCGGTGGCGCGCACCGAGTAGGCCGCGGCCATGGTGTGATCGCGGGCGTTCTGGTTGAAGTCGACGAAGACCTGAGACGGGTCGCGGTCCTTGCGCCACCAGGTGACGGTGGCGTCACCGGGCAGGCGGCGGGTGAGTTCGCGGCCGAAGGCGAGGGCGGCGCGCCGGACGTCGCCGAACTCCCACTCGGGCTCGATCCGCACGTAGATGTGCAGACCGTGGCCGCCGGAGGTCTTCGGGAAGCCGCGGATACCGAGTTCGTCCAGCAACTCGTGGGCGGCGTGGGCGACGCGCCGCACCCGCGCGAAGTCGCAGTCGGGCATCGGGTCGAGATCGATCCGCCACTCGTCGGGCCGCTCGACGTCCGCGCGCCGCGAGTTCCAGGGGTGGAACTCCACGGTCGACATCTGCACCGCCCAGATGATCGGCGCCAGTTCGGCCGGGCACAGCTCGTCGACGATCCGGGAGTAGCGGGGGAAGAAGATCGGCACGGTCTCGATCCAGTCCGGCGCACCCGCGGGGAGCTTCTTCTGGTGCACCTTCGGTCCGGCGAGACCCTTGGGGAACCGGTGCAGCATGGTCGGCCGCGCGTGCAGCGCGCGCTCGATGCCGTCGCCCACGCTCAGGTAGTACCGGGCCAGGTCGAGCTTGGTGAGTCCCGCCTCGGGGAAGTACACGCGGTCCGGGCTGCTGAGCCGGACGGTGCGCTCCGGGGCGCCGGTCCGCGCCGATCCGGGAACGACGAGCTCGACCGCGCTGTCACTCATGGCACAACCTTAGTCGTGCGTCTCACGAGTGCGGGTGCGGTTGCGGCGACGGCGGGCCCGCCCGGTAGCCTGCCGGTATGGCAGAGTTCGTGACCCTTTCCATCGCGCCAGAGCACCCGGGGGTGGGGGTGATCACCCTGAATCGCCCGCCGATGAACGCGCTGAACCGTCAGGTCCAGGACGAACTCGTCGCGGCGGCCGCCGAGGCCGACTCCCGCGACGACGTCAAGGCCGTGGTCGTCTACGGCGGCCCGAAGGTCTTCGCGGCCGGCGCCGACATCAAAGAGATGAACGACATGTCGTTCCAGGAGATGGCGAAGGTGGCCCGCCGCCTGCAGCGCGGACTGGGCGCGATCTCCGAGATCAGTAAGCCGACCGTCGCCGCGATCACCGGATACGCCCTCGGCGGCGGCCTGGAGGTGGC